>NZ_JACBNY010000001.1 GCF_013449735.1 Pseudolactococcus laudensis
CTTTAGGAACTTCAAGAAACGCATTCTCCTCATGAACAAAACCTTAACTAATTAAAAAAACAAGCAACTCAACAGTTACTTGCTTTATAGTGGAAAACTATTTTCCCACACGATTTGACAAAGAGCCTACTTTTTTTTTGTTTGTTTTCATTTGGCGGGAAGTGAGTTTTTAGATAACAGACCTGGAATACTAATGTAGTGCTATTGACAACTAAGGACATGATAATATATCAATATGTTTAATATTGTAATAATTTGTTTATAATGTTAAAATAATCAGTGTAACGTTAGTTATTTGAATTAAAATGTATATTTATTATAATACAAATGATATGTAACCTTTTTGGGGAGTAAAAGGTGTTATATACAAGGAGTGAAATGGGAAAATCAGGGTTTTCAGCACTCGAGCTAGATGATTTAGTCGAATTTTATGCTGATATGGTTTATAAGATTGCTTTTGTTCGAATGAAAAACAAAAGTGATGCTGAGGATATTTTTCAAGAAGTTTTTCTAAAACTGGTTCGCAATAAAGAGAAGATTAAAAATGAGGTTCACTTGAAGGCTTGGTTAATTCGAGTCACGATTAATTGTTGTAAAAATCAATTTAATTTAGCTTGGCGGAAAAAGCGGACTGATTTAAGCGATTACCAATTTGAGTATTTACTAGCGGATGTTCAGACTGCTAAGGATTTTCGTATTGACAATGAAATCAATGATAAGTTGATGTCATCAATTTCAAAATTAACAGATGATCAACGTATGATTTTGCATCTCTTTTATTTTGAGGAGTATTCAGTTAGAGAAATTGGGCAATTAATTGAGTTGACTGAATCAGCTGTTAAAACGAGACTATCACGTGCACGAGTTGCCTTGAAGAAAAAAATGGAAGGAGGGGTGATAACTGTTGAATGATAACTATAAATTTGATGACTCGTTTGATGAGTTGCTTAAAGAAAAATATGTTGATGCGATGAGTCAAATTAAGGCACCAAATGAGTTGGTAGATAAGACTAAATTAGCTATAAGAGCGGAATTGGCTACGGAGACCAGGTCAGGTTTTTTTGATAAAAGGATAAAAATGAAATTCTTTTATGGCAGGCTGTTTTTAGTGGCATTGCTTATACTCTTTATTGGTAGCGGATTCGTGTATTATCATCAGAGGGATCAGATTCATATTATGGCGGTGAGTCAAAATCAAGTTTCGATGAATAAAAGTTTTTGGGAAGTTTGATACCTCTCATCGAAACCAGAAAAATAAGCCAATTGAAGTGAAGGAGGGCGATGACTCAACAATTATTCCTGAGTTTATGGCACAAGTTGTACCTAGTAAAATAAAGGGGCAAGTCATTCAGTTAGCACAAGAAGGAGAGTGCTATTATGCGGCTTTTTCAAGGGGGAAACGTTATTATTTTCTGACAGGAAAAGATGTTTCTAAAGACGCTTTTATTAATTACCTTAAAAATAAACTAAAAAACCTGTAACTTTTTGATGTGGTAAAAGGTATTAATGATGTAGAAAATAATGAAAAGGGAAAAAGAAGATTATTTGCAGGACTTTTACTATCTACCTTGTTTTTAGTTGGCTGTCAAAAGTCGGAAGACAAAACTGCACCGCCAAAAGGTAAGTCTGTCAACGTAGAGCAATTGGCGACTCGTGTACGTGGAAAATATGAGGATGACAGTAAGGCTGATTATTCAGGAGAAAAGTTAACTGTTAAACGCGATGAAAATCTAAAGCTTGATATTGGTTTTGATCCTAAGGATAAGGGGATGAAAGATTTTACAGAAGTTGTTGAAATTTTTCAAGACCCGGATTTAACTCAATCGTTCAGTACCCAGTTTGTGCTTAATGATGCTCATACGGAAATTCAAGTTAAACCTTGGAAGTCTCCTGTGGCTGCGATTAGTACACTTGATTTAAAACAAGATGTTGATGGTAATGAAGCAGGTGCCCTTCATCTTTTTGATAAAGGAGAAGGAAAGGATTGGGGGAATCTACCACAACTTTATATGGCAGTTAAACGTTCATCTTATAAACTGACAACTGTAGGTTTTTATGATAATAAAGCGTTAGTTAATGTTAAGCTGGATGCTTTATCTAGAGAAAATATTAGTCGTCTTATCGGTGATTATGAGAGTGCCTATCTTGATGCGACAGATGATTATGATTACAAAAAAGCAGAAGAAGATACCTATAATAAATATAGAGAAATTCTTGATAAATCAGACTTAGTAGAATCAAGTGATAAACTCAATATCATGATGAGCAAAAAAGATGGTAAATGGGATATCAAAATGAAAAATGTTGATGATTCTCAAAATGAGTATCTTCTCCAAAGCTATGTCGGAGACGTGATGGATTATTAAGCTTTAAGAAACGCTCTTTAGAGTTTGAACTCTAGAGCGTTTTCTTTAGCTTGTTAGTTGTTGTCTAAAAAAAGTATGGGACTAATCTCAAATTTTTACAAGAGCAGTCTTTTTTGATATAATGATACAGAATAATGAATGATAGCGGAGATGAACATGAGCGAATTTAAGCATTTATACGATGATTTTAAACCAGAAAATTATAAAATTTTCCTGGATGTTAACCGAGAAACAAAACGGTTCGAAGGTCAAGTAACTGTAACTGGTGAGAGTCTGACGACTGATATTGCATTTCACCAAAAAGATTTAGAGATTACATCAGTTACCGTCAATGGTCAAGCAGTCGATTTCAGCTTGGATGAAGCATCTGAAACAGTAGCTTTTAAAGTCCCAGCAACTGGTGAAACGACAGTTGACTTCACTTACTCTGCAGCTTTAACAGATAACATGACAGGTATTTACCCGTCATATTACGATGCTGACGGTGAGAAAAAACAATTAGTCGGTACGCAGTTTGAGACGCACTTTGCCCGCCAAGCCTTTCCATCTATTGATGAGCCAGCGGCTAAAGCAACCTTTGATTTGTCAGTGAAATTTGACGAAAAAGACGGCGAAGAAATCGTTTCAAATATGCCAGAAATTTCAAATGAGAATGGTGTGCATACCTTTGACACAACAGTTAAGATGTCATCTTACCTTTTGGCTTTTGTTTTTGGTGATATGCAGTCAAAACTTGGCAAAACAAAAAATGGCACACAAGTTGGTGTCTTTGCAACCAAAGCGCATAAAGCACAAGCGCTTGATTTTCCTTTAGATATCGCCATTCGTGTCATCGAATTTTACGAAGATTACTTCAAAGTCGCATATCCATTGCCACATTCATGGCATATCGGTCTGCCTGACTTTTCAGCAGGCGCGATGGAAAACTGGGGTGCAATCACTTATCGTGAAGTCGCCTTGCTTGCTGATCCAGATAACTCGACACTTGCTAGCCGCCAATACGTGGCACTTGTCATCGCGCATGAACTTGCACACCAATGGTTTGGTGACCTAGTTACTATGGAGTGGTGGGATGACCTCTGGTTGAACGAATCATTCGCTAACATGATGGAATACGTTGCCATTGATGCAATCGAGCCTGACTGGCACATCTGGGAGCAGTTCTCAGTATCCGAAGCTCCTATGGCACTTAATCGTGATGCCATCGATGGTGTCCAATCAGTCCATGTTGCAGTTAACCACCCTGACGAAATCAACACGCTCTTTGACGGCGCTATCGTCTATGCCAAAGGCGCTCGTCTTATGGTCATGCTCCGCAAATGGCTCGGCGACACTGACTTTTCAGCAGGCCTTCATGCGTATTTTGACGTGCATCAGTATGGCAATACTGTTGGTCGCGATTTGTGGGATGCCTTGTCAGCAGCGTCAGGTCGTGATGTCTCAGCCTTTATGACATCGTGGATCGAGCAGCCTGGTTATCCTGTATTGAGCGTGTCTGTAGAAAACGATGAACTCGTTTTACGCCAACAACAATTCTTTACAGGTGAGGGCGTAGACCAAGGTCGTCTATGGCAAATCCCACTTAACACGAATTGGACTGGTCTGCCTGATGTCTTGTCAGAAGCAGAAGTTAGAATTCCAGGATTTGCGGCTTTATCAGCTGAAAATGGCGACAAACCACTTCTCTTTAATGCGCAAAATGCCGCACACTATTTGGTCAAATACGATGCAGCATTGACTGAAAAAGTAACTGCAGCAGTCCCAACTTTTGATACGATTACAAAAGTTCAACTCATCCAATCTGCCTTGAAATTGGCAGAAGGTGGCTTGTCTGACTACGCTGACTTGGTCAACTTGCTTGCGACATTTGATAATGAACCGTCAAATGTTGTCAACTTGGCCATGTCACAAGCGCTTAATGCTCTGAAAATTTTCATCGACGAATCAACTGATTCAGAAGTCAACTTTAAGAAATTTGTTGCACGTTTGTTTGACAAACAATACAACCGTTTAGGTTGGACTAAAGTTGCCGGGGAATCATTTAATGATGAGCAATTACGTGCCTTACCAATTTCATGGGAAGTCTACGCTGAAAACGCGGATGCTGTCGCACAATCATCAGAGGTATTTAGCCAACATGCTACTGATATTCACAGTATTCCAGCTGATATCAGACAAGTTGTCCTGAAAAATGAAATCGTTGAAAACGAAACAGACGAATTAGTTCAAAAGTACTTTGATGCTTATGCTAAAACGACTGACCAAACCTTCCAACGTGAGTTGAATGTTGCCGTGTCTAGCACGAAGAAAATGACGACAGTTGAAACGATCATCTCACAATATCGCAACACTGATTTGGTAAAACCACAAGACTTACGTTTCTGGTTCTCATCACTTGTCAGCCGTGACTTTTCTCAAGCTGCTGCCTTTGAATGGTTGGTTGAGAATTGGGATTGGGTGCAAGAAAAGCTAGGCGGAGATATGGCGTCTGGTGACTTTATCAAAGTCATTGGCAATAGCTTTGACACAGAAGCAAAACTGCAAGCCTTTATCGACTTCACAGAACCATTCAAAAATGAACCAGCCTTTAAACGAATTATCGAAATGGCTAAGACACAAATTGCTGCTAAAATCGCCTTGTTAGCCGATCAAAAAGCAAAAGTTGTGGCTTTGTTTGAAACGATTTAAGAGTTAAAAGATAAATGAAAAGAGCGCTCAGATTGAGTCGCTTTTTTTTGCATCAAATTATAGATTGAGATTTAAGAAAGATTTAATAGTTACTTAAGAGACAGCTTGATATTTGCATGATATGATAATAGTATCAACATGATACTGACAGCGGTACGACGCAGTCGGAAACTTCTGCAGAAAAAGGAGAGCGGATATGACAGATACAATTTTGTCTTTAAAAAATGTCACTAAAAAATTCGGGCGTCAGTTGGCGCTTGATAATGTCTCACTTGATGTTAAAAAAGGAGATATCTATGGTTTAATTGGTCGAAATGGCTCGGGTAAGACAACAATTATGAAAGTGATTGCTGATTTATCCAATGAGACATATGGTCAAATCACACTTTTGGGTCATGCAAAAGAATCTAGTAAATATAATCAGGGATTAAATCGAATTGGCTCTGCGATTGAGTCACCTGCAGCCTTTAATGCTTTGAATGCTTATCAAAATATGAAAATTATTTGTTTGCAGCGAGGTATTCACGACTTTTCAGTGATTGATGAGACTTTAAAATTTGTGAATCTTGCAGATACAGGTAAGAAAAAGTTTAAGCAGTTTTCTCTTGGTATGAAACAGCGTTTGGGTATCGCTATGGCGCTTGTTAATCAACCAGATTTTCTGATTTTAGATGAACCGATCAATGGTCTAGATCCAATTGCAATCGTGGAATTGCGTGAGTTGCTTGTGAAAATTAATCAGGAGAGAGAGACAACGATTTTTATTTCAAGTCATATCTTGACAGAATTGTATCAAGTATCGACGCGTTTTGGTTTCATTCATAAAGGTAAGATGATTCAGGAAATCACTAAAGATGAGTTTGATGCCATTGTGACAGAAGGAATTGTTGTTAAGGTAGAAGATGCTGCTAAAGCAGCTGTTGTTTTATCTGAAAATGTGACAGATGATTTTGAAGTGCTAAGTCAGCACGAAATTAAAATTTCTAGCACATCTTTGAGCGTTGCAGAGATTAATAAATTACTAGTGGTATATGATATTTATGTTGAGGGAATAGATAAATAAGACTATATCCTGGAAGACTATTACACAAATTTAGTGAAAACAGTAGGGGAGGAATAAGTGATGGTACGTTTAATGAAAGCAGATTTTTATCGTTTAAGTCAGACAACTGGGATTCGCATTACATTATTGGTAGTGGCTGCACTTGGAGTGTTGAGTGTCTTTTTTGAAACTGCTATAACTTCAGGCGTCAATGTAGATAATGACCTTTTCAAAGAAACGGTCTGGGACTTGCCGCATTTGATGCAAAACACTGTTGCCTCAAGTTCCATTTTGAATTATTGTTTTATCAGTGTTTTTGTTATACTAATTGGTTTTGAGTTTTCTTTGAAGACCTATAAAAATAGTTTGACATCAGGAACCAGTAGATTGTCGTTCGTTTTTGCTAAGTATGTGACTGAATTAGTTGTCTTGATTTTATCGACTTTTCTATTTTTTATCATCGTTCTTGTCTCTGGCATCTTTAAATATGGTACAGCAGGTGTAGATTTATTTTCGATTTTTTCTGAAATGCTACTGTCGTCTGTCGTAATGGGCTTAATGGTCAGTGTATTGTTTAGTCTAGCAACGTTAATTTTGATTTTAACTCAGAGTTCAATCATGGCAGCGGTGTTTATTGTGATCTATCCTTTGATTGTTCAGATTGCACAGCTTATAACAAAATCGGATGTCATCAAATATTTTGATCTTGCGGGTTTCACTCAAAAGGTCGGATTGAATTTAGTCTCAATGAATGAAAGTCTCCCCTATCTTTTTGTAGGTGTCGCTATTATATTGTTGTCACTAGTTGGCAGTTCTGTTGTTATTAAACATAAAGAGCTGTAAGGTTTACTTGTTGACAAAAAATCTCGCGAGATTTTATACTCACGAGATTTTTTATTGGTTTAATCGGATTAAAAGGTCAATTTTAAAGTCGGTATCTGTTATTTCAATGTTAGGCGTGATATGAATCATGTGACAGAGCTCTTGTATAATATTAAGTCCGAGTCCAGTGCTTTTATTTGTACGAGATGGCTCATTGGTTTTGAAACGTTCTAATAAAAGTTGCGGGTTGTCAATTTTAGCTTGTAATCCATTGGAAAAACTAAGTTTCAACCATTTTTCATCAGAAGTGGTCATGGTAACTTGGAGGTAGTCCTTGCCGTGGTTGAGGACGTTGCCAAGAATATTTTGAAAAATTCGTTGTAAGATAACCACATCAACAATGGTATATTGTTGATCGAGCAGTGAAAAACTAGGTGAAATTTGACGTTCCTCAAAGCCTTCATAATAAAGGAAAAGACTTTCACGTAAGCTTTCAGATATATCTATTATTTCTAAGTTAAGGGAGATATTCTTTTCTTGAATTAAATTATACTCATGAGATAGTCAAGGTAGTGTTTGATACTGGTCAAACTATTATCGATTTTAGAGACGATTTCTTGATTTTCAGTAGGCACCGTTTTTTCAAGTAGTTGTGTGTAGCCAGATGCAACGGTGAGAGGTGTTTTTAGATCATGGGTTAAATTGGTTAAGATTTCGTGCAGTAATTTATCTTTTTTGACTTGCTCCCGATGAAAGGTTTTATTCTTACGAATCAGGCGATTGTTTTGATTCAATAAATTTTTTATCCAAGGATTTTTGGTTGTCGAAGTTATCTCGGCGTTTGTTTCTTTTTCAGCAATAAAAGTCACTTGGCGCGTGATTTGCTGTAAATCAAATAGGACAAGTGCTAAATAAACGCTTAAGATAATTGTAGTAAGCAAAAAGAGGAGTAACAAAATAAGCATCATCATTAACTCTTTTCTTTTGCTAAACGGATACCCATACCCCAAACTGTTTCAATGTAGTCGGTTTCTGGATCAGCTGCTTTTAACTTTTTACGGAGATTGCTCAGATGGACATTTAAGGTATTTTCACCGCCTAGATAATTTTCTTGCCAGACGCGTTCATAAAGATTTTCCTTTGTGAAGATTTTATTTGGATGATTAATGAGTAAGGCCATGATTTGATATTCTTTTTGGGCAACGGTGAGCTTAGCGTCTCCAATTCTTAGCTCTAAATTTTCAGGATTTAGAGACAAGTTTTTATAGGCGAAAGTTTTGTCTGGTAGCATTTCATGGTTTATCTTACGAAGTTGTACATCAATTCTTGCTTGTAATTCATCAAGGTTAAAAGGTTTTGTGAGATAGTCATCGGCACCCAATTTTAGCAATTCAACGATTTTCGCCTTATCATCAATCGCTGTCGTGATGATAATAGGTGTTTGACTCGTTTTACGAATTGTTGTTAGGACACTTTCGCCAGTTACACCAGGTAGCATCAGATCAAGTAAAATCAAATCAAATTGCGCTTGATTGACTTGTAGCAGAGCCTCTGTTCCTGTATTAACGATAGTGAGTTTATGATTATCCTTTAATAATAGTTCTAGTAGCTGGCAGATATTGCCGTCATCTTCAACAATCAATAGCTTGCTCAATATAGTCTCCTTGTTAAGTTTTAAATTAAAGCTGTTACTTCATATTATACCAAATTACAATAAAAATCTAAAATAGTCCCAATAATCCTTTAAAATGTCGTCTTTGAATTATTGAGAATGTTATGGAAAAATGATAAAATAAGGCATGGCATTTATGTCAAATAATTAGAAGGAGATCATGTTTTGGATCTTCAAGATTTCGTATTGTTAAATGAGTCAGGTCGGGTTATTGATGTATTTGGTCAAACTGCCAAAGTCCAAGTTAGCACTCTAGAAGGCATCTTTACTATCAATGGAAAATGCCGTGATGAGGAGTTGCGCGTCGGTGATTTTGTTAAAGTTGGTCTATTGATTGCAAATAATACCTATTCTGTTGAAAAAATTTAACAAACTCTTGAGTACTAGAACGTTGTTACAGAGGAGTTTTTTATGGAAAATCAGTTATTTTTACTTTCGGAAGGGTTTGTCTTGACAGGCGGGATGATTATTGCGATCGCAATTGCAACCGTTGTTTTACTGTTACTGATTATTTTCTTAGCCCAATACAAACGTGTTGCGCCTAACGAAATCATGGTCATCTCAGGTGGTGGTATTCAGCCGGACCCAGTAACAGGATCAAAAACAAAAATTGTAAGTGGTGGTGGGACTTTCGTCATACCTGTCCTTCAAGAGTATACGTACATTTCTCAAAAACCATTTACAGTGGCAAGTACCGTTACAAAGGTGCCAACAGTCAACCAAGTCCCAATCAATGTTAAAACTCTTGCAACAATCCGCATTGGTCAGTCTGATGCGATGCGTAGAACTGCGGCACAACGTATTTTAGGCACTGATTTGGATGCCTTGGTGATTGACCTATCTGATGTGTTGGGCAACCAAGTACGTTCGATCATTGGTCAATTAACGCCTGAGGAGGCAAATACTGACCGAACTAAGTTCCAAGAAAACGTTGTGAATTTGGTTGAACCATTACTCGCAGAGTTTGGTCTTGAACTGATTACTTTGTCGGTTGAGAGTGTTTCGGATGATTCGGGCTATTACAATAACTTGGCCATCATTGAAATTAAAAACAATGAGAGCCGTTCACGTATTCAAAAAGCAGAAGCTGATAAAAATGCACGAAGTAAGGAAGCTGAATCTCAACAAATCGCGATTAAGGCTGAGAAAGAATCTGAGCAAAAGATTGCAGAAGTTGAGAAAGATACGCAAATTAAAACAGCTCAGTATGATCGTGAAAAACAAATCGCAATCATCGAAGCACAACGCGAACAAGAACTTCAAAATATTGAAGCTAGACGGCAACAAGAATTGGCGAAAGCTGATGCTGATAAGCTAGTCGCTGAGCGCAATGTTGAAACCGCTAAAGTCGAGCAAGCGCAGAAAAAAGTCGAAGCTGAAACAGTTGCGCAAGTGAAGCTGATTGCTGAACAAAAAGAAGCTGATGCCAAAGCCTATGCAGTGACAGCTGAGGCGCAAGCGGAAGCTGAACGTATTCGTAAGAGTGGTGAAGCCGAAGCTGAAAGTATTCGTCAAATTGGTCTAGCAAAAGCAGAAAGCCAAGAAAAATTAGCCAAGGCTTTTGAGTCTAATGGTCAAATGATCATCATGCAAGAACTTGTCAAAGTCTTGCCAGATATTGCAGCGAAACTTGCAGAACCTTTGTCACAAATTCAAAATATGACAGTTTATGACGGCGTTGAAAGCATCTCAGGCGCCTCTGCTAGCCAATTACCAGGATTATTTGATTTTATCAAATCATCAACAGGTATGGATTTGGCTAACATGATGGAACAGCGTGCTGCAGGGACATTGACAGTGCAAGAAACTGGTAAACTAGCTAAAGTCGCAGAACATATCAATAGCGTTTCTGATGAACAAACAGACGAGTGATGTTAAATACTATTAAACAAACGAGGTAGTCGCTTTGTTTGAAACGATTAATTTAAGGTCAATAAAAAAGAGTACTGTGTAAGCCTCTCAGATTGAAGACGAAAGCACAATTCCTAAGCGAATTGTGCTTTTGTCTTCACTTAATTTCCTCTAAAATTGACTTAAAGGAAAATAAGTGAGATAATTACCTAAATAATAGAATGAAAGGAAATTTGGTCGATGAACGAACAATGGCACCCAATAACATATGAAATAGTACCTTGGCAAAGTAAATTAGATTTCACATACATTTCAAAACGGCAGAAATCTAAAATAAAAGCTGAGTATTTAGCTGCAATTCCTCTCAAAATTGAAGGGATTGAGATTGATCTAACAAAAGAAATACAACTTTTATTGGATGAAGTATTGGTCGCCATCACAAGATTTGATGCTATTCAACAGGAGAAGAAGTATTCTTTTCCTGCGCTATTGTTGAGAAGTGAATCCGCTGCGAGTTCACAAATCGAAAATTTGACGTCTAGTGTTAGAAATATTGCGTTGGCAGAATTGAATGTCAAAGCCCCACATAATGCTAAATTAATTTTTGGCAACGTTAAAGCCATGCGTGAGGGTATTAAATCGGATTCAGACATTGATAAAGATGTCATCAAAGAAATTCATAAAACTTTGATAGAACCATCGGGAGAAGATTTTGGTGGACATTTTCGTGATGAACAAGTTTGGATTGGTGGGAATTCTTATAGTCCACATGATGCTTTGTTTGTGCCACCAGTTGCCGATCGACTAGATGAGTATTTGGATGACATCATTTCTTTTTCTAAACGTGAAGACATTAATCCAATTGTCAAAACGGCACTATTTCATGCGCAATTTGAAACGATTCATCCTTTTGTGGATGGCAATGGGCGTACCGGTCGAACACTTATCCATCGAATGTTAAAAGCAGAACAAATTCTTTTATCTGTAACATTACCAGTATCAAGTGGTTTGCTGGCCAATATTGATAGCTATATGTCAGCGATAAAGGAATATCAAAATGGTGATCCGTTGCCTATCATCGTTCAAATCTCAGAGGCCTTAAAGTTAGCAGTTAATATTGGCACTAAGATTAGCCAAAAAATAGATAAAACGTTAGATAGATGGCTGACCAGGATTGATCAAAGACGAAATAAAAATCTTGTTAATCTGCTGTATCTATTAGTTGAAAACCCAGTTGTTAATTCTCAACTAGCATCTGAAAAAATGGGTATCAGTATACGTACAGCGAATAATTTGTTAAATAAAGCAAAAGAAAACCAGATTATTAGACAAGTTGGTACAGAAAGACGAGGTATATACTATCAATCTGATGAAATCATATCTATTTTTGATGAAATCAGTGACACAAAAGGTTTGTATCGTCTTTTTTCAACATGATTTAGCTTTAAAGTAGTTGTAGTAAATTGATTTTTAGTTGTTGATCAGGCCAATTACCAGGATTATTTGATTTTATCAAATAATCAACAGGTATGGATTTGGCTAACATGATGGAACAGCGTGCTGCAGGGACATTGACAGTGCAAGAAACTGGTAAACTAGCTAAAGTCGCAGAACATGTCAATAGCGTTTCTGATGAACAAACAGACGACTTATCAGAGTGACTGTCGGTACTTTAGCAAGTTGAACTAGTTCACCAAGACATATCAAACAAACGAGGCAGTCGCCTTGTTTGTTTTTATTTATTAAAATACTTGCCAAGGTCATTTGTTTTTGGTATAATAACAATGTTGTCTTTGTGAGTTTCATAGCTTTCAAGAGTACAACCGCACGAAGTTAGGTTAAAGTATAGCCCTGTAAATTCAGTTTTGCCCACTTTTGCTAAAATCTTCTTAGTCGTCGTCAATCCTTCTTGACTTGCACCAGCAAGCCTTCGGCGGATTTCCTTGTCTAAGAAAATTTTATCTAAAACTGAACAAAAGCAATTTTCAGAGTTGTACTTAAGTGAAGTCATTCCACCTACCAAGGCGAGTCTAACATATTATATAAGGAGGAAACACGCAAATGACTTATGCAATCGTAAAAACTGGCGGGAAACAAGTCAAAGTTGAAGTAGGACAAGCAATCTACGTTGAGAAATTGGACGTTG
This sequence comes from Pseudolactococcus laudensis, assembly GCF_013449735.1. Taxonomy (GTDB): domain Bacteria; phylum Bacillota; class Bacilli; order Lactobacillales; family Streptococcaceae; genus Pseudolactococcus; species Pseudolactococcus laudensis. The sequence continues at coordinate 12,588 of NZ_JACBNY010000001.1, forward strand.
AAGCTGGCGCTACTGTAACTTTTGACGAAGTTGTACTTGTTGGCGGTGAAAAAACTGTGATTGGGGCACCATTCGTATCTGGTGCAACTGTTGTCGCAGAAGTTGAGAAACAAGGTAAACAAAAGAAAGTTGTTACTTTCAAATACAAACCTAAAAAACACTCACACCGTAAACAAGGTCACCGTCAACCGTATACAAAAGTTATCATCAAAGAAATCAACGCTTAATCGCGATATTTGATCAGATGATTAACATCAAGTTTAGTCGAAAAGATGACCAGATTACACGTTTTGTGATCACAGGACATGCCTTTAATGGCAAAATGGCGCACGACATAGTTTGTGCTGGCGTTTCAAGTCTTGCGATTACAACGGTGAATTCTCTAGAGACGCTTGCTCATTTTCAACCCCTGGTTGAAGTGGATGAAGTCGAAGGAGGCTTTCTCGATTGTGAAATCTTGTCAGATTTATCCGATAAACAAGCTGAAATTGCTCAGATATTATTGCGCAACTTTGAAAATGGTGTTAACGCCATTGCCCAAGAAGCAGAATATAGCAGTTTCATCAAAGTTACCTAAGGGTATCTATCAAGTGGATTGTTTTGGTTAGATTTTGAAACCAAAATAATTTCCTACATTAAATCAAGGAGGAAAAACCCTATGTTGAAAATGAATCTATCGTTGTTCGCCCACAAAAAAGGTGGTGGTTCAACTTCCAATGGTCGTGATTCACAATCTAAACGTCTTGGCTCTAAAGCTGCTGACGGACAAACTGTGACTGGCGGATCAATCCTTTACCGTCAACGCGGTACTAAAATCCATCCAGGTGAAAACGTTGGCCGTGGTGGTGATGATACACTTTTCGCTAAAATCGAAGGCGTTGTAAAATTCGAACGTTTCGGTCGCGACAAGAAAAAAGTATCTGTTTATCCAGTAGCTAAAAAAGCTTAAAAACTGCGACGAGCTCATGCGAGAAAGCAAAAAAAGCTTAATCTAGCTTAAAAATGAAAACTTTCGACTCTAGGGTTGAAAGTTTTTTCATGCGACTAGGGTGTGAATGCCTAAGAAATGAGGAAAATGATGACAGAAAATAAGATGTTAGCACGTTTTTTACGTTACGTCAAAATTAATACGCGCTCTGATGAAACAAGTACAACAGTTCCAACGACACAATCACAAGTTGCGTTTACAGCCATGTTGGCGGATGAAATGCGTGAAATCGGCTTAGAGAATGTCCATTATTTAGAAAGCAATGGCTATGTCATTGGGACAATTCCAGCGACGACGGCTAAACCAGTCCGTAAAATGGGCTTGATTGCGCATGTGGATACAGCTGATTTTAATGCGGATGGGATTAATCCACAAATCGTCGAAAATTATGATGGTAACCCAATCCAACTTGGGACAAGCGGTTATGCATTGGATACCAAAGATTTCCCTAATCTAGCCAACTACAAAGGCCAAACTTTGATTACAACAGATGGTACAACCTTGCTTGGCGCTGATGATAAGGCAGGTATTGCTGAAATCATGACAGCAGCTGATTTCTTAATCCAACATCCTGAGATTGAACATGGTGAAATTCGTGTTGGCTTTGGACCAGATGAAGAAATCGGGACAGGAGCTGATTTATTTGATGTCGCTGATTTCGATGTTGACTTTGCCTACACAATCGATGGTGGTCCACTAGGTGAGTTGGAATACGAAACCTTCAATGCTGCATCAGCTGTGATCACAATTGCTGGTCGTAATGTTCACCCAGGAACAGCAAAAAATCAAATGATTAACGCCCTTCAATTGGCCAATGATTACCACAATCAATTGCCAGAAACAGCGCGTCCAGAACTGACTGACGGCCGTCAAGGTTTTTACCACTTGGCAAGCATGTCTGGTTCACCAGAAGCTGCGACGATGACTTACATCATTCGCGACCATGATCGGACGACTTTCGAGCAAATGAAATCAGACCTTCTAGCAATTGCTGAAAAAATGAATGCGACTTATGATGAAGACCGTGTCAATGTTGTCTTGAAAGATCAATATTACAACATGGCTGAAGTGATTGAGAAAGATATGTCTATTGTCACACTTGCTGAAACTGCGATGAAAAACTTGGGTATCACACCTAAGATTGAACCTGTCCGTGGTGGGACAGATGGCTCTAAAATTTCATTTATGGGTATTCCAACGCCGAATATTTTTGCGGGTGGTGAAAATATGCACGGTCGCTTTGAGTTCGTGAGCGTGCAAACCATGCAGGCAGCTGTTGATACAATTATTGAGATTGCTAAATTAAACAGCACACAACTTTAAGTCTGAGTATCTGTGTCTATCTATCAAAAAAATCAGAACTCTTTTAGAGTTCTGATTTCATTTTTAACGGACGATTAGGATATCGCACTTAGCATGGGTAACAATGTATTGAGCGACTGATCCGATGAATAGTCGTTCGATATAGCTCAAGCCTGTGGCACCAATCATAATTAAGTCGACGTTTTCTTCTTTAGGGAGTGTCGTTGACATCATAACCTTAGGAGATCCGAATTCTACTCGGGTCTTAATTTTACTGATACCGGCTTTTTTTGCCTCTTCAGCGAAATCGGCAATGAGTTGTTCCGCTCCTTTTTTGGTGTCCTCAGCTACCATTGTGTCGTAGGTTGAGATGCTTTGGAAGGCGCGCAAATCGATAATATTAACGAGTAGAAGTTCTGCGTCATTTCGTTTTGCGACAGCGAGTGCGCGGTCAAAAGCGTTAGTAGATTCAACGGATCCGTCAATCCCCACCATAATTTTCTTATATTCTTGAAGCATAGCTTTTTCCTCCATTTATGATGCTCTAAGGTGTGCTGACACGGTGTTCGTGTGCCCCTTGAGATTAATAATTGGGCAGAAACCAGTCATACCCTCTACTTTTATTATATGCTCATTTGGCGGAAAAGTAAAAGAAAAACTTGTCTGATGTTATTTGAAAGTCTATGGTGTTCTGGCGTTGGCGTGTGCGAGGCTTTTGTGCTATAATAAGCCTTATCAATTAATCATATGGAGAGAAGAAATGAAAAAGTTGTCTGATGATGAATTCGAACAAAGAATTCAACATATGCGCGAGCTTTATCTAGAAAATCATGATAAAAGTGAATTGAATACTGCCATGGCAGCCAAATTATCATTTTTAGATCGCTTTCGCAGTCGAGATAATCAAAAAGCACGCTTGCGTCGGCAATTGTCAGAATTAGAAATTAAACGATGTCGGGCGACTTTGGATAAAAAATCTGCCCAAAAATTTGACCAGAAGTTAGCCATGAAAAAAGCTTTATTCAAAAAATTATTGGACGAAAAAAATGATAACTAATGATAGTTTTTAAGTGTTGTTAAAATCATAGTTTTGGATGTAGTAGCTAGTTAATGCACTATACTCGAATGGGATGAGTGGTAAGAACTATCAACAATTAGGTCAAGCATCTGTGCGTGAGCATTTGTGCCAAGTTAGAAAGTGAAAGGAGAGCATACACGGGTGATTCATACGGTATTTTATGTCATCATATTTTTTGTCGCATTAATTGTTTCTAATGTCATCAATAAGGTCTTCCCTAAACTTCCACTACCCCTCATTCAAGTTGTCTTTGGCTTGATTTTAGGTGTACTTGGAGCAGGAGATGTCTTGCGCCTAAATTCGGAGCTTTTTCTGGCCTTTATTATTGGGCCCCTTTTGTTTAGAGAAGGAGAAGAAGCAGACGTGAAAGGGATTGTCAAGCATGGACGTACGGTAACACTGCTTGTTTTCCCTGTCGTCTTTCTGACAACCCTTATTGTCGGGATTATCAGTCATAATTTTTATGCTGCCATTCCTTTAACCGCCTGTTTTGCCCTTGGAGCCAGCTTAGGACCGACCGATGCGGTAGCGGTGAGCTCGCTCTCTGAGCGTTTCGATTTTCCAAAACGAATCATTGCCGTCTTAAAAGGCGAAGGTCTTTTTAATGATGCATCTGGTATTATCGCCTTTCAGTTTGCCATATTAGCGTTAACTACAGGAGAGTTTTCTCTTGGGAAAGCCGTTGGCAGCTTGGCACTGTCAGCCATTGGGGGAGCACTAGTTGGTTTTCTAGTGGCTTGGTTGAATCGGACTGTTCTGACCCTGATGGAAGATGTCGCGGCGCAGGATGTCACGGGTTATCTGATGTTGGAAATTATGCTGCCCCTGCTGGCATTTTTCCTAGCAGAAGAATTTCATGTTTCAGGGATTATTGCTGTTGTCGTGGCAGGTGTCATGCAGGCAGGTGGTTTCAAAAAAATTACCTTGTTTGATGCTCAGGTTGAAAGTGTCTCGAAAACAGTTTGGGATGCTGTGACGTTTATTTTGAATTCCATTGTCTTTTTGTTTTTAGGCATTGAGTTACAACAAATCGTGACGCCAATCATCAGTAATGCTTATTACGATAATTTTAGGTTATTGCTCACTGTTTTAGTGTTGACAGCAACTTTGTTTATCATGCGTTATGTGATTTTAAGTGTCTATTATGCTGTGATTGCTAAAAAACGTCATCAAAAATTTGCCCGTTATGTCGATGATATTTTACTTCTCACCTTTTCTGGTGTCAAGGGGACAGTGTCTGTTGCGACAATCTTATTACTACCAGAAGCAGTTGCTCAGAAATATTCATTGCTTATCTTTCTTGCGGCATCAGTAACCGTCGTCAGTTTCTTAACGGGAATTTTAGTGTTACCTATTATTGCCCCTAAAAAGGAAGAAAAAGTTTATAATGTCGCAAAGATTGCCATTTTGACTACTGTCGTAGAGCAGCTTGAGCGAGAATCAGAAAAAGGCCGAAATAAACTTGGCTATATTGCGACGATTGATAATTATCAAGCGAGAATTCGGAAATTGATTATTAATCAAGAATCAGCGACAATGACTGCCGAATTTAATGACTTACAGCTCTTGATTCTTCGACTTGAAAATGAAGGTCTGGAAAATGCATTCCGAAATAATGAAATTACGATTAAAACTTATCGGATTTACCAACGATATTTGAAAGAGCTAGAACGCTCTATTGTTCATAGATTTGTTTCAAGTTTAGCCTTTGCAGTTGCCATTTTTTTACGGGTGATTCGCTTGGTTTTGAGTAATATTTTACATATTAACATTCATTTTAATCGAAAAAAAATACAGAAATTGGTTGGCGATTCTAAGACGGAAATTCGTGACCTTTACTTCAATAATACAAGTCTTATTTTAGATGCCCTAGAGAGTTTGGAAGGGGTCTATAATGCCGACTTGATAAATTATCTACAATCAGAACGCTTGCGTGCATCAGAGCAAGTGGCAACGGGCGGATTCATCACCCGAATCATCACCAAGGCACGACCTAATAATTTAGATGAGATGATGCGCGGCTATTATTTAGAACGCAAATTAATCTTTGAATATGAGGCACAAGGTTTGCTAACAGCGCGAGAAGCCAAAGTTATGCGAAAAAATGTCAATGCCCTCGAAAACTATTCAATGAATGACAATCATTCCAACTTGCTCTATGATTTCCTAGAGTATACACCAAAATAAAAACTGCGAACTCGCAGTTATTTTCAAGTTCAAAATATGATAGTGAAAGCAGTATGACGTAGCGTTAACTTCTGCGCTTGCGCAGGTTCGTCAATTATCTATTTTTTCTACAGAAGTTAGCTTGAAGTTCTAATAAAAGGAAGAAACATGATATATTTTGATAATTCAGCGACAACAGCGATTGAACCCGCAGTCCTGAAAACATATACAGACGTTGCCACAAAAATCATGGGCAATCCGTCTAGCTTACATAATTTAGGGACAGTTGCTGGGCGAATGCTAGAGGCATCTCGCAAGCAAATTGCCGACCTACTCGGCAAATCAGCATTGGAAATTTACTTTACCTCAGGCGGTACAGAAGGCGATAACTGGATTCTAAAAGGTGTGGCATTTGAAAAACGTGTCTATGGTAACCATATCATCGTCTCAAGTGTTGAGCATCCTGCGGTTAAAGAATCTGCAGAATGGCTTGCAACACAAGGCTTTGAGGTGGATTTTGCCCCTGTTGATAGCCATGGTTTTGTTAAACTTGATGCGCTGGCTGCCTTGATAAAAAAAGAGACAATTTTGGTTTCAGTTATGGCTGTCAATAACGAGATTGGTACCATTGAGCCGATTCGTCAGATTGGTGACTTGTTAGCGGATAAACCAACGATTTCTTTTCATGTGGATGCGGTACAGGCTGTTGGTAAGTTAGACGTGCTTGAGTTTTTACCTGAACGTGTTGATTTTGCAACTTTTTCAGCACATAAGTTTCATGGCCCCCGAGGTGTTGGTTTTGTCTATATTAAAAAAGGGAAAAAACTGCAACCCTTGTTAACAGGTGGTGGTCAAGAAAATAATCAACGCTCAACGACGGAAAATGTGGCAGGTATTGCAGCAACAGCTAAGGCTTTACGTATGGTGCTAGCTGACTCAGAGGCTAAACTTGTGAAGTTGGCGGCGATGAAAGAAGTCTTGTTGACAGCACTGGCTGAATATTCGGATGTTGTCGTCTTTAGTCAGCGGGATAACTTTGTACCTAATATCATTACTTTTGGACTCAAAGGTGTCCGTGGTGAAGTGTTAGTACATGGGTTTGAAGCACATGAGATTTACATTTCAACGACAAGTGCCTGCTCCTCTAAGGCGGGTCTAGCGTCTAGTACCCTAACGGCGATGCATGTGTCACCTAAACTTGCGACATCTGCTGTTCGCATTTCCCTAGATGAGACCAATAACATGGCAGAAATCGAACAATTTTTGACGATTTTCAAACAACTCCATGCCAAATTCCAAAAAATACAATAAAATATAGAGATACTTTTTCGCTAGGTAGGTGAGGGTATCGGGCATCTTTCGCTAGTGTTTAGGCGAGGGATTTTAAATAGAAAGTGACTATGACAAATTTAAATTATTCAGAAATTATGGTTCGCTACGGTGAGTTGTCGACTAAGGGCAAAAATCGGATGCGTTTTATCAGTCGTTTGGCTCAAAATATCCGAGAGGTTTTGACAGAATTTCCGACGATTTCGGTTAAGGGTGAGCGAGACCGTGCTCATATCTATCTTAATGGTGCAGCCTATGCGCCTTTGGCTGAGAAATTAGTCAAGGTGTTTGGTATTCAGAATTTTTCGCCTGCGATTAAAGTGGACAAAAATATGCCAGCAATTGAAGCAGCAGTGGCAACCTTGATGAAAAATGTGTATCAAGAAGGCATGACTTTTAAAATTACGGCTAAGCGTTCTGACCATGATTTTGAGCTAGATAGTACAGAGTTGAATCGTGAGTTGGGGCATACGGTTATTATGGCAGTGCCACATGCGAAAGTACAGATGAAAAAGCCTGATATTGATTTGCGGGTCGAAATTCGTCCTGACTTTGCTTATCTGAGCTACGAAACAATTAAGGGTGCGGGCGGCTTACCTGTCGGTACTGCCGGTAAGGGTATGCTGATGTTATCTGGTGGGATTGACTCGCCAGTTGCGGGTTATTTAGCACTTAAACGTGGCGTTGAAATTGAGGCAGTTCATTTTGCTAGCCCACCTTATACGAGTCCTGGTGCGCTTAAAAAAGCAAAAGATTTAGCTAGTAAGTTAACAGTTTTTGGCGGTGATATTCAATTTATCGAAGTGCCATTTACTGAGATTCAAGAAGAAATCAAAGAAAAAGTACCGATGCCTTATTTGATGACAGTAACGCGTCGTTTCATGATGCGTGTCGTTGATGAGATTCGGGCTCGCCGTCACGGTCAGGTCATCATCAATGGTGAAAGTCTAGGACAAGTGGCTAGCCAAACGTTGGGCTCAATGACAGCTATCAATGCAGTCACTACAACGCCAGTTATTCGACCGGTTGTGACCATGGATAAATTAGAAATTATCGAATTGGCTGAGAAGATTGATACGTTTAATATTTCGATTCAGCCATTTGAAGACTGCTGTACGATTTTTGCACCACCACAACCTAAGACTAATCCTAAGCTTGAAAATGCTGAAAAATTTGAAGCACGTATGGATATTGATAGTTTGGTGCAACGAGCGGTTGATGGGATTATGGTCAGCCAAATTACAGGTGAGGCACAAATCGATGATTTAGAAGCAGCTATTCAAGATTTATTATAGAAAAAGGGAAGTCGCATATGTTTAGTAAAGAAAAATTTCCAGGGCTATTGGCGCTCGGTATTTTTACGTTTATGTCAACCCTTGATGGGTCAATTGTTAACATTGCACTGCCAAGTATGGCACGTGAAATGCACCTTGATATGGGGCAAGTGACTTGGTCAGTGACCATTTATCTAGTCGTTATATCAGGTTTAATTCTGTTATTTGGTAGGCTCGGTGATTTAGTCGGAAAAACGAAAATTTTTAGCATTGGTAGTTTGATTTTCACCCTAGGCTCACTACTCGCAGGGATTAATCTAGGTCTACATTTTCTACTCTTTTCAAGGATTGTTCAAGCTGTTGGGGCATCTATGACCATGTCCAATAGTTTTGGGATTACTAGTCAACTCTTTGAACCGGCTTTGAGAGCTAGAGCTATGAGTATCATGTCTATGTTTGTGAGTTTAGGTGCAATAGCAGGACCTGCAATCGGCGGCTTTATCTTACAGTTTGCGAGTTGGTCGTACATCTTCTGGATTAATGTGCCTTTGGGCGTCGTTGCCTATCTTATTGGTAGAAAAGCCTTGCCGGAAGATCCTGGCTCAGGTAGTGTGAAAGATGCCGATTTACTTGGGGCAACGCAGATGTTTCTAACGATTGTCGCGTTTTTCATCGCAGTTAGTCTAGGCCAAGCTCAAGGTTTCATGACGCTGTCGGTCATCCTAAGTTTTGTTGCCATGGTTGCACTTTTTGTTTGGTTTATTCATACAGAAAAAACAGTTGAAAAACCCTTGCTGAATCTCAATATTTTTAGCAGTAAACTCTTTAGTATGAGCGTTTTAACTAGCATGACGATGTTTACAGCAGGTAGTTTTGTTAACATCCTCATGCCATTCTATCTGCAAGATTATCGTGGTTCTGCTGCGGGATTTGCAGGAATGGTGATGATGGCTTACCCCGTGGGGATGTTCATTTTTAGCCCAATTGCTGGTGTTTTATCAGATAAATTCGACAAGGAAATCATCACATTTTTTGCTATTTCTGGCGTTCTAATCGTCCAACTCGGTTATCTCATGATTGGTCAAGGTACGGCTATGCCACTTGTGATGCTAATCTTGTTCATTCATGGCGGTAGTGTCGGCTTTTTCCAAAGCCCTAATAACGCTTTAGTCATGTCAACGGTGGAAATGAAGTATCTAGGAATTGCTGGCTCAGTCAACGCATTGGGCCGAAACCTCGGCTTTGTATTAGGGACAACCTTAGCGACAACGGTTTTATTTGTTGCCATGTCAGGACAAATCGGACACCGCGTATCTGGCTATGTTAAATCACGGCCAGAAGTTTTTCTTCAAGGGATGCACGTAGCTTTCTATGTTGCCCTAGCCTTAGTCATCTTTGCTTGGGGACTATCAAGTTATCGTTTACTCACACGAAAAAAATCTGCATCAGTTATGTAGAAGTTATTAGTAATTAAAACTGTATGAAATCTGTTTTTAAAAGGGCAGATTTTATACAGTTTTTTTGTCCCGGTCATAAAATACATTATTTTTTAGATGAGTTGCTTGTATCAATTATTGTCTGAATATTTTGATATAAATAATTGACATATATTTTGAAAATTTGTATAATTCTATTAGTTGATATGGAAGCGTTTGCTATTTGGCTGTTTTAGGTCACTTGGTTATGCTACTTTATCTGATAGTGCTGAGTAAGAAAATGGAGAAAAATAGATGTTAGATTTTAAAGATTTAGGTGTTCACTATCGAAAGGTGAGGGAGTCTAGGGGTTACACTATGGGAGATGTCACAAGTGATAATTTGAATAAATCACAGGTTTCAAGATTCGAAAATGGGACACAAATGTTATTGTTAGACGGTTTTATGCATGCGATTAAAGGTTTAAATATGACTGCGAGCGAATTTTTCTTGACAATCGGAAATTTTGAGGGTGGTAATTTACATAGGTTTGGTGAAAAATTACAGTCTTATATTGTTACTCAAGATATAGAGGGATTGAAAGCCCTGATTCTACCAAAACCTAGAACAAAAGAGAAAAAGATTTTCAACATTTTGGCTAAGTGTGCAATCAAAGATTTGTCGGGAAGAAATGTGCTGACAGATGAGGAATGTCTGTTTATTGATAAACATTTAACAGATATTGAAGAATGGACAGTATTTGATGTTAATGTTTTTGCGATGGTTTTGGAAACTTTAGATATTAATTTAGTGTACCAACTTGGTTTAGATTTGTTAAAAAAAGATAAATTTTATAAAAAGTTACCTTACAATGCACATATCGTTAAGCGAACAGTTGTGAATCTATATGTTCATATGATTCTTCATCGAAAATTTAACTATGCAGATGTGTTTGAAAAGAAACTTGAAGTACTATTAAAACCAAATGATACAGTAGAGAGAATCGCTGTTTCTGTTTTTAAAAAAATTTCTTGCTATCGTCAAGATGAAAAATCAGAGATTTTGACGGAGATTAAAAGGGATATTCAGTTTTTGAAAAATTTAGATGCATCAGCATTAGCGAGAAAAATTGAGATTCTTCTAGTCAACTATACCTAAATAAAAATACCAGTAGCTTGTTAAAATACTGGCGTTTTGTTTAAATTAAAAATCTAAAATACCAAACAGATTAAATAGTTTAAAAATCATGATTAGAATTCCTTTCCTATGATAGCTATATTTTATCAAATTTAAAAAGGGGAAAACCTATCGTTGCTAACTTGCAACGGTTTATAGCAAAAAAGTGTTGCAAGTTAGCAACTTTTCACATAGGTGTGTTTGAAGTGATATAATTATTTTGTAAGTTAGTTTGAACGATTTACGAGAACTGAACAAGACTAACAGCTGGGGACTTGTTGGAGAGGAGAAAATAAATATGAAATTTGAAGAAAAACATATCTTGGATAGTAATGACATCCTTATTTGTATTTTTGGTTAAAACTAAACGGCGATGAATATGAAGCGATTTATGTTTATCGCTTTTTCAAATTACTTTGGAGAATTTATGAACCTTTTTTTAAAAAATAAAGTTTTTAGATGGCTAACAATATCTGATTTTTTAAATAATTCGGGGGCATCCATTTATAATATTGTGTTTGTTATATATGCTTCAATGATGCCTAATCCAAGAATCATGGTATTTGTTGCAAATGCCATTATGCTCATCCCTATATTTTTTCAAATCTCTGTCGGTATAAGGGCTGATAAGACTGAGCATAAGGTAAAGTAGGCGATTAGTATTGGTTTTATTCAGGCGTTTTTATTTATTATAGTTGCTTTACTTCAGATGAATATGTCCTATCTTGCTTTTTCCGCAGTGTGTTTTATTAATATCATATCTGATACATTTAGTAATTTTGAGCGTGGTTTAAAAATGCCTATTATTCAAAAAAATATTCCAGAAAACGCGATGATGTCGGCATTTTCTTTTAAGCAATTTATTACTTATATCAGTTCTTTACTTGGTCAAATTTTTGGGGTTTGGCTACTGACTGCTAGTTATCAAAATTTCTCACTTGTTGCTACTGTAAATGCTATAACTTTTTTATTGTCAGTTTTTGCACTGATTGTCATACGAAAGGAGATGCCTTTTGAATTTATCTCTGCTGTTAGTAAGGATAATAAAATTTCTCTTATCGCAAAAATGAAAGCAATTTTATCAAACACAAAGCAAATATTTGGTAAAGAAGGGACAACTGGTTTTGCTAGAATATTAAGTTGTATTATTTTGATTAATGTATTAGGGAGTGCCGTTTTGCCAATTTTTAATATTGTTTTATTGGATAAGCCAATTTTCAATCTTCAATTTGGTACCTCTATCTTAATCTTGCAAAGTTCTTATATTCTAGGTGTGATTACCAGTAGTTTATTACCAAATGATGTTTTTTCAAAACTTACATTGGTCAGTTTAATTTCACTTGTATCAGCTAGTTTGATCGTTCTTTCAATTTTAAATATGCTACAGCTTGCTCCTTTAATTAGTACGATATTTATCGCTTTTATAGGGTATGTGATAGGTAAAATTAATCCAAAATTGTCTTCACAATTATTGAATGCCTTATCGCCTGAGGTATTAGCACAAACTGGTGCTTTTCTTGATACCTTGTTTATGCTATCAATTCCAGTGGGTACAGTTATCTTTACAAGTCTTACTTTATGGCATGCAAAAATTGCATGGCTTATTTTCCTAATCATATCTACAGTAGCACTTAGTTTGATTTTAACAACTATCCAAAGGAGTAAAAATAATGAAGCGATTTAGATTAAAATCAGAATTGATTTGGATGCAAAAAGAATCAGGAATAGAGACATATTATGGTAATAATTATTTAAATACAGTAATTAATACTGATGATAATGAAGGATTTTTTTCGTTTTTACAGTTTATCAATATACCAAGAACTGATGAAGAAATAGCTGGCTATGGATTGATCTCACAATCAAAAAAAGATGATATTCTCTTATTTCTAGAAAATAAAGGTTATGGATACTGGATTTCTGGAACAGTGGAGGCATTAACAAGAACTGAAATGTTTGTTAATACTTTTCCGAAAAAATTCTATCAAGACTATGAAATAAAAGTTTCGGAACAAAGAATTATTATTATCGGTTTAGGTACAGCTGGCAGTTACTTGGTTGAAATTTTGGGGAAGTTAAAATTCAATCATTTTGTTTTAATTGATGGTGACTCTATTGAAGAAAAAAATTTAGAAGCACAAAATTATTTAGTAAATGAAATAGGAAAATATAAAGTTGAAGCATTAAATGATAGATATGGTGAAAAGTATCAGATAACACCACATAAAAAATTTATAGCTAACTATCAAGAATTAAATGGCTTAGTTGATGGTCTTACGGATACAGATATCATAATAAATGCTTCTGATGATCATGAATTAATGTTAGATCTAATTCAAGCCAAAGTTGATAATAAAATTAGTGGTCCTATTCTCGTAAGCGGTTATGGTGTTTTAGCTCAAACTGCATATTTGATTAAAAATTATCAGACGGCTATAAAATTTATCGATAGAATTAAAATATTGATTGTCAACAAAAAAGGTGCGATCAGCGAAAACAGTGGTTCAGTCTTAAATTCATTTCTCGGCACATATATGGTTTCAGAACTGCTACTTGATTATATGTTAGAAAAAGAGTCTGTTTTAGCATATGGAAATTTTGAAACAAATGAAATTCATTTTGATTGCACATTATAAAATGTTAGTTCTTCAGTATGTATCAAAAAGAGTTTCTGGACATTTGTGTTGATGTAATAATCCTAATTAATTTCAAAGTCTAAAAATCTAAAAAGCCGCAAGAGCTCACGTTTAAATGAGCTTTTGTGGCTTTTTGTCTTTACTTTATTATATATATTTAATGGCGATAGGTTATCCCAATCAGTAATTCACAATTGTATATTTTTTCTTACCACGACGGATTACTGTTAATTCATTTTCAAGTTTATCTGCATCGCTCAAAATATAATCTAGCTCAGTTTGACGTTCACCGTTGAGGTAAATAGCGCCATTTGTGATGTCTTCACGTGCCTGGCGGCGGCTTGGTGAGATTTTGGCATCAACAAGCAGATTAACCAAGTTACCGTCAAAATCACTTGGAACAGTATAGCTAGGAACATCTTTCAAGCCGGCCTTGATATCTTTGACTGACAAGGCTTTGATGTGACCTGCGAAAAGTTGTTCTGAGATATTGACTGCTTGCGCATAAGCAGCTTCCCCGTGAACCAAAGTAACGACTTCTTTAGCCAATGTTTTTTGAGCTAAACGTTCATGCGGCTCTGCTTCAAAAGCTTTTGCAATCTCATCAATTTCATCAAGAGATAAGAAAGTAAAGATTTTCAAGAATTTGACGGCATCGGCATCAGCGATATTGAGCCAGAATTGGTAAAATTCATATGGTGATGTTTTATCGGCATCAAGCCACACGGCATTGCCCTCAGACTTGCCGAATTTTTTACCGGTTGAATCAGTGATAAGTGGTACTGTAATGACATGGGTTTCATTACCTGACTTTTTACGAATTAAATCAGTCCCAGCTACCATGTTCCCCCATTGGTCAGACCCACCGATTTGGAGGTTGACGCCGTGGTTTTCATTGAGTTGATAGAAATCATAGCCTTGAAGAATTTGGTAGGCAAACTCAGTATAGGAAATCCCAGTTTCAATCCGTTTTTTGACCGATTCTTTGCTCATCATGTAGTTGATGGTGTAGTATTTGCCGACATCGCGCAAGAATTCAAGGACGTTCATGTCAGAAAACCAGTCGTAATTGTTGACTACGATAGCAGCGTTTTCGCCTTCAAAACTCAGGAAACGTGATAACTGTTGCTTGATCGATTCAGACCATTGTGCCACGGTATCAGTGGTTTGGAGTGAGCGCTCAGCATCCTTAAATGAGGGGTCGCCAATCATCCCAGTCGCACCACCAACGAGCGCTACTGGATGATGCCCAGCAAGTTGCAAGCGGCGCATATTTAGGATAGGTACCAAATGCCCCAAATGCAGCGAGTCCGCCGTTGGGTCATAGCCCGTATAAAAGCTAACAGAAGTTTCCGTCAAGGCTTTGACTAAAGCTGCTTCATCAGTCGTTTGAAAAATCAAACCACGCGCTTTGAGTTCTTCGAAGATATTCATGTTCAATCATCCTTACTTTAGAGGTTGTATTTGCTTACTGCCGACACATGGTAGCAGATAATGCTTTATCCGAGCTATTTTATCAACGCATCGTGATATAGACACAGGGGATAAAGTATTAAAAATGCTATATTGAAAGCTGAGCAGACCTAATGCCACCTCATTTAGCTAAATTTTTATAAATTAAGTCTATTATATCAAAAAAATCAAGATATTTTAAGGCGTGAGCCTATATTTTAACACGAGTTTATCAGATGGCATTGTTGACTTGATATTAAGCCTAAAAAGTACCTAATTTGATGATTTAGATGTTGTATGATAGACAGCTGAAACGACTTACCTTACAGTGAGCTTACGAAAGTGTAAGTCAAAGCTATCAGAATCTGGTGTATAATTTCAATATCGTCAAGGCGTACAACACCGTTTTAATGCCGTGAAACTAAATAAGTAGGAGAAAGTAGCATGTCTATTATGAAAAAAGGTTTAACATCATTTGATTTAAAACTTATCGGAATTATTTTAATGGTTTTTGACCATGTTCACCAAATGTTTTATTTTGAAGGGATTCCATTGTGGTTCACAATGCTAGGAAGGCTAGTTGCACCAATTTTCTTATTTTTAAGTGCAGAAGGTTTTCATTACACACATAATCGTAAGAAGTATATGTTGAACTTATTGATAGGTTTTTGGATTTGTCAGGTTTTATTTATGGCTATACCTGCTATCTTGCCAAATCCTAAAGTAGAGTTGATTAATACTATCTTCGGCACTTTGTTTTTAGGTTTATGTGCCATGTGGGTGTATGACGGATTTTTCGGTAAAGTCAAGTACATTGGTAAAGCTATTTTGGGCTTGTTGTTTCTTGTTGTGACACCTTTTGTGACTTTGTTTGTTATGGCAAGTCAAGATATGCCACTTATCATCAAACAAATTTTCATATTTTTTATCCCTAATTTCATTACTGTTGAAGGTGGACCGGTTTTTATCCTACTAGCTTTAATGTTTTATATTTTGAGAGATAAAAAACTATTAATATATCTTGCACTTGTGGTAGTCAGTCTATTTATTTTTGTTTCAAACCCACATAATGACCAATGGATGATGATTTTTTCTCTCCTACCAATCTGTTTATATAATGGCAAGGAAGGTAGAAAAGAAAAATGGTTGTTCTATATCTTCTATCCGCTTCACATTATTGTGCTGTATCTCTTATCCACTTTGATTTTCTTATAATCACTCTAGTCGTGATGTAAAACTTTGAAAAGCTAGCCTATCGTGTTGGCTTTTTGTTTGCAAGTGAACCTTCACGCGCAAATTATTGATAGAGATACAAAAGATGAAACCCCTATATCTAAAGGCTTGTAGGCCATATAGTAGTAGGTAAAAGAAAAAAGTTATGATATAATAAAGCTATGACTAAAGAATTTTCCGATAAAGAACGTGAGGCGTTACAGCATCGCATTAAAGCTAAAAAAGCGAAACGTAACGAAAAAAATAAAAACAAAAACAAAAATAAAAAAAGTCCTTCTGATAGTAAAACTATTCTAGAGACGATTTTTATAGTTGTCAGAGGTTTGGCTGTTATTTTTGCGACGATTTTGAGTCTAGGTATTATTTTTGGTGCTGCGACAGGAACGGGTTATTTGGTGAGCCTGATTTCAGATGTCAAAGTGCCGTCAAGCAAAGTATTGACTGAAAAAATCAATACGATTCCTGAGGCATCCTTGATGACTTATAGCAATGGTCAGCCGATTTCTGATATTTCAAGTGATTTAATCAGAACAAAAGTTTCAGGTGACCAGATTGCTCAAACGGTAAAAAATGCCTTGATTGCAACAGAGGATGAGAATTTTGAGCATCACAAAGGTGTGGTGCCCAAAGCTTTCTTCAGAGCAATCTTAGGAGAATCAATGGGTGGCTCGTCTTCAGGTGGTTCAACGATTACCCAACAGTTGATTAAACAACAAGTCCTTGGAGATTCCCCAACTTTTAAACGAAAAGCCACAGAGATGGTATATGCTTTAGAGCTTGAGAAACATTTTACCAAGGATGAAATCTTAACAGACTATCTAAATGTCTCGCCTTTTGGCCGTAATAATAAAGGTCAAAATATTGCTGGTGTTGAAGAGGCAGCTAAAGGAATTTTTGGTAAGTCAGCTAAAGACTTGACGATACCAGAAGCAGCTTTTATCGCAGGTTTACCACAGAGTCCGATTGTTTATACACCTTATGGTGCAGACGGTAATCTTAAATCTAAGGAAAATATGCAATATGGTTTAGATAGACAAAAAGATGTACTCTTTAACCTTTATAGAAATGGTTATATCTCTAAAAAAGAGTATGAAGCCTATAAAGCATATGATATTTCGACTGAATTCATTGCGCCAGCAACAGCTGAAACAACAAGTCATGGTTATTTATATCATGTGGTCTATAATGAAGCCTTTGATAAAGTCTATGATTATTTGATTAAGACAGATAAGGTTTCTGAAGCTGACCAAGGTAATGATGTGGTTAAAGAAACCTACCAAAAAATGGCAGAACAAAAATTGCAGCAAGGTGGCTTTACAATAACAGCAACCATTGACCAAGGGATTTATCAAGCCATGCAGACGGCTGTCGCAAATTACGGCTACCTCTTGCAAGATGGTACAGGTGAAAACCAGACGGGTAATGTTCTGATGGATAATAAAACTGGTGCTGTTCTTGGCTTTGTTGGTGGTTTGGATTATAATAGTAACCAAAATAATCATGCTTTTGATACGCACCGAAGTCCTGGTTCGTCGATTAAACCGATTATAGCTTATGGTCCAGCGATTGATATGGGAATTTTAGGTAGTGCAAGTCGTTTATCTAACTATCCGACTAAGTTCTCTAGTGGCGAGCCTATCATGCATGACACGTCAGCGGGTACGCAAGAGATGATGACCTTGCAAGATGCATTAGATACGTCTTGGAATATTCCTGCTTACTGGACCTACCAAACAATGCTTAAAAACGGTCAGAGTGTCAAACCTTACATGAGTAAGATGGGCTATAAGGTTGATAATTACCAGATTGAATCACTGCCTTTGGGTGGAGGGATTGACCCTTCTGTTGTTCAACATACGAATGGTTATCAAGCCTTGCTAAACGGTGGACAATATGAGCAGTACTATGTCGTTGATAGTATTAAAGACGGTAATGGCAAAGAGATTTATAAACACGAAAGCAAGCCTGTACAAGTGTATTCAAAAGCCACCTCATCAATCATGGCAGAACTTTTAAAGGGGCCGATTAAGTCACAGAAAACAACGACTTTTTATGGTCAGTTGTCTAACTTGAATCCAACGTTAGCGGGTGCTGATTGGGTTGGTAAAACCGGGACATCAAATGATTTTGTCGATGTTTGGCTTATGGTTGCAACGCCTACAGTAACGCTTAGTTCTTGGGTCGGTCACGATGATAATACACCAATGGCTGCGATGACGGGTTATAACAATAACTCACAATATGTTGCGCAACTGGCTAATAGTATTTATCAGGCTAATCCTGGTGTCTTTGGTGTTGAGCAACGTTTCACACTTGATCCGTCAGTGACGAAATCAACAGTCTTAACCTCAACGGGTGAAAAGCCAGGAGCGTTCACAGGTGGAGGCTATACTAACTTCACATTATCAGGACCAACGACGACATCTTACTGGGCTAAACCAGAAGGTGCACCGACGACGCAATATAAATTTGCGATTGGTGGTAGTGATAGTGACTATGCAAATGCTTGGACAAAAATTTTAGGTAGTAATGCGGGTAATAATGCCAATAATAATTCTGGAAATAATACAGGTAATAGTTCAAGTAGCAATACTAGCAGTAGTAATGATGATGCTAATAAAAAGAAACCATAAGGTATAGCAATAGAATAAAAAAATAATTAAGAAACGTGAACGGGCTCAGCCGTTCACGTTTCTTAATACTTTTTAGAATTTAATACTGAGCACTACTCGGAATCTACTGATGTATCTGATTGTTCTGAGGAGACGGTCTGTATCGTACCTGAAGTCACTTCAAAAACCGTCATTTTATCAGGTAAATGTTGTAGATGATCAAGCGTCGTTGTTGTGATGAACGTCTGTGTTTTACCGATAACTAAAGATAACAGATCGAGCTGTCTTTGATTATCGAGTTCACTCATGACATCGTCCAAGAGTAAAACCGGATACTCACCCGTTTCTTGATAAATCAACTCAATTTCAGCTAATTTGACAGACAGCGCAGTCGTGCGTTGCTGACCTTGAGAACCAAAATTGGAAACATTAATATCATTGATGAAAAATTGTAAATCATCTCGATGAGGTCCAACAGAAGTCTGGGCACGAAACTGGTCTTTTTGACGCGCTTGTTTAAGTTCGTCTGCGAAGTCAGTCTTGACATTTTGAGCATAAACGATGTTCAACTTTTCTTGACCATGACTTAGATGATTGTGCAAGTCAGCAGAAATCTCAGTGAGACTGGAGATGAATTGTTTGCGATGATTCATGACTTTTTCGCCATATTCTACCAGCTGGTCATCTAAGACATCCAAAAAATTAGGGTCAATTTTTGATGCATCGAATTTGAGATAGCTGTTGCGCTCTTTGAGCGTTTTATTATAGCGCATCAAATCATACAAGTAGACAGGCCGAATCTGACCGATTTCCATATCAATAAAACGCCTCCGAACACTAGGCGCGCCTTTAATAATCGCCAAATCCTCAGGTGCGAACATGATGACATTCAGATGACCGATATAATCAGCCAGTCGATTTTCCTTGAGATGATTGACTTTGGCAATCCGCCCCTTAAGTGTTAAGGTAATCTCGAGTGGGACAGTTGTATTCTTTTTGATTATCGTGCCTGATACCAACATCTCTTTTTGCTCCCACGCAATCAATTCCCGATCAGCATGTGTCCGATGACTGCGAGTTAAGGCAAGAAAATAAATGCTTTCAGCAATATTGGTCTTGCCTTGGGCATTTTGTCCGACGAAAATATTTAAGTTGGGATGAAATTTGAGGTCGAGATGGTTATAATTTCGAAAATTGGAGAGATGTAACTCGGAAATAATCATAGGTATTTATTTAGCACCAGGGAATTTAGGTTTGCTCGTTTTACGTTTATAGTATTGCTCTTTATTGTTAGCAGCTGATTTTTGACGCATTTCCGTTTTCTTGTTATCAGCGTTGATTTTTTTGACAATGGCTTTGACACGTGCCTCTTCGTCAAGTTCGGCTTGATGTTCCGCAATTTCATCTGCTGTCGCTGCGACAATATTAATTTTTAGCCCGAATCCTGGGAATTCCAAGACATCGCCATCAAAAAGTTTTTTACCGCGTCTATTTTCATATTCACCATTGTACAAAACATCGTTGGTCGCTAAGAAATGTTTGGCTGCGCCACCAGTTTCAATAATCGCTGCTTCTTTGAGCAACTTGCCTAGGGTGATAAATTCATCGTATATCGTATAAGTATTCATACCTCATTTTAACATAAATTAAGGCCTTATAGGCGCGCAATCGGAATCTTTCGTTAAATGAAGTTGTGCAGTAGGGCACAAGGCATCATGCTAATATGACAGAAAATTAGGCAAACGTTGAAAAATCTAGCGATACTGACAATCAGTGCGCTATAAAATTTATTGAAATCTTCTACTTGATTTGGTGTCCGGATGCCTATATTTTGGTATAATAGAAAAGTACATAAATAAAGGACAAACATGAAAATAAAAAATGGCGTAAATTTACATATAATCAAGGAAACTAAGTTTAAGACAGTGCAATTTTTGGTACGCTTTCGCTCTAAGATGTCGCGCGCTAATGTTGCTAAACGTGTGATTATTTCTAACCTCTGGGAGACATCAAATGCAGTTTTGACGACCAATCAACAATTTCAAAGAAAATTATCAGAGATGTATGGTGCCAGTTTTGCGACTGGTGTGTCTAAAAAAGGTGATAATCATTTTTTGAATATCGGTATGAGTGTTGTTAATCCTAAGTTTGTTGAGAGTGATACGGTAACAGATGCGGTTGAACTTTTACATCAGGCTTTGTTTATGCCTTTGATTGATGATATTGGCTTTGATGAAGCTACTTTTGCGCGTGAAAAGAAAAATCTTTTGCATTATTTGGCATCGACACGTGAGGATAAATCCTACGTGTCATCAACGCGTTTGAGCGAGCTCTTTTTTGAGGATAAAAATCTGTCGACACCTAGTATTTCATCAGTTGAGCTGATGGAGCATGAGACGCGTCAGAGTGTTTTTGAGTACTATAAAAAAATGTTACTGACAGATACGATTGATATTTGGATTCTGGGTGATTTGTCAGCGGCTCAGGAAGCGAATATCAGGACTTATTTTTCAGAAATGCCTTTTACTGATAGGGAGCCTGTGCGTACTGTCTTTTATGAGCAAGCAACATCCAATATCGTGCGTGAAAAGACAGAAAAAGAAGATGTTAATCAATCAATTTTACAGTTGGCTTATAGTCACCCAGTCAAATACGGTGATTCTGATTATCTCACGATGCAAGTGTTGAATGGTCTTTTAGGTGGTTTTTCACATTCAAAATTGTTCACAAACGTGCGAGAAAAAGAAAGTTTAGCTTATTATGCTAACTCACGTTTTGATACCTTTACTGGTTTCTTGAAAATTGCAGCTGGTATTGATGCGGGACATCGTAGTAAAGCCTTAACTATTATTCGAGCGCAAGTTCGTGCTTTGGCACAAGGTGATATTTCAGATAGTGAATTAGGCCAAACTAAAAATATGTTGAGAAATGCTTATTTCTTATCATTGGATTCACCGTCAAATTTGATCGAGCAGGCTTATATCAAACAACTTTTACCAGACCGTCAGCTTTCTCAAGCAGAATGGTTGCAAAGATTAGACGCCGTGACAAAAGCAGATGTTGTTAGAATAGCTAAGACATTGAATTTACAAGCTTTATATTTTATGGAGGGAGAAAGCCTTGGAGATTAAAAAATATCCACAAGTCGGTGAGACACTCTATAAAGAGGTGCTAGATAATGGCTTACTCGTCTATTATTTGCCAAAGCCTGAATTTAATAAGACTTATGGTTTATTTACGACAAATTTTGGCAGTTTAGATACGCGTTTTATGCCACGTGGTAGCTCAGATATGCAGACCTTTCCAGAAGGCATTGCTCATTTTTTAGAGCATAAATTGTTTGAGAAAAAAGATGGCGATGCCATGAACTTTTTTGGTGCACTGGGCGCTAATTCCAATGCCTTTACAAGTTTTACACGGACGTCTTATCTGTTTTCAACCATGGAAAACGTTGAACCTAATGTTGAATTGTTGTTAGATTTTGTTCAGGAGCCATATTTTACGCAACCTTCTGTCGAAAAAGAACAAGGTATCATCACACAGGAAATTCAGATGTATCAAGATGATGCAGACTTTAGATTGTTTTTTGGTCTTCTACAAAATCTTTATCCTGAGTCACCTTTAGCAGCTGATATTGCAGGTACACCGCAAAGTATTAGACGTATTTCAGCGGAAGATTTATATGAAAATTATCGGACCTTTTATCATCCAGCCAATATGACGCTCTTTTTAACAGGACCGTTTGAGGTATCAGAAATGTCAGATTTGGTTGAAAAAAATCAAACTGAGAAACGATTTGAGCCGATTGTACCGATTCAGCGTGCACCATTTGTGGCAGCAGCACCGATTGCGACAAATAATTTGTCTTTTGATGTCACGATTCCTAAACTTGCGCTAGGTTTTAGGGGGTATGACCGCTTACCGTCAGACCCTTTGCTTAGATTTGAGTATAAGTTAGCGATTCAACTTATGTTGACGATGATTTTAGGCAATACTAGTAGTCGTTATGAAAGCTTGTATAATCAAGGATTGATTGATGATTCTTTTGGTTTCGATTTTGAAGTAGCGCCTCAATATCATTTTGCCAGCATGACGTCAGATACGATTTATCCAATAAAACTCGCTAAAGTTTTGCGTGATACGCTAAAAAGTTATAAAATAGAAACTGATTTCAATTTAGACCACTTGACGATTATCAAAAAAGAGATGTTAGGCGATTATTATAAGTCTTTAAATTCACTAGAATTTATTGCCAATCAATTTTCATCTAATCTTTTTGAAGGTGTGACTTTCTTTGATTTCCCAATGATTTTGTCAAGTCTGACATTGGAAAAAATTGAGCAACATGCAGACCGATTTATCAAAGAGATGGTCTCGACTGAATTTATTATGAACCCAAAGTAAAAATAAAAAAGTGATGCTGACTGCCACCATTGTCTAGGCTATAAGGTAAGTGCCAGCTCAAAAAAAGTCCAGAAAGGAGTTCTCGTGGCAAAAAAAACAGTAGGACAAGTTTTACGTGACCAGCGTGCGAAGCTTGATATGACACTTAACGCAGCTGAAGAATTAACACAGATTCAAAAAATGTACATCGTCGCCTTGGAGCATGATGATTATGATGCATTGCCAGGGGACTTTTATGTCAAGGCTTATCTCAAACAGTATGCAGAACGTTTGGACCTTGATTATGACCAATTGGTCACAGCTTATGAAAAAAACGAACCAATTGAAGTAGATGAAACACCTGACTTATCTGAAAGTTATCGATTTGTAAAACCTTCTGAACGCCTAGAAGCAGATGAAGAACTAGGTGATAAAAAATGGCGTTATTATCTGCCAATCGTTTTATTAGGTACTGTTGCTGCCCTTATTATCATTAGTATTTCAGCTACCGTAGTCCTTAACAAACCTAAAAACAGTGGGATTGCAGAACACCTTTATAGCTTATCGACTAGCTCTAAAAGTAAGGCATCAGCAAGTAGTACTGAGCCAAGTACATCATCTGTTTCTTCAGAATCAAAAGCACCTGAACCGCCCAAACCTGAAATAACGGTGACAGGCAATGGTCAAGCACTAGCAGCAACGGTGAAAAATGTCGCAAGTCCAGTAAAAGTTAACCTCAGTACGGCAGCGGGAGTAGCTGTTTGGATTGGTATGACTAACTCTGATTTGCCAGGAGGACAGATCACTCTGACTGATGCCACCCCGACGACTACATCCTTGACTGGGAATCAGACGGTCTTGACGCTAGGAAAAACAACAGGGTTGACCATTAAAATCGGTGATACCCCAATTGACTTGTCAAGTATTGTGGCACCTGAAAGTCCAGCAACCTTGACGATAACGATAGAATAGAGAACTGATGAAATTAACCAAAGAAAACTTACCTAATAATTTAACCATTGCTCGCATCTTTGCGATTCCACTTTTTATCTTGATTTTAGCATTAGGTGGTCACTCTCATGTCTGGCAAGTGGTCGCTGCAATTTTATTTGCAGTCGCATCTGCAACTGACTGGTTAGACGGTTATTTAGCACGTAAATGGCACATCGTCTCAAATTTCGGTAAATTTGCGGATCCCTTGGCTGATAAAATGTTGGTTATGTCAGCATTCATCATGTTAGTGCCCTTGAAATTAGCACCAGCTTGGGTGATTGCCATTATCATTTGTCGGGAATTAGCCGTGACAGGTTTGCGTTTACTCTTGGTTGAACAAGGTGGTGTCGTTATGGCAGCTGCTCTACCAGGCAAGATTAAAACCTTCACACAAATGCTATCTATCATCTTCTTGTTACTAGGTTGGAACTTACTTGGCGTGATTTTCTTATACATCTGCCTAGCCGCAACCATTTATTCAGGTTATGATTACTTTGCCCAAAATATGTCAGTCTTTAAAGATGCAGACCAATCACAGCA
Organism: Pseudolactococcus laudensis; assembly: GCF_013449735.1. Lineage (GTDB taxonomy): Bacteria > Bacillota > Bacilli > Lactobacillales > Streptococcaceae > Pseudolactococcus > Pseudolactococcus laudensis. The sequence continues at coordinate 37,165 of NZ_JACBNY010000001.1, forward strand.
ATAAAATCTTGCAAAATGGTAATGACTAATATATAATTAAGATAAGCAATCAGAGAGCGGAGGTAGCTGAAAATCCGCAGACAATAGACAGTGACGATTTAAAAAGAAAAGTTAGCAACTTTATAGCTACAGAGCTAGGAATGCCTAGAAACCAAGGTGGTACCACGATATTGTCGTCCTTGAGCGTTTATACTCACCTAACCCAATAAAGCAAACATTTTCGGCTATTTTCCGCCACTTCATCGTTGATAAGTCTTGACGTACACCTGTATGTCATCACCTCATCGCCTTGAATTGACGGTAAATATCTCAAAAATTTTGTTTTCTTCCTGGAGTTAACTGAGTATATGTCTACGCTCAAGGGCGTTTTCTTATAGGAATTGAGAGAGGTAAATAGGAAATATGAAATTACAAAGACCTAAAGGCACGGTTGATATCCTGCCTGGCGAGAGTGAAAAATGGCAATTTGTCGAGGCGACTATGCGTCGCGTTTTTGCGACTTATCGTTTTAGTGAAATCCGTACACCACTTTTTGAGCACTACGAGGTAATCTCGCGTTCCGTTGGGGACACGACAGATATCGTGACCAAGGAAATGTACGATTTTTACGACAAGGGTGATCGCCATGTGACTTTGCGTCCTGAAGGGACAGCGCCAGTTGTTCGCTCTTATGTCGAAAACAAAAAATTTGCGCCAGAAGTTCAAAAACCATTTAAAGTTTATTATATAGGATCTATGTTCCGTTATGAACGCCCACAAGCTGGTCGTCTACGTGAATTTCACCAGATTGGTGTTGAAAATTTCGGCTCAAAAAATCCTGCAACGGATGTTGAGACAATCGCCATGGCTAAAGCCTTTTTCGACCAAGTCGGTGTCAAAAATATCAAGCTTGTTATCAATTCATTGGGGGATAGCGAGACACGCGAACGTTACCGTGAGGCCTTAATTGCATACTTGGAACAGCATTTAGACAATCTGTCTGATGATTCTAAGCGTCGCTTGCACGAAAATCCCTTGCGTGTTTTGGATTCCAAAGATAAACAGGATATCGCCATCGTCAAAGACGCGCCTTCAATCCTGGATTTCTTGACTGACGCTAGTCAGCAGCACTTGACCGACGTCAAGACCATGTTGGAGAGCCTCAATATCGCCTACACTATCGACCAAAATATGGTGCGTGGTCTTGATTACTACAACGACACAATTTTTGAGTTCATGACGGAGATCAAGGGCAAGGAGCTGACGATTTGTGGTGGTGGTCGATATGATTCGCTGGTCAGCTATTTTGGTGGGCCTGAAACGCCTGGCTTTGGTTTTGGGATCGGTGTGGACAGGCTTTTGCTTATCTTAGAAGAGCAAGGCGCGCCACTACCAGTTGCCCAGCCGCTCGATGTTTACGTGGTTGTCTTGGGCGCAAGCGCCAATGTTGCAGCTCTCAAGTTAGTGCAGTCGCTACGCGATCAAGGCTATGCCGTGGAACGTGATGTCTTAAATCGCAAGATTAAACAACAATTCAAGTCGGCAGAAGAATTTGGGGCCAAGGTGATTATCACCCTCGGGGAATCAGAAGTTGAGACCGGAGAGATCGTCGTTAAAAACAATGCGACACGTGCAGAAGTCAAGACAACCTTGTCTGAAATTCAAGACAAGTTTGACGCTGTCTTTACTGAAGTGGCGGCTGACGCATGACAGATAAACTCAAGATATTGATGGGCTTGTCGGCTTTATCAATGGCTGCTAGTTTGTATCAGATTGTCACGCAGTCTCATCAGTTTGACCGTGTCTTTTTAGTGATTTATTGCGCCTTGATTGTGATTTTTAATCGAGATAAGGCGATTACCCGAGATAAAATCGCACGGGTTATTGTGATTGTCACGCTTGTACTTTTACTCGTGACGTCATTTCTCGCGAGGTAGGGTATGACAGAAAAGAAAGTTCACTTGTTAATCAGGATAATCGCAATTTTGATGATTATCATGAGTGGCCTCAAACTGCTACAAGGCGATTATAACGGTCTCAATCTCTGGCTCTTTGTCGCCCTCTATGTAGTGGCAGTCAAGAAAATCAATGCTTTTCTCAAAGAAAGTCGTTTGACGACTGTGTTAGTTTTTCTAGCGGTTGGTTTACAGGTTGTGATGCTGGTGTTATCGAAAGTAATTTAGTAAGACAAAAAAGGAAGTAAAAATGAAACGTACAGGATATGCGGGCGCCGTCCGCTCAGAAGATATTGGTCAAACAATCACGCTTAAAGGTTGGGTGGCACGCCGTCGTGACCTTGGTGGCTTGATTTTTATTGATTTGCGTGACCGTGAAGGCATCATGCAGTTGGTGGTTAACCCTGAATTAGCCTCAAAAGAAGTTTTGGCAACAGCGGAAAGTTTGCGTAGTGAATTTGTTATTGAAGTGACAGGTACAGTCCTTGCCAGAGCGCAAGCCAATGATAAATTAGCAACTGGACAAGTCGAGCTTGAAGTTGCTGACTTGACTGTTTTAAATGTAGCGAAGACAACACCGTTTGAAATCAAAGATGATTTAGAAGCCAGTGACGACACACGCATGCGCTATCGTTACTTGGACTTGCGTCGTCCAGAAATGTTGTCAAACTTTAAATTGCGTCACAATGTGACCAAGGCTATTCGTCACTATCTGGATGATTTGGACTTTATTGATGTTGAAACACCGATTTTGACCAAGTCAACACCGGAAGGGGCGCGTGACTATTTGGTACCAAGTCGGATTTCGGAAGGGCATTTTTATGCCTTGCCTCAGTCACCGCAAATCACCAAACAGCTGTTAATGAACGCTGGTTTTGACCGATATTATCAAATCGTCAAGTGTTTCCGCGATGAAGACTTGCGAGGGGACCGCCAGCCTGAATTTACACAGGTCGATTTGGAAACATCTTTCCTTGATGAGCAGGAGATTCAAGACCTGACAGAAGGCTTGATTGCTAAGGTTATGAAAGAGACGAAAAATATCGAAGTGACCTTGCCTTTCCCACGCATGACTTATGATGACGCCATGAATCAATATGGCTCTGATAAGCCAGACACTCGTTTTGAGATGTTGTTGTCAGATGTCTCTACCATTGTCAAAAAGGCGGATTTTAAGGTTTTCTCAGAAGCGCCTGTCGTTAAGGCCATTGTTGCCAAAAATGCAGCGGATGCTTACTCGCGTAAAGATATTGACAAACTGACGGACTATGCCAAACAATTTGGTGCTAAGGGGCTTGCTTGGGTTAAGTTTGTGGCCAATGAATTTTCAGGTCCTATCGCTAAATTCTTGCCAGAAATCGCCGATGAATTGGCTGAAACGCTTGCTTTGACGGATAAAGATTTGGTTCTCTTTGTGGCAGATGAGTTGGACGTGGCAAATGCGACACTCGGTGCCCTTCGTAGCCGAATCGCCAAAGAACAGGACTTGATTGATCAAAATCAATTTAACTTCCTCTGGGTGATCGACTGGCCGATGTTTGAGTGGAGTGAAGAAGAAGGTCGCTACACAAGCGCCCACCATCCTTTTACTTTGCCGACAACAGAAAGTGCGCATGAACTTGAGGGTGATTTGTCCAAGGTTCGTGCAGTCGCTTATGATATCGTGCTCAACGGTTATGAGTTGGGTGGCGGTAGTTTGCGGATTAATCATAAAGACTTGCAAGAACGCATGCTCAAAGCGCTTGGTTTCACAGCAGAAGCTGCAAATGAGCAGTTTGGGTTCTTACTTGAAGCTATGGACTACGGTTTCCCACCACACGGTGGTCTAGCCCTTGGACTTGACCGTTTCGTCATGCTCCTAGCTGGTAAAGATAATATTCGTGAAGTTATTGCTTTTCCGAAAAACAATAAGGCAACGGATCCGATGACGCAAGCCCCTAGCTTGGTTTCTGACCAACAATTGGCAGAGCTCAATTTTAAAATTGGAAAATAATACCTTCTATGATTAACGTGATCAAAAATTTATCTATCGAAAAACTGATGTATAAACTTTCGGCATCAGTTGTCTACGCGCTACTTTCAGCGGTCGCCCTGAATCTTTTCTTTCAGCCTGGTCATGTTTATTCTAGTGGCATTACAGGTCTAGCACAGATTTTTACGACCCTATCCTATAAATTACTAGACCATGATATCCCCGTATCCGTCACCTTATATTTGTTAAATCTTCCTTTGTTAGTTTTAGCTTGGTTAAAAATCGGAAAAAGATTTACCATCTATACAGTGATTACGGTTACTTTAAGCTCAATCTTCATTCATATCATTCCTGAATTTACCATGACGCCAGATCCGATTATCAATGCGATTTTTGGTGGTGCTGTTATGGGTGCAGGGATTGGTTATGCGTTACGTAGTGGTATTTCTAGCGGCGGTACAGACATTGTTAGCCTTTATATACGGAAAAAAACTGGTCGTCAGGTTGGCAACATCAGCCTCTTGTTCAATGGTGTCATTGTCCTTATCGCAGGTGTTCTTTTCGGATGGCAGTATATGTTCTATTCACTTCTAACGATTTTTGTATCAAGCCGTGTGACGGATGCTATCTATACCAAGCAACGTAAGATGCAAGCAACCATTATTACCAAGCATCCGGTAGAAATTACTCAGGCCCTACATCAAAAATTACATCGGGGAGTCACAGTGGTTAACTCAGCTGAGGGTGGCTATACAAAAGTGACAATGACGATTTTGATTACGATTATCACACAAGCTGAATATCAAGAATTCAAATACATCATGAAAGAAGTTGACCCAACAGCCTTTGTGTCGGTTGCTGAAAACGTTAAAGTCTTAGGACGTTTTATCGAAGACGACAATTAATAGTAAAAATGATAAGGCTTAATATACTCAGTTAATCAAATAAAGTAAACATTTTTGACTATCTTTAGTTAACTGGGTATACTTTGATAAGATTGTGATAGCTCATCACGGTCTTATTTTTTGGGAAACCTTTGAGCGTCCGAAGTTCGCGAATGACCCTGCTTGGCAGGAGCGCAAGCGGAAGCCAAGTTTCAAGATTTCACGAAGTGAAATCGCAGAAAGCCTTTGAGCGTCCGAAGATCGCGAATGACCCTGCTTGGCAGGAGCGCAAGCGGAAGTCAAGTTTCAAGATTTCAGGAAGAGAAATCGCAGAAAGCCTTTGAGCGTCCGAAGATCGCGAATGACCCTGCTTGGCAGGAGCGCAAGCGGAAGTCAAGTTTCAAGATTTCACGAAGTGAAATCGCAGAAAGAAAGAAAAATAGATGAATAAAGAAGTTAAATTTCACCCCCTGAATTTCTTGATGATTGCTCTAGGGACGGCGATTTACGCCTTTGGTTTTGTTAATTTTAACATGGTCAATCATCTAGCTGAGGGTGGTGTCAGTGGGATCACTCTGATTTTTCACGCCCTGTTTAAAATCAATCCAGCTTACACACAGATTCTGCTCAATATTCCTTTATTTATTTTGGGTGTAAAAATATTCGGTAAACGAGGCATGATTTACACCATCCATGGTACTGTCTGCTTATCTGTTTTTATCTGGCTCTTCCAGCGTATGAGTTTTTCAATCGACCTCGCGCATGATACCTTGATCGCAGCGCTACTCGCAGGTATATTCGCAGGGATTGGTGGCGGCATCGTCTTTCGATTTGGCGGCACGACCGGTGGCGGCGATATCATTGGCCGTTATTTTGAGCAGAAAAAAGGCTTCGCCCTCGGCCAAACCCTCTTCGTCTTTGACATCCTCGTCCTCACTTTATCCCTATCCTACATCGACATTCAACACATGATGTATACCGTCATTGCGAGCTTCGTCTTTAGTCAAGTCGTTGCCGTCGTGCAAAATGGTGGATACACCGTGCGAGGGATGCTGATTATTAGTAGCAAGTACGCGGAAATCAGCCAAAAAATAACGGATGAAATCGGTCGAGGTGCCACCTACCTAAAGGCGGAAGGAGTCTACTCAGGCCAAGACACTAAAGTTATCTATGTTGTCTTAAGTCCTATCCAAGTCCAAGCAGTCAAGGGAATCCTAGCAGAAATAGACCCAGATGCTTTTGTTTCCATCATCAATGTTCATGAAGTGATTGGTAGTGGGTTTACCTATACAGAAGACTTGAATTTATAAGTTTTGACAAATGTTTTTGCAATTGCTATAATGAAAGTATAAAAAGAGCATGTGCTGATTACACATGCTCCCAGTAGAACCGTTTAAGACGGTAGCTGTTAATTAGTTAAAAATAACCGTTTAACTGGCTAAAGTTATAGGACGGTTATTTTTTTTCGTCATGATTATGCAGTTTCACAACTAAGCCAATCAAAGCAATGGTAAACATACCAAAGCTAAATAGGACTTGAATTGTTTCAAATGCTGACAAACAGGCATCTCCTTTCTGTAGATTTGATTACTTACTTGCATAAGCATCACCTCCATTTCAAGATAGCCACCATCTCAACTTTTCTACTCATTCCAGTATAGCATATCAAATTAAAATTTTATGTTTTAAACACGAGTTTAAATAACATTTTTGTGAGCTTGAGTTTAGAGGGTAATCTGGTACAGGCAAGCATAGCTAAAACAAAAGGACATTTGTCAACGACAGATGTCCTTTTAATATCAAAAAAGTTTCATATAATCATCAAAGATGCCAGAAATTTCAGCAGCAGAACTGGCTTGATTAATCGCAACCTTAACCTTAGCAGCACGAGGCGCCCCTTTGAGGTAGTAAGCTGCGTGTTGGCGGAACTCACGTGAACCATTTTCGTCACCTTTGAGTTCAGTCAGGCGCGTTAAGTGAACCTTGGCCGTCTCGATTTTCTCAGCAACGCTTGGCTCAGGCATCTCCTCGCCAGTAGCTAGATAATGCGCAGTCCGTTTCAGCATCCAGGGGTTACCAAGTGCTGCACGCCCGATCATCACAGCATCGACACCCGTCTCATCCAGCATGCGCTTGGCATCTTCGGGCGTTTTAACATCGCCGTTTCCGATAAAAGGAATGGTCATCTTGCTTGCGACCTTGGCGAGCCAATCCCAGTCAGCCTTGCCTTCATACATCTGTGCTTTCGTCCGACCATGCATGGCAACGGCAGCAGCACCCGCTTTTTCAGCAGCTAGCGCGTTTTCGACGGCGAAAAGGTGATCATTATCCCAGCCTAGACGCATCTTAACCGTTAAAGGTAAGTCGATAGCGGATGAAACGGCAGATACCACGTCATACACTTTATTAGGGTCTAGCAGGAGGCGAGAACCAGATTCATTTTTAGTGACCTTAGGGACAGGGCATCCCATGTTAATGTCGATAATATCAGCCGTTGTATGCTCTTGGACAAATTTCGCAGCTTCCACCAAAGTCTCAGCATCGCCGCCAAAAATTTGAATCGACAAGGGATTTGGTACGCCATCAAAATCAAGCATGGATAGGGTTTTGGCATTGCGATGCTCAATTCCCTTATCAGAAATCATTTCAGTGACCACAAGGCCTGCACCAAATTCTTTAGCGAGGCTGAGAAATGCTTTGTTGTTGATGCCAGCCATCGGTGCAAGGACGATGCGGTTATTGATGTCAATGTCCCCGATTTTCCAGGGTGTATCGTATGTATTCGTCATATTATATCAGTTCTTTCAAATCATTTTCTGAAAAATTGTAGACTGTTTCACAGAACTGGCAAATGACTTCAGCCCCGTGATTTTCAGTAATCAATTTTTCAACTTCTATTTTGCCAAGGCCTTGGATACCGTCAGCAAACCGTTCTTTAGAGCAATCGCAGTGGAAAGCCAGAGGCGATTCTTCCAAGATTTTATATTGGTCTTGCCCGTAAATGGCGTCTAAAATCGCTTTAGAGTGGTCATGTGAGCGCAAGAGTTTAGAAATAGCAGGCATGTTCTGGATGCGTGTTTCTAAAGCTGCGATTTCAGACTCAGGTGCATCAGGCATGACTTGAACTAAAAAGCCACCGGCAACATGGACAGACTCATCTTCGTTGAGCAAAACATTCAAGCCAACAGCAGAAGGTGTTTGCTCGGAAGTCGTCAGGTAGTAAGCCAAGTCTTCACCAATCTCACCAGAAATCAAAGGTGTTTGCCCCGTATAAGGCGTTTTCAAGCCCATGTCTTTAACGACAGAAAACCAGCCTTGACCGACTAAATCGCCGACTAAGACTTCACCAGTCGAGCCACGTTTATAGTCCACATTAGGCTCTTTAATATAACCTTTGACATTGCCACGTGTGTCTGCGACCGCAATGATACTCGTGATGGCGCCATTACTTTGAACGCGCACGGTAATCGTATCGTCACCTTTTTGGTTGGCACCTAAAATCTGCGCCGCAATCAAAGTCCGCCCAAGCGCAACCGTTGAGCTTGACCAAGTTTGATGCCGCTTTTGTGCCTCGCTAACCGTTTGTGTCGCTTCAAGCGCATAGGCTCTAAAATGTCCATTATTTGAGATTGTCTTGATTATCTTATCCATAAGCTATATTTTAACATAAATATGGTAGAGGTGCAGAGGAAGTGATTTTGAGAGATAGCTTCGGACGAAATAGCTGAAAATCCAAGTTAAGTTGCCATCTCATAACGAAATGTCATGCCAAATCTAGTATAATAGACATAAAATCAGTTGCTATTAACAGGAATAATAGAAGATGAGGGATTTAAAATATGGATGAGCAGAAATTTAACTTTGAGCGTTTTATCAAAGCACAAAAAGATGACTATGCCATTGCCTTGTCCGAGATCAAACAAGGTCGCAAGTCTAGTCATTGGATGTGGTATATCTTCCCCCAACTTGATGGATTGGGACGAAGCACCCAAGCTAGATACTATAGTATATTTGGTCTGGATGAAGCAGTTGCCTATCAACACCACCCGATACTTGGTGCTCGATTAAAAGAAATTTCGACTGCCCTGCTTGAGTTGGAAACAGATGATAGTGTTAAGGTGTTGGGCAAAATAGATGCTCTCAAATTAAAGTCTAGTATGACACTATTTAACTATGCAGCGCCTCATGAGGACATCTACCAAAAAGTACTGGATAAATTTTATGCTGGTGAAAAAGATACAGCTACTTTAAATTTATTGTGTCACTTTTCTGAAAAATAAAATCTGTACTGTTATGAGCCTAATCTCCAAAGTTGCGAGTGATGCCATCATGATTTACTACCAAAACGGGATTCTTTTGGCAAAACAATACGAAATCGGTAAGAAATTCGCTGATTTTTTACCAAATTGGAATTGTTTCTACAAAGCAAAACCAAATTAGCAGAAGCGCTATCACTATTATAAAAATAGACCAAATCGAGTAGACTGACTATTCGTTAAACCTTGATGGCGGCCAATATTAGAAAAATAATGGTTAAAAACCGACTATAAATTGAAATAGAAAAAGCAAACTAGCACAATCAAAATTGATAGGGCTAGTTTGCCTTTTTGTTATGGGGACTGAGGCCTTTAGTCTCAGCCTCTTTACAAATATTTCTCAGCAATCTTGCGGTCACCTACATAAGGTTCACGCACACCATTGACGATTTGATAAGCGTCAACCCCTTTACCAGCGATAATGACCGCATCATCAGCACCAGAAGTACTGGCCATCGCCGTTCGAATCGCCGTCTCCCGATCAATGATCATCTGAACATCGCGGGTCATATAACTCGCAATCTCACGCGCAATCTCAGCAGGATCCTCAAAATTCGGATCATCCGCAGTCAAGATCACCTCAATCTCAGGCAGCTGCTCCAAAAGCTCGCCCACACCCTGACGCCGACTCTCGCCCTTATTCCCAGTCGTGCCCATCACAAGCACCACGCGCCCTGTCTGATGCGGCATCACCACATCAAGGAGTTTCTCTAAACTATCCGCATTATGCGCATAATCGACAAAAACCTTAGCACCATTGGCTTGCGTCAGCACCTCCATACGACCAGGAACAGTCGTTTTCGACACCCCCACTTTCGCATCAGCTAAGCTCGCCCCCAGGCGAATGGCAGCAAGACTTGCAGCAAGGGCATTTTCTTGATTAAAACGGCCAATTAACTGAATCTCAAAATTTGTATCAAGGGCAGAAAATGAGAAAGCTTCAGAGTTTGAAATCGGGTGCTCAGAACCCGCCCCATAGAAAGCAGTCTCACCTGTTAACTCAGATTTAACGAAGTCAAAATGCGCCATCTCTGCATTAACAACCGCGTAGCGAGAATTAGCTAGCAACTGACGCTTGCAGTAAAAGTAGTCCTCAAAAGTCGGGTGTTCGATAGAGCCGATATGGTCAGGCGAAATATTAAGGAAAACCCCGACATCAAAAGTTAGCCCATAAACACGTGCTGTTTTATAAGCCTGTGACGAGACTTCCATAACCAAATGCGTCATACCATTACTGACAGCCTCACGCATCATCCGAAAGAGATCAAGACTTTCAGGTGTCGTCAGTTGTGATTTGAAAAAAGTCTTGCCATCAAGTGTTGTTTCCATGGTTGAAAACATAGCGGTTTTACCACCATTATGCGTATCCAAGATGTTTTTAGCAAAGTAAGCAGCAGTCGTTTTTCCTTTTGTTCCGGTAAAGGCCAGTGTTTTGAGCGCATCTTGTGGTTGGTCGTAGAAAGCCATGGCAATCAAACTCATAGCGTGCTTAACATCATTGACGATGATGGCTGGAATATCAACCTCATAATCAGTTTCAGACACATAGAAAGGAATCGTCAAATCCGCCAAAAACTGACGTTTAAAATTAAGTCCCTTGGCAAAAAAGAGGGTGCTATCCGTTACCTCACGACTATCATAAGAGAGTTGACGAAATGTCATATCCTGATGAGGGGCACTAAAATAGGCACCTTCTATGATGATGTCACGAAAATTTTGGTCTTGTTTTAAAATAGCTATCACAGTCTTTAAAGTTATCATGACTCTATTATAACTAATTTTCTGGTAAAATTGTTAATAGATTAATAGTCAGACATCATTCTTAAAGAATTGGGACGCAGATTTCACACAGATCATTTTTTAGCATCTTCATCGCATAACGTTCAATAATCGGTTGTTGCGGATTAAATGTATAACCAGCTTGCGCGAGGTCAGCAAACATATTTTGCATGGTTTGTTGGATGGCTTCTTCAGTATGTGCGATTGTAAAAATTGCATAACGACTAGCCTTTAAATGCCCAGCTTTGATGCTTGACGCGTCCAACTGTTCAAAAGTATCAAAATTGTCTACGGTTAAGGCGATATCGTATCGGCAATTTTGGGGTGTGGTAGTTACAGGATTATCCCAAGCTAAGGCTAGAACAACGGCATCATCCTTTAATAGTTGATGCGTTTTTAGCCAAGCTTTAAAATGCGTCATCAAATTTTTATTTTCAATACCATAAGCACCTATTCGGCGTTGATAAATGATTTTTGTTTCAGAAATTTGTTCGATTTTCATTGTGCTCTCCACATTTTTAGTACACCGGTGTCTAAGTTCATTGTATAGTCTTATAAAATATATTACAACCCCTATTTAAAACTAATGTTAAAGGAATTTGCCATGCCAGAATTACCAGAAGTCGAAACCGTCAGACGCGGCCTTAATAAACTTGTTCGTGGTCAAAAAATCACGGCACTTCGAATTAACTATACTCGAATGATCAAGTCTGATTTGACAGAATTAAAAACCTATCTCATCAATCAAACTATCCACGAAGTCAATCGTCGCGGCAAGTATTTGCTGTTTGAGCTAGGCGAGCAAACCCTGGTCAGTCATCTGCGTATGGAAGGCAAATGGCTGAGCTATCCCAGCAACGACGTGCCAGATAACAAACATTTCCACGGCTTTTTCGACCTGTCAAACGGTCAAACCCTCGTCTATCAAGACGTCCGAAAGTTTGGCACGCTAGAACTCGTCAAAACATCCGAACTCAGTGATTTCTTTAACCGCAAAAAAATTGGACCAGAACCAATAGAGGCGGATTTTGATTTGAAAAGGTTCAAACATCAGCTCTCAGGCAGTCAGAAAAAGATCAAACCCTACTTATTGGATCAGTCTTTGGTGGCCGGTCTGGGCAACATCTATGTTGATGAGGTCTTGTGGCTGGCCAAGATTCATCCGTCTGAAATCGCAAGACACTTATCACCCCAAAAAGTAGCAGAGCTTAGACGTGCTGTCATCCATATCTTAGCAGAAGGTGTCAAATATGGTGGTTCGACCATTCGCAGCTATAAAAATGCGCTTGGTCTTGATGGGACCATGCAGGATCACTTGCAAGTTTATGGCAAAACAGGTCAGCCGTGTGCGAGATGTGGGAGGGCGATTGAAAAATTTAAACTGGCGGGTCGGGGGACGCACTTTTGCCCCAAGTGTCAAAAATTGAAAAAAGTTTGAGCAAGTTGGTGGTGCATTACGTATATAAAAGTAGATGGAAAAATGCTATAATAGGGTATTGTGAAAGTTTTGCAGCCTAGCTTGATATAACTGGCTGTATATGAAACGAGGAGAGATACATTGGCAAAAAAAGCTAAGAAAAATTTAGATGATATTACGAAAAAATTTGGTGATGAGCGTGAGAAAGCCCTCAATGATGCCCTGAAAGTGATTGAAAAAGACTTCGGTAAAGGCGCTTTGATGCGTCTGGGTGACAAGGCTGAGCAAAAAGTTCAGGTCATGAGCTCGGGTTCTTTGGCGCTCGATATTGCTTTGGGTGTTGGTGGTTATCCTAAGGGGCGAATCATCGAAATCTACGGCCCAGAATCATCAGGTAAAACAACAGTTGCCCTTCACGCCGTGGCGCAAGCCCAAAAAGAAGGCGGGATTGCAGCCTTTATCGATGCGGAACATGCGCTTGACCCCGCTTATGCAGCAGCGCTTGGTGTCAACATTGATGAACTCTTGCTCTCTCAACCAGATTCTGGTGAGCAAGGTCTTGAAATTGCTGGTAAATTGATTGATTCAGGTGCCATTGACTTAGTTGTTATTGACTCAGTGGCAGCCCTTGTCCCACGTGCCGAAATTGATGGTGAAATCGGAGATTCCCACGTTGGTTTGCAAGCACGGATGATGTCACAAGCGATGCGTAAATTATCAGCATCAATCAATAAAACCAAAACAATCGCCATCTTTATTAACCAATTGCGTGAAAAAGTTGGGGTCATGTTTGGTAGCCCAGAGACAACCCCTGGTGGTCGTGCCTTGAAATTTTACGCGTCAGTTCGTTTAGATGTCCGTGGCAACACGCAAATCAAAGGTACTGGTGATGATAAAGACACTGCGATGGGTAAAGAAACGAAAATCAAAGTCGTGAAAAACAAGGTGGCACCACCGTTCAAGGTTGCAGAAGTTGAAATCATGTTTGGTGAGGGGATTTCTCAGACTGGTGAATTGGTTAAAATTGCTACTGATTTGGATATCATCAAAAAATCGGGTGCTTGGTTCTCTTACAATGATGAAAAAATCGGTCAAGGGTCTGAAAAAGCTAAACTTTATTTGAAAGAACACTCAGAAGTATTCGCTGAAATTGACCACAAAGTCCGTGAAGCATTTGGTTTAATTGAAGAGGAAACAGTTGAAGCGCAAGCTGAAGACAAATCAGCACCAAAAACAGCCAAGGCTAAAAAAGAAGCAAAAGCAGCAGAATCTGAGTTAGTATCTCTTGAGTTAGATACTATTGAAATCGAAGAATAAAGTCTTTTTATGATAAAAAACTAATAGTAAATTAAGCGTTTTTGACTAAATACTTTCATAATTGCTTTAAAAATTGAAGTTTTTATTGAATAGGTCTTTTGACTGATGACAAAATATGTTATAATTGATATCATATAAATAACAAGAAATGCGTTAGAAGTACCAACACGGAGGTCACTATGATAACAATTTACACAGCTCCATCCTGCACGAGTTGTAAGAAAGCAAAACTATGGTTAGGTCAGCATGATATTTCTTATGATGAGAGAAACATCATGTCAAGTCCTTTGTCAACTGACGAAGTCAAACATATTTTAGAAAAATGTGATGATGGTATTGAATCTCTGATTTCAAATCGTAATCGATTTGTGAAATCACTAAACGTTGATTTTGAGGAGCTCTCTTTATCAGAGGCTGTCACAATCATTTCTGAAAACCCACAAATTCTACGTCGCCCGATTATCATGGATGATAAACGTCTACACATTGGTTATAATGAAGAAGAAATTCGCGCATTCTTACCTCGTAGTGTACGTGTCTTAGAAAATGATGGCCTACGTTTGCGTGATGCAATTTAAACAATTAAAGTACTGTATTCGTAATTAAACTGTCCGCTAATGGTGGGCAGTTTTTTTGTAGTTTTAAATCTAATCCCTCGTTATGATGTCAAAAACAAAGTAAAGAAAAAGACAAGCATGTCGCTTGTCTCATTATTCCTTACTGTTAGAGCTGACTATTAATCTTTTTTGTTTTTGTTGATGGTGTGTCTTATATGATTGAAACAAATGACTGTTTAATGATATGAGTCACGTTTGGTGCGAGGACGAATACATGATAGCCTAAGAGATATCATAAAATTTGATGGAGAGGTTAGTCGCGGTCAATTTTTTCCTTGATTTTTTCAACGCCATCTTCAACCGCTTCTTTAACATCAGAAGCCGTTTCTTTTACTTTGCCAATTGCTTGATTCATCAAGCCCTCGGCTTTTTTCTTGTCATCGCCAGTTACAGTACCAGCGACTTCTTCTGCTTTACCTTTTAATTTATCAACAGTTCCTTTATCAGACATAGTGTTCTCCTTTTAAGATGTTGAGGCGACTGCTTTGAGACATAGAATTCTTTTTCTGCGACGACTAATCGTAGAAGTGAACGAGGTGTTTGCCGTAAGTGAACAAATCATCTATTTTCTTAGTCTCAAGGTGCCAAAACTCAATTTAATAAGTTATTGAGCCGAAGCTCCAGCTTAATGATGGCTACATCATGGCTAACGTTTAGTTTTTTTGAAAATATTTTTTATCTATTGGAAAAACGGCTACTAGTTAAGTCAATAATAGTCGTTCTTAATGAAAAAAAATAAACCGCAGGTGACTAAATTTATGCTTTGGAAACAAAAAACAATAACAGTAAGTTTAATAAATTTCTTTAGAGTTAAAATTACTTTTAACTCATTATATCCGTCCTCAAATTTAGTATAGCATATTTAAAAAAAAAAAGACAAATAAGAATGCTGAAAAGCTATTTTTAAGCGGATAGCTGCTCAATATGTGTTGAAGTAGATAATAAAAGCGGTCAGATTATCAAATTATTGAGAAGGTTAATCTGCTAATAGACAGAGATTTTTAAGGTTGAGGTGAAACCGAGTTGGAAATAAATGTTATAATGGAAGAAGTAACTTCTGATACTTGTCTTGTGTTTCAGGTGAAACCTGTTAGAAAAGTGATAAACGTTGAAGCCGTAGAAAACTATTTAGAAACACAAGCATCAGAAATAGAGAACGGAGAAGAAATTGATATTTGATACACATACTCACTTAAACGTCGATAATTTTGCAGGTCGTGAAGCTGAGGAAATTGAAAAAGCGCGTGAATTTGGTGTCACCAAACTCAATATTGTTGGGTTTGATACCCAAACAATTGCGCAAAGCTTGGCGTTATCAGCAAGCTATGATAACCTGTATTCAACCATTGGCTGGCATCCGACAGAAGCAGGGGCTTATACATCTGAAATTGGGGCTATGATTGTCAAGCATTTGGCGAATCCCAAGGTGATTGCCCTAGGTGAGATTGGTTTAGATTATCACTGGATGGAAGACCCCAAAGATGTGCAAGAAACAGTTTTCCGTCGTCAAATTCAGTTGTCCAAAACGCATGATTTACCTTTTGTTGTTCACACCCGTGATGCTATGACAGACACTTATGATATCATCAAGTCTGAAGGCGTTGGCCCACGTGGTGGCATCATGCACTCTTTTTCAGGTACCTATGAAGAAGCCAAGCAATTTTTAGATTTGGGCATGATGATTTCTTTCTCAGGTGTGGTGACTTTTAAAAAGGCATTGGATCTCCAAGAAGCAGCGGCTAAGTTACCACTCGATAAAATCTTAGTTGAAACCGATGCCCCCTATCTTGCGCCCATGCCCTTCAGGGGTCGTGAAAACACGCCTGCCTATACCAAGTTTGTCGTCGAAAAAATCGCAGAACTCCGAGGTATCCCAACGGCAGCAGTTGCCCAAGCGACTTATGACAACGCTATGAGGATTTTTAACCTACATGACTGATAAACGTAAAATTTCCGAAGTCGTTGTCGTCGAAGGTAAAGATGATACGGCTAATCTCAAACGCTATTACGAGGTTGACACCTATGAAACGCAAGGGTCGGCGATTTCAGATGATGATTTGGAGCGGATTGAGCGTTTACACGACTTGCGTGGCGTTATCGTCTTTACAGACCCTGACCATAGTGGCGAGCGCATTCGGCGCATCATCATGACCGCCATTCCCACAGTCAAGCACGCCTTTCTCAATCGAGATGAGGCCAAGCCAAAATCAAAGACCAAAGGCCGTTCCCTCGGGGTGGAACATGCGAGTTATGATGATTTAGAGAAGGCCCTAGGGCATTTAACGTCGAATTTTGATGCAGACACTGTCTTTGATATCACGCATGCAGATTTGATTCGGCTTGGCTTAATCGGACATACAGACAGCCGGCAAAGACGAGAATATCTGGGTCAGACACTCAGAATTGGCTATAGCAATGCGAAACAGCAGCTCAAACGCTTAGAATTGTTTGGCATCACCCTAGCAGAAGTTGAAGAAATAATGGAGAACTATTCATGCATATAGCAGATTACCGCGTTACCAAAGCCATACTAGACCGTCATGGTTTCTCATTCAAGAAAAGTTTGGGACAAAATTTCCTGACGGATACCAATATCTTACAAAAAATTGTCGATACAGCTGAGATTGACCGCAATGTCAATGTCATCGAAATTGGCCCGGGTATTGGCGCTTTAACAGAATTTATCGCTGAAAATGCGGCAGAAGTTATGGCTTTTGAAATCGACGACCGCTTGATTCCGATTTTGGCAGACACCCTACGAGATTTCGACAATGTCACAGTGATCAATGAAGATGTCCTCAAAGCAGATTTACAGACGCACATCCGCAAGTTCAAAAATCCTGACCTGCCCATCAAAGTCGTGGCGAACCTCCCTTACTATATCACGACGCCAATCTTGATGCACTTGATCGAAAGTAAAATCCCCTTTACCGAGTTCGTCGTTATGATGCAAAAAGAAGTTGCCGACCGTATCTCAGCAGCGCCTAATACCAAAGCCTACGGTAGCCTCTCTATCGCGGTTCAGTATTATATGACCGCGCAAGTCGCCTTCATCGTACCCAAAACAGTCTTTGTTCCGGCACCTAACGTTGATTCTGCCATCCTCAAAATGACCCGTCGCGATGCGCCAATGGTTGAGGTTTCGGACGAGGATTTCTTTTTCAAAGTCGCAAAACTCGCCTTTCTCCACAGACGTAAAACGCTTTGGAACAATCTCCAGTCAGCCTTTGGAAAAACAGAAGAAGTCCGCGAGCAACTCACACAAGCGCTTGAAGTTGCAGGCATCTCGCCACAAATTCGAGGTGAAGCACTATCAATTCCAGAATTTGCTAAATTATCTGAGGCACTCTTACCTTTAAAAAAATAAGACAAGAAAAATAGTTTGACATCAAAATTGTCAAACTATTTTTTTCATAGCCACATGTTGGATGCCAGCATCTAAGAAAATATCACCAAAAGATTCAAAGCCTAACTTTTCATAGAAAGGGATAGCTTGTATCTGGGCATGAAGCTCTACTATTTTAAAATGTTGAGATTGTAAAAAGTCTAGGACATGAACCATTAATTTTTGTGCATATCCCTGACCTCTGTAAGGTTTGAGCGTCGCGACACGTTGGATCAAAGCCTGTTCACCATTGGCCGAAGGCAAGATACGCAAGGTCGAAACAGCCGTCTCATCTTGATCATCAAGTAGTAAAACGAAGTGGACGGCATAGGCCTCGTCTTTGTCGATTTCGAGGGAAAGGGGGACCTGCTGTTCTTTAACGAATACGGTGTTTCGAATTTTGAGAGACTGGACATAGACATCTGATAAGGTATCACGGGTATGCTTGATTTTCATGGTTCTCCTACTTGTTTGACCGGTAAATGTGAGGGACTTGGGCATAAAAAATACATTCTGGTCAAAATCTGTTATAATTAAAGTAATTATATCAATTTTTTGGAGAAGATGTACTGTGCAGTGTTTCCTGCTCAGTCTAGTAGGTGGGGAAATGTTTAAAAGCTCGAAATTATTTTTTTGGACAATAGAGATACTGGCCGTGGTGACCTTGATTTGGCTGTTAACACATATTAGTTTTGTTTTCAAACCAGTGACAACCTTATTTTCATTAGTATTTCTGCCTTTTATTATCGCAGGTTTTTTATATTATGTTTTTAATCCGCTAGTCTCTTACTTAGAGAAAAAATTTAAGTTAAAACGGATTTGGGGCATTGTGCTCGTTTTCATTTTGATTATCGGCATTTTCGTCTATACCATGATGTCACTAGTACCAAGCGCTATCACTCAGTTGTCGGATTTAATTAAAGCATCAGGAAATATCTACCCTCAATTGCAAAAATGGTTGGAGAAATTGTCCGAGAATCCTGCTTTTAGCGAGATTGACTTCAAGGCTCTGCTCAATAAAGCCAACATCAGTTATATGGATATTCTACAAAACTTGCTGTCTGGTGTAACCTTGAGTGTGTCCAATGTCGTTGCGGTTGTATCTAAAATCTTCATGGTTCTAGCCTTGGTTCCTGTCTTACTTTTCTATATGTTAAAAGATGGCAAGTCCATGTTACCTTTTTTGAAAAAAACAGTTTTAAAATCGGATAGACTAAATATCGTAGGTCTCTTAAATGATATGAATGGCACGATTTCCAAATTTATCAGTGGCGCTGCGATTGACTGTTTGTTTATCTTTGTGACAGTCTTTATCTCTTACTTAATTATTGGCATTCCCTATGCATTCTTGTTTGCAGTTTTTGCGGCAGTAACGAATCTCATTCCCTATATCGGACCTTATATCGGTGTGATACCGGTTATACTGACCGTGGCCTTTACTAACCCAGTTCAAGCGCTGATTGCCGTGGTTGTCGTCCTGACCTTGCAACAAATTGATGGTAACATCATCTATCCGAAAGTTGTAGGATCAGCTGTTGAAGTCCATCCTGTGACCATTATGGTGCTCATGCTTGTCGTCGGAAGTCTCTATGGTCTTGTCGGGATGCTAATTGCTGTGCCATTCTACTCATTAGTTAAAGAAATTGTCAAGTTCTCATGGCGTCTTTGGGAAAATCATAAAGCAGCACGACTGGATGAGACTGAAAACGAGAAGTATGATATAATAGAGAAATAATGTCTTGTCTAGCTATTTTTTCTGATGTGTGATACATATCTGCTTAAAAATGCTAGCAGGCTTAATACTAACACTGAAACTACATTGGAGGAACACAACTCATGCACCCTGACCCCGAAAGTCAGTCCTTATTATTTCAAATTGGTTTACTGATTGTTTTGACCATCGTTAATGCGCTTTTTTCAGGTGCCGAAATGGCACTAGTCTCGACTAGCCGTGCGCGTGTCGAGCAAAGAGCTGCTGAAGGTGATAAGAAATATCAACAATTACTCGGTATTCTGAATCAACCGAGTAACTTTCTGTCAACGATTCAAATCGGGATTACCCTGATTAATATCTTGTCTGGGGCAAGTTTGGCTGATACCTTGGCATCAAAACTCGCACCTGTTTTGGGTGGGACTCTCGCAGCCAAAAATTTAGCATCGGTGATTATTCTTGCCATTTTGACCTATGTTTCGATTGTTTTTGGTGAGTTATATCCTAAACGTATCGCGCAAAATCTTAAAGAAAAATATGCTTTAGCATCGGTGACACCACTGAGAATTTTAGGTGTTATCATGAGCCCATTTGTTTGGTTACTAGCGACATCGACTAACATCCTCAGTAAATTGACACCAATGACTTTTGATGATAATTCTGAGAATATGACACGTGATGAGATTGAGTACATGCTCAATGCAGACAGTAGTGTGCTAGATGAGATTGAGCGGGAGATGCTGGCAGGTGTCTTTAGCTTGGATGAGCTCATGGCGCGTGAGATTATGGTACCAAGAACTGATGCTTTTATGATTGATATTAGCGAAGGAATTCATGAGAATATCGCAGCTGTTCTTGCTCAAAACTACAGTAGAATTCCTGTCTACGTTGATGATAAGGATAAGGTTGTAGGTGTTTTACATACCAAAACGTTACTGAAAAGTGCTTATGAAAAAGGATTTGATCACCTTGATTTACGTCCGATTTTGCAAGAACCACTTTTTGTGCCAGAGACAATCTTTGTTGATGACCTATTACGAGAATTAAAGAAAACGCAAAATCAAATGGCCATTTTACTTAATGAGTACGGTGGTGTTGAAGGGATTGTCACCCTTGAAGACCTGCTAGAAGAAATCGTTGGTGAAATCGAAGATGAATCTGATATTGCAGAGAAAGATGTTTTCAAAATTAATGAGCATATTTTCATTGTCAAAGGTGGCTTAACACTGAATGACTTTAATGAATTTTTCGATACACACTTAGAATCAGATGATGTTGATACCATTGCCGGTTATTTCATGGCGGGTATTGGTGCCATTCCAGGTGAAAAAGAACAAATTGATTATGATGTTGTGACAGAAAAAGACAATTTAACTTTAACCAGTCTAGAGGTTGAAGGGACACGTCTCATTAAACTACGTGTGACTTTCCATGAACCTATTGAGACTGATGAAAAAGATAGTGACGAAAAATAAAATTTAATCTGCGAAAGCAGATTTTTTATTCTATCAAGTTATATATCTGTGACAAGAAAAAAATAGTCTAGCAACTTATATTTTAGTTGCTAGACTATTTTGCTTTTTAAAGTGATGCGGAGAAAGGGATTTGAACCCTCACACCCGTTCGGATACATGCACCTGAAGCATGCGCGTCTGCCATTCCGCCACCTCCGCTTAACTATTCCATTATATCAAAAAAGTGAGAAAAGTGTCGGATAAAAGTTAGGATTAAAATTTCTATTTTTACAACAAATGATAGTTTTTGGAAGAAAAAAAGTCAAAACGATTATTTTTGGAAGTTTTTGATAGAAAATGCTTGACAATGAATTATTTTGCTTGTATAATTGAACTGTAAACGGTTACAGCAAGTATTGGATTTACCTGCCATTAGGTAAATATTGCTGAATCATTAGGAGAACGGCCATGCTAAAAAACGCTAGAAAACAAAAGATTTTAGACCTTGTAAATCAAAAAGGTTATGTGACTTTGGAACTTTTGGCACAAGGGTTGGATACGAGTGAATCGACGGTTAGACGTGATTTAACAGAGTTGGATAAATGTCAACAACTCAGACGTGTCCATGGTGGAGCTGAAAGTTTATTGAACTTACGATATGAAGAAGGTGTTGCTGAAAAATCTGTTAAAAACGTGCAAGCCAAGCAAATTATTGCACAAAGAGCAGTCAGCCATCTTAACAATGGTGATGTCATTTTCATGGATGCAGGTACAACTGTTGCCATGATGACTGACTATCTAACGGATGTGGAAAATATTACAGTTGTAACTAACTCAGTTCATACGGCATCAACGCTGATGGATAAAAAAATTAAGACCATTATCATCGGTGGTGCCGTTAAACCAACAACAGAAGCTGTTACAGGTAATTTTGCGATTCAGCAGCTAGTGACCTTTAACTTTAGCAAGGCTTTCATCGGGGCAAATGGTATCTCACGAGATGGTGGTATCACAACGCCAGATGAAGAAGAGGCGACGATTAAACGTTTAGTTTTACGACAGTCGAAAAAGAAATATATTTTAGCTGATAGTTCAAAACTAGGCCAAATCTATTTTGCAAAAATTGCAGAATTTGATGACAAGATTGACATTATTACGGAGGAAATTCATGATTTACACAGTGACACTTAACCCATCTATCGACTTTCTGGTACGCTTACCAGAGTTCAAAGTAGGTGAGGTTAATCGAATGACTAGCGACGATAAATTCCCTGGTGGTAAAGGGATTAATGTTTCACGTATCTTAGCTCGCCTTGACTCGCACTCGACTGCCTTAGGTTTTCTTGGTGGCTTTACTGGCGCATTTATCAAGGAAAAACTTGAAGCAGAAGATATTCAAACAGATTTTGTCAAGATTGCATCAGACACGAGAATCAATGTCAAAATCAAATCGAATATCGAAAGCGAAATCAATGGTGCAGGACCGAAAATCTCAGCAGCAGAGCGAGATGCCTTCTTTGCCAAACTTGATGTTTTGACAGCAGCAGATATCGTTGTCCTAGCCGGTTCAGCACCAGCTAGCCTTGGGCAAGATTTCTACCTAGATGTCATCAACAAAATCAAAGCGCAAGGCGCTGAGTTTGTCATTGATATCGAAGGGGACGTCTTGGTTAAATCATTAGCCAACCGCCCATTGGTTGTTAAACCTAACAACCATGAGTTAGGTGCTATCTACGGTGTCGAATTCGATAGCGTAGAAGAGTTGATTCCTTATGGTCACAAGTTGCTGGCTGATGGCGCACAATACGCCATGATTTCGATGGCAGGCGACGGTGCTTTGTTATTTGCAGACGGAAAAACTTACTTTGCCAAAGCGATTAAAGGGACAGTAAAAAATTCTGTTGGAGCTGGCGACTCAATGATTGCTGGTTTTGTCGGAGAATTTGTCAAGTCGCATGATGCGGTTAAAGCTTTCCGACAAGGGGTAGCTTGTGGCACTGCAACAGCTTTCTCAGATGACTTGGCAGAAGCAGCCTTCATCAAAGAAATTTCTGACCAAGTGGTCATTGAAGAATGTTAATTTGATTTAATTTATATTTAGAAAGGTTTTCTTATGAAAATTCAGGACTTATTACAAAAAGATGCGATGATTCTATCGCTCAATGCAACGAATAAAGCAGATGCCATTACAGAAATGGTCCAAAAACTCGTTGACACAGGTTATGTGACTGACTTTGATACATTTAAAGATGGCATCTTAGCACGTGAAGCATTAACAACAACTGGTCTTGGTGATGGTATCGCAATGCCTCACAGCAAAAATGCAGCAGTTAAAGAAGCGGTAGTGTTATTTGCTAAGAAAGATGGCGGACTAGACTATGAATCACTAGATGGTCAACCAACTGATTTATTCTTCATGATTGCAGCACCGGATGGCGCTAACGACACGCATTTAGCAGCACTTGCTGAATTGTCTAAGTATCTGATGAAAGATGGTTTTGCGGATTCACTTCGTTCAACATCAACGCCAGACCAAGTATTAGCAGCATTCAACGCCGCTGAAGAAGAAACAGTCAAAGAGTCTGTTGCATCTGTCAACAATGACGAAGACTTCGTTGTTGCAGTAACAGCTTGTACGACAGGTATTGCCCACACTTATATGGCTGAAGAAGCGCTTAAAAAACAAGCAAAAGAGCTCGGTGTGGCAATTAAAGTCGAAACAAATGGTGCATCTGGTATCGGTAACAAATTGACAGCAGAAGACATCAAAAAAGCAAAAGGTGTTATTATCGCAGCTGATAAAGCAGTTGAAATGGATCGTTTCGATGGCAAACCATTGATTTTGAAACCAGTTGCAGCTGGTATTCGTGAACCAGAAAACTTGATTAAAGAAGCACTTTCGGGTAACTTACCAACTTATAAATCAACAGGTCAAGCCCAAGAAAATGAATCTGAGGAAAAACTCAGCATTGGTAAAGCTTTCTATAAACACTTGATGAGTGGTGTTTCAAGTATGTTACCGTTCGTTATCGGTGGTGGTATCGCGATTGCGATTGCCTTCCTCATTGATAATGCCATGGGTGTACCAAAAGACCAACTCGCTAACCTTGGTAGCTACCATGAATTAGCATCAGTCTTCAAACAACTCGGTGGCGCAGCCTTTGGTTTCATGCTACCAATCCTTGCAGGTTACATCGCCTACTCTATCGCTGAAAAACCAGGTTTAGTAGCAGGTTTCGTTGCGGGTGCGATTGCGTCAAATGGTCTTGCCTTTGGTAAAGTACCATTTGCCAGTGGTGGTGAGAAGACATTAGCTCTGGCTGGTGTACCGTCTGGTTTCCTAGGCGCGCTTGTCGGTGGTTTCCTTGCCGGTGGTGTTATCCTCATTCTTAAAAAAGTCTTTTCTAATGTTCCGCGCTCGCTTAACGGTATTGTTTCAATCTTGATTTACCCAGTATTAGGTGTTTTGATTACTGGTTTCCTCATGCTCTTTGTCAATATTCCAATGGCAGCTATCAACAGTGGTTTGACAAACTTCCTTAATAGTTTATCAGGTGCCAATGCGGTTCTACTAGGGGCTTTACTTGGTGGTATGATGGCTATCGATATGGGTGGACCATTTAACAAAACCGCTTATGTTTTTGGTACAGGTACACTTGCAGCAACTGTTGCTTCTGGTGGTTCAGTTGTCATGGCAGCAGTTATGGCTGGTGGTATGGTACCACCACTTGCAGTCTTTGTTGCAACATTGCTCTTTAAAAACAAATTCACAAAAGAAGAACAAGATTCAGGTTTGACAAATATCGTCATGGGTCTTTCATTCATCACTGAAGGTGCGATTCCATTTGGCGCAGCTGACCCTGCGCGTGCCATTCCTTCATTTGTCCTCGGTTCTGCTGTTACAGGTGGTCTTGTCGGCGCGCTTGGGATCAAACTCATGGCGCCACACGGTGGTATCTTCGTTATCGCTTTGACAAGTAATCCAATCATGTATCTAGTAGCTGTAGCAATCGGTGCAGTTATCTCAGGTATTGTGTTTGGTGCCTTGCGTAAAGCAAAATAAGTTTCAGACTTATCCTAAGTTTTTATCAAGAAAAGAACGTCTATTGTAGGCGTTCTTTTTTGATTTACTGATACCTTACGCTTACTGCCAGGATAGCTTGTGCCTTTATAAAACCAGATGATAATTGCAGACACGCTGAAAATGGAGAGATTATGGTAAAATATGAGGAGAATTGATAAAGGAGATGCTGATATGATTGCTATTATGCGTGAGATGTCTAGGGAGATGAGACAATACTATGAGGCCTTATTTTCAGATCAACTCTTAAGTATTGATAAACACCTAACGGTATTTTATCCAGAAGTTGAGATATTAATTTCTGAGCCAAATGTGACATCTGAATTTTTGATGCATTTTCCTAACCTCAAATTGATTTTCACCCTATCAGCAGGGGTCAATAAAATGCCTTTTGATTATTTGAAAGCGAATCAAGTTATTTTGACGAATAGTCGTGGTCTTCATGCAGAGCATATGTCAGAACACGCTTTAGCGATGATTTTAGCACAGACGCGTCAGATTAATTTAGCTGTTAAAAATCAGTTGCGGCATCATTGGGCGCATAACGAGGGGGAGTTCACGACTGTTCATGACAAAACTTTGTGTGTTGTTGGTGCGGGAACGATTGGTCATGCGCTAGCTCGCAAAGCCATCGCAATGGGGATGCAGGTTACAGGTGTTTCATGAACGGGTAGGCAGCAGGAAAATTATCAAACCATGTATCCAACAGACAAACTCATCGAAGCCGTTGCAACAGCAGATGTTGTTGTTTTACTGCTACCATTGACACCTAAAACTTACCATTTATTTGATCATCACATCTTTTCAGCGATGAAAAAAGGCACCACATTGATTAATCTATCGCGTGGCGGAACGGTTGACGAAGTAGCGTTAATCGATGCGCTGAATAATGGACAAGTTGGTTTTGCAGGTTTGGATGTTTTTAAAGATGAGCCATTGGGTAGCGAATCGGTCTTTTGGGAGATGCCAAATGTACTGATTACGCCACATGTCGCAGGTGATATTTCAGATTATCTTGACCGTGCTCTGAACATATTTGCGAACGTTTTAGCAGATTTCAGAAATGGTACAGAAGTCAAAAATCGTGTGGATTTGGATCTGGGATATTAGATGAAACCTATTAAAAATCACTTATGACTGCTTAATGTCATAAGTGATTTTAATATTATTTCATTGTTGGAAAATAATAGAATTGCTTAAAGCGATTTATTACGAATATATACGATTTTTTCAAAGTGTTACCCACTTTTATAGTTACATTCCAGTACATCAACATATAAACTGGAACTTATAGATAACTTTGAATCATTTGAAAATTTTTCTCCAATGGCAAACTGCCATCTACAATAATATGCTTGCAATACAATTTCATTTGCCATTCATCATGCTTTGCTTTACTTCTCATATCTAAGCCACCGTCGTCATATGCCGCCGCCCAGTTTAAAAATTCTTGATGATTTTCATACATATCTCCTCCTGTATCAATCCTGTCCCCAAAATGTTCTCGTTCTCTTCTCCTCAATCTTTCAAGTCGTCTATTCGTATCGGTTTATACTCGAATAGCTAATGAAAATAAGGGAATTAACTCATCACCCCAGTCAACAAGTGAACCTGATATAACAACTTTTTCATGTTCATTTATATCTTTTTTCATCATAGATAATCGTTCTGAAATATTTCTTTTTATAGTATAGGGTGGATCTGTTGCTTGCCAAAAATAATCATCAGTATCCATAAAATAGAACCCCAATTTATCAGATATATATTTACCAATAGTTGAGGTCCCAGAACCAGACGCACCATATATATGAATCACTTGTTTGCCCATTATATCCCTTCCTGCAAATTCAAATTTGTAAGGTAAGTATATCACAATTTTTTTGATTTTCATTCATTTATCAACAGATTTTAAGCCATTTCAAAATCATTTACTTTAGAAATAAGTCACAGCATGGCACCTGTTTTTTGCTGCCTCAATCCTCTCTCATGTCCAGCACGGTCGGATCATTTATGCGGTGGTATGCCAGCGACATAAAAAATCGCTGACTCAGAGATGATCTGAGAAAGCGATTATGATTTTGGTTTATTTCATTGTTGGGAAAAGCAGTACATCACGGATAGATTGGGCACCTGTTAGGAGCATAACCAAACGGTCAATCCCGATACCAAGTCCGCCAGTTGGTGGCATACCGTATTCTAATGATTCAACGAAGTCGTAGTCAACGCCTGTTGCTTCGTCATCCCCGTTTGCTGCATCGCTCGCTTGTTTTTCAAAACGTTCTAGCTGGTCAATCGGGTCATTCAACTCTGTAAAGGCATTACCAAATTCACGACCTACGATGAAGAGTTCGAAACGGTCAGTGAAGCGGCCGTCCTCTGGGTTCTTCTTAGCCAGTGGTGAGATGTCTACCGGATGTCCATAGACGAATGTCGGTTGGATCAAGGTTGCTTCGACATATTTCTCGAAAAATTCATTGACGATGTGGCCCCAGCGGAAATGAGGCTCAACTTTGATGTCGTGTGTTTCAGCGACTTTAACAGCTTCGTCGAAATCAACGATGTCAAAGAAGTTGACGCCTGTTTTTTCATTGATGGCATCAACCATGTGGATGCGTTTGAAGTTGTCCGCAAGGTTGATTGTTTGCTCGTCATATTCAACAACGTCTTTACCAACGGCTGCTTTGGCAACGTGTTGGATGAGGCCCTCTGTCAAGTCCATGACGTCTGTATAGTCGGTATAAGCTGTATAGACTTCAAGCATGGTGAACTCAGGATTATGCGTTGTGTCCATACCTTCGTTACGGAAAACACGACCGATTTCATAGACTTTTTCCATGCCGCCGACGATGAGGCGTTTAAGATGAAGCTCAAGCGCGATACGAAGCACCATGTCGATGTCTTGTGCATTGTGATGCGTGATGAATGGTTTTGCGGCAGCACCACCGGCTTCGTTGTGAAGGACAGGTGTTTCAACTTCAAGGTAGTCTTGGCTGTCAAGGTAGCGACGAACTTCTGAGATGATTTTGCTACGTGTGACGAAACGCTCAAAGCTTTCGCGATTAGAAATCAGGTCTAGGTAGCGTTTACGATATTTGGTTTCAGTATCTGTCAAACCATGATATTTTTCTGGCAATGGACGTAGGGATTTAGATAGGAAAGTAATCTTATCTGCTTTGATAGATAACTCGCCCATGTCTGTCCGCATGACTTCACCTTCGATACCGTAGAAGTCACCGAGGTCGGCGTGTTTGAAGATATCGTAGGCTTCATCACCGACATTATCCTTGCGAACATAAATTTGAATTTGACCTTCACGGTCTTGGATGTGGGCGAAAGAGACTTTCCCTTTACCACGTTTAGTCATAATACGACCAGCAATCGTTGCGCGTTCAGCAAGTTCATGCAAGTCTTCTTTAGACTTATCAGCGTATTTAGCATTTAAAGTTGCTGAGTTAGCATCACGCTCAAAACGCTTACCAAACGGGTCAAGTCCAGCTTCGCGAAGTGTTTCTAATTTCTCGCGGCGCACCAGCATTTGGTCGTTTAATTCTACTGTATTTTCATCAGTCATTGTTTTCTCCCATTTAAAAGTTCATTGCCTTCATTTTATCATATTATAGTAGATTTGTGTAGCTAGCGATATAAAACAAAACGATTTTTAATCATTAAAAATCGTTTTGTTGCGTTCAAATTAATATTTATCTAAAAAGGCAGCGACCTTGGCATAATAGCCAGCCTTATCTGTTTCCAAAGATTTAGCATGTTTAGCCCCTTTGACGATAAATTTTTCGCGTGGGCCTTTCGTTGCGGCGTAATTTTGATCAACCATTGCTGTCGGTACAAAATCATCGGCATCACCGTGGATGAAGAGAACCGGTAGCTTGTTGTGAGCGAGCGCCTTGACAGAGCTTGCATCTGCCTCGCCATAGGCGAAACCTGCGCGAATTTTAGAGATTGCCGATACTTCATAGAGTAGCGGAAAGGCTGGCAGGTTGTACATATCCTTGGCTTGGAAAGTCAGCTCATCCCAGACCGAGCTGTAACCGCAGTCCTCGATGATGTTCACTACGTTTTTAGGTAAATCTTGACCGGATGCCATCATCACAGTGGCTGCGCCCATAGAAAGGCCAAAGTAGGTAATCTCAGACTTAGGGTTAGTCTTGATAAGCTGATTTGTCCACTTGATGAGGTCATGTTTGTCTGTCACCCCATAACCAATCAAGGTACCTTCAGATGCGCCATGCGCACGGTTGTCGGGCATGAGCACGTTATAGCCTAGTTTATGGAAAAGCATACCGTAAGCAGCCATTTGTTCCTTGCTACCGTTAAAACCGTGCACCACAATGACTGTTTTATCTGTTTTATTTTCAGCTGGGACATACCAAGCTTTGAGATTTAAACCGTCATTTTTCAGGGACAAGTTTTCTTTGTCTAACTTGAGAAAATCTTTCTCATCCTGGTAAACGGGAGAAGACTTAGGTGTTGCGGCATGACTGATAAAGGACTTATCACCACGAACCTGCGCCACATGGAAGAAGTAAAAGCTAGCACCGATTGAAACGATGGCTAGGATTGCGACAATGCCTGCGATTATTTTAAATAGTGTTTTCTTTTTTATCATTGTTATATTGTAACAAAAAAAGGGAAAATGAGCATATTTGGTGACTAAAATGTGTTTGTAGCGTGATTGACTCTGTTTTAGATGTCATTCAGGGTATATTTTGGTCACTCATACAAATTTTTGGTTATTCGTGGCATATTTTCGACCATTCACGGCATATAGGGTTTTTCTCGAAAAATTTAAGGTATACTATAAGTAGTGATAACCATCATGTAGGATAGATTCAGAATTCTAAATTTGATAAGCCATTTTGGGGTAATAGAAAACAAAAGATTGAAAATTCAGAACCCTTAAAATATTGAGGGTTAAAAAGTTGGAAATTATGATAGAATTTAGCTATGAAGATGAGACGTCATCTTCAACAAGTAGCGAATGCTAAATATTTAGGAGACATGCCATGTATTTTGTAACAGAAATCGATAGTGATTTGTATCTAGGACGTGAACTACTTTTTTCAAAAGAAAAACAAGTTTACTTTGAAACAGTTGAAGCTAAACTCAATCAAGAGTTTATTAACGTAAAGGCAGTAAAGCTATCTGAATTGTATCAAGGCTTGAAAGATGAAAATACTAATGAGGTAATCAGACTTTCAAAGTACGCAAAGGCTTATCAACATGCTATTCAAACAAAATATCCAAATGCGGATGTAAAAAATTATGATGAGTGAACCTATGGACAAGATTTTTGCACAATATGAAGAACTGAACGATGAAGAACTTTCGGCTGTAAACGGTGGCGCCTATCGCTATGATGCAGTTAGTCGAATTTTAGCACCATTGGTCAACTTTGCAGGTCAAGTGTTTAACGCAGCGACAGGAAATTAAAAAATAGAGAGAGTCCACTTGCTCTTTTTTTTATTATGAGAGGTTTTTATGTATAAAAATTGGTTAACTGAAGATATTGAATCTATGGCATCGTCTATTAATTATTCAGAGATACTAGAAATTGCTAAAAAAATTGACTTAAAAAATGCTTTTAAAGAGAATTATGAAACACTCTCTAAGAGAGAATATTTTGAGAAGTTAAATTTAAGATATCAAGATTTTATAGCAAACAGTACAATCGGAATTGCAATGCTCGTTAAAAATCAGGAAAATAGAATATATCCTGCCATATCCAATTTGCTAGATTTATGTGATGAGTTTGTAGATGTTGATACTGGGTCAACAGACAAAACAGTTGAACAAATCAATAAAATAGAATCAGATAAATTGCAGTTATTTTCAAAAGAGTGGGTTGAAGATTTTTCGTTGATGAGAAACTTTGCCAGTTCTAAGGTAACAACTGACTGGATTTTCTTTGTAGATTCTGATGAAGTACTATTTGAAACTATTGATAAAAATATATTAAGAAATATAGCAGCTTTGCTAGCTTCTCTTAGTAATGAAAGTGTTGCAATTCAGTTTAAAATCAAAAGACCAAATCAAAATAGCTTTACACTTGCAGAAAGAGGACTTCGAAAAGGTACAACACATTATGTCAATAAAATACATGAAGAATTGTATGATGCAAAAATAACGAAAGTTAGAATTGATTTTCTTCTTGAAAATCAGGGGGCGCTCATTGAAGAAATGGAAAAATTCAATAAACTTGAACGTTACACTAAGTTAGTCAATGAAGAACTAGAGAAAACCACTGGTAATATAAAAATGTTGCTGAATTTTCCTTTTCCTCAGGGGGATGCGATTGAATGCGAACGCTATTTTAAGCTTGTAGATTGCGTCATATTAAAAAAAGAAAAACAAGGCTGGAAAAAACATAATTTTCAGTTAACTGATGATTTTCATACACTGACTCAGAAATATATCATGCTCCTTTTAAGTCTTGGTCGAATAAATGAATTAATTGATAAAACAGCAGTATTATTGAGATTGTTTCCTGATAATTATTTCATGCTTTCTATGAATAATTTAGGGAGAATTTTAAAGCAACATCAAAAGCAACAAAAGCGATTTGAACTATTTTTAGAACAGTATTCTGAGATTAACAACGAAACATCCTTTGAAACAACACTCATGTCCAAAGATTATGCGTCTGCAATCGCGGTTAAATATTTGTTTAGCTTAGGTGATTATAAAAATGCTGTTCATTTATCTTTAGACATAACAGATCAAGAAGCGTTGCAACTTATTCAAACTGAGTCTAAATTTCTTAAAATTATCGATTTAAGTGATGAGGAATTATGTAAAGTAAAGGGAGGGAATATTTCAAAAAAAATCAAGCTGGAACGCCAAGCATTGAACCTCACTCAAGAGTGTCTAGCTCAAAAATTATTTGTTTCGCCACCTGTCATAGCAAATTGGGAGCATGAACGAAGTTATCCTAATATTCAACAAGTTTTAGCACTGTCAGAATTTTTTGGAAAATCAACAGATTATCTGTTAAAAGATTGAAATATCAATTTTAAATTATAAAGATAGATGTTTAATATTTATCAAGAAATTGTTTAGTGCATACCCTTTTGTTTTTTTGATGTAACACTTGATGAGGCAAAATTGGCTAGTGATGATGAAGAAATTTTAGCCAAAGCTTCCATGCCAACAGTTGCTAGCATTGTTTACGAAAAGGAAAACTATATGGCGTGGTTGATGGAGCAGCTGAATTTTACGAAAGAAGAACAATAAAAATCGCTTATTGAGGCGATTTTTAAATTATTAGCAATAAAAATGAAAAAATATGCAAAAAATCGCTTGACAAATGTATTTTTATGCAGTAAAATGTATATATAATCAAAAAACAAAGAAGTTGAGGACTTATACACATGGCAAAAGAAAAAATTGTACTCGCCTATTCAGGTGGTTTAGATACGTCAGTTGCAATCAAATGGCTCGTTGACGAAGGCTATGATGTTGTCGCAGCTTGTTTGGATGTTGGCGAAGGCAAAGACCTCGACTTCATCAAAGAAAAAGCATTGACCGTTGGGGCTATTGAGTCATACGTTATCAATGCTAAAGAAGATTTCACTCATAACTATGTTGGTTACGCTATCAAAGGTAATCTCATGTATGAACAAAAATATCCACTCGTTTCAGCTTTGTCACGTCCATTGATTTCAAAAGCATTGGTGGAAGTGGCGCGTGAAACAGGTGCTGCTGGCATTGCACATGGCTGTACAGGTAAAGGAAATGACCAAGTTCGTTTTGAAGTGGCAATTCATTCACTTGCCCCTGACTTGAAAGTTTTAGCACCAGTTCGGGAATGGAAATGGTCTCGTGAAGCTGAAATTGAGTATGCTAAAAAGAATGGTATCCCTGTACCCGCTGACCTTGACAATCCATACTCAATTGACATGAACCTCTGGGGTCGTGCGATTGAAGCGGGGATTCTTGAAAATCCTTGGAACGAATGTCCAGAAGATGCTTTCTTCATGACAACCTCTATCGAAAATGCACCAGATGAAGCTGAATTCATCGAATTGACCTTTGAAAAAGGCATTCCTGTTGCGCTCAATGGTCAAGCATTGCCCTTATATCAACTTATTAATGATGTCAATATTATCGCTGGTAAACATGGTATTGGTCGGATTGACCATGTAGAAAATCGTCTAGTCGGGATTAAATCACGTGAAATTTACGAGTGTCCAGGGGCGACTGTTATTTTGAAAGCTCATAAAGACATTGAAGACATTACTTTTGTTCGTGAAGTATCACATTTCAAACCAGTAATTGAAAATGAACTCTCAAACACGATTTACAATGGTCTCTGGTTTAATCCAGCAACGGATGCCCTCAAAGCTTACATCGACAGCACACAAGTAGTTGTCAATGGGACAGTGAAAGTGAAACTTTATAAAGGCAATGCTATCTGTATCGGTCGTAAATCACCTAACTCACTTTACGATGAGAACTTAGCAACTTACACAGCAGCTGACGAATTTGACCAAGATGCAGCTGTCGGTTTCATCAAACTTTGGGGACTGCCGTCACAAGTCAATGCTCAAGTTTGGGATAAACTCGATAAAGAAAAATAAGCCAGTCATCAAATAAACCAAGTCAGAGAACTGGATTTGAGACACTTAAAGCCAATAATTGCTACAGAGAGAGTGATTGGTCAGGTTAAGAAATTCCGTGAGATTTCACCACATACTTAAATAGAGATTAAAAGTAATCAGAGAGTTACAATTTCGCTTAAAAGCGCTAGACTAGGCGCTTTTTTGATATAATGAACTAACCACAATAAATCAAGTTGCTCAATATAATTACGGTGGTTGAAAAGATGATTCACTACCGATTTCGTATTCTTTTGGTAAAACAATACGAAATCGGTAAGAAAAACGCTGATTTATTACCAAATTGGTATTCTTTTGGCAAAACAATACGAAAATGGTAAAAAAACACCATAATTAAAATTACTAAAAATCAGCTGATTAACAGCGACCAACATAAACTAAGGGAGAACAACATGGCGAAACTATGGGGCGGTAGATTTGAAGAAGGCCTAGATAAAAAAACAGAAGCTTTTGGGGCATCGATTACTTTTGATCAAAAAATGGCACGCCAAGACCTAAAAGGTAGTCTTGCGCATGTGACGATGCTTGCCTCAACAGGGATTTTAACAGCTGAGGAAGCTGAACAAATCAAGGCAGGTATTCAAAAAGTTGAAGCAAAATACGAAGCGGGCGAGATCGAA
Source organism: Pseudolactococcus laudensis (assembly GCF_013449735.1). Taxonomy (GTDB): domain Bacteria; phylum Bacillota; class Bacilli; order Lactobacillales; family Streptococcaceae; genus Pseudolactococcus; species Pseudolactococcus laudensis. The sequence continues at coordinate 71,282 of NZ_JACBNY010000001.1, forward strand.
TTTAAAATCGAAAACGAAGATATTCACATGAATATGGAAACTTATCTGCATGCAGAAATCGGACAAGTCGCAGGTAAACTTCACACGGCACGCTCACGTAATGACCAAGTCGCAACGGATATGCATCTGTGGATGAAAGACACCTTATCAGAAACCATGGATAAATTACAAAACTTGCGTGAAGTCATTGTGACCTTGGCGTCAGAGCATATTGAGACAATCATGCCTGGTTATACACACTTGCAACATGCGCAGCCGATTTCATTCGGTCATCATCTCATGGCCTACTATAGTATGTTAACACGCGATTTTGAGCGTTTTGAGTTTAATATGAAACACGCTGATATTTCGCCGCTAGGAGCGGCGGCACTTGCTGGGACGACTTTCCCTATTGACCGGAAAGAAACGGCGGCACTCATGGGCTTTAGCGACATTTATGTGAACTCGATGGATGCGGTGAGTGATCGTGATTTTATCCTTGAATTTCTCAGCAATGCCAGCATTCTCATGATGCACCTGTCGCGTTTTTGCGAGGAGCTGATCCTTTGGTGTAGCAATGAGTTCCAGTTTGTGACCCTGTCGGATGCTTTTTCAACGGGGTCGTCGATCATGCCGCAGAAGAAAAATCCTGATATGGCTGAGCTGATCCGTGGTAAATCTGGTCGGGTTTATGGCAATCTCTTTGGCTTGCTCACGGTCATGAAATCTCTGCCTTTGGCCTATAACAAGGACTTGCAGGAAGATAAGGAAGGTATGTTTGACACGGCAGACACGATTTTGACCAGTCTGGATGTTATGGCGGGAATGCTGTCGACGCTTTCGGTCAATGAAAGCATCATGGCAGAGTCGACTGAAAAAGACTTCTCAAACGCCACAGAACTTGCTGACTACCTAGCTGCTAAAGGACTGCCTTTCCGTCAAGCTCATGAAATCGTCGGAGAAATGGTGCTAGAATGTACGAAGGCGGGTTATTACTTGCAAGATGTGCCATTGACACGCTACCAAGAAGTATCGTCCTTAATCGACTCAGACATCTATGAGACTTTGAAGTCTCGGACTGCTGTTCAACGCCGTAATTCCTATGGTGGCACAGGCTTTGAACAAGTCAAGATGCAAATTGCTTTAGCACAGGATGCTTTAAAGCAGAAAGTTGATTCTGAAAAAGAATAACGTGTTAATTTATATCAAAATAAATGAGAAATGTACCCTTGAAATGGTGCATTTTTTGCATATTTATGGTAGAATTGGTTAGATAAATTACTGTAGGAGAATCTATTTTGGCAATCAAAAAAGCTTTACGAATTAAGAAAAAGATTGATTTCGATAAAATTTTTTCTGCCAGAAAATCAACGGCTAACAAGAAATTTGTGGTCTACCAATTGCCTTCAGAAACGACACATTTTAGAGCAGCGATTTCAGTGAGCAAAAAATTAGGGAATGCGGTCACCAGAAATCGTGTGAAACGTCTTGTTCGTCATGCGTTAATGCCGCTTTCTGACAATTTATCACAAACAGATTTTGTGATTGTTTGTCGAAAAGGGGTTGAAACCTTGCCGTTTGATGAAGTGCAAAAAAATTTGACACACGTCTTGAAGGTAGCAAAAATTTATCAGAAATCAGAGATATAATCAGTTTAGTTTTTAGGATTTTAATTAAATGACAGCGTTAAGTTATAGAAAAGGAAAATTGTGAAGAAAAAACTTAAATTAGTCGCATTATCAGGAATAGCGGTCCTCGTTTTAACGGGTTGTGGCCGTACGGATATTACAGGACACTCAAGTGGTCTTTGGGAGCAATTCGTTTACGGGTTTGCCCAAATCATCCACTTTCTTTCATTTGGTGGTTTGGTCGGTCTAGGCATTATTTTATTCACCTTAATCATCAGAACGCTCTTATTGCCTTTGATGCACGTACAAATGAAATCAACGCGTAAAATGCAAGAAGTGCAACCTGAATTGAAAAAAATTCAAGCGCAATACCCGGGTAAAGATGCGGAAAGCAAACGCTTAGTTGCTGAAAAAACACAGGAACTTTATGCGGAAAATGGTGTGAATCCTTATATGGGATGTCTGCCTTTACTGGTGCAAATGCCAATTCTCTGGGCATTGTATCAAGCCATTACGCGTGTTGATTTTCTGCGTGATGGTCATTTCCTTTGGTTTGATATTTCTGGACACGACCCTTATTTTATCTTGCCAATTCTTGCCGCAGTATTCACCTTTGCTAGCTCGTGGCTAACAATGAAGGCAGCGCCTGAAAAAAATGCAATGACGACGAGTATGACGTATGTTATGCCTATTCTCATCTTTGGGATGGGCGTTAGCGTTGCAGCTGGTGTGGCACTTTACTGGACCGTATCAAATGCTTACCAAGTCTTCCAAACCTTGCTTTTGAACAATCCGTTTAAACTTCAAGAGGAACGTGCCGCCAAGGCGAACGCAGAAAAAAATAAAGAAAAGGCTCGTCAAAAGGCATTAGCAAAAGCTAAGAAGAAAAAATAAGCTAAATTTTAGAGACTGACGGCGTAGATTGCTATCAGTGATAAAAAGAGATAAACTTATCTTAGATACGTTTATCAACATCAAAGTAGTACTTAAGCAATACCTAATAAAGGAGTAGTTAAAGAGATGGCTATTTTTACAGGAAATACAGTAGATGAAGCGATTGAGCGTGGGTTGAAAAAACTTGGCGTCAAACGTGAAAATGTCCATATTCAAATTGAGCAGAAAGATAAAAAAGGGTTCTTGGGCATTGGTAAAAAACGTGCCCGTGTTAATATTGATGCTATCCACGAAGAAACTGTTCGTCAGGCTGACCGCCTTGCCACGCGTGGATTAGATGCTGATTTTATTGCAGACTCACCGAAAGTTCAATCCGCTATGGAAGCAACGCTTGAGTTATCACAAGTTGTTAAGGCAGTTAAAGCAGCTGAAAAAGCAAGCACGGGTGATTTAAGCCAAGAAGATAAAGATGCAATCATCGAAGAGGCTAAGAACGAAATTGCTGAAAGAAAATTAGTTGACCTTGAAGGCGATATCGCGCCTGCAGCAGTAGCTGAGGCAATGACACACAGTCAAAATAAAGTGATTAAAGAAGTCTCAAAATATTTGACATTAATCACACAAGATATGGGTGTTCCAGCATCGGTTTCGGCTCAAAATGATGGCAGTTTGATTGTTTTCAATCTTAAATCATCGCAGGACGGTTTGTTAATTGGTAAACATGGTAAAATTTTACAGGCTTTACAAGTTTTAGCTAAAGCATATGCTAACAGCTTGACAGAAGAACGTGTAATCCTTGCCATAAATGTTGGGGATTATCATGAAAAGCGTAAAGTCTACATTACTAGCTTAGCGCATCATGCGGCAAAACGTGCGCGTAATGGTGAAACAGTTTATATCAATGATTTACAAAGCAATGAACGTAAAATCGTCCATGCTATTATCTCACGTGAACCAGGTGTTAACAGTCGTTCTGTTGGACGTGATAGTGGCAGATATATTGTTGTGACAAAAGAAAATTGAGATGCAAATAAGATTATTTTGACAAATATCTGTAAAAAGTGGTAGCATAAGTAAGTTTGATATTTGCGAAGTTAAAACACCGTACGCCTAAAACATTAAGGCGTACGGTGTTTTTTGTTTTGTCTCAAAATCAAGAATTTTTATTATTTTTTTATTAAACTGATTTACATATTACTATTTAAAGTGTTATAATAAGAATAAAATGCGTTTTAAAGGAGTCTGTTATGAGGGGTTTGGCAAAGTTTATTATTGGATTGACCTTGTTGATGAGTATATTTGCAGTTTATACAGGAATTACTTTAGCTGATGAAAATGATAGAAGTAGTGAAACAATTGATAAATCAGAGATAAAGTCAACTCAGACTTCATCAACTACTCAGGCTACGTCAACTACTCATGAGAGCAAATCATTAGCAGAAAATGTAGCACCTAGTCAACAAGTAGAAGAGCAAACTTCAACGACTACGAAAGAAGTCATTGCGACAAAAATCACAGCTACAAGTGAAAAAGAAAAGATTGCAGTTGGTCAAATTACACAACTGACAGTAAGTGTGGCACCCGTTGATGCTCCTCAAATCGTCACCTATCAAAGCTCAAATCCCAAAGTAGCCACAGTAGATGGAACGGGTCAAGTTACAGGCATTGCTTTAGGTAAAGCACAGATTATAGTCACTTCTCAAGATGGAAAAGTGTCAACCGAAATTACTATTGAAGTTGTTGAAACAAGTGTTACTTATCAAACCCATGTTCAAAGTATTGGTTGGCAAAATTGGGTCAAAAACGGTGCCATGTCAGGGACACAAGGTCGTTCTTTACGGCTAGAGGGCATCAAAATTAAACTGGAAAATGCGACTTACTCGGGTGAAATTATTTATCAAACGCATATCCAAAATATCGGTTGGCAAGCTGAACAAAAAGATGGTGTTCTGAGTGGTACAACAGGGCAAAGTAAACGCATGGAGGGAATCCGTATTTACTTGACAGATGAGCTTGCGGCACATTATGACATCTATTATCGTGCGCATATTCAAGAGATTGGTTGGTTATCGTGGGCAAAAAATGGTCAAGAATCAGGTAGTCAAGGGTTATCTGCACGACTAGAGGGGATTGAGATTCAACTGGTACCGAAAAATACAAAAAATTTCGATACCAAACGTACTTTTGTCAATGGTAGCAATACAAAATTTTCTTATCAAGTCCATGGTCAAAATTATGGTTGGCAATCGCCTAAAGTAAGTGGGCAAATCGCTGGAACAACAGGCCAATCTAAACGGATTGAGGCAATCAGAGCTAGTATCAGAGATACTAACTTACAAGGTAATGTTAGCTATAGAGCCCACGTTCAAGGCATTGGATGGCAAAATACAGTTTATAACGATGCCATCAGTGGTACAGTGGGACAATCTCGTCGACTTGAAGCTTTGCGAATTTCAATAAATGGGGAAATTTCGCGATTCTATGATGTCTATTATCGTGGCCATGTTGAAGGAAAAGGTTGGTTAGCTTGGACAAAAAACGATGGGATAATTGGGAGTACAGGAGCAAGCAAACGTTTAGAGGCTATCGAAGTACGCCTTGTCCATAAAAATGGTGCAGCACCTTCTATTTCTGGAAAGTCAAGTGTCGGTGCAGCTGATTACTCTAATCAAAAGATTTTGCCTATTTTTAACAGTAATAACAATATCATGAGTGCGGGGTATTATAATCTGAGTACAGGCGATACTATTCTAAAAAATGGTGATGCACTTGTGACATCGGCATCAACCTATAAACTTTTTATCGCCCTTTATGTTTTTAATTTGATGGATACCGGTAAAGCAAATTGGAACACGGGCTGGCCGGGTGGTACTTTCCGTTCAGGTTTTTATGACATGATTATTAATTCAGGCAATAATTTTTCGGAGTGGGTTAAAATAAATTACGGCAGTGGTAACATTGATAAATTTTTAAAAAGTAAAGGTTATGCTGGTATTTTCAATAATCCAGACCATGCGACAACTTCAGCTAAGGACTTAGTCAATATTTTGAAATATTATTATAATAATTCTAGAAATGGTAATGTTGCCTATCTCATTGATTTGATGAGAAACCAGATTTATCGGACTGGTATACCGAGAGGAACAGGTCAAGCTGTTGCAGATAAAGTTGGTTTCCTTTGGGATATTCGAAATGATGCAGGCATCGTTTATGCAAGACAGCCTTATATTTTAGTCATCACAACTAAAAATCAATACAATTTTGATTTAATTTCGGATATCTCTAGAAAAATACAGATGGCTCAATAAGATTTAAAAACTTATTGATCACATTTAGGTACTTTTGTATATAGAAATTTTGGCAGAAAACTGGCTAATAAATTCTAGTAATAAGAAAAAACTATAAAAGGTAAATTTCCAAAGTATCAAACATTTAACCAGGCGTTAACAGCCGTTCTGTTGGACGTGATAGTGGCAGATATATTGTTGTGACAAAAGAAAATTGAGATTACCTTGACAAATGCTTGTAAAAACGATAGAATATTATGGTATGTTTAGTAACTGATCAAAAGCCTAGGCTAGACATAAGGTTGTTGGGTTACCGACAATCAAAAATTCTGTACAGGAGGAAAAACATTATGAAACGCACTTTTCAACCAAGTAAACGTAAACGTCAAAAAACACACGGTTTCCGTAAACGTATGTCTACTAAAAACGGCCGTCGCGTCGTTGCTAGCCGTCGTCGTAAAGGACGCGCAGTTTTGACTGCATAAAATACGATAAAAAGAACATAGATACTCGAGCCTATGTTTTTTTTGTTGTCTTTTTGGCTTAAAGCTAGATTATGACTCAATTTGAATGTAGGACTTTTTAAATAAACTTAATAGAATTAAAATATATATAGTTTTTGTGGATATAATTGCCAAGTTTTTGATACAATAGAATTGGAAACGATTACAAGAATAGAAAGGCTCTTACCATGAAAAAAATTCAAATTGCCAATACGGACATGACAGCTAGCCAACTTATTTTAGGTTGTATGCGAATTAATGAACCAGGTAAAAATCCTGTTGAAACGATTCAGACGGCATATGATAATGGCATTAACTTCTTTGATCATGCAGATATATATGGTGCTGGGGAATGCGAAACGATTTTCGCTAAAGCGTTGAAAGAAACAAGTATTTCGCGTTCTGATATTTATTTACAATCTAAAGTTGGGATTAAACCAGGGATTGCTTTTGACTTTTCAAAACAACATATCATTAAAGCGGTAGAAGGCTCATTGAAACGTCTAGATACTGATTATCTCGATGCACTTCTTTTACACCGTCCAGATACCTTGGTTGAGCCTGAAGAAGTTGCAGAAGCTTTCTCTCAGCTTGAAAAAGCTGGTAAGGTTCGTGCGTTTGGGGTATCCAATCAAAACCCTGGTCAAATTGAACTCCTGAAAACAGCGGTTAAACAACCACTCAATATCAATCAACTTCAATTTGGTCTTAAACACACGGGCATGATTGATGCTGGCATTAATGTTAACATGGAAAATCAAGCGGGTCTCGTTCGGGATGGTGGTATTCTGGAATATTCACGGATTCACGACATGACGATTCAAGCTTGGTCACCTTTCCAATATGGTTTCTTCGAAGGTGTCTTTGTTGGAAATGATGAAAAGTTCCCTGAACTTAATGCTAGATTACTAGAGCTTGCGGAGCAATACAAGGTAACGCCATCTGGTATCGCTGTCGCCTTCATTAATCGCCATCCTGCTAAGATCCAAACAGTTCTTGGTACAATGACACCATCTCGTATTATTGAAGCGACAGAGGCTGCAGATATTGTGTTGACGCGTGAAGAATGGTATAGCTTATACATGGCAGCAGGTAATATCCTACCATAAGTCTTAAAAATGCTAGAGATTTTCCGGTAGTTTGGAGAATGTCAGCATTTTCTTCATTTGTCCAGATAAATCACTAAAATGAAGAGTATTGTTTGAATTTTTAGCAAAAATAACTTATAATGAAACTAACTCAATAAATTACAGAAGTGAGGTGACAGATATGAGTTTTACAGATGAAACGGTACGTTTCGAGTTTGATGACTCGAGCAAAAAAGAAATTGGCGAAACACTTGTCAGTGTCTACAAGTCTCTCGGCGAAAAAGGCTACAACCCGATTAACCAAATGGTCGGTTATGTGTTATCAGGCGATCCAGCTTATATCCCGCGCCACAACGATGCTAGAAACAAAATCCGTCGTTTTGACCGAGATGATATCGTTGAAGAATTGATTAAAAATTACCTCAAGGATCAAGGTGTGTCACTTTGATGCAACGTTTAATGGGGTTAGACGTCGGTAGTGTAACTGTCGGCGTGGCCGTAAGCGACTTGTTAGGCTATACAGCTCAGCCTGTTGAGACGATTCGCATTAATGAGTCAAAAGCAGATTATGGGTTTGAGCGTTTGGCAGAACTTGTCAAAGAATATCAACCTGCAAAATTTGTCTTAGGTTTACCTAAACACATGAACAATGATGAAGGTATTAGGGCGCAAGCGAGTCGTCATTATGGTGATTTATTGTTCGAAAAATTTGGTATTCCAGTTGATTATCAAGATGAGCGACTCACGACAGCCCAAGCAGAGAAAATTTTAATTCAAGGACACACACGTCGTGAAAATCGCAAAAAATATATTGATAAATTGGCGGCTGTGTTGATTTTACAGAATTATCTTGATAGCCACACTTTATAAACTAGATTACGGAGTAAATAATGACTGAACATACACATCATCATGACCATGAACATGAGCAAGAATTTATCACTTTGATTGATGATCATGGAAATGAGACTTTGTTTGAAATTCTTTTGACAATTGATGGTCAAGAAGAATTTGGAAAAAACTATGTCTTAGTTGTACCAGCTGGTGCGGAAGAAGACGAAAACGGTGAAGTTGAAATTCAAGCTTACGCTTATACACAAAATGAAGATGGTACTGAGGGTGACCTCTTACCAATCCCAGAAGATTCTGATGAAGAATGGGATATGATTGAAGAAGTTTTCAATACATTTGTAGAAGAACAAGACTAAATCAATATCAAAAACTCTGAAAATTTCCTTATCTGATGTTAAATCAGGATAGGTTTGACTTTCAGAGTTTTTATTTTGTGGTTATTTAGGACAGTGTCGCTAGTATAAAGTTCATGATATGTTAAGTTGTGTTTTCATCATCAGTCGTTGTCAATTTTGTCATCAGTTGCATCAGTCATGACTACCATGTGGTCAAGCTCTCTGACTTCAGGTAATAGCATGCTTGCGATATTACCGATAAAAATGCTGACACCTGCAATAATTAGAAGGGGTGGTATACCGATGGTTTCAGCAAGTGGTGCTGCAAAAATCAGACCAATCGGACTGGCCATGGAAACCATAGCTTGTGTAATGCCCATAATACGTCCAGTTTGTTTAGCGGGGAAAGCTTGTTGAACGATGGACATGAAGAGACCGTTTGCGGCCATGAATCCGATGCCGCCGGGGAGTTGTAAGGCGATAAAAAGCCAAAGCCCATGTCGATTGTCGGGTAAGAAGCCCATGAGTGTGAAAGCAATCCCTGCCAGATAATACCACATGACACCAATCGTCAATCGTCGTTTGGTTGTGGCGAAAAGTCCAATGAGGAGGCCTCCGAGGAGGGAACCAATGGACCAAAATACTTCAACGATAGAAGCGTCTGAAATGCTACCATGGAAATAAGTGGTCGTAATCAGGGGGTAGAGTGAAAAGGCGGGCCATGCAAACATACCAATTAAGGTTGTAATGATTAAGAAGTTGAAAATACCTTTATGATGTCGGACGAGTTTAAAACCCGCCACTAGTTCATGAAGATAGGAGTTTGGATTGTCAAGATGCTCAAAACTAGGAATTTGTGTCATTAGTACTGTAATTGTCGCAATAATGGCACCAGCGACATCAACTAGCATGATTTGAGAAATGGGTAGCAGGCTGTAAAAAAACGCGCCAATAGCTGGTGTGATAATCATTGAGGCGCTATTAAATGCACCGTTGAGCCCGCTGACTTTAGGTACAAATGTTTCTGGGACGAGTGTCGGGATAATGGATTGAGTTGTTGGTGTCTGAATGGCACCTGCAAAACTTCTGATGAACATGGCGACACCTAATAACCAAAAAGGCAGTGGACCACCTTGCCCATAAATCGCTAGGATAATTGCAGCAAGTGCGACAATCCAATCACCTGACAGTAAGAGAATTTTCTTATTCATGCGATCAATTAGTGGACCGACTAAGGGACCAATAATGATCCCAGGGATAAATGCAATTAGCATATACATGGCAAGTAAAGTTGGACTTTTAGAGCGATCGGTCAAATACCAAATCAAGGCATATTGCGCAATCATGCTTGTGAAAAAGGATAATTGTTGACCGACAAAAAGCGTGAAAAAATTCTTTTTCCATTTTGTTTTCATATACTTTTAATTTTATAAAAATTTTGACAAGACGGAAATACCTTTGATTATTTAAATTGAAAAGTTTATAGATAAATGAAACGAGATGAAAAAATCAGATGTGTCAGGATGATTCCTGCTAACATGTTTTATCTTATGGTAAAGAGTGTTCTGGGGTATTGGGGTCTAGCTTGACAAATAACTATGGAAGTAGTAAACTAACGTTAGTTTACTGTAAACTAACGAGGTGTATATGATAATTAAAAATAAACTAACGACACTGCGAGAGCAATTTGGCTTTAGTCAAGCAGAGGTCGCAAGGAAAATCGGCGTTTCTAAGCCAACATATTGGGCTTGGGAGAAAGGAAATGCCAATCCTAAAGCAGAAAGTCTTAAAAAACTGGCAGCATTATATGACGTAAATTTGGATGAACTGACGAAAAAAACTAACGAGAAAGTAGTGACACATATGAGAACTTTTGAAAAATCCGATAAACTTGATGATGTTGCTTATGATATTCGTGGTCCAGTTTTGGATGAAGCGAATCGTATGCGTGCTAATGGCGAGAAAATTTTGCGTCTTAATACAGGTAATCCAGCCGAATTTGGCTTTACAGCTCCGGATGAAGTGATTCGTGATTTAATCATGAATGCGCGTGATAGCGAAGGATACTCAGATAGTAAGGGGATCTTTAGCGCGCGTAAAGCGATTATGCAGTATTGCCAAGTGTTAGGTTTTCCAAATGTTGACGTTGATGATATTTACACTGGTAATGGTGTGAGTGAGCTCATTTCTATGTCTATGAATGGGCTATTGAATACTGGAGACGAAGTCCTAGTGCCAATGCCTGACTATCCTCTTTGGACGGCGTCAATTAGCTTGGCTGGAGGTCATGCTGTACATTATTTATGTGATGAATCAGCGGAATGGTATCCTGATATTGCAGATATCAAGTCAAAAATCACGTCTAATACGAAGGCGATTGTCATCATTAATCCTAATAATCCGACTGGTGCTGTTTATCCACGTGAGGTCTTGTTAGACATCGTTGAAATAGCACGTCAGAATGATTTGATTATTTTCTCGGATGAGATTTATGATCGTATCATCATGGATGGTATTAAACATGTTCCAATCGCGACTTTGGCACCAGATTTGTTTGTCGTGACTATGAATGGTTTGTCAAAATCACACCGAGTGGCTGGTTTCCGTGTGGGTTGGATGATACTTTCAGGGGATAAGAGACGGGCTCAAGGCTATATTGAAGGCCTAAACATGCTAGCTAATATGCGTCTATGTTCAAATGTATTGGCGCAACAAGTCGTTCAAACGTCATTAGGTGGCACGCAGTCTGTCGATGAGTTGTTGCTACCTGGTGGTCGTATCTATGAGCAACGCGAATTTATCTATAAAGCTATGAATGAAATCCCAGGAATTTCAGCAGTGAAACCTAAAGCTGCCTTCTATATTTTCCCTAAGATTGATACAACTATGTACAATATTCATGACGATGAGCAATTTGTTTTAGATTTTCTGAAACAAGAAAAAGTCATGTTGGTTCATGGTCGTGGCTTTAACTGGAAAGATCCAGATCATTTTCGGATTGTTTATATGCCACGTGTTGATGAATTAGCACAAATTCAAGAGAAAATGACGCGATTTTTGTCTAAATATCGCCAGTAAATTGTCTTAAAATAGAAAACAATAAATAATTTTCTGAATATTGTTGTATTTCTGATTTGTTATTGTTATAATAAAGCTATAGAATCTTTTTTAAAAATAGGAGAAGTATGACTACTTTATTAGAAAAAACAAGAAGAATTACGGCGATTTTGCAAGAAGGGCTTAACAACTCTAGCGAAGAATTACCGTATAACGGCCTATCAGAACGCTTATCAGCGGTAATTGATTGTAACTCTGTTGTCATTGATGGCAAGGGTGTTGTGCTTGGCTATGCCATGCCTTATAAAACAAACAATGACCGTGTTGAAGCGATGTTTGATAAACGCAAATTATCAGATGAGTATGTTCAAGTCGCATCACGTACTTATGATACTGAGGCTAACTTGCCTTCAGATGCGATGTTGTCACTTTACCCACAAGAAGTTGTCAAGGATCATCCTGACGGTAAAACGACGGTTGCGCCAATTTATGGTAGTGGCTTGCGTTTAGGAACATTTATCATCTGGCGTAATGAAGAAGCGTTTAGTGATGATGATCTTGTTTTGGTTGAATTGGCAACGACGGTTATCGGGATTCAATTGTCAAATCTTCAAATCGAGAAGATGGAAGAAAATATCCGTAAAGCAGCAGCTGTTAATATGGCTGTTAGCACACTTTCTTATTCTGAAATGAAAGCTGTAAAAGCAATCCTTGAAGAATTAGGTGGCATTGAAGGTCGTTTGACAGCCTCTGTAATTGCTGATAAAATTGGTATTACACGTTCAGTAATTGTGAATGCTCTTCGTAAACTTGAGTCAGCAGGGATTATTGAATCTCGCTCACTTGGTATGAAGGGAACTTACCTTAAAGTTGTTAATTCAGGTATTTATGAAAAACTTGAAGGTCGTAACTTTTAAGGTTGTTTAGTTAATGAATTTTGAAGCTACCCTAACCAAAATAGCAGTAGTCTTAACACGAATCAGTTGAGAGAGCGCCTGTTGCTGAGAATGGCGCCTGATGTTTAAGATGAAGAACACTATTTTGATGCAATTAAATAAAACAAGTAAAGGCTATTGCACTCCAAATTTTGATTTTGGCGCAGTGGCGAATTAAGGTGGCACCACGAATTTCGTCCTTTTCTGACGATATTTGGGGTGCTATTTTTGTTAAGTTTTCTGTCGCAAAACTGCTAAATCAGTGGTCTAGTGTCTATCGGTTCTAAGAAAAACACCGTTGCGCTAGGGTCATACACCATTGACGTAAATAACTAAATAATTCTAAATTTTAAGATATATCGATGTATGCCTATGGTAAAATAGGTTAAGCACGATAATAAGTAGAGGGAAAATATGAGAACAAAAACGATTGAGACAATTTCGAAACAAGGCGAAACCGTTACGGTAAAGGGTTGGGTAAATTCGCGTCGTGACCATGGTGGTGTCATTTTTATTGATTTGCGTGACTTTTCTGGTCTTTTGCAAGTTGTGATTCAACCTGAAAAAGTAGACAATTTTTCAGCTGCTGAGCATTTGCGTGATGAATATGCCATTTCAGTCACAGGGACGATTCGCCCGCGTGGTGAAGGTCTTGCCAACCCTAATTTGGAGACGGGTGAGATTGAGTTGGTGGCAGATGAGCTGGCGATTTTGAATGCATCACAACCTTTGCCGATTTCACTCAATGAAAGCAATAAATCAAGCGAAGATTTGCGTTTGAAATACCGTTATTTGGATTTACGTCGTCCTAAAATGCAAGAAACTTTGAAACAACGTGCTAAATATCTATCATTTATCCGTCGTTTCATGGAAGACCAAGACTTTTTGGAAGTGCAAACGCCGATTTTGGCTAATTCTTCACCAGAGGGTGCGCGTGACTTCTTAATTCCAAGTCGTATCCATTCTGGTAAATTCTATGCCTTGCCACAAGCGCCACAACAGTTTAAACAGTTGCTCATGGTCGGTGGTATTGATAAATACTATCAAATCGCGCCATGTTTCCGTGATGAAGACCCACGTGCAGACAGACTTTATGGTGATTTCTACCAGCTTGATTTGGAGCGCGCCTTTGTAGAAGATGGCGAAGAGATTCGTTCAGAGATGGAAGTCTTAATCCAAAATCTGGTGAAAGATTTTGCGGGTAAAGAGCTTGGCTCAGAAGATATTCCACGTATTTCTTATGAAGATGCTATGAACATCTATGGTAGTGATAAGCCTGACTTGCGCTTTGGCATGACTTTGGTTGACTTAGATGAAACGCTTGCGACGACTGAATTTGCTGTCTTTAAAAATGCTAAAAAAGTTAAAGCGATTTGTGTTAAAGGTGCTGCTAGCTTGTCACGCTCACAAATTGATAATTTCACTGAAATCGCTAAAAAAGAAGGTGCTGGCGGTTTGGCTTACTTGACTTATGTCGATGGTGGCATCAAATCACCGATTGCTAAATTCTTGACAGAGGCTGAATTGGCTGAAATTACAGCCAAAACGGGTGCTGAAGATGGCGATATCGTCTTCTTTGGTGCGGGTAAACCTGCCATCGTTAACCGTGTACTCGGTCGTATGCGTAATGAATTTGCGGATTTCTACGACCTCAAAGATAAAAATAAAGTAGCACTTTGCTGGGTTGTTGATTTTCCATTTTACGAATACGACGAACAAAATCGCAAAGTTGACTTTGGTCATAACCCATTTTCATTGCCAAAAGGTGGTGTTCAAACGCTTGAGGCAGCGAAAACAGATGCGGATAAGTTAGCGATTAAGGCAGACCAGTATGACATGGTCATGAATGGTTATGAAATTTGTTCAGGTGCTGTTCGTAACTACAATCCAGAAGTGATGTATAAAGCTTTTGAAGTGATTGGGTATGACAAATACTTTGTTGAGCAAAAATTTGGGGCTATGTTAGAAGCTTTCAAATTTGGTGCGCCACCACATGCTGGTTGTGCCTTTGGTCTTGAGCGTATCTTTATGGTCTTGACTGGTGAAGAGAACATCCGCGAAGTTGTTGCCTTTCCGAAAAGTGCGGCAGGCGTTGACTTGATGATGGATTCACCGAGCGATGTTGACCCGAAACAATTAAATGAATTGAAATTAGTTTTGGATATTGATTTTGACTAAAAGTATCAAAAACTGATATAATATACTCAATTAACCAAATAAAACAAACATTTTTGGGCTATTTTCCGCCACTTCATCGTTGATTAGTCTTGCCGTACACCTGTACGTCTTCGCCTTATCGCCTTGCATTGGCAAAGAACTATCTCAAAAATTTGTTCCTTTTCTTGAGTTAAATGAGTATGAAACATGAAATTATAGGTTTGATTCCCGAAAAAAACAGAGGAGAAATCAATGGAAATCACAAAAAATGACGTGAAACACGTCGCGAATTTGTCAAAATTAGCCTTTGATGAAGCAGAAACTGCTGAATTTGCTGGCACATTGACAAAAATCGTTGATATGTTTATGAAATTAGAAGAAGTAGATACAACAGGTGTCCCATTTACATCAAATGTGGCAGATAATATCAATGCTTGGCGTGAAGATGTTGCGGTTGCAGGCTGGGATCGCGACGAGTTGTTCAAAAACGTGCCAGAAGCTGAAGGTGGCTTTATTAAAGTACCCGCAATTATGGAGGATAACTAAGCATGACAACGATTAAAGCACTCCATGATAAATTGGTCAAGAAAGAAATTTCAGCAGTTGAGCTTGCCAAAGCAACCCTGAAAGATATCAAAGATCGTGAAAGTAAAGTTGATAGCTTTATCACGATTACAGAAGATGAGGCACTTGCACAAGCTGCTGCCATTGACGAGCGTGGGATTGACGCATCGAACCCAGTGTCTGGTATTCCGATTGCTGTGAAAGACAATATCTCGACAAAAGGGATTTTGACAACAGCAGCATCAAAAATGCTCTATAACTATGAGCCAGTTTTTGATGCGACTTCTGTCGAAAAATTATATGCTAACGACATGATTATCGTTGGTAAAACTAACATGGATGAGTTTGCCATGGGTGGGTCAACTGAAAATTCAGCTTTCAAACCAACGAAAAATGCTTGGGATGAAACGAAAGTTCCTGGTGGGTCATCAGGTGGTTCTGCGACAGCTGTTGCGGCTAATCAAGTCTTACTCTCACTAGGTTCAGATACAGGTGGCTCAATCCGTCAACCCGCATCATTTAATGGTGTGGTGGGTCTCAAACCAACTTATGGTCGTATTTCGCGTTTTGGTCTGATTGCCTTTGGTTCATCACTTGACCAAATCGGGCCATTTTCACAAAATGTTGAAGATAACGCTCTTTTGCTCAACGCTGTTTCAGATTACGATCCAAAAGATTCAACCTCTTCAAAAGTTGCAGTCCCTGATTTCACATCTAAAATCGGTCAAGATGTTAAAGGCTTGAAGATTGCCTTGCCAAAAGAATATTTAGGTGAAGGGATCGATCCTCAGGTAAAAGAACAAGTCTTAGCTGCGGCTAAACACTTTGAAAAACTTGGGGCAATCGTTGAAGAAGTAAGTTTGCCACATAGCAAATATGGCGTGGCTGTTTACTACATCATCGCCTCATCAGAAGCTAGCTCAAACTTGCAACGTTTTGACGGGATCCGTTATGGTTTCCGTGCAGAAGATGCGGTTGACTTGGAAGATATCTATGTCAAAACACGCTCGCAAGGTTTCGGTGAAGAAGTGAAACGTCGCATTATGCTTGGGACATTTAGCTTATCATCTGGTTACTACGATGCTTACTTCAAGAAAGCTGGGCAAGTTCGGACTTTGATCATGCAAGATTTCCAAAAAGTCTTTGAAAACTATGACCTCATCATTGGCCCAACAGCACCGACTGTTGCCTATGATTTGGATACACAAGGTCATGATCCAGTTGCCATGTATTTGGCTGACTTGTTGACAATTCCTGTCAATTTGGCAGGTTTACCTGGTATTTCAATTCCTGCAGGTCAAGTTGAAGGCTTGCCAGTAGGTCTGCAAATCATTGGTAAAGCCTTTGACGAAGCAACGATTTACCAAGCAGCAGCAGCTTTTGAAGCGACGACTGATTTCCATAAAAATAAGCCAGTCATTTTTGGTGCCTAAATATGTCAGTTGACCAATTGATTAAGCGGTTGAATGCCATTGCTGATGCAGGTTTGATTTATGGCAAGAATGCCTTTGATTTGGAACGCTATCAGGATATCAAAGATGTCTTGCGTGATTTAACAGGCGATTTGTCAGATTTAACACCAGCAGAACTTAGTGATTTATTTCTTCCGACTAGCCATTATCCCACACCGATGATTGATGTCCGAGCCTTTGTTAAAAACGATGATGGTAATGTTTTGCTCGTTCGTGATCAAGCAAAAGGGGATTGGGCCTTACCTGGTGGATATGGTGAAATTGGTTTTTCACCTAGCGAGAATGTTCTTAAAGAGTTAGTAGAAGAAGCAGGTGTCACAGGTGAAGTTGTTCGCTTGTTAGCTGTTTTTGACACGAATAAGTGGCAACCGCAAGGTCGCCAGCATTATAAGCTTGTCTTTGAATGTCGTGCTTTAAGTCAAGACTTTAAAGTGAATAGTGAAACGTCAGAAATCGGTTATTTTAACTTGGAGACTCTAACTGTTCCTTTGTCTGAAAAGCGCAATACACGCTCGCAACTGAACTTGCTAGAGGAGTTATCTCAAACAGGTAAGCAACACATCGATTAGGCATTGACTCAAACAATAAATGGAGAAAAATAAATGAATTTTGAAACAGTCATTGGACTAGAAGTCCATGTCGAGTTGAACACCAACTCGAAAATTTTCTCACCAGCGCCTGCGCACTTTGGTGCAGGACCAAATGAGAATACCAATATTGTCGATTGGAGTTTTCCAGGTGTTTTACCTGTCATGAATAAAGGTGTCATCGAGTCTGGGATTAAAGCAGCACTTGCTTTAAACATGGATATCCACCAAAACATGCACTTCGACCGCAAGAACTATTTCTACCCTGATAATCCCAAAGCCTACCAAATTTCACAATTTGATGAGCCGATTGGTTATAATGGATCGATTGAAATTGAGTTGGAAGACGGGACTAAGAAGACACTTCGGATTGAACGTGCTCACTTAGAAGAAGATGCAGGGAAAAATACACACGGCACAGACGGCTACTCTTACGTCGACCTAAACCGTCAAGGTATCCCTTTGATTGAAATCGTATCAGAAGCCGACATGCGCTCCCCTGAGGAAGCATACGCTTACTTGACTGCAATTAAGGAAATTATCCAGTACACGGGTATTTCTGATGTGAAGATGGAAGAAGGCTCAATGCGTTGTGATGCCAATATTTCTCTACGTCCTTATGGTCAAGAAGAATTTGGTGTGAAAACTGAGTTGAAAAACCTGAATTCCTTTAACTTTGTCCGCAAAGGTTTGGAATATGAAGTGGCGCGTCAAGCCAAAGTTTTGCGCTCTGGCGTTGTGATTCAGCAAGAAACACGTCGTTACGATGAAAAAACAGGTGAGACGACTTTGATGCGTGTTAAAGAAGGCTCGTCAGATTACCGTTACTTCCCAGAACCTGATCTACCGCGTTTTGAGATTTCAGATGAGTGGATAGAAGAAGTTCGGGCAACCTTGCCAGAGTTTCCGAAAGCACGTCGTGCTAAATATGTGGCTGAGCTAGGGCTTTCTGACTACGATGCGGCACAAATCACAGCAGCAAAAGATACGGCTGATTTCTTCGAAGCGGCGGTAAATGCGGGTGCGGATGCGAAATTGGCATCTAACTGGTTGCAAGGTGAGGTCGCACAATACCTTAACGCTGAGGGTAAAAAGCTTTCAGAAATTGGTTTAACACCAGAAAACTTGACTGAAATGCTCAAGCTCATCGCTGACGGCACGATTTCGTCAAAAATTGCCAAGAAAGTTTTCGTTGAATTGGCGAAAAATGGTGGTTCTGCTGAAGCCTTCGTTAAGAAAGCTGGCTTGATTCAAATTTCAGATCCTGCTGTTTTGGTACCAATCATTACAGATGTCTTGGCTAAGAATGAAAAAGCTGTCAACGATTATAAAGACGGCAATAAAAATTCTGCCAAAGCCTTAATTGGTCAACTTATGAAAGCAACTAAAGGACAAGCCAATCCACAAGTTGTTCAAGAGTTGTTGTACGCTGAACTAGATAAATAAACATGAGTGTATCATCTTGACTAGATTTGTAGGATGATAAAAGAAAAACTGATTCGGATGATGCATTTGAGTCGGTTTTTCTTTATTAAAATGCTTGAATATGATACCATGAGAAGATGGCTTTAAAATAGTCTGCTTGTTTAATCAAATAAGTAGCTATCCGCTAGAATAAAAATCTAGTATAAAAACAAGGAGGTTCTAAAAAACACGATGACAGACAATACAAATGACAAAATATCGCCCAAATTAATTGCGGCGATTTTAGCAACAGGTATTCTTAATTTTGCCGGCATTACAGTTGAAACGGCTATGAATATTACTTTTCCGATTTTAATTGAGCAATTTAATATTGGGATTTCGACAGTTCAGTGGATGACGACACTTTATTTATTAGTCGTCGCAGCAACTGTTCCAATCTCTTCATTTTTGAAACGTCGTTTCACACTTAAAAAATTATTTATCGTTGCTAATCTCTGTTTTATTGCAGGGGTTGTGCTAGATATTATAGCACCAAGTTTCTCGATTTTATTATTGGGGCGTTTTGCTCAGGGTGTTGGGACAGGGATTGCCTTGCCTTTGATGTTTAATATTATCTTGGAACAAGTACCACGTCAAAAATTAGGGACAATGATTGGACTTGGAACCTTAATTACAGCAGTTGCGCCAACGGTTGGCCCAACCTTTGGTGGCGTTATGGCAAGTTCACTGGGATGGCGTTATATTTTCATCTGCCTGCTACCAATCTTGATTTTCTCTTTTATCTTAGGGATTATGACTATTGAGCAAAAACCGAGCCTCAGAAAATTAAATTGGACGTGATAAGTTTCATTGCAATCGTTGCGACACTGGTTGGTTTTATTTATAGTCTCAGTAACTTGAGTGCTATGCCATTTATGAGTTTACACGTTTTAGGTGCTTTTGTGATGGGTGCAATTGGACTTGGGGTATTCATTTATCGTTCCAATCGTCAAGAGAGTCCTTTGATTAACTTAGTTGTGTTCAAAAATGTATCTTTTGATGGACATGCTATCAGTTCTTTTATTTTATTGGCCTCTTTATTAGGACTTAATCTTGTGCTGCCTAACTATATCCAGTTGGTGAATGGTGACTCAGCAGTTGCAGCAGGACTAGCAGTCTTGCCAGGCACGATTTTGAATGCGGTCTGCGTTTCTTTTAGTTGCCGCATTTACGATGCGATTGGTGCAGCTAAACCGATTTTATTTGGTACTTCGCTTTCAATTGTTTCTTTAGTTCTCTTTTGTGTCATGAGTGGGAAT
The DNA here is from genome assembly GCF_013449735.1 of Pseudolactococcus laudensis. Lineage (GTDB taxonomy): Bacteria > Bacillota > Bacilli > Lactobacillales > Streptococcaceae > Pseudolactococcus > Pseudolactococcus laudensis. The sequence goes on from NZ_JACBNY010000001.1 coordinate 91,343, forward strand.
TTGACTAACTTAACGATTTCAATTCTCTTTGCTATCTACTGTATTGGCTTTGGTTTGACCTCAGGTAATGTCTTGACAAATGGTCTAGCTCAGTTGCCCAAGGACTTACAAACAGATGGTAATGCAGCCATTATGACGCTGCAACAATTCGCGGGTGCTTTTGGGACATCAATCACTGCCATTATTATTGCCTTTAGTCAAAAATTAGCCATTTCTAAAGTTATTGGTACCCAACATGGCTCACGAAACGCCTTGATTCTATTCTTAATCATGGCAGCTTTGGAATTTGCGATTTTATATTTTGTGATTAAGGTTTATCGTCAAGAAAAAAAGGTTTCATGAGTTTGTGCAGAATATCGAATGATTAAATAAGAATCCTTAACTTGAGGATTCTTTTTTGTGGACAAATAACTGTTAAAGTGTGAAAATTTAAGTAATAGAAGTTATCATTAAAATGGTGATGACACAACTCAAACAATTTATTATCAATAAAAAAATAAAAGCGTGACTTAATCAATCTATTGAAAGCGATTATAATTGAACTGTAAAGAAAAGGAGGCATCTTAAATGTCAGATTGGTTAAATATCGCAGGAAAAGTTTATGTTGTGACAGGTGGGTCGTCAGGTATTGGTAAAGCAATTGTTGATGAGTTACTTGAAAGTGGTGCTAATGTTGCAAATTTGGACTTGAATGAAAATGATACAAAAAATGAACACTATCTGTTTATTAAAACGGATGTGACAAATCATGAGTCCGTTGCTGCAGCAGTATCAGAAATTGTTGCTAAATTTGGAACGATTAATGGATTGGTAAATAATGCAGGTATCAATATGCCACGTTTACTTGTAGATGTGAAACATCCTGGCGGCGAATACGAATTATCAGAAAGTGCATTTGATAAAATTTTCTCGATTAATGTTAAAGGTGCTTATATTGTTGCTCAATGTGTCTCACGGGTTATGGCTACTCATGATGGTGGTGTTATCGTTAATATGTCATCTGAAGCTGGTCTTGGAGGGTCAGAGGGTCAGTCTCCTTATGCTGCTTCAAAAGCTGCCATTAACGGATTTACACAGTCATGGTCTAAGGAATTAGCCCGTCATGATATTCGTGTGGTCGGTGTTTCACCTGGTATTATAGAAGAAACTGGTTTGCGTACCCTTGCTTACGAGGAGTCTTTGGCTTATACACGTGGTAAAACGGTTGATGAATTACGATCAGGTTACAGTAATACAAGTGCAACACCGCTTGGTCGTAGTGGCAAATTATCTGAGGTTGCGGATTTGGTAGCTTACTTTTTGAGTGACCGTGCAAGTTATATTACAGGTGTGACGACAAATGTTGCGGGTGGTAAATCACGAGGATAATCAGGAATTAGATTGAGGTAGAAAGTGGCATTAGTCGTAAGATTTACACAAATTTTAGAATTTTTGGTGGCTAAAGGTCAAGCGACGGAAATGCAGCTTTCTCACTTGATCAAAGCGAGTGAGCAGACGGTTAGATCTGTTATGACGCAATGGTTGTGATTTCATTCCGGTCAGTCTTGGTTTGATGGAAGCCGAATCTGAAACAGTTGAAGTTGGTGTTCCCAGTGTGCTTTATTCACGTTTCTTGAATGGTTTACCGCGTGTTGTTGTTGCTTGGTTAGCAAGTTTTGGATTATATAGATAAGGAAGAAAAGATGACGGTTTTTACAACTCAAATTAAAGCGATTGGTCCCGAAGCACAAAGCTTGAGAGAAAGTCAAATGATGATTTTATTTGGCGAAGAGGCACCCGCAATGTTAGCTGAATTTTGTTATACGATTGAGGTCAAGTCGATTCATGATGCTATCAAAGTCGGGCAAAATATTATTTTTGATGATGTTCCCTACTTTATTACAGCAGTTGGTGATGTAGTTAAACAAAATTTAACATCGCTTGGTCATATTACGATTAAATTTGATGGGGCGCGTGAAGCTGAATTACCTGGTACGCTTTATGTTGAGGGAAAAAGCTTACCAAATGTACAGGTTGGTTCAACAATTGAGATTGTTTAACCAAAGAATATCTCAGTCGTTAAAATATAGGAAAATTGCATTTAAGGCTACATTATGTGAGTAGCTAGAAAAGCAATTTTTTGTTAATTGTCGTTTTTTGGGAGAGATAGAAAATAAGCAAATTTGTTACTTTTATAAGACTAGCGTATTAATGAATGACAGATAAATAAGAGGTTTTGATTAATGATAAAAATAGTAATATTTGATATGGATGGTGTTTTAGTTGACTCAGAGTATACCTTTTTGGAAACGAAAACAGATATGTTAAAGACAGCTGGTTTTCCTAAAGATGTTAGTTACCAGTATCAATTTATGGGGACAACTTTCGAAGTGATGTGGACCATAATGAAAGAAGAACTTGGTCTACCTGAGTCCATTTCATTTTATATTAATGACATGAATGAAAGACGTGAGGTGATGATAGCAAGAGATGGTATTCGTGCTATCAAAGGGGCGCAGGATTTAGTGAAACGACTTTTTGAAGCTGGTTTCAAATTAGCAGTTGCCTCTTCTTCTCCTAAACATGAGATTGTGCGAGCAATGACTGAGTTAGGACTTGTTGACTATTTTGAAGTGTTAGTGAGTGGAGAAGAAGTGGCGCATTCTAAACCAGCACCTGATGTCTTTTTAGAAGCAGCAGAAAGGCTAGGTGTTTCTGCTCAAGATGCGATAATCATTGAAGATACGAAAAATGGCAGTTTAGCTGCTAGACGAGCTGGTGCTTATGTGATTGGCTTTGAAAATCCTAATTATCCAGCTCAAGATTTGAGCAACGCTGATATCATTGTTACAGATTATCAAGAACTGACAATCGAGAAACTCCAGAATTTAAAAGTAATTTGAGAGTAAGAAATTGTGGAGTTGGGATAAAAAAACTCCTAAAATAGGCTATGAATGATTTCTAATGTTAATAGAAATTGTTCATAGCCTATTTTTGTATCATTTTCCGAAAAAATTGTAAAACAACATTATGACTCCATTGAGAACAATTACGAAATTGGTATTCTTTTGGCAAAACAATGCGAAATTGGTAAAAATAAACTGGTAGGTTTACTTTTCTCTTTTGATGACTGAAGTCTTTTGTCCCAGTTTCTTTATAAAATTTTCCATAAGAGATGTCAACTACTGGTTGAAAACATTTATAATCATAACTTAATAAAATAAATGTTTTTGATTTTTAAAGATAAAACAAAAGTATTATTTATGTGTTATTTACATTATGTTTTCTTAATATTTACTATATTTTTACATTAACCTAACTTACCACGTGTTAGAATGAGTGTATTAGTGAAAGGGTGGTGGTGAGCGAAGGCGAAAATAGAGACGTGTATATAATAAAATAATAATGATATTTTACAGGTGTCTATGTGGGAAAATGAAAGAAATATTTAATTTATTGATGTGCTTATAAACCATTAGGTCTATGGTGAGAGGAATCATGAGAATATTTTTTTGAGATAAGTTACAGAGACGTGTAAATAACTAGAAAGTTAAGGGACTAATGATTGATTTGCAGCATGTTTCAAAATCGTTTAATGGTATAACTGTCTTGGATGACATATCATTAAAGGTTCAAAAGGGGGAGACAATTGCGATTCTAGGCTCATCTGGTAGTGGTAAAACAACCCTACTTAATATCATTTTAGGTTTATTGCAACCTGATAGCGGTAAGATTATTTGTGATGGACGAGATATCACAAAAGAAAGTATGAAAAAAAGAGCTTTTAATATTGTTTTTCAAGATTATGCTTTATTTCCTAATTTATCAGTTGAGAAAAATATTGTTTACGGTTTACGCAATAAAAAAGGGCTATCATCAGCTAAAGAAGTGGCAGATTTGATTGAGTTATTATATTTAAGTAGACACCTTAAAAAGTCTATTAATCAACTCTCTGGGGGACAAAAACAACGTGTAGCATTAGCACGAACGCTTGTCATGAAACCTAGAATTTTACTTTTAGATGAGCCTTTGTCAGCATTGGATGGTGTCATTAAAGAGAATATTAAAAATCGAATAAAGGAAATTGTTCAACAATTTCAATTAACCACTTTTATTGTGACACATGACCCAGAAGAAGCTTTGACAATGAGTGATAAAATTTTAGTGCTTGATCAAGGACGCATCGTCCAGTTTGATTCGCCGAAAAATATAATTCATCATCCAAGTTCAGCATTTGCAGAGCGTTTTATCTTGCAACAACTCCTTATCAAGAGACATAATATTTTCCAACTGTTCGGAGAAAATGATGCGGGATAATAAAAAAAATGTGATGTTGACATTTAGCTTGATAGGGATATTTTTCTTAGTCTTTCTGATTTTTCCTCTTCTGACTATTTTCTATCAAGCATTTGTCTCAAATTCGACCATTAATTTGACGAACTTTAAAAATTTAATCAGTAATTCTGTCATTCGAACTTCCTTTATTGATAGTTTAATGATTTCTTTTCAGACGAGTTTGCTTGCAACTTTAATAGGCTTTGTTTTTGCCTATTGTGTGAATTTCACGACTGTTTTCAAGGGCTATAAACGTTTAATAGGGACTTTAATTATCTTACCAATGTTGGTGCCAACGATTGTATATGGCTTTGCTATCATCTATAGTTTTGGTAAGCAAGGAATTATCACGCGTCTAGTAGGGTTTCAACTCTTAGCTAACCCAATCTATAAAAATACAATCGCCATACCCAATATCAATTCTTCCTCGACTGCTTGGTTAATGATTCAAGCTTTGATTGATACCTATGGGGAGTCGGAAGCCAAAACCATTTTTGCTAAAATCCTTGATAATGTTGGACCTAACCTTGAAGATTCTGGCTCAGGTCCAATCAAAAAATTACGAACGGGTGAAGTTGCGGTTGGCTTTGGTTTGCGTCAACAAGGTATTGTGGATGAAAAAGCAGGTCTGCCAATCAAGGTGGTAGAAGTTAAGGAAGGCAATTATTTATTAACTGAATCTGTTGCACTTTTGAAACATAAAACAATGAATCCAAATGATAAAAAGTGGCTGAAATTCTTGCCAATGATACTCGAAAAGCTCTGCAAGAATATTATCCAGCAGCACTTTATCAAGGTGAAGATGCGACGGCAGCCAAACGTTTTCCAAAACCTTTGACGCTTGAGTTATTAAAATCTCATCAAGTATTTGCGGAAGAAGCCAAGGGGAAATAAACATGACGACGATCAATTATAAATTGTTAACACCAGGGCCGCTCACAACAACAGACTCAGTTAAAGCGGCTATGCTAGTAGATCATTGTACGTGGGATGATGATTATAAAGTGATTACGAAACGTCTGATTAAAAAGTTACTGCAGTTGGCAAATGTATCGGAAGAAACATACACAGCAGTTTTGATGCAAGGGTCGGGTACATTTGGTGTTGAGAGTGTGTTGACAAGTTCAGTCGGACAGTTAGACCGTCTCCTGATTTTAACAAATGGTGTCTATGGGTTAAGAATGGCAGAAATTGCCCAATACGCACGTCTTCCCTATGATGTTTTAGAATTTCCATATAACGCAGTGCCAGATGCGCAAGTTGTGGCGGAATTTTTGGATACTCATCCCGGTATCACGCATCTTGCCATGGTACATTGTGAAACGACAACAGGTATTTTAAATGATATTCAAGCCATTAGCCAAGTTGCTAAAGCGCGTCAATTAACCTTTATCGTTGATGCCATGAGTAGTTTTGGTGGCATCCCGATTGATGTGGCCGACTTAAACATTGATTTCTTGATTTCCAGTGCCAATAAATGTATTCAAGGGGTACCAGGATTTTCGTTTATTATTGCTAAAAAAGAGGCTATGTTAGCAACAAAAGGCAAAGCAATCTCCTTATCTTTGGATCTTTATGATCAGTGGGAAACCATGTCAAAGGATGGTAAATGGCGTTTTACAAGTCCAACGCATGTTGTCATCGCTTTTGAACAAGCGCTGCAAGAATTAGAAAAAGAAGGCGGGGTGAAGGCGAGATATGCACGATATCAAGCTAATATGACGCAACTGGTGTCGCTTTTTAAAGCAAATGGTTTAGTTGCCTATATTTCTGAAGCAAGACAATCACCAATTATTGCAACTTTTCAACTGCCGAGTTATGAGATTGATTTTAATGAGATGTATGAGTTTGTTAAGTCGCAAGGTTATGCCATTTATCCAGGTAAGCTCCTTGATTTGAACACCTTTAGAGTTGGGGTGATTGGTGAGATTTATCAGGCGGACATTGAGCGCGTATCAGGTATTTTTGATGCCTACTTGACGAATAAGAAAATTGAAAGGTGATAAGATGATTGAAGCAGTGATTTTTGATTGGGCAGGTACAACGGTTGATTATGGGTGCTTTGCTCCCGTACAAGCTTTTATCGAAACGTTTGAAAATGAAGGGATTGAGGTGTCTTTTGATGAAGTTCGTCAGCCAATGGGCGCTTTGAAACGAGATCATATTAGAGCCTTACTAGAAATGCCACGAATTACGAACTTGTTTGAGAATGTGCACCATAGAGCTTTTACTGAGCAAGATATTGATGCCATGTTGGCAGTTTTTACTGATAAATTAATGGCAGAAATTTCCAGTCATACGCTATTAAAACCTGATGTTTTAGAAACGGTTGCTTATTTAAGAGACAAGGATATAAAGATTGGCACAACAACTGGTTATACAGCAGAAATGCTTGAACCAGTGGCGCAGGCAGCAAAAACTCAAGGCTATGAACCGGATCTTTTGATGACACCGGATGATGTCCAAAACATAGGACGCCCTGCTCCTGATATGATCAATAAAAATTTAGAACGGCTAGCTATCCAAAACCGTCAAACAGTTATTAAAGTCGGAGACACTGTATCTGATATCCTAGAAGGAAAGAATGCCAATGTTTTGTCTGTTGGTGTGATTGAGGGGAGCTCGGTCATGGGGCTAAATGAGTCAGAATATACTCAGTTATCAGGAGAGCAAAGGCAGTCAGAAATAGACCGTGTGCGACAAGTATTTGAAACAGCTGGAGCCGATGCAGTCATTTTGAATTTAAGTGAATTAGTACATTTAATTGAAAAGATGAATCAATAGCTTGTGTCTAGCATTTCAAAGTGATGTGTTTTGTTATAAAAATAAAGTAAACGCTCGTCATCAATCTGATGCGCGTTTTTTTATGTTAAAATAGAACCATGACAACTACAGAAAAAAAACTACTATTAATAGACGGCTCATCCATTGCTTTTCGGGCCTTTTTTGCGCTTTACACGCAGATTGACCGCTTTGTTGCGCCGTCTGGTTTACACACCAATGCGATTTTTGCCTTCCATACTATGTTACGTAATGTTTTGGATTCAGTCCAACCCACACACGTACTCGTTGCTTTTGATGCAGGCAAAACTACCTTTCGGACGGAAATGTACGCTGACTATAAAGGTGGGCGTGCGAAGACGCCCGATGAGTTCAGAGAGCAGCTACCATTTATCAAAGAAATGTTAGAGGCGCAAGGTATCAAGCATTATGAGCTAGCAAACTATGAGGCAGATGATATTATCGGTACCTTGGCGACGCAGGCGGAAAATGGTGGATTTGATGCGATAACGGTTGTTTCAGGCGATCGAGATTTGACCCAGCTGACCACAGACAAAACGACGGTGGAAATCACGATTAAGGGTGTGGCTGAACTTGAAACCTACACACCGGCTTACCTGAAAGAAAAATTAGGCTTAACGACTGCGCAATTTATCGACTTGAAAGCCCTTATGGGTGATAAATCCGATAATATCCCTGGCGTGACCAAAATTGGTGAAAAAACTGGCATTAAATTACTGTTAGAATACGGCTCCCTCCAAGGTATCTATGATCATGTCGACGGCATGAAAACCTCTAAAATGAAAGAAAATCTGATCAATGATCGTGAACAAGCTTTCTTATCAAAGGAACTCGCGACGATTGATTTGGACTCACCGATTGAGATTCAACTTGACGATACGATTTTCCAAGGCGCTGACTATGACAGACTCAAAAAATTCTATCAAGAGATGGGCTTTCAGAAGTTTCTGGAAGACCTTGAAGGTGTGACAGAAAAGGTAATTGAAGAACTGGACTTTACAGTCGTTGAAGATGCAGTGACGCCTGAGATGTTTCATGAGGATCAATTCTTCTATCTGGAAATTCTAGGCGAAGATTATCAGCGTGAACCGATTATCGGCTTTGCTTGGGGTGATGACAAGACGATTTATGTCTCAAAAAACGTCGATCTGCTCAAAGATCTCCGTTTTCCTAAGAACACCTTTGACTTCAAGAAAAATAAGGTCTTACTAGGTCGCCATGGTATTGACTATCCGCTCGTTACATTTGATACCATGCTTGCTAAATACCTCTATTCGACGATTGAAAATAATAAAATATCAACAATCGCAGATTTATTTGGTCTGAATTTGCCAGATGATGATGTGGTCTATGGTAAGGGCGCCAAGCGTGCGGTGCCATTTGACGATGTCCTGTATGATCATCTCGCTCGAAAAGTAGATGTCCTCGTCAAAACGAAAGCAGTCTTGCTTGGTAAGCTACGGGAAAACGATCAAGAAAAACTCCTATCAGATATGGAGTTACCACTTGCTAATGTCCTCGCTAAAATGGAAATAGCAGGTATTAAAGTATCTGGTGGTGTCCTAAGTGAAATCGGTCTTGAAAATGAAAAAGTCATCGCAGATTTAACAGCAGAAATTTATGAACTTGCTGGTGAGACCTTTAATATCAATTCACCGAAACAACTAGGTGTCATTCTATTTGAAAAAATGCAGCTACCGGTCATTAAGAAAACCAAAACAGGTTATTCAACGGCTGTTGATGTTTTGGAACAGTTAGCACCGCAAGCGCCAATCGTTGATAAGATTTTGAAATACCGTCAAATTTCTAAAATCCAGTCAACCTATGTCACGGGTTTACTCGGTGAGATTATGGCTGACGGTAAGATTCATACGCGTTATATTCAAGATTTAACACAGACGGGTCGTCTGTCAAGTGTGCAGCCTAACCTCCAAAATATTCCAGTTCGTCTGGCTGAAGGCCGTAAGATTCGCAAGGCTTTCTTACCTGAAAAATCAGATTCAGTCCTATTATCAAGTGATTACTCACAGATTGAATTGCGGGTTCTTGCTCACATTTCAGGGGATGAACATTTGATTGCAGCCTTTAACGACGGTGCTGATATCCATACGGCGACGGCTATGCGCGTGTTCGGTATTGATAAACCAGAAGATGTCACGCCTAATGACCGTCGTAACGCCAAAGCCGTTAACTTCGGTGTTGTCTATGGCATTTCTGATTTCGGTTTGTCTAATAATTTGGGGATTACTAGAAAAGCTGCCAAAACATACATTGACACGTATTTTGAGCGGTATCCTGATATTAAAAAATATATGGAAGATATTGTTAGAAGTGCTAAGGATAAAGGATATGTCGAAACCCTTTATCATAGAAGACGTAATCTACCAGAGATTAATGCCAGGAATTTTTCAGTGCGTTCGTTTGCAGAGCGGACAGCCATTAATAGCCCAATCCAAGGTTCAGCAGCAGACATTTTGAAAGTTGCCATGATTAACCTTGATCGTGCTTTAATGGAAGGTGGCTATCAAACCAAAATGTTACTACAAGTTCACGATGAAATCGTCTTGGATGTCCCACATGATGAGTTAGACACAATCAAAAAATTAGTCAAAACTACCATGGAAGACGCGATTGAGCTTAAAGTACCGCTATTAGTTGATGAAAATAGTGGCAAGACATGGTATGAAGCGAAATAAAATAAAAAATCAGGCCAATGAGGTCTGATTTTTTTGAATCTGTAACTAAAAAAGTCTTTCCCAATTTGGGAAAGACTTTAAAGACTAGGAGTTCGCTGAGTTTTGAGTTGGTTGGGTAGACATTGATGACTTGATGTGATATTTACGCTTGAGGAAGTAGCGGAGTGCAAGCGCAAGTGCCCCGATTATTGCTGTAATATACCCAGCAGGTGAAATGTTGAATTCTCTTGGAATTAACATGGTTAAAGTAAAGACGAGAACCCACCCTAGAAAGGCAAGTGTTAAAGCACCAAAAGTTTTGAAGGTTGTTTTTTTCTGACCTTCACTTTGGGGTTTATAGATGAGTCGGAACATGAGATACATAACTAAACCAGCAGCAAAGCTCATCGTTACAAGCGTAATTAAACCATAAGTTGTCGCTTTTTTACTGAAGACAGCCATAACTCCGTTCACGACAGCTAGGATGCCTAGCATTAGCAATGAGCTATCTAACCACATGAGGACAGGTGTTTCGTTGTCATTTTGGTTTGTCGCCGCTTGACTTGATTTAGCACCAGCTACCGCAGGAGCATATTGGGCTGTGAATTCAGAGGGAGTCCCTAAGATATCTTTAGCCAGTACACGTTGGTCCTGAGCCTCAACGATTTTTGGCAGAATATCGGATAAAATGGCCTTGATTTCGTCATCAGACTTACCGATTTTGACAAGCTCTCGTGTTACCACATGAATGTATTCGCTATTTTTAGCTGTTAATTGTTCAATATAATTTTCCATATTCTTATTTTAACAGAAAATGACTGATTTTACATTAAAATTTTGAAAATGGTATCGCTATCAGAGATGGTGAAAGTAAATGAGGTAAGAGCTGACAGGCTTGAAAAAATAAATCATTAATTTCACTTGCTTTTAAGTCAAAACATGGTATAATATTCTAGTATGTTATGAATTTGACTAACAAAAAAAATCGAGGAGAAATATATCATGGCTAAAGTATGTTACTTTACAGGTCGTAAGACTTCATCAGCTAACAACCGTTCACACGCAATGAACAAAACGAAAAAACAAGTTAAACCAAACTTGCAAAAAATTAAAATCGTTGAAAATGGTAAAGTGAAATCAGTATGGGCCTCAGCTCGTGCACTTAAAAACCTTTCAGTTGAACGCGTTTAAGACGTGTGTTTGATCAAATGAAGAACAAAAGAAAAGCTTTTGCGTTAATTTGAGTCTACGATACGTTGGGCCAAATGATTCAAAAGCTCTTTGTTTGGTTAGAACTATTTTGCCGTGAAAAGACTTCACGGTTTTTTTATTAGCCGGATTGTGATAAAATGAGGGAAAAGGTGTTGATTGGTATGAATTAGCGAGCAAACATCGTTAGTAAATATCAAGACACAAAGTATGCCTAGTCGAAAGATTTAGGTCCACTCATAACAAGCTAGATTGTAAAGCGAGGAAAAAATTATGGCTGTGACAATTAATACAAAAAATGGGACAGTTGACATCGAAAATGATGTGATTGCAACGATTGTTGGCGCATCGACAACAGAAATTTTTGGTGTGGTCGGTATGACAAGCAAAAATGCTGTGAAAGATAATTTTAAGACACTTTTGCGTCAAGAAAACTACGCCAAGGGTGTTGTAATTTCAGCTAATGACAACGGTGTTGACGTTGATATTTATGTGATTGTTTCATTTGGCGTTAAAATTTCTGAAGTCGCTAAAAATGTGCAAGAACGAGTTAAATTTAATTTAGAAAACCAACTGGGCATTACAGCGAATTCAGTTAATGTTTTCGTACAAAATGTGAAAGTGGTGGCTGAATAAGATGACAAATACAATCAATGCAAGTCTGTTTCAGGAGATGATCCAAGCAGCGAGCACGCGTTTAAATAACCAAGCAGAGTATGTCAACTCGCTTAATGTATTCCCTGTACCCGATGGTGATACAGGAACAAATATGGGCATGACGATTACCAATGGTGCCAAAGCAGTCTCTGATAATCATGCAGAGACTGTCGGTGAAGTTGCGGCTATCTTGTCTAAAGGCTTGCTCATGGGTGCACGTGGGAACTCTGGTGTTATCTTATCACAGATTTTCCGTGGGTTTGGTCAAGCTATCAAGGAAGCGGATGTTTTTACCGCTGAAAATTTAGCCAAAGCCTTCCAGAGTGGTGTCGAGGTTGCTTATAAAGCGGTTATGAAGCCTGTTGAAGGGACGATTTTAACCGTTTCTCGTGGTGCTGCAGCATTTGCTGGCAAAAAAGCATCAAACTCTGATGATGCGGTTGAAGTTTTGAAAGCAGCGCTCGAAGGGGCAAAAGTTGCCTTGGCTAAAACGCCAGATATGTTGCCAGTACTGAAGGAAGTCGGTGTTGTCGATTCTGGTGGTCAAGGTTTGGTCTATATCTTAGAGGGCTTTGTCGCAGCGGCTACGGGCGAGTATTTGACGTCTGAAGAATTTCAAGCGACACCTGCTGTCATGGATGAGATGGTCAATGCTGAGCATCACAAGTCAGTTGCAGGTCATGTTGCGACGGAAGATATTAAGTTTGGCTACTGTACTGAAATCATGGTGGGTATCGGCCAAGGGCCAACTGTGACTAAATCTTTTGATTATGATGAGTTCCGTAATTACTTAAATGAAATCGGGGATTCATTGCTTGTCGTTAATGATGATGAGATTGTCAAAGTCCATGTTCATACAGAGGATCCTGGTATTGTGATGCAAGAAGGTCTGAAATATGGTGCTCTTGTTAAGGTTAAAGTTGACAATATGCGCGAGCAACATGATGCGCAAGTCATCAAGGAAGCAACTAATGCTGCACCTAAAGCATCAGCTGAGCCTAAAGAATTTGCAGTGATTGCGATTGCTGCTGGTGATGGTCTAGCTAAAATCTTTAAGGATATGGGCGCTGACTACGTTATTTCAGGTGGTCAAACGATGAATCCGTCAACTGAAGATATTGTTAAAGCAATTGAGTCAGTTAATGCACGCAATGTGATTATCTTACCTAATAATAAAAACATCTTCATGGCTGCCCAGTCGGCTGCTGATGTCGTAGATGTGCCTGCGAAGGTTGTTGAATCTAAGACTGTGTCACAAGGTTTGACAGCGCTACTAGCTTTCGAAACAAGTAAAACATTAGAAGAGAATGCTGCTGATATGACTGATAATCTCTCAGAAGTTATCAGTGGTCAAGTGACGAATGCTGTTAGAGATACCTCTATTGATGGCCTTGAAATTCACGAAAATGACTGGCTCGGCATGATTGACAATAAAATCGTCGTATCAGACAAAGATATGCATGGTGTCTTGACAGATACTTTTGATAAAATGTTAGCCAGCAACGAAGATGCAGAAATTATCAGTATTTACATCGGTGCTGACGGTAAACGTCAAATGGTTGAGACTCTGTCAGAAGAACTTGAAGACAAATATCCAGATGTTGAAGTCGAAATTTTTGAAGGTGGACAACCTGTTTATCCTTACCTTTTCTCTGTTGAATAAGACAATATTACTAAATCAAGAACCGTCGTGAGGCGGTTTTTTGTTATTCTAAAGAAAAAGAGTCATAAATTTGTCAAAATGAGGGATTATATACCTTTCTAAATAACAAATACAATACAAAAATGTGAAAACGGTTACATTTTGTGCTATAATTGTCTTAATAGGTTAGGACAGGATAGCTGATAAAATAAAAAAACTCAAGTATTCAGATGCGCGCTAATAAAAATGGCGTCGTTTAAATCTGCACTGAATAGCTTGATGATAAAGGAGAAATCATTATGGTCACAATAAATTATAGACTTGAGCCACATACAAGTATTCCCTATCATACAGGTGTAGCTATCCCCGTCTTTTCGTTACGCAGTGAGCAGTCGTTTGGCGTCGGTGATTTTTCGGATTTGAAAAGTTTTGCAGATTTTGTGGCTAAATCAGGTATGGATTTGATTCAGATTTTGCCAATTAATGATACAACGACTTTTATGGACTGGCGAGATAGCTATCCATATCGGGCAATTTCAGTTTTTGCGCTACACCCTATTTATCTTGATATGTCTGTTTTTCGTGAGGTTTTGACAGATTCAGAAAAAGCCGACTTTGATGCCCAACAAAAATCACTCAACGGACTAGAAACTGTAGATTACGAGGCAGTATTAGCTGCCAAATGGCATTATATTAAGATAGGCTATGAAAAACTGAGTAAAAACATTTTCTCCAGTATGGCATTTCTAGATTTCTTCGCTCAAAATCGAAACTGGCTTGAACCTTACGCGGCTTTTTGCTATCTTAGAGACTTACATCACACATCTGACTATTCACAATGGGGAGAATTTGCCAAGTTTTCTAAAGATAAACTCAAAAAACTATCAACATCTGGCCTCAATCTCCATTATTTCGTCCAATTTTTACTGCACCAACAGCTTAAATCTGCCTCAGATTATGCACATGCACTTGGGGTTGGCCTTAAAGGGGATATCGCCATTGGTATCGCTCATGACTCAGCGGATGCTTGGTCTGATGAAAGTTTGTATAATATGGATTTGCAAACTGGTGCGCCGCCGGATGCTTTTTCAGAAACCGGTCAAAACTGGGGATTTCCAACCTATAATTGGGATAAAATGGCAGAAACAAATTTTGCATGGTGGCAACAACGCTTAACCGTCATGCGAGAGTACTTTGATGCCTACCGCTTGGACCATATTCTAGGTTTCTTCCGAATTTGGGAAATCCCTAATCACAGTGTCAGAGCGCTACTCGGACAGTTTTCTCCTGCCCTTGGCCTAACCGTCGATGAAATCGAAAACACCTATCAAATACCCTTCAATAGTTGGGGTGGTGATGATCGATTTACCCAACCCTTTATTAGAGATTGGGTCGTGCGTGAACTCGCAGGTACCTACAACGATAAAATCTTTGCCGAGTTTTTAGAACCTCGTGGTAATGGTAATTATAGATTTAAAGCCTGCTATAACACGCAGAAAAAAATAGCAGCACAAGTCTCAGATGAGCAGTTGAGAGATATCTTATTTACCCTACAAGAAAATGTTTTATTCCTAGCAGATCACCGAACACCAGGTCTTTATCATCCGCGAATCAAATTCATGGATACCTTGAGTTTTCGTGAATTTGGTGATGAGCAAGTCAAACAAAATTTGATGAGGCTGCATAACGATTATTTCTATACCCGTCATAATGATTTTTGGAAAGAAAAAGCCTATCAAAAATTACCAGTCATTAAGAATGCGACAGATATGTTATCGTGTGGTGAAGATTTAGGCATGGTACCTGACAATGTGCCAGACGTCATGTGGCACTTGCAAATATTAAGACTGATGATTGAGCGGATGCCATCAGATAGTGCTCACATTGTCAATAATCTAGACTGGGCGCCCTATTTGTCCGTTGTGTCCACCTCATCACACGACACGTCAACGCTACGCCAATGGTGGAAAGAAGACCCGGCTTTCACCCAAAAATATTACAATGATGTCATGCATTGGTGGGGAAATGCACCAGGATTTATGACACAAGAAATTGCGACTGAAATTATTCAGCGCCACATGAATTCTGATGCCATGTTAGCTGTTTTTCCGTTACAGGATTTACTTGCCATGACCTCACACTGCTTAGGAGATGAAAGTTTGGAGCGGATTAATCAACCGGAAATTCCTTTTCATTACTGGCGGTATCGCAATCACTTATCAAATGAAACATTACTTGCCGATGATGAAATCACTTCAAAAATCAAAGGATTGATTGCGATAACACGACGACATATCGGTAGATAAACTTTTTGAAATTTATAAACAAATTAATAGAAAAAAGGCTTTCATTCTTGTATCCTAAAGATGGAAAGCTTTTTCTATTGGCTGAATTTTAAAAAAAAAAAGTTGATAGTATTGTCTGATACAGATTCAGTGCGCACGGTTGCGGACTATGCAAGAGTCAAGTATCTATATAAAAAAGGAGAACAACATGAAAGTCATTATTATTGGCGCAAGTCACTGTGGACACCAATCAGCATTGGAACTTTTGGACAAGCATCCGGATGCTGATGTGACGATTTATGAAAAAGGGGATTTCGTCTCTTTCTTGTCATGTGGGATGCAACTATTTTTAGAAGACAAAGTCTCAGGTGTTGACGATGTTCGTAACTTTAAACCAGAAGACATCGAAAAGCGTGGCGGTAAAGTCAAATCACAACATGAAGTTTTGAGTTTTGATGCTGATAAAAAATAAGTGACGATTAAAAACTTAGTAACTGGTGACGTTTTTAACGAAACTTATGATAAACTGATTCTTTCATCTGGCGTGACACCAGCAGCCTTGCCAGTACCAGGTGCGGATAAAGAAAACATTTTCTTCATGCGCGGCCGTGCTTGGGCACTTAAAATCAAAGAAAAAATGCAAGACCCTAAAGTCAAAAATGTCGCAGTCATTGGTTCAGGTTATATTGGTGTCGAAGGTGCAGAAGTTTTTGCCAAAGCAGGTAAAAAAGTGACAATCATTGACATGATTGACGACGTTCTCGGCAACTACCTAGATAAAGATTTAACAGATATCCTAGCCCCCGTTTTTGAGGCTAATGGTGTTGCTTTAGCACTAGGTGAAAGCATCACAGGATTTGCAGGTGGGGATGTCGTCACTGGCGTTGAGACAAAGACTGGTACCATTGATGCGGACCTTGTCATTGTTGCAGCAGGTGTCACACCAAACACAGAATGGCTCAAAGGACTAGTTGACCTAGAACCACGTGGTCAAATCAAAGTGGATGAGTACTTGCGGACATCAGCAAAAGACGTCTACGCTGTCGGAGATGCTATTTTACCGCTTAATATTGCAAGTCAACAACATGCGCCTGTTGCTTTGGCATCAACAGCCCGTCGTGAGGCGCGTTATGTTGTTCGTAATATTGAATCAGACACACCGACAGAGAAATTCCGTGGTGTGTTGGGCACAAGTGCCCTCTCAGTCTTTGGTTATAAATTTGCGATGACAGGTCTGAATGATTTTTCAGCAGCTCGTTCAGGCGTACCCGTGACAGGCAGTTTCTTCAAAGACACCTTGCGCCCAAGTTTTGTTAAAAACGACGGCAATACAGACGTCTATGTCAAATTAAATTACGACAAAGAAACACATAAAATCCTTGGTGGACAAGTCATGTCTACCTATGATGTAACAGCACAAATTAATGCTTTAGCCTTAGCCATTACAACTGGCTTAACTTTAGAAGACCTAGCAGAAGCAGATTTCTTCTTCCAACCAGGTTTTGACCGTCAATGGTCACTCTTAAACTTAGCAGCACAAGCAGCTTTGGGTGAGACTAAGTTTTAAGTAAGCAGATGAAAAACAACTCTGACCGAATTGAGGTCAGAGTTGTTTTATTTTGCTCATATTGCAAGTATCAGTACAAATAGCATATAGAAAAAAGATGTTTGAAAATAAAGTAGCATAATCTATTAAATTGAGATAAAATGAAACTATTGACGAACATCTGTTTTGGCAGATGATTAACAGAAAGTTTGGTATGGAATATAGACATGGATAGTTTCATTTTAGGTTTACAAACAATTGGCGCCTGGTTGCTTTTCGGAGCACCCTTATTACAAGCAGCAACCGAACTTTACGAAGAAGTAAAAGGGTGGGAGGCTATCAAAAATAAGCATGAATCATCTAAAAGAAAAGATATCGGTAAAATCCAGTTTTGGTGGTGGTTATTGCCACCTCTCAAAATTTATTTGGAAAAACGAAGAATCCAAAAAATCCAAAAGACCTATTCGGATATCAAATTATCAGACGAAACACGTGAAAGCTTACATAAGTATGCTTTAAAAGTCAATGGCTGGAGCGGTGTCACAATAGGTGGCTGGTTAGCTGCCATTGGCACGACCTGGCAGTTAGTCGGTAATTTTGAACTAGGACCTGAAATTTGGTTAGGACTTGTTATCTTCTTCAGTTATGTCAGCATCCTAATTACGATAAAACTATTGATTAAAAAATAAACTCGATCCTTAGTACGTCTGATAATTTGGGCCAAATAGCCAAATGATTAGGCGCTTTATTATGGGCAAATAGTGATATGAATTAAAACGATAATTTATTTAGTTTTATAAATGAGCTGATGATTAATATTTAAAAATAGTATCAATCGCGACAAGTCGTGTTGACGTCATATTTTGTAACCTATAACAGGTAAAAATATGGTAAAATATAGTTAAATACTCTATTTTAAGGACTTGATTATAATTATGAATGATAAACAATTAGTATCCCAAGCGCTTGCAGCTGTTTTGGATAATGCTTTAAGTATCGATGATATCAGCAACTTGCTTGAAACACCTAAAAAATCTGAAATGGGAGACTTAGCTTTCCCTGCTTTTTCATTGGCGAAAACTTTACGCAAAGCACCTCAGATGATTGCGGCTGATATTGCAGAGAAAATCTCATCAGATGGCTTTGAGAAAGTCGTTGCAACTGGTCCTTATGTCAATTTTTTCCTAGATAAATCAGCAACAGCAACAGCTGTCTTATCAGAAATTTTATCAGAAGGTACAGCTTATGCGACTTTAGAGCAAACTGGCGAGAATGTTGCCATTGATATGTCGTCACCCAACATTGCCAAACCTTTCTCAATCGGTCATTTACGCTCAACTGTGATTGGGGATGCCTTGGCTAAGATTTATCAAAAAATAGGCTACAATCCAGTCAAGATCAACCATTTGGGCGACTGGGGCAAGCAGTTTGGCATGCTCATCGTGGCTTATAAAAAATACGGCAACGAGGCAGCTATCCGTCAAAATCCGATTTCAGAATTACTTAAGCTCTACGTACAAATCAATGCTGAGGCAGCAGATGATCCGACAGTTGATATTGAGGCGCGTGATTGGTTCCTTAAACTTGAAAATGGAGATGCGGAAGCCTTGGCATTGTGGCAATGGTTCCGTGATGAATCTTTAGTTGAGTTCGATCGCATCTATACGGAATTAGGTGTTGAATTTGACAGCATGAACGGTGAAGCCTTTTATAATGACAAGATGGATGAAATCATCGACATCTTGTCTGAAAAAGGCTTGCTAACAGAATCTGAAGGCGCAACTGTTGTTGAGCTTGAAGGTTTTGAAAACCCAGCTTTAATCAAAAAATCAGATGGTGCAACGCTTTATATCACTCGTGATTTGGCTGCCGCCCTTTACCGCAAACGGACTTATAAATTCGCTAAATCACTCTATGTTGTCGGTCAAGAACAGTCTGGTCATTTCAAACAGCTCAAAGCAGTTCTTAAGAAAATGGACTATGACTGGTCGGATGACATCTATCACGTGCCATTTGGCTTGGTCACAAAAGAAGGTAAGAAATTGTCAACGCGTAAAGGCAATGTCATCTTACTAGAACCAACGCTACATGAAGCAGTCAAACGCGCTCAAGCGCAAATTGATGCGAAAAATCCTGATCTTCCTAATAAAGGCGCAGTTGCCCACGCTGTTGGTGTTGGTGCCATTAAATTCTACGATTTGAAAAACGAGCGCCTTAACGGCTATGACTTCAACTTAGAGGAAATGGTCTCATTTGAAGGTGAAACTGGTCCTTACGTCCAATATGCGCATGCGCGGATTCAATCAATTTTGCGCAAGGCTGACTTCCAACCGGATGCGGTGGTAGGCAAAACCCTTGCCCTAACAGATGATGAAAGCTGGGAAATCATCAAGTTATTGCAAGCATTCCCTGACATTATCGCAAGAGCAGCACGGACTTTCGAGCCATCAGCCATTGCCAAATACGCCATTAATCTTGCGCAAGCCTTCAACAAGTACTATGCCCACACGCGGATTTTGGATGAGAATGCGGAGAAGGACGCGCGTCTCGCTTTGGCTTACGCCACAGGTATCGTCTTGAAAGAAAGTCTCAGACTCTTAGGGGTTGATGCGCCTGAAGAAATGTAAATTCTTCGCGATAGAAAAGGTAAAAGCATAATGATTCAGCTTATGCTATAATAAGATTATGAAGAAATTAGAACGTCAAAAGATTATTCGACAGTTAATCCAAAATCATAAAATAGAAACGCAAGAAGAACTCTCGCAACGTCTTTTAGAAAAAGGGATTACAACGACTCAAGCGACTTTATCACGAGATATTCGTGAGCTTGGGATTATTAAAAATCGTTATGAAGAAGGCAGTTTTTATACCGTTTTTGACTATGAAGGTGAACTTGAAAATACTGGTTTGATTCGTACGGCTATGAGCTTAATGGATACCATGTCAGCTTATGCTATCAGTGTGAGTCGTGCCATGTTCATCATTGTCGTTCGCACTGGTTTAGGAGAGGCGGACTTGGTCGCAGATGCCATTGACACGTCGAATCGTTCAGAAGTTTTAGGAACGATTGCTGGTGCAGATACCTTGCTCATCACTTGTCAAGATGAGGCCAGTGCTGCAAACTTTGAAAGAGACATACAAAATGCCATCCAACCACATTGATGACCCAACCGCCGATTATGAGCAAGCTCTTGCGGCATTACTAACACAAGTTTCGCAGCACCCAACAATTCTTGCTTTTCAAGCGGCTGAAAAACGTTTGAAAGCGACTAAAGAGTTGTATGCGCTTGAAGTTGAGATGAAAGATCTAGCTAAACAAGCTGTCTTGTTTAAAAAAATCGACAAAGTCAAGGCTTATCAAGAGACCATGGCGCGTTCAAAAGTGATTGAGTCAGAGCTCAATGATACGCCCTTGATTGTGGATTACCGCCGCAAGTTGGTTGCCGCAAATGATCTCTTACAACATCTGTTACAAAGATTAGAATCACAAATTAACGAGGAACTTTATCGTGACAACTAAAGCATCACAAAAAACTGAGAAAATCTCACCGGGCATGCAGCAGTATCTGGATATTAAGCAAAATTATCCAGATGCTTTTTTGCTATTTCGGATGGGAGATTTTTATGAACTCTTTTATGACGACGCTGTTAAAGCAGCGCAAATTTTAGAGCTTACCTTAACCTCTCGCAATAAAAACTCAGTCAATCCAATACCAATGGCAGGTGTACCGCACCATAGTGTTCAGCAGTACATTGATATTCTGATTGATTTGGGCTACAAAGTCGCCATTGCTGAGCAGATGGAAGACCCTAAAAAAGCTGTCGGCGTGGTCAAACGCGATGTCGTGCAGGTTGTGACACCAGGGACTGCCGTGGATGCCCTCAACACTGGCAAGGAAAATAATTTCCTTGTTGCAATTGATAGAACTCAAACAAGTTACGCCCTCAGTTACTTGGATTTGGCAACAGGGGAGTTCTTTGTGACATCCCTATCTGATTTTGATGCCGTAGTAGATGAAATCTCTGCCCTTAAAGCACGGGAAGTGGTTGTTGGCTATGATTTGTCATCTGAGGAGGTGCAACGCCAAATCCTTGAAACTCAGCTTAACGTCCTTGTCTCACAAGATTTAATAGGCTTTGACAATGCCGACTTGATTGACTATAGTTTATCTGACCTAGAAATTTCAGTGGCTTCAAAACTTTTGAATTATGTCATGACAACGCAGAAACGTCATCTGACGCATTTGCAGGCGGTCCAACATTATGAAATCAAAGATTTCTTGCTCATGGATGCTGCTAGTAAGAAAAGTCTAGACTTACTTCAAAATGCACGGACGGGTAAAAAACACGGCAGCCTATACTGGTTGCTGGATGAAACCAAGACGGCTATGGGGACTCGGATGCTGCGGTTCTGGATTGATAGGCCCTTGGTTAGCGTCTCAGCTATTCAAAAGCGTCAAACTATCATTCAGACTTTTTTGGACCACTTTTTTGAGCGCTCTGACTTGACGGAAACGCTCAAAGGGGTTTATGATATTGAGCGCTTAGCCTCGCGTGTTTCCTTTGGTAAAGCAAATCCGAAAGACTTATTGCAACTGGCTAACACGTTGTCGAATGTTCCAGCGATTAAGGGTGTATTGACAGAGATGAAGGCTGATGTTTTGACTCAGCTCATTGAGCAATTGGACCCGATGCCTGACTTGCTTGAACTGATTACATCTGCTATTGACCCTAACGCCTCAGCTACAATTACTGAAGGTAACATCATCAAAAATGGCTTTAATACAACTTTAGATGAGTATCGTATGATTATGCGAGATGGCACGACTTGGATTGCGGAACTTGAGGCCAAAGAGCGTGAAAACTCTGGAATTAATAATCTCAAAATTGATTATAATAAAAAAGATGGCTACTATTTCCATGTAACCAATTCAAATCGTGAGCAAGTGCCTGACCATTTCTTTCGGAAGGCAACGCTGAAAAATTCTGAGCGCTATGGTACTGAAGCCTTATCACGATTAGAAAGTCAGATGCTAGATGCACGGGAAAACTCTGCTAGTTTAGAGTATGACCTATTTTTACAGGTTCGTGATCAGACAGAAACTTTCATTGCACGCATCCAGAAATTGGCAAAAACAATCGCTGAAATAGATGTGCTACAATCCCTAGCCGTTGTCGCCGAAAACAACCATTATATCCAGCCAGGCATCATTAAAAATGGGCAAGAAATTCAGATTATCAATGGTCGCCATGCGGTTGTTGAAAAAGTGATGGGTGCTCAGGAATATGTGCCAAATTCGATTGAATTTGATGCAGAAACGATGATTCAACTGATTACTGGACCCAATATGTCAGGTAAATCGACCTATATGCGAGAGCTTGCTTTGACCGTTGTCATGACGCAGATTGGCAGCTTTATTCCAGCAGAACAGGTCCAATTACCGATTTTTGATGCCATTTTCACCCGAATCGGGGCGGCGGATGATTTGATTAGTGGCCAGTCGACCTTCATGGTTGAGATGATGGAGGCCAATCACGCCATTCGTCGTGCGACGAAAAATTCGCTGATTCTATTTGACGAACTCGGTCGTGGCACTGCGACTTATGACGGGATTGCGCTGGCTCAGGCTATTGTCGAGTACATTCATGAGCATGTCGGCGCTAAAACCTTGTTTGCGACACATTATCATGAACTTGTCACGCTTGAAAATAGCCTGCAGCATTTGAAGAATGTGCACGTCGCGACGCTCGAAGCTGATGGTGAGGTGACCTTCCTCCATAAAATAGAGTCGGGACCAGCCGATAAATCTTACGGTATCCATGTGGCGAAGATTGCTGGTCTGCCTAGCCCACTATTGAAACGTGCTAAGGTGATTTTGTCAGAATTAGAAACAGATACACCGAAATTGCAGACTAAGACGGTCGTTCAAGAAATGCCAACTGAGTTGCAGCAACTTGATTTGTTTGCTGGGACAGATGAGTTGGCAGAGGCTGTCCGAAATCTTGATATCATGAATCTAACACCGATGGAAGCCATGAACCAGCTTTATGAGTTGAAGAAGTTGGTGTGAGATAATTGATATAGTGGCTAACCAAAAATAGTGTAGAAATTCGTTTTTTGAATTTCTACACTATTTTATTTTGATCGTATTGATATAATTCTGGATATCTATCCTATTGCGGAGGGTGATTGTTTTTGACAAAAAAGGTTGAATGAGCGTCTTAGGACTTGTATTTGTCCATTTTAGCATCTTGAGTAGCATAGATAGTGTTGGCTTATAGTTTGACTTTTCAAGCCCAACTCTCTGTTTCAGCCACCTGAAAATGACACGTTTATAGAGTTGGTAAACTGGAAAATCAAGAAACAGGATGTGATCTACTTCGTGTAACCCCTTGGTAAACTGAGGGCGGCCAACATCTTCAATGATGTAACGGTCTTGCTGTAAAATATGGGCAAAAAGTTGTGCTTGTTCTGTGACAGAGCGCTTGGTATTACCTGTTGGTGATTGGGCATCGGGTAGATGGACGACATTGTCTAATGAATAGTAAGGGACATCCAATCTGTCCGATAGTGTTTTGGCTAAAGTGGTCTTACCACTAGCAACAGCACCGATGATATAGATTTTCATGTTTAGCTCAACAAGCCTTTCGTTTTCTAAGATGAATTCAGAACAATAAAATATAGCAACTTTTCAATAGCTTATTTTATCATATTTTGTAGTGCGTTATTCATCTCAATAGGCTTATCTTTTATGCAGAACTTCAGTTTACTTTATAAAAATTCAGAAAAATAAGTCGTATCTTTTGCGTCACATCACAAAACATGGTTTAATGGTTTAAAAATATAAACGAACAAAAGAAGGGAGAAAAAGTGAACAAGTATTATCATATGAAAAAAGAGCTAACAGACGTGAGCGATTTTCTCATCGCATTAGGGGATGAGAAAAGGCAGGCCATCATTATCAGGTTACTGGAGGAGGAGACGTGTCAGGGAATACAAGTAGGAGAAATGATTGAAGCGACTGGTTTATCGCGTCCAGCAATTTCACACCATTTAAAAATATTGAGACAAGCTAAAATTGTGGCTTATCGTTCAGAAGGCACCAAGAATTTTTATTATCTGAATCACGACACCGCCGAAATTTCGAAATTACAACACTTCTTAACCCAAGTCACAACGATAATGACACAAGAAAGTAGAAACGCATGATAAAAGTATTGATAGTAGAAACAAATGTCAGCCGCTACCAAGGCACAAATGAAGCAACAGGATTGTGGTTAGGTGAGAGTGCAGAGTTTGTAGAGGAACTTCAAAAGCAAGGTATTGCTTATGATTTTGTCAGTCCAAAAGGTGGCTTAGTCCCGCTTGACCCACGAAGCATGGCATATATGGATGCGTCAATCTGGAAAATCTATGAAAGTCAGGATTTCTTAGACAGAGGACTCAGAAATACCTTAAAACCAGATCAAATCAACCCTGCCGATTATTCTGCTATCTACTTTACCGGTGGGCATGGCGTGATGTGGGATTTTCCAGAAAACGCAGAGATCCAAGCCATTGCTCGCTCGATTTACAAGGCTGGAGGTTATCTAACCTCTGTCTGCCACGGCATTGCAGGTCTACTGAACCTTAAAGATGAGCAAGGCCATTATCTCATTGCAGGCAAAAAGATAACAGGCTTTACAACATCAGAAGAAATCATTGCGGGCAAGAAAAAAGTCGTCCCTTTCTTAAATCGAACCTTAGCAACAGCACACGGTGCTAACTTCCAGAAAAAACGATTTTACAAATCCTACGCACTACAGGATGGCCAGTTCATCACAGGTCAAAACCCATTTTCAGTCCGTGCCGTCGCTAAATTACTCATAGAGGAGTTGAACGCATGCAAACCATCCTAGGCAGCAACGGTCAGATTGGCCAAGAAATGGCGAAAGCCTTACATCAAACCTACACAAAAGATATCCGCTTGGTCAGTCGTAAACCCATACGGGTCAATGCTACTGATGAGCTAGTATCAGCTGACTTACTGAAGTACGAAGAGGCGAACAAGGCCATCGCCGGCAGTGATATCGTCTACTTGACAGCTGGATTGCCCATGGATTCAAAGCTGTGGGAAGCACAATTTCCATTAATGATGGCCAATGTCATCAAAGCCTGTCAAATGAACCAAAGTAAACTTGTATTCTTTGATAACACCTATATGTATGCCAAAACAGCAGCAATTCAAGATGAAAATAGCCCATTTGAACCTGTAGGCAGGAAATCAGCAGTACGTGCCCAATTGGCAGAAATGGTCTTGCAAGCAATGGCAACAAGTGACTTACAGGCGCTTATCTGTCGCGCACCTGAATTTTATGGACCTGGAAAAACACAGAGTATCACCAACACCATGATCTTTAACCCAATAAAAAACAAAAAAAGCATTAAAGTGCCAGTCAGTGCGTCAACGCTGAGAACCTTGATTTGGACACCAGATGCTAGTCGTGCTATGGCCTTGCTTGGTAATAGGAAAGCGCCTATGGTCAAACCTGGCATCTTCCCTGTGAGGATAGCTTAACCTATCAAGAGATGATCGCCCTAGCACAGTCTATAACAGGCGAAAAGCTGGAGTATTCAGTCATTAAGCTGTGGCAATTCAAATTAGGTAGCTATGTCAATCATAACCTAAAAGAACTTCAAGAACTATTGCCACGCTATCAGGTTGACAATCACTTCGGTTCTGATAAATTTAAAGCAGCCTTTCCAGAATTTACGATCACACCGATTGATTCTGGTATCCGACAAATTTTAGGTGAGGCTGATTAAAGACATTGTCTATGGTATCAAGCAGCAAATAGATTTGTGATATAATAAACCTATGACAAAACAGGAAAAACATCAAAAAATCATCGAATTAGATGATAATTTAGCCAATAAAATCGCAGCGGGTGAAGTGATTGAACGACCGGCTAGTGTGGTGAAAGAATTACTAGAAAATGCCATTGATGCCAAGTCAACACAAATCACAGTCAAGATTGAAGAGTCTGGCCTTAAGTCAATTGAAATCATTGATAATGGTGAAGGAATTGCCCACGATGAAGTGGCGCTTGCCCTCAAGCGTCATGCCACAAGTAAAATCAAAGATGTCGATGACCTCTTTCGTATTCGGACGCTTGGGTTTAGGGGTGAGGCTTTGCCTTCTATCGCTAGTGTTAGTGAGCTAACGATTAATACATCAGTAGCTGATAATGGAGATGAAAGTGGGACTTTGCTTGTCGCTAAAGGTGGCGAGATCATCCAAAATAGTCCAGCACCCAAACGCGTCGGAACACGGATAAAAGTTGAAAATCTCTTCTATAATACACCCGCCCGCCTCAAATACATCAAGAGTTTGCAAGCGGAGCTTGGGCATATCACGGACATCATCAATCGCCTGAGCCTTGCGCATCCTGAGGTGGCTTTTACGCTGATTAATGATGGTCGTGAGATGATGAAGACGGCTGGAACGGGCGACTTGAAGCAAGCATTGGCTGGTGTTTACGGCATTTCGACTGCCAAAAAAATGATCGCGATTTCGGCGCAAGACCTGGACTTTGATGTGACGGGCTATGTCAGCCTACCTGAGCTGACCCGCGCCAATCGAAATTACATCACCGTTTTGCTCAATGGTCGCTACATCAAAAACTTTTTGATCAACCGCGCAATTGTCGATGGCTACGGCTCGAAACTCATGGTGGGGCGCTTTCCGATTGCGGTCATCGACATTAAAATTGATCCATTTTTGGCAGATGTCAATGTCCACCCAACCAAGCAAGAAGTCAGAATCTCAAAAGAGCGCGAGTTAATGGGCTTGATTTCTCAAGCCATTAGTCAGGCTTTTCAGCCACAAACCTTGATTCCAGATGCACTGGAGAATTTAACGAAGCAGACTAAGCCAGTCTTTCCAACACCAAAACACGAGCAGACACAGTTGCCTTTGCAAAACAAGTCCTTATATTATGATACGGAGCGCCAAGACTTCTACGTGAAAGAAAATGCAACGTTTGAAAAAGTGCCAGAAACGTTGTTGGATTTAGAAGAAGCTAATGTTAAAGCCATAGATGATAAGTCTGAGACTGAATCTGAGCCACCACGAGAGTTTGTAGTGACAGAATCGGTTGAGTTGCAATCTGATGAAGCGTCAAAGAGCAATCAAACTTTCCCAGAACTCGAGTTTTTAGCACAAATGCATGGCACTTATCTATTATGTCAGTCGCCAGAAGGTCTATATATCGTCGACCAGCATGCCGCACAAGAACGAGTGAAATATGAATATTACCGGGATAAAATCGGTCAAGTCAATTATGACCAGCAACAACTTTTAGCGCCGATTTTTATCAATCTCCCACAAAATGACTTGTTGACTGTTCTTGAGAAAAAAGACTTGCTCGCTGAAGCTGGTGTCTTCTTGGATGCCTATGGCGACAATCAGCTGATTTTACGGGAACATCCGATTTGGATGCAAGATGATGAGATTGAGTCTGCCACTTATGAATTGATTGATTTGTTATTGGACGGGCGTGAAGTTTCGGTTAAAAAATATCGAGAAGATTTGGCGATTATGATTGCTTGTAAAAGCTCGATTAAAGCCAATATGTATATAGATCCTGCCAGTGCGCGTGATTTATTGCAGCAATTGGCACATTGTGAGAATCCCTATAACTGTCCCCACGGCAGACCAGCCCTCGTCGCCTTTTCAAATACCGACCTTGAAAAAATGTTCAGACGCATTCAACAAACACACAAAGGCGGTTGGAATACCCAGTTTTAAAAATCAGCACGAACTCCAAGTTATCCTAAATAAACTTAGGGCCTACGAACTTGCGAGTTGGTAGACTCACAAAATCTCTTGGAACATCCGATTTTAAACTCACCTCACTTAATATAGAAGGAAATTATGTACGAATATCTCAAAGGTACCCTCGTCAAAATCACGCCGACCTACATCGTGCTTGACGTCTCAGGCGTAGGCTATCTACTACATGTCGCAAATCCTTATAGCTTTTCAAACTTCGTGAATGCCGACATCAAAGTCTACGTCCACCAAGTCATTCGCGACGACGCCCACACCCTCTATGGCTTTATGGACGAAACAGAAAAACGCCTCTTTTTACAACTGATTTCCGTGTCAGGTATCGGCCCAAAATCAGCGCTCGCCATTATCGCAGCTGATGACAACATTGGTTTAGTCACTGCCATAGACAGTGGCGACATCAAGTACCTGACCAAATTCCCAGGTGTTGGCAAAAAAACTGCCAGTCAAATGGTCCTAGACCTTGAAGGGAAATTTGAGAATGTTACAACTGACGTTACAACATCACAAACAGTAGCAAGTACAGAGTTGGACGACGCTTTAGAAGCTTTAGTTGCCTTGGGTTATAAAGCAACTGAGCTCAAGAAAGTACAAAAAAAGCTCGAAGGCACACAAGACTCAACCGAAGGCTACATCAAAACCGCCCTCAAATTAATGATGAAATGACTAATCACAAGATTAGTTTTTTTATTTTTGTATGACAATTTAGAAGGAGTATCCGATTAGAAACCAATTAATATCTTCACAAGGATAACCCTTGTGATATAGCTAATCTTTAACGACTTAATCATTATTTTTTGATACAATAAAGATATGGAAAACGACAAATTAACATCAGGGGAGTTACAGGACTACGATCTGGAACAAGACGAGACATTAGTCGAACGGACCCTTAGACCACAATACCTAAATCAGTATATCGGTCAAGATAAAATCAAAGAACAACTAGATATTTTCATCAAGGCAGCCAAACTGCGTGAAGAATCATTGGACCATGTCTTACTTTTTGGCCCACCAGGTTTAGGTAAAACGACCATGGCATTCGTAATTGCAAATGAACTCGGCGTCAACATTAAACAGACCTCTGGACCTGCCATCGAAAAAGCTGGCGACCTAGTCGCAATTTTGAATGAGCTAGAAGCTGGCGACGTCCTCTTCATTGACGAAATCCACCGTCTGCCTATGTCTGTCGAGGAAGTACTTTACAGTGCCATGGAGGATTTCTATATTGACATCATGATTGGTGGCGCAGATGCCAGTCGTAGCGTTCATTTGGAGCTACCGCCCTTTACTTTGATTGGTGCAACAACGCGTGCAGGCATGCTCTCAAACCCTTTGCGGGCGCGTTTCGGGATCAATGCCCATATGGCTTATTACGATCTGGAAGATTTGACCGAAATCATCGAGCGTACCGCAGATATTTTTGAAGTTGACATCACAGGGGATGGCGCTTTTGAAATGGCCCGTCGGAGTCGTGGGACACCGCGTATCGCTAACCGCCTGCTCAAACGTGTCAGAGACTATGCGCAAATTAAGGGAACAGGTCTCATTGACGATGACATCACCCGCCAAGCCTTGACCATGTTAGATGTAGATGCCTCAGGACTTGATTATGTCGACCAAAAAATTCTTAAAACAATGATCGAGATGTACAATGGTGGTCCGGTCGGTCTAGGGACGCTCGCGGTTAATATATCGGAAGAACGCGAAACTCTGGAAGATATGTACGAGCCTTATTTGATACAGTCTGGCTTTTTGGTTCGGACCCGTCAAGGACGTTGTGCGACTGCCAAGGCCTATGCGCATTTTGGTTACGAGTATAAAGGAGACTGAGTGATGACCTTTAATCTGATACCATTAGAAAAATTTGAAAAACTTGATATTCCTAGATTAGATGTGTTGGATGTCCGCCCACGTGAGCAGTTTGAGAGCTTTCATATTCCGACAGCCATCAACATTCCGATTGATGATGTAGAGGACGGTAAGTTTGAGCTAGATCCAACTAAATCTTACTATGTCATCTGTCGCACGACTAATAAAGCCTACCGTGCCAGTCATATTTTTGAAGATGCCGGCTTTGATATACAAATGGTCGCACCCGGTATGATTGATTATCAAGGTGAAATTATCCGAAATAATGATGATTATTAAGCTATAAAAAGATTCAAAAGCGGTTAATCCGAGATGTGATTTTATCTCACATTAACCGTTGACTTTTCTGAAAAGTCTTTATATAATGAGAAGATAGAGGAGGTGTATGTTAGTGAAAGAACGTGAGCTACGACGGTCAATGGCAGTTTTTCCAATTGGCACGGTTATGCAGTTAACAGATCTGACAGCGCGTCAAATTCGTTACTACGAAGATCAAGGTTTGATTTTCCCAGCGAGAAATGAAGGTAATCGCCGAATGTATTCGCTAAACGATATGGATGTCCTACTAGAAATTAAGGACTACCTCAATGACGGCTTAAACATTGCGGGCATCAAGCGCGTTTATGAGCAAAGCAAGGAAGATTTGGATAAAGTCAAAAGTAAGTCCATTTCTGACGCTGAAGTACGCAAAATCTTAGAACAAGAAATCATGCAACAATCAAGATTTAATAAACCCAAATCAACGTTGCGCTAATCAGCATCAGCGATAAAAAAGAATGCGTGTTCAGCACGCTTTTCTTACATAATTAATAGCTGACTTGCTTGAAAAGTTAGCTTGAAGTTCAAATAAAGGAGTTCTTTAACATGACGATCACACCTGCAGACATTCTTAGCGAAGTCAAAGAGAAAAATGTCACCTTCTTGCGCCTGATGTTTACAGACATCTTAGGGACGCTTAAAAACGTAGAAGTACCCGCAACAGAAGAACAGCTAGAGAAAATTTTGGATAACAAAATGATGTTTGACGGTTCTTCCATTGAAGGTTTTGTTCGCATTAATGAATCAGACATGTATCTCTACCCTGACCTCGATACTTGGATTATCTTCCCTTGGGGAGATGAGAACGGCAAAGTCGCAGGCTTGATTTGTGATGTCTACAATCCCGACGGCACACCATTTGCGGGAGACCCTCGTGGAAACCTCAAACGTGCTCTGACCCACATGGAAACGACTGGTTTCAAGTCGTTCAACCTTGGCCCTGAGCCTGAATTTTTCTTGTTCAAACTTGACGAAAAAGGCAATCCGACCCTTGAAGTCAATGACCAAGGCGGCTATTTTGACCTTGCACCGACTGATACAGCGGAT
The DNA here is from genome assembly GCF_013449735.1 of Pseudolactococcus laudensis. Classification (GTDB taxonomy): domain Bacteria; phylum Bacillota; class Bacilli; order Lactobacillales; family Streptococcaceae; genus Pseudolactococcus; species Pseudolactococcus laudensis. Next base: position 122,542 of record NZ_JACBNY010000001.1, read on the forward strand.
AATACCCGCCGTGAAATCGTCAACGTCCTAACTGACCTTGGTTTCGAAGTCGAAGCCAGTCACCATGAGGTGGCCGTCGGTCAGCACGAAATCGACTTCAAGTACACCAATGTCCTGGAAGCCTGCGACAACATCCAAATCTTTAAACTGGTCGTCAAAACGATTGCCCGTGAGCATGGTCTTTACGCGACCTTCATGGCTAAACCAAAATTTGGCATCAATGGCAGTGGCATGCATTGTAACATGTCCCTTTTTGACCAAGAAGGCAACAATGCCTTTTACGATCCAAAAGGTGAGTTGGAGTTATCAGAGACAGCCTACCATTTCTTGGGTGGTATCTTAGACCATGCCTATAATTTCACCGCCATTACCAACCCGACGGTAAATTCTTATAAACGACTCGTTCCAGGTTATGAAGCCCCTGTTTATATCGCATGGGCAGGTCGCAATCGTTCACCGCTAGTTCGTGTTCCTGCTTCACGTGGAAAAGGAACGCGCCTTGAACTTCGAGCAGTTGATCCAACAGCGAATCCTTACTTGGCACTAGCTGTTTTGCTAGAATGTGGTCTGGACGGAATTGAGCGGAAACTCGAAGCGCCAGCGCCAGTTGAAAATAATATCTATATGATGTCAGGTGATGAGCGTAAGGCAGTCGGTATCACAGACCTACCGTCAACCTTGCACAATGCAGTGAAAGCCCTACGTGAAGATGACGTGGTAAAAGCTGCTTTAGGTCAACATATTTACACCAACTTTGTAGAAACGAAAAAAGTAGAGTGGGCCTCTTACGCCCAATTCGTCTCTCAATGGGAGATTGACAACTATCTCTATCTATATTAAATAGACCGAAGCACATCAGTACTCAGTATATGAGAACTGGTGTGCTTTTTTATAAATTGTTAAAAACGAACGGTATACCCATTTAAGCAAATAAAACAAACATTTTTGGCTATTTTCGGTCACTTCTTCGTTTGGCTATTATCTTTGCGCTTTAGCGCTTAGATAAATAGCTATGTACCACGTACCTTAGTGGCTTTACCATTTAGGCGTGGGACAAAAGCCTTGGCGTACACCTGTACGCCTACACCTAATCGCCTCTGGCATTGAAGTTATCGTTTTAGCGATTTACGGAAAAGCTATGGGCAACGTGGCTTAGCGGTTTTACCGTTTAGCCGTTGACCTTATTGACAGAAAATATCTCAAAAATGTCGTTCGTTTTCTTTACTTAAATGCGTATAGTAAAAAGAAAATTCTAAAAATTACAACTATTGTTGCAATCAATAAAAAAATAATGTATAATGATGGTGTTAGAAGTTATAACATATAAAATGTCAGGAGAACTTAACGATGGAGAAAGTCAATATTCCGGAAATCTTTGCTGAAGATGTTTTCACGGATGCGGTCATGCAGCAACGTCTGCCAAAGACCATTTACAAACAATTTAAAAAATCGATTGAAGAAGGCAAAGATCTTGATCTTGCGACAGCAGATGTCATTGCAAATGAGATCAGAGAATGGGCGATTGGCAAAGGTGCAACTCACTTTGCGCATTTGTTCCAGCCATTGACAGGTGTAACAGCTGAAAAACAAGATTCGTTTATCACAGCACCTAAAGCAGATGGTAGTGTCTTGACTGCTTTTTCTGGAAAAGAATTGATTAAAGGTGAACCAGATGGCTCATCGTTCCCTTCAGGTGGTTTGCGTGCGACATTTGAAGCGCGTGGCTACACAGTTTGGGATACGACTTCTCCAGTATTCGTTCGTCATGATGCGGCTGGTACAACGCTTTTGATTCCAACGGCATTTTATTCTTATAACGGTGAAGCATTGGACCAAAAAGCACCATTGCTCCGCTCTATGCAAGTTATTTCTGATTCATCTATTAAATTACTTCGCCTTTTTGGCAATACGACTGCAACTCGTGTGGCACCTTCCGTTGGTGCTGAGCAAGAGTATTTCTTAGTCGACGAAGCGACTTTCTTAAAACGTAAAGATTTGATTTACGCTGGCCGTACTTTGTTTGGTGCTGCTGCGCCTAAAGGTCAGGAATTGGATGACCATTACTTTGGGACAATCCGCCAACGTGTCGCTGGCTTTATGAAAGATGTCAATGAAGAACTTTGGAAAGCTGGCGTGACATCAAAAACACAGCATAACGAAGTGGCACCAGCTCAACATGAAATTGCGCCAATTTATGCCAATGCCAATGTTGCTGTTGACCAAAACCAAGTGGTGATGCAAACCTTGAAACGCATTGCTTGTCGTCATGACATGAAGTGTCTTTTGCACGAAAAACCATTTGCGGGTGTCAATGGTTCTGGTAAACATAATAACTGGTCACTTGTGACAAATGAAGGTGAAAACTTACTTGAACCTAGCTCACGACCACATGAAAACAAGCAGTTCTTGTTAGTTCTTGCGTGTATCATTAAAGCAGTGGATAAATACGCTGGCTTGCTCCGTGAATCAGCTGCCGACCCAGGTAATGACCATCGTTTAGGTGCCAATGAAGCGCCGCCAGCGATCATCTCAATCTTCCTTGGCTCACAATTAGAAGATATTATGGACCAATACGTGGCAAGTGGATCAGCTGCAACCTCTATTAAAGGTGGCGTGTTGGCGACGGGGTCTTCTGCACTTCGTGATATTTCGAAAGATGCGACTGACCGTAACCGGACATCACCATTTGCCTTCACAGGTAATAAGTTTGAGTTCCGTATGGTTGGCTCACGTGATTCAATTGCGTCACCAAATATTGTCTTGAATACGATTGTTGCCGAAGCCTTTGATGATGCATCAGAACGTTTGTCGAACGCAGAAGACTTTGATGCAGCAGTTGATGCTTTGATTGCAGAATATGCCAAAGAACACAAACGCATTATCTTCAATGGAGATGGCTACTCTGATGAGTGGGTTGTAGAAGCTGAAAAACGTGGCTTGCCAAATCTGAAAACAATGGTAGATGCAACTGAAGTTTTGGGAGATGCTGATGTTATCGCGTTATTTAACAAGTATGGTGTCTTATCGCCAACAGAATTAAAAGCGCGTGAAGAAGTTAAGTACGAAAATTATGGTAAAGTTATCAATATTGAAGCACTTACGATGATTGATATGGCGACTAAACAAATCATCCCTGCTGTCATTAAGTATACAAAATCATTGGCGGATACTGTACTTGCCGTTAAGGCAGCTGGTTGTGATGCAACAGTTCAAGCGAGTATCCTGACAGAAGTTTCTGAGTTGTTGAAAGAAACTAAAGTAGCGCTCTCTGAACTTGAGAAAGTAACAGCAGAGGCGACACAGAAAGAAGAAGGCAAGGTACAAGCTCGTTTTTACAATGAAGTTGTCTTTAAAGCCATGGATGCACTTCGTGCACCAGTTGACAAATTAGAAATGATTGTTGACAAAGAAGCATGGCCAATGCCATCTTATGGCGACTTGTTGTTCGAAGTCTAAACCAATCAGGTATCTATCCTGATGTGAGAAAAAAGACAGAACAAGTCATAAAACAAAAGGATTTCAGAAGTTTTAAACTTTTGAGATCCTTTTGGCTTGATAGGAGAATTGAAATGAAAATTAATCATTTAGCATTATGGACGCGTAACCTAGAGACAATGCGTGACTTTTATATCACTTATTTTGGCGCTAAAAGCAATGCCCTTTATCATAACAAGAAAACTGAATTTAAATCCTATTTTCTTAGTTTTGATGATGAAACGCGTTTAGAGATTATGACACGTCCTGATATCGCAGAAAGAAAAGTAAAAGATGACTTTGGTTACGCCCACCTAGCCATGTCAGTTGGCACAAAAGAGCAAGTAGATGATTTAACAAATCGCCTAGCCCAAGAAGGCTTTGAGGTTGTCGGATACCCCCGTACAAATGGTGATGGCTATTATGAATCTGTCGTCCTTGACCCTTATGGCAATAAGGTGGAGATTACTGTTTAAATCTGAAAATAGAAAAAGACTGTCAACACCCCCGATAAGTCAGGGGATACGTTCACAGTCTTTTATTTATTTTTCAATCTTTCTTTTTCACCTCGAACATGTTCTGAAGCATGTCTTGTGCGGTGTAGATGGATTTGTTGAAGTTGAGCATGTAGCTTATGATGACGACTATCATGAGGTAAGGCATGAGCGCATAGCCAAAGACTTCGCAGCCAATCAGAATCGGCGCCCAAAAGGTGTTGGTGGCTGAGGCAAAGACCGCAGCATAGCCAAGTGCGGCAACGAAGGTGACGGGAAGGCCAAGCGCCAAACCGAGCGTTGTACCAAGCGCAGCCCCAATGGCGAACAAAGGCGTCACTTCGCCACCTTGAAAGCCGATTGCAAGCGTCAGGACCGTCAATAGCAGTTTCAGAGCAAAATCCCAAGCAAATATCTGCCCACCACCAAATGCTGCTGTAATTAGGTTAGTACCAAGGCCCGAGTAGCGCCCGTGTCCGAGCATGGTGAAAAGCAACGAGAGAATAACGCCGCAAGCGGCAACTTTGACGTAAGGATTTGGTAACAAAATCGTCAAGCGAGATTTAGCAAATGTTAAGAGCCAAGCAAATGCAAAGCCCGTGAGGCCGAAAATCGCCCCCATGAGCAGTAGTTTAGCAATGAGGTTAGCATCAAGGACTGGTAAATTAGTTAGTGTAAATGAAAATTTTTCTAACCCCAAAAAATGTGAGGTCTGAGCCGCGACAGTACTTGCGATGAGGGCAGGAACAATTGCTCGATAATAGATGGCACCAGCAATCAGCGCCTCGAGTGCAAATAATGTCGCTGCAAAAGGTGTTTGAAAGAGACCGCCGAAACCAGCTGCCATCCCAATCATCACGATAATATGACGATTTTTAACCTTAAAGACATCACCCAGAAAGTTCGCAAAGGTTGCCCCAATTTGAACGGCGACACCTTCACGACCTGCAGAGCCACCAAATAGATGTGTCAGCCAGGTTGCTACCATGGCGAGCGGTATGAGGCGCTTTGGAATCACATCATCGGATTGATGTCCCACACTAAAGACTAGCCCCATACCTTGGCTGGCTGTTTTACCAAATCGATGATACAAAAAAACAATCAGTACCCCAATTAATGGTAAAAAAGGAATCAGATTGTTAAAGTGTTGTAGCCGGAAGTCTGTTACACCAATCAAGACGCGACCGAATAGCGCGTCTAATACACCAGCACCAAGGCCAATTAGAATAGCCAAACCTGACCAAATCGCGATATTTTGATAATAACTTTTCAATTTTTTAACACTTTCTCTTGATAAGCGCGTGAATTTTTCAAAATGTCTTTAAAAGTGTTGACGACTGTCTCTGTATAATCAGGATTTTCAACTTGACTCGCCACACGGTCTAAAATCACGAGTTCACGTGAATTATCTAGCACCATACCACCAGTCATTTTTTTAAAGGTAGCCACTTGTGAAACTAAGGCCATTCGTGCCTCTAATAGCTGGACTAATTGAGCATCTAAGGTATCAATATCTGAGCGAATATCATCAAGGTTCATGTTTATCTCCAAAATTTGTTATAATAGTTATATTATAGCAAAAAATAGGTGGAAATATGACGAAAACAGAAAAGTACGACTTAGCACTCCGACAAATTGATGCGCTGCTTGATGAAACGGGCAATGTTTTATCCAATCTCAGTAATGCCAGTGCTTTATTGCGTGGTGTTTTACCTCGTTCAATTTTTATCGGATTCTATCTATTTGACGGTGAGAAACTTGTCTTAGGCCCTTTTCAAGGTGGCGTTTCATGTGTCAATATTACCCTAGGTAAAGGCGTATGTGGTGAGGCTGCTGAAAAAGCACAAACAATGATTGTACCAGATGTGACACAACATGCCAATTATATCGCCTGTGACTCCGCAGCACGCTCTGAGATTGTTGTTCCGATGTATAAAAATGGTCACCTCGTCGGTGTGTTAGATTTAGATTCAGCTGTCGTTGCTGATTATGGACAGTTGGAGCAAGCGTTCTTAGAACAATTTACCGAGATTTTGATCGAGAAAACAGACTGGCAGTTTAATCAATTCACCCTAAAAAATGAGGCAGTAAAATGAGTTATCAAGCCCTATATCGTAAATATCGCAGCCAACGCTTTGACGAAATGGTCGGCCAAGAAGTGGTGGCGAGAACCCTAAAAAACGCTATTATCACGGAACAGATTTCCCACGCCTATCTCTTTTCGGGGCCACGTGGTACAGGGAAGACATCTGCCGCTAAAATTTTTGCTAAGGCGATTAACTGTCCTAACCAAACAGACGGCGAGCCTTGTAATGTTTGTGAGATTTGTCAGGCGGTAACCAATGGTTCATTGGAAGATGTCATTGAGCTGGATGCAGCATCAAATAATGGTGTTGATGAAATCCGTGACATTCGGGATAAGTCAACCTACGCACCGTCCCGTGCCAAGTATAAGGTCTATATTATCGATGAAGTGCATATGCTGACAACGGGCGCTTTTAACGCCCTCCTGAAAACGCTGGAAGAGCCGACGGAAAATGTTGTCTTTGTTCTGGCAACGACTGAGATTCAAAAAATTCCTGCGACGATTCTTTCGCGCGTGCAGCGCTTTGCCTTCCGTGCCATTACTAGCCATGATATCACCCAGCATCTATCAGAAGTTCTGACGGCAGAAGGCGTGACCTTCGACGAGTCAGCTGTTGCCTTGATTGCAAATGCTGCCGACGGTGGTATGCGTGATGCGCTCTCGACCTTAGACCAGGCCCTGAGTTTCGCGGAAAATGGCTTGACACTGGACGTCGCTCTTCTCGTGACTGGCGCTATCTCAAAGCAAGCTTTAGATGCCTATATCTCCGCCATTGCTGACCAGCAGGTTGAAGATGCCCTAACCCAACTGGATACGATATTTGCCGACGGCAAGAACATGATTCGTTTCACTGAGGACCTAATGGCGCATTTCCGAGATATGCTCTTAGCTGAAACCCCTACGGTAAATGTGGATAAGGCTCAGATTTTTGCCTGGATTGATATTGCAACGGAGACTTTGCAAACTCTGAAAAATACAACGCAGGAAAAAATTGCAGCAGATGTGATGACCATGCGTTTGTCAGAAACCCTCAAAACTGCAGACTACTCACAAGTGATTGCAGATTTACAACGGCAAGTGTCAGAGTTAACAAGTCAACTCCAATCAGGTCAGTTTCAGTCGTCTCAAGCTCCTCAGCAACCATTGTCAGAGAAAAAAGTCACACCAAAAGCGAGCGGAAATTATTTCAGTAAAGATTTCGTTTTCAAAGCGCTATCTGAGGCGACAAATGAGGCACGGACTGCTATTCAAGGCGCTTGGGAAGAGGTCATCAATTCTTTCGATAGTGGCTTTGGTAAGTCCATGCTACAAAATACATCAGCCGTGGCAGCCTCTGAGCAATTCGTCGTCGTAACATTCAAAAGTGAATTTACAGCGCAAAAGGCTATGCAAAATCAAGAGTTACAAGTCCAATTTGGTAACTTCATGTCAAATATCGTCGGATTTGCACCTGAAATTATTGCGCTGACGGATGCTGACTGGCTTGCAATCAGAACAGAATATGCTCAGCTCCGCAAGCAACAAGCAGCGGGAGGAGACGAAGCGCCACAAGAGACTGCAACAACTGAAAAAAATGGCGTGATTGACCAAGCTCAAGCTTTATTTGGTGATGTGGTAGAAGTAATAGAGGACTAAATCATAATACTGAAAGTGGTACGACGCAGTCGTAAACTTCCGTAGAAAATTAGGAGAGGCACATGAATAAAAAGAAGACAATGATGCTCAACATCGTTTGTACGATAATCATAGTACTTTTTTGGCTAGGGCGCAGCCATATTTTGGAAATGCCAGAACTATTGATAAATAGTTTGATTATTTTTTTCCTAGTTTTGATTTGGTTACCTCTATTCGTTAAAAAAAGAAAATAATTTTATTAATTAAGGCAGTCCACCAAGTTAGGATGCTAAATGATAAATTAAAAAATTAAAATATAATTATTCCCTAATTTAAATCCGTGAGAGCTGATTTTTTTGACGTCAATGCCTTGAAATAGGACAATGGTTATTTGTTAAATCTCGTATGCTTTGTTTTGAATGTCAAAATAAACTCATTTTCTATTTATATTATCTTGCAAAAAACTAGTAAGATGTTAGAATAAAGATATAAAATAAACATAATCATTTGAATAATAGTAATAAAATAAATTTTTATTAAAAATAGACAAGGTTAATTGGATAAGAAGAAGAGACTTTAGGCGCAATCATCTGATCTCGACTTCTGCTTGATGAACAGTTTTTTATCTATTTGCATATTTAAGTATCGTTAAGATAGAGGGCATTATCATGAAAAAGACAAATCAGTCTAAAATTAGACAAATTATCTTTCCACTCTTACTCGTCTTGAGTCTAGTGTCTACTATTTTTGCGCCCTCGGAAAGAGTTTGCGCTGATGAACTTTCGCCAAAAGTAGCTGTAGTAACTTGCTTACAGATTTTGGACCATGAGAATCATACTTTTAGCTTTATGTATGCATCGGCTAAGTCAGAAGAACCTACTTCTCCAAAAACTGAACCGATTATGCCAGAAACAGGAGAAACCCAAAACATCTTGTATCTCATGTTAAGCTGGTTATCAGTCGCTGCGGTAAGTTTCTTGTCTTGGTTTAAACTTGGTAAAATAATGCTTAAAGATGATGAACAGTCTTAAAAGAAACATCTAAAGTTAGTAACGTTCTACGTCATTTCGATAGGAGATTATGATATCTATCGAAAATATTGAGAGAAGAAGGAAAGCACCCTTGTCGTGTTATATTGTGGACCCCCATGTCAAGGACAAAGTGAAAAAACACCTATTCAATATTAAAAAAATAGTCTACCCTGAATTCAAAGGAGGACAAAATAAAGGCGCTACTCCTAGAAAGGGATAGCGCCTTTATTGTTATCAGAATTAGGCTAGATATCGAACTAGAACTTTTTAAACTAAGAATTGAAGATAGAACGCTACCAAATTGGATTATTCGCCATTGGAATAACTTAAATTCAGTCGAACAAGCTAGTTTCTATCATCAAATCAACACCATTTCAAAAACGCTCATTGATAATATCTATTTTGAAAATGCACTGAAGCGTATTCTCAAATGGGAGCACTACAGAAAAGGTGTTTTTTTTCAGTGTCCATTTTATAGGTACCATTTTAATTATACAAGCGTGTTTTATATTAAGGTGAGTAGATAGAAAACTAGGCTGTTAAGGTATTCACTTTATACTTAATTTTATTTGTGCTGTGACTAATATAAATGTGAATATTATTTTTAGTAGAGATATAGTGCTGAGGGATTAAATCTTTTCAAAATGATTGATAAACGACAGGAGGTTAGTTGCTTTTTGTAATTGTTGCCTTTTTTGTTTGTTGTCTAGAATTGGTAGCAATAAATCAAAAAAATAGTCAAGTTCATCGATATATTTCTCGCCAGGAATTATTAGGAATAATAATTTTACTTGTTTTCTTGTATTGCTCCAATTAATCGGTGTATTAAAAGTTGCAATAGCAATCTTTGTGACTGGTGAAGGAAAATCAAGAGGGTGAGAAATAGCTATGCCGTTTCTAATATAAGTTTCAGCAATATTTTCTCTCGCAATGACATCATCGTAGAAATTATCTGAGACGAAACCATCTTGTTCCAAGTTATCACAGACATATTTAATAGCTTCAAATTTTGAATACATATGTAAATTTGGAAAAAAGAGTTGTTTATCAAAAAGGTGCCATGATTTTTTGGTAGGATGATAGTCTAGATTAGCTAAGAAGTCGCTTATTATTTGTATTTCTTTATTGATATTAGAAATGTCTACGATTAACGTTGGCACAATACTGTCAATAATTGGTAAAGTTGAAATAATACAATCAACAGGCTTAGTTAAAAGTATATGCTGATAGTTTTTCAATGAGCTTTTATCAACTATCTCAATATTGGGGATATTAGTTTCAAGTTCTGCTTGAAGAATCCTACTGGTTGCATTCCCACTTCCACAAACAAGTAAGATTCGTTTACGTTTAGAAAATGAAACTTGTTTTCGTTTAATAGCCGCTTCAATATGAAGAGTGATATAACCAATATCATCAGGTGTAAATTCAAATGGAAATTTTTCGCCTAATATAGAGACGCAAGTCGAAGTTGCCTCATAAGACAAAGGATAATTTGTTTTTATATCATTAAGTATCGGATTTTTTTCCATTCTCTGGAAGTATTTTAATTTTAGTATAGCATTGATGTGCCATAGCATATCGCTAATTAGCAGGGTGTCTTTGCTAAGTTCAAATTTATTATGGAAAAAATCATCAATATTTTTCAATAAAATAGTAACATATTATTCAACTTGTAGTTCTCTTTTTGATGGCGTTGCCCAAATTTCAACTGCATTTCCTAAAATATGATAAGCTAGATAATTTCTTTCAGTTTTAGGTATGAGTATATCAAATTCATCTTCATAGGCTTTTAACATTTTTTCGAAATTATCAATCATTGTATCTGGTAAGGCCACTTTATTGATTGTATCTAGTTTTAAGCTATAGTTAGATTTACATCTTGAAATGCAAAGTGCAATATGAAATAAAATATTTTTTCTTTTGAAATCGGTGATTTCAGTTATAAAGTTACCGAAATAGTAATCGAAAATATAGTTAATTTTCTCAAGTTCAATATCTTGAAAAAGTTTTTGTTCTATTTCTGTATAACCTGAGATGTATTCAGTAAAGTTATGCTCTACAAGGACATTAGTGATTAATCTTCGTTTGTCGATTTCATTGCCTTCTATGGAGAGTCCGAGATTTGTTCTGTTTTTTAGTCTAAGATTATATTTCTTGACGAGTGCACGAATCGGTTTTAAATAGGAATAGATTGTACTTTCAGCGACAAAAATTGTTTCAGATATAGTTTCAATAGGAATTGGTTTTGTTGCATATAAAAGCTTTCTGACAAAGATGCTTTAACACAAAGTGAAATTGACGAAGCAGATGTGGTTATCGTTGCAGCCAACATTAAAGTTAATGGACGAGAACGATTTATAGGTAAACCGATTGTTGATGTGCCAACTAATGTTGTGATTAAATCCCCAAAAGGATTAATCAATAAAATAGTCAAAACTTATGGAGGATAAAGAGAATGTTGAAGAAAATGCAATTAAAGAAACACGCCCTAACAGCGATCTCGTATATGTTGCCTTTAGTCGTTACAGCTGGTTTATTAATCGCAATAGGTAATTTTACTGGTGGTCAAGTTATTACGGATTATTCCAAATCTTACTCTGCCTGGGATGCACTTGTTTCACTTGGTGTTTTAGGAATGGGATTATTGGCGCCAGTTATTTCCGGAGCAATCGCTTATTCTATTGCAGATAGGCCAGGGATTGCACCAGGTCTATTTATGGGACTAATTGCCAACTCGATAGGTGCTGGATTTTTAGGTGGTATGCTCGGTGGGTTCATCGTCGGTTGGTTTGTCTTATTATTAAAAACACATCTAAAAGTACCCAAATGGGCAGAAGGTTTGCTACCAATGCTGATAATTCCACTTTTTTCAACAGTGATTATTGGTGTCTTGATGTACTTTGTATTCGGTGTTCCGATTGTATGGGCAACTGATGCATTACATGAATTTTTAGTTGGCCTACAAGGTAGTGGTCGCTTTGTTTTTGGTGGAATTATGGGTCTGATGGTTGGTTTTGACTTTGGAGGACCAGTCAATAAAGTAGCTAGTCTATTTGCCGATGGGATGTTGCTTGAAAAAATTTATCAACCAGAAGCTGTAAAGGTTCTGTGTTCAATGGTACCACCATTTGGAGTGACCATTGCCCTTGTGCTTTCAAAACTATTTCATACGAAAAAGTTTACTACAGAAGAACAAGATAATATCGGAATCGCTTTTCCAATGGGAATTTGTATGATCACTGAGGGGGTCATTCCGTTAGCAGCGGTAGATCCAATTCGTATTATTGCTTCTAGTATGCTTGGATGTAGTATTTGCGGCGCCTTATCAATGACATTTAATGTTGGATCGAAAGTTCCAAGTGGTGGTATGTTCATAGTACCAACAATGTCAAATCCATTGATGGCTTTTCTATCTTTGTTTGCAGGTTCATTGGCAATGGGAATCTTACTTTTCATTTTGAAAAAAGAGCCGAAAGAAGACGTGAAATTAGAAGATATCAAGGAAGAAGAGCTCGACATTGCTTCAATTACATTTAACTAAACCTTTAGTAAGGAGGGCGTATAAAAAATGTATACTTCGATGAAATCTATGTTGAAAAAGGCAAATGCAAATCATTACGCTGTGTTGGCAATCAATGCTTTTAATCTAGAAACTTGCAAAGCGATTATTGATGTAGCAGAGGAAAACCGTGCACCGATTATTATTGATTTATTGCAAGAACATCTTGAAAAGCATATTGATTACAAATATATGGCAGAAGGCATTAAGAAAATGTGTCAAGACTCTTCGATAGAGGTGGCGATTAATTTAGATCACGGTAAGCATGTCCCTCATGTCAAACAAGTGTTACAACAAGGGATGCTCAGTGTGATGATTGATGCCTCTACTCATGAATTTGAAGAAAATATTGCAATTACCAAAGAGATTGTAAAGCTGGCGGAAATTTATGATGCGAGTGTAGAAGCCGAAGTAGGCCACATGGGGAGTGTGGCAGAAGGAAATTGGACAGTTGATTCAATGTATACGAATCCGGATGAAGCTATTCGATTTATTCAAGAAACAGGGGTAGATTGTCTTGCGATATCTTTTGGGACAACACATGGGGATTACCCCGAGAATTATATTCCTGAATTTCGGTTTGATATTGTGGAGCAGATAAAGAAGGCGACTCATTTACCTTTAGTAATCCACGGTGGTAGCGGTGCGGGAGAAGAAAATCTGTTGCAATCTATAAAATCAGGTATTAATAAAATTAATATTGGTACAGATATTATGAAAGCACAACGTGAGTATGTTAGACAAGCTATTAAAGTAGATAACGATATTGAATACCCTACTTTAATTCACGGAACAATTCAAGCAGCAAAAGATGAAATTCAAAAATATTTAAATTTATCTGGTTCAATTAATCAATCACTTTAAATAATTATAACTAAGTTTTGTTTTTTAAAAATAACGGATTGGATGCTGTATCCGATGAATTTAGTTATTTACGACAAAACTCTAAAATTTACGAACTCAAATATCCAAAGTTTAAGTGATAATAAAGTAGCTTAATCACTTAGATATTTAAAAATCCAAGGAGAAAAAATTATGTTAATCAATATGAAACAAATGTTAGAAATAGCAAAAAAACAAGGCTTTGCAGTTGGTGCGTACAACATTTCAGATAATGAATTATTTCAAACGGTAGTTGAAACAGCAGAAGAGAATCTTTCGCCAGCAATTATCGAAGTTCATCCAGATGAATTGACATTTGCTAAAGATGATTTCTTTAAGTACGTTGTTGCACGACTTTCAAATAGTAACATCCCCTTTGTTTTACATTTAGATCATGGTGACAGTATGACCTCGGTATTGCGTGCAATTCGTTGTGGTTTCACTTCAGTTATGATTGATGGTTCGCTACTACCTTTTGAAGAGAATCTGAAAATAACGAAAGAAGTGGTGGATATTTGTCACTTGTTAGGGATTTCGGTAGAAGGTGAGCTAGGAACAATTGGGAGTATGGGTGCAACAATGGAAGAAGGTGTTGATGGAATTACCTATACAGATCCTAAAGATGCGAAACACTTTGTTGAAACGACTGGTGTTGATACTTTAGCAGTTGCGATAGGTACGGCACATGGTATTTATCCAAAAGGATTTGAACCAAAACTTAACATGGATGTGTTGAAATCAATTACACAAGAAATCAGCATTCCATTAGTTTTACACGGTGGCTCAAATAATCCCGATTCAGAAATCAGTGAAGCAGTCCGTTTAGGAATTTCAAAAGTTAATATTTCTTCTGATTTCAAATTTGCTATCTATAAAAAATTACGTGAAGTCTTATCAACTCGTGAAGGTTGGGATCCAAATAATATCTTTCCAGAGTGTATGATTGAAGGTAAAAAAGTAGTCAAACACAAGATGGTATTATTTGATAGTATCAATAAAGCCGAATATTACCAAAAATTGACACCTTGGAGACAAGAGTTCTTATAAGTTTCTGTTCATTTCAGGATTTCAATTCCTGAAATGAACAGAAAAAGCGCGTGAAATGACGTTTTTAAAACGAATTTCAAGCGCTTTTTCTATCTTTTAAAATAAATATTACTTTTTAGTCTTGTCTTATTTTTAATCCTGCAAGAACCGTGTCAAAAATTCTTTTGTTCGTTCTTCTTTTGGATTGACAAAGATTTCTTCTGGTGTGCCACTTTCAGCGACGACACCTTTATTCATGAAAATGACACGGTCAGACACTTCGCGGGCGAAGGCCATTTCGTGTGTCACGATAACCATGGTCAAGCCGCTTTCAGCTAGCTCTTTCATTGTTTTCAGAACTTCGCCGACCATTTCAGGGTCGAGGGCGCTAGTTGGTTCGTCAAATAAGAGAACATCAGGATTCATAGACAACGCGCGAGCGATTGCAACACGTTGTTTTTGACCACCTGAGAGTTGACTTGGTTTGGCATTAACAAATCGATCCATGCCAACAGCAGTCAGGTTTTCTAAAGCGATTTTTTTCGCCTCGGCACGCTGACGTTTCAGCACGGTTGTTTGTGCCACGATAACATTTTCTAGGACATCTAGGTTATTGAAAAGGTTGAAAGATTGGAATACCATGCCCAGGTGGGTGCGGTATTTGTTAAGGTCGTAGCCTTTTTTGAGGACGTTTTCGCCTTTGTAGATGATTTCGCCAGATGTTGGTTGCTCTAGCAAGTTGATTGAGCGAAGTAGGGTTGATTTACCGCTACCTGAGCTACCAATGATAGAGATAACTTCACCAGAGGCAACGGTCATGTGGATATCCTTGAGGACTTCGTTTTGCCCGAATGATTTTTTGAGATTTTTAATGTCAAGTACGATATCTCTCATTTTTCGCCTCCTAACTCAATAGTAGCTTCTTTTAATGGCAGTTGCATTTGATTAGCACCCGTCGTATAGCTTTCAGAGTCAAGTTTTTTCTCAACAAATCTTAAAATACGTGTGACTATGAAAGTCAAGATGAAGTAAATGGCTGCTATGATAGTAAAAGTTTGGAAATACTGGTAGTTTTGTTGTGCAACCGTGTTCCCTTGGAAGAAAAGCTCTGTGATAGAAATGACATTCAAAACAGATGTATCCTTGATGTTGATGACAAATTCATTACCTGTCGCAGGGAGAATGTTACGGATGACCTGTGGCAAGACAATCTTACGCATGGTTTGCCCGTGATTCATTCCCAAAGCACTTGCGGCCTCGAATTGACCTGTATCAACAGAGAAAATCCCACCACGTACGATTTCACTCATGTAAGCCCCTGTATTAATTGAGACGATGATGAGAGCGGCTAAAGTCTTATCCATAGAAAGACCGAGGAACTGCGCAGAACCATAGTAGATGACCATGGCTTGTACAATCATAGGCGTACCACGGAAAATTTCAACGTAGATATTGATAACCCAACCGACAAGAGTTTGCAGCAAAGCAAGTGCACGATTAGCAGATTTTTTAGCGGTGCGGAAGACCCCAATCAAAAGACCGATAAAGGTACCGATAAAAGTCCCGATAATTGAAATGAATAAAGTCATGCCAGCAGCACGGACGAAGTCACCACCATTGTCTTTGATAATTGCACCAACTTGTGCCCAAAACCCAGTTTCTTTATCAGATTGAGTTTGGAGACCAACCATGTCGTCCATGATTTTAGTTTGTTCAGCCTGACTCATTGTGGCAAGCACTTCATTGATTTTTTCGAGATTTTTATCACCCTTGCGTAGACCGACAGCCGTTTGCGTATCATCAGGGTTGGTTTTGAAACCATTCCCTTCAGAAAAAGTAATCATTTTAAATTTTGAATTTTTTGACTCAGCCGTAATCCCTTCAGGACGTTCGCCGACATAGCCGTCAATGGGACCTGCCTCGAGGGCAACGCGCATGGCCGAAAAATCGCCCATAGCAGGTTCTTGTGTGGCACCTATCATCTGTGGAATTAAATCGTAATGGAAGACACCTTGTTGACCAGTAATTTTAGCACCTTTGAAGTCATTGATAGACGTCGCATTAGCATATTTACCATCTTTTCTGACCATGACAACTAACTGACTTGTATAGTAATTTTGTGAGAAATCAATCTCTTTTTTACGTTCAGCAGTCGGGCTCATCCCAGCGATAATGGCATCGATTTTACCAGAAGTGAGGGCAGGCAAGAGGCCGTCCCATTTCGTTTTGACAATCACTAATTTTTTGTCTAGTTTTTCAGCGATTTTCTTAGCGATTTGAACATCATAGCCGTTAGCGTATTGGTTACTACCGTCAATTTTGACAGCACCATTAGCTTGTGTTTTCTGGGTCCAGTTAAAAGGCGGGTAGCCTGCCTCCATGCCGACACGGAATTCATTGTCATCACTAGCAGCACTGACAAGTGTTGCTGGTACAAGACTGAAGACAAGAAGTGTCGCAAAGATAAGTGAAAATATTTTTTTCATAGGTCTCTTTCTAATCTCTATAGGTTATCTCTTAATTCTACTAAAAATTGACAGAATGTTCAATATAGATAAGTCAGTATTTTGCTTGTTGATAGGATTATTGTTAAAAATCAGTAATTATTCACAAAATTTGAAAGGGTTTTGTTATAATAAAATCAAACAGTTGTAAAATAAATGATACTGAAAGCGGTACGACATCGTCGTAAACTTCTGTAGAAAATTAGGGATTTATGGTGCTCCTGCGATTCGCTGGTGAAACTTCTGCGCTTGCGCAGGTTCAGAAATCATCTATTTTCCTATGGCATTGCAGTTGTCGCTTTAGCGGCGTACGGAAAAGCCAAAGGCAACGTGCCTAAGTGATTTATCACTTAGGCGTTGATAAGAAGTTAGCTTGAAGTTCAAACGTGTAAATTAAACATGAGAAAGTAGATAAAATGGAATTTATAAAAGCAATTATTTTAGGGATTATTGAAGGTATCACGGAGTGGTTACCGATTAGCTCGACTGGACATTTGATTCTAGCTGATGAATTTATCAAGCTCAAACAATCCACTGAGTTCATGAATATGTTTAATGTCGTGATTCAGCTAGGTGCGATTTTAGCGGTTGTTGTGATTTATTTTAAAAAACTCAATCCCTTTGATTCAAGTAAGACACCACGTGAGACCCAATTAACATGGCAACTTTGGTTGAAAGTGATTATTGCATGTATTCCGGCAGTCATTATTGGCTTGCCACTGGATGATTGGTTGGATGCGCATTTTCATAAATTTGTTCCTATCGCATTCATGTTGATTATTTACGGTTTTGCTTTCATTTACGTGGAGAAGTGGGCGAAAACACGTCCAGATACTTTGACTAACCTTGATAGAATGTCGTATCGCTTTGCTTTTTATATTGGCTTGATTCAGGTCTTGTCATTAATGCCAGGTACATCTCGTTCAGGTGTGACCATTCTTGGCGCGATTATCCTAGGAGCGTCACGTTTCGTTGCGACTGAGTTTACATTTTTCCTTGGGATTCCGGTTATGTTCGGTGCGAGTCTTTTGAAAATCGTCAAATTCATGTTCAGCGGAGTGGGCTTTAGTTTGTCGCAGTTTGCCATTTTAATGGTTGCTAGTGTGACAGCTTTTCTGGTGTCTATTGTGGTCATTAAATTCTTGATGGATTATATCAAGAAACACGATTTCACTTTCTTTGGTAAATATCGGATTGTTCTCGGCGCGATTTTGTTAGTCTATGCAGGTATTTCAGCGGTATTTGGTGGATGAAAAAGGTAAAGTCATGGACAAGTTTTATGCCGATTCTTATAATGTTGCTGGCTTTCGTGTTGCTCAAGCTTACGGAGGGAGGAACAGTTAGCGCCTATAATATGGAGGTGCTGTTGTTTCTCATTCCCAGCTCTTACGCTTTCGAGGGTGCTATACAGGGCAAACGTTGCAGAAAATTTTTGAGTGCCTTGGTTTTTAATTTTTCAATTATCGTGTCAATGTTACTTATCTCATGGTTTTGGAATGTTTTGACAAAGGTGCATGATGACTGGTACCAAATGTATTATACTTGGGGTTGGTTTCAGGTGATTGCAATGTATTGTGGGATTTATCTTTTGTTCTTGACAGTAATTTATACCTTGTTTTATGTGATTGGTTGGTTTTTCAGAAAAAGAAAATCCTAACGATATAGACGAATAGACTGGTAGTGGATTTTAATCTGCTCCCAGTTTTTGTTTGCACAGAAATTTAATGATTAGATTAAGGTAAATTAAGTTTGCTTTAAGTTTTAAGTGTATAATTAAGGCGATAAGTGTGCAGAGGGGATGTTAAGAGAAAATAGGAGAATTAAAGATGACTAAAAAGAAACTGTTTACGAATAAATGGTATATATTGTATGCCTTAGTACCAATTCTTTTCTTTGCCGGAGCAGCCGTAACCTTGCAACTTAATCCCATAAAAAATCCGTCAATCTTAATATATGGTGTGAAAAGTGCTGAATCTGACAAAAATAATAATTTTAAATTTTCAAAAATGACTTTGACAGATGGTCGAGTCATTGAGCAACCGACGATGGATGACATGCGTGAGAATAATCTATTCACCTACCATAATGAAGAAGAGCTAAATCATGCCTATTCATTTACAACAAATATGTTAAATTAAGCAAACTTACTGAAAAAAAGTATAAAACCTAGTTAATTCTAGGTTTTTAGTTTAGGATTGATAATCTCTCGCCTCCAAAAAAAATAAAAAACTTGCCAAAACTTCGAGTTTTATGTTATAATGGATACTTGTGAGCAACCCTCACTTACTCGGGGAAAAGCCCCGAGTCATTAGACCAAAAGGAGGAGATACATCAATGGCTACTACAAAGTACGAAATTCTTTACATTATTCGTCCGAACATTGACGAAGATGCCAAAACAGCGCTTGTTGAACGTTTTGACACAATCTTGACAGAAAATGGTGCAACTATTTCTGAATCAAAAGATTGGGAAAAACGTCGTCTTGCGTACGAAATCAATGATTTCCGCGAAGGTTTGTACCGTCTTGTAACACTTGAAGCTGATTCAGCTTCAGCTGCAACAAGCGAATTTGACCGTCTTGCGAAAATCAATGGCGACATCTTACGTCACATGATCACTAAGGTTGAAGCTTAATTCTAAGCACACTTTAGTTTTCAGGAAGGACAAAACATGATTAATAATGTTGTTTTAGTAGGTCGTTTGACCAAAGACGTTGAACTTCGTTACACACCTGCCAATCAAGCAGTGGCTACTTTTACCCTTGCGGTTAATCGTGCCTTCAAGAATGCTAATGGTGAGCGTGAAGCGGATTTCATTAATGTTGTCATCTGGCGTCAAGCTGCAGAAAATCTAGCAAATTGGGCGAAAAAAGGTGCGCTTCTGGGCGTTACTGGTCGTATCCAAACGCGTAATTATGAGAATGCCCAAGGTCAACGTGTTTACGTGACTGAAGTGGTTGCTGATAATTTCCAAATGCTAGAAAGTCGTAGCGCGCGCGAAGGTGGTCAACAAGGCGGAGGTTACACACCTTCACAGTCTCAACCTACAAACGCAAACTTCGGTGGCAATCAACCGTCACAAACTCAGAGTTCACCTGCCACTCCAGACTTTGGCCGCGATAGCGATCCGTTTTCTGGTGGCACACCCATGAACTTGAGTGATGATGATCTACCGTTTTAATCAATGATGGGCAGATTAACTGCCTAGAATAATATAAGGAGAAAACACATGGCACAACAACGTCGTGGTGGCTTCAAACGCCGCAAAAAAGTTGACTTTATCGCAGCTAACAAAATCGAAAACGTTGACTACAAAGACACTGAGCTTTTGAAACGTTTCATCTCAGAACGTGGTAAAATTTTACCACGTCGCGTTACTGGTACTTCTGCTAAAAACCAACGCAAAGTTGTAACAGCAATCAAACGCGCACGTATCATGGCTTTGCTTCCATTCGTAGCAAACGATTCTGAATAAAAAAATTTGAAGGCAAGTCTTACGAGGCTTGTTTTTTGTTTGTCTGCGAGCATCAGGAAGATGCGAGTAGACAAAAAAACCAAAAATAGAAAAGTGTTTTTTGTTTGTCTGCGAGTGTCTGGAGGATGCGAGAAGACAAAAAAACTGACGTTTAACGGTCAGTTTGTGTGTTGTGATTTGGCTAATGCTTACATTTCCATTGGTGTCATGATTGTTTCACGCCCCATGTTATCAACGGCATGAAATAGTCGTGGCCAGTCGTTGTCAAATTCGTAATTAAAGTCAATAACCATAGACGTGTTAGGGTCATCGTCTTGCGAAAAGCGAACTGAAAGCGTCCCGTGGTTGTTCATCAATTCAAAGTTAATCGTATTTTCCAAGATGAAAACGCCTTTGAGGTTGTTGTCAATGATGTACCAAAAACTGTCGATGACTTCGCCAGGGATGGATTGAATAGTGCCGAAACTTGCATAACGGGCGATTGTATTTGTAAAAGCCATAGGTTTACCTCGCTTTTTCTATCCCAAATAGGTATAATATATTCATTACGGTTAATAAAGCAAATACTTCAAATTATTTCTCGCCACTTCGTCGTTGAAAAATAGTTTAAAAGCCTCATTCGCTTTATTACCCAACTGAGTATACGCTTATAATTAAATTATATTTTAAAAGTCAAAAAAGGTCAAGAAATAGGAATTCAAAATGCGAATAGATGACGTTTTAAGCCAATATGCTGCTGTCAAAAAGTCCGACATCAAAAAAATCATGCGTGAGCACCGCGTATCAGTTAACGGTCAGGTCATAACAGCGCGTAATGAACAGGTCGATAGTAGCATACATCACCTTACTCTAGATGGTCGTAAAATCAACTTTCCACCACATCGATATTTCATGGTCAACAAAGCTATGCGCACCCTCTCAGCCAACAAGGATGCTGAATTGCCAGTCGTTTTCGACGTCTTGCCAAACGACATCGACAAAACCAACCTCTACATCATTGGACGTCTCGATTTTCTATCTCAAGGCCTACTTCTCATCACCGACAACGGCAAGTTGGGGCGCAATTTGATCAAACCTGAAGCCCACGTTGAAAAAGTCTATCAAGTAGAGGTGAAGGAACCCCTAGAACCTGACGACGTCAGAAAATTCAGAGCAGGTCTAGTGATAGATGGGGATGTGTCATTAGCCCCTGCTCAATTAGTAATCCTTTCAGACCACACCGCCATTGTCAGCATTAGCGAGGGAAAAAACCGACAGATTCGCAAGATGTTTTTAAGTGTTGGGAAACTCGTGACCAAACTGGTGAGAACTCAAATCGGGCCGATACAGTTAGATGAGAGCTTGAAACCAGGTGATTATCGCGCGCTGACAAAATCTGAAATCCAAAGTCTAGCACCTTATTTTAAAGCGGATTAAAAAGCTCAAAATCTGAGCTTTTTTTGGTTTAAAAATCAATTTCGCGCAACTCGCGATTAATGACATCAAAGTCAAAACCTTTTCTGGCAAGGGCATTGCTGACGCGTTGTTTGAGGTCATAGCCGTCATATTTTCGGCTGTATTTGCGCATGATTTTATCTAATTCTTTTTGCAAGAGTTCTGATTCATTGTCTTCATCGGATTCGAGTTCTAAATTATCAATAGCAATCTTACTAATATCGTAGGAAAAGCCTTTACTTGTCAGATTCGTTGCAATCTTCATTTTCAGGGCCTTGAGTGGCAGGCGACTATACTTGCTCATGACTAATTTTTCAGCCAGATGCGTTGCGACTTCAACTTGTATGTCAAAGTCGTAAAGAAGTTCTAACTTTTCTAGTGCCAAAGTTTTATCAATGCCTTTATCAACCAATTTTTGCTGAATTTGATAAGGGCCAGCTGACTTACCTAGGACTTTGCCGCGAACAAAGGACTCAGCATAAGCAGGATCGTCAATAAAACGTGATGCCTCAAGCGCATCAATGATTTTAGCGATTTGCACATTTGGAATCTCATGGTCGATCAAGTAACGAATGACTTCTTTTTTAGTCCGTTGCTTGAAAGAAATATAGTAGAGTCCCAGATTTTTTCCCCTAGAAAAATCAGCAAATTCAGCAATTTTCTCAATTTCAGCGTTTTCAAACACAGCACCTTTTGACAAAAAGAACCGAACAATCGTATCCTCAGTCACATAAATCGTGCGCTCATCGTCAAAAACGACCTTATATAAACGTTTTTTCTTCTCAAGTGAAATAATTTTAGGCATACTTTATTATACGTAAAAAAATGGTAAAATGGGTACATGACTCTTAAAATTAAGCAAAAAATTCCACTAAAAATCAAAAAAATCGGTATCAATGGCGAAGGCGTTGGTAATTTTAAGGGAACGACGGTTTTCGTGCCGGGTGCGCTCAAGGGCGAAGATGTGTATGCGGAAATCGTGACTAGCGAGCGCAATTATGCGACGGCAAAAGTCCTCAAACTCAATAAAAAATCACCTCACCGCGTTGTGCCGATGTGTGATATCTATAAGCAGTGTGGCGGCTGTCAGATCATGCACTTGGCTTATCCGCAACAGCTGCTTTTTAAGCAAGATGTGCTGAGACAGGCGCTACAAAAGTTTAAACCTGAAGGTTATGAAACTTACGAAGTCCGTAAGACGATAGGGATGAAAAAACCCGAGCACTATCGGGCTAAGTTACAATTTCAAACACGGTTTTTAGGCGAGAAAGTCAGAGCAGGGCTTTTCGCAGAGAATTCGCATAAGTTAGTTGAAATCAAAAACTGTTTGGTGCAAGATGAAACAACGCAAGCGATTATTAATGAAGTCACTGAACTTCTGACTTTTCATCGAATTCCAATCTATAATGAAAGAAAGTTCGATGGCATTCGGACGGTTATGGTCCGTCGGGCTAATCATACTGGGGAAGTTCAGCTTATTTTCATCTCATCGACTCCGGTTGAGTTGACGCGAACGATTGCGAGTTTGACGGAGAAATTTCCTGAGATTAAAACGATTGCTTTGAATATCAATCGTAAGAAGTCGTCTGAGATTTATGGCGATGAGACGGAGATGCTTTGGGGCGAGCGTGCGATTTTAGAAGGCGTGCTTGATTATACCTTTGAACTCAGCCCGCGGGCCTTCTATCAACTCAATCCTGAACAGACTAATGTGCTTTACCGCGAGGCGGTAAAGGCGATGGATGCGAGTGCTGACGATGATTTAATAGATGCCTATTCTGGGACTGGTACCATTGGCCGCGCCTTTGTGGGCAAGGTTAGAAGTATTCGTGGCATGGATGTCATTGCGGAATCGATAGAGGACGCTAAGGTCAATGTGCCGGACGGGATTTATGAAGTCGGGACGGCTGAAACGGTGATGCCTAAGTGGGTGGCTGAAGGGTTCAGAGCGACCGCCTTGATCGTTGATCCGCCTCGGACGGGGCTGGACGACAAGTTGCTAGACACTATTATTGCGACGCAGCCTGAAAAAATGGTTTATGTGTCCTGTAATGTGTCGACTTTGGCGCGTGATCTGGTTAAGTTAGCGTCGGTTTATGATGTCAAATATATCCAGTCAGTTGATATGTTCCCGCACACGGCGCGGACGGAGGCAGTTGTGAAGTTGGTGCGCAAATGATTGAAAAAGCCAAATTGACGGATCTGTCAGAAATTGTGGCAGTGATAGAGAGTGCGCGTGCCTATTTGAAGGCGCAAGGGATTGACCAGTGGCAAAAAAGCGCCTATCCTGCTATATCAGATATTAGGACGGACATTGAAAATGATGTGGCTTATGTTCTGAAAGTGGCCGGTAAAGTTGCAGCATATGGGGCGGTGATTGCTGGGTTCGACCCCGCTTATGATTTAATTCAAGGCGCGTGGCGTAACGATAATCACGACTATGTGACCGTTCATCGCATGGCGGTATCAACAGCATTTCGCGGCCAGGCTCTGGGACAGCGATTTTTGACCTCAGTTTTTGAGACGTTCAGTACTTATCAAGATTTTCGTGTCGACACGCATCCAGATAATCAGATCATGCAGCATATTTTGACCAAACTCGGCTTTGAAAAATGCGGTGTGGTGATGTTTGAAGGCGCCCGTTGGGCCTATCAGAAAGTGCTAGAAGATTAATGCTCAGAATTGCTGAGAGAAAAGAAAGATAAAGGAGTGTTAGATATGACATATGAACAAGAATTTATGCAAGAATTTGAAGATTGGGTAGCAACACAAATCATGGTCAATGAAATGGCCATGAACCAAAGCCAAGAGGTTGCGGATGAAACAGACGATGAACGCGCTAAAGATGCGATCATTCGTTATGAAAGCCGGATGGATGCCTATAAATTTTTGCTAGGCAAATTTGAAAACTATAAAGCTGGCAAAGGATTCTATGATTTACCTGACGGCTTGTTTGATCAAGTTAATTATTGATTGTCTAAAATAAAAAACTTTTTTAAAAACTCTTGACGAGTGCCAGCTACTTTGATATACTAATAAAGTACTGTTTCGCGGAGATGGCGGAATTGGCAGACGCGCAGGATTAAGGATCCTGTGACCTACTTTGGTCGTGAGGGTTCAAGTCCCTTTCTCCGCACTAATAACCGAGCCTAGCGCTCGGTTTTTTTGTGTTTTAAGGTTCACATCAGAATTTTATTTACCAATTTCGCATTGTTTTGCCAAAAGAATACCGATTTGGTAAAGAATCAGCGAATTTTTAACCAATTTCGTATTGTTTTGCCAAAAGAATACCGATTTGGTATTACCTCTTACAACATGATCACGCTACGCTACAATGTATCAAAAAAGCTATACAAAAATAGGCTATGGTCAATTCCAATTAATATTGAAGATTGCTCATAGCCTATTTTTTGAGGAATTTTGTCCTAGCGTCTTGATAGTATTTTATAGTGCTGCTTTGACAGCTTTCTTAGACGTATAAATTTTATAAAGTACCATACAAATGATTGGTAAAATACTTGCAACTAAGTAGATGTTTTGGAAAGATAGGAAAGTTCTTAATTCCCCTAGTACATAAGGACCGATACCCAAACCAAGGTCTAGCCCAATAAAATAAGTAGAGAGGGCAACGCTGATCCGATGCTCGTCTTTAACAGTCTTTAAAGAAACGGCTTGTCCATTTGACATGAAAGTACCGTAGCCGAGACCAATGACACCACCTGAAACTAGGAGCAACCAACTGCTGGTTGTCATGCTCAGTAAAATGAGGCCGACACTCAAAAATAAGTAACTTGGATACATGACAAATTTTTCGCCAAGATTATCAAATATTTTGCCTGAAAGTGGTCGAGTAAACGTGATGACCAAGGCATAAACAACGAAAAATAAGGAGCTGACCTGTACTAAATCAATGACTTTGACATAGGATGATAGGAAAGCGAGGACACTTGAGTAAGAAAGCCCCATTAAGAAGGCCATAAAGGCAATAAATAATGCTTTTTTTTCAATGAAGCTATCGAAAGAACTTTTATTAAGTGCTTTGATGTGTTCTTCTGAGAGTTTCACGTTTTTAACTGGGAATAAATAGCACATAATTGTGATAATAAAAACGAGGACAATTGAAAAAGCGACAATAAAGTGAAAATCGGTTGTATTTAATAAAATCAGGCCAAGAAAAGGACCAATAGCCGCTGCTAGACTTGTACTGAGACCATAGTAATTGATACCTTCACCATGTTTAGCTTTAGGAATATAGGCAGTGACAATGGTGTTTGTCGCAGTTGATAAGGCACCATAGCCAAAACCATTTAAAAATCTGACGAGATAGAGCACGGGAATAGCTGGTACGTAAAGATAAGCAATTGTTGTAAGCAAATAAAACAAAGCGCCGTATCTTAAAGTCGCTTTTCTGCCGATTAACTCTAGTTTTTTACCAATGAGTAATCGCGCAAGCAAAGTCCCGATAATATAAATACCAGATGCTAATCCTGCTTGACCTAGTGAGGCATGTAAGTTACTCTGTGCGATCACGGCAATAATGACCATCAGAAGGTAGTAGACTAAGTAGACAATAAAGTTAATAAAAGTAATCGCAATGAAGCCTTTGTTAAATAATTTTTGATTCGTGTTATTCAATGGTTGGTAGACCTCTTCCTAGATGTTTGGTGACATGTGACCATTTAAGTCATGCAATTTTTGAATTTGGCAAGCAACTTGGGCATAATTCTCTGGATAGCGGTCGCTCAACTCATTGATAAATAAATCTCTGACTTCCATGAAAGAAGTTGCGAAGTTAGAGAGTTCAGCATCTTCATCAATGGCATATTTTAATTTAAGGAAGAGCAAGTTTTGATAAGCATCATTCAAGAAAACCAATGATTTTTCTTTTTCAAAACGTGCATTGTAGGCAGTGTCTAAACGGTTAATAATTTCATTTGTCCAGTTATTCATGTGTATTGCTCTCTTTCTTTTTTATCGCTATTTTTAGTATCAGAAGCATTAGGCTTAAAATTCTAAAAAAGGTTGGTGCGTGTAGGTATAAAATAAGTCGATTGACTTACTTTTTAGACAGTTGCATCAACTGTCGACCCTTTATTTAAGTATGGTATGATGATGACCTGATAGCTACTCATTTGCTCCCCCAAAATTAAAATATTGATTACATGTCATAGTGTATCGCTTGAAATAGTTTATAGTCAACTCGAATAGCTACCATATAATTTGCTTATAACCTATAAATTTTACTAAAAAATTAGGCTAACATATTCTCTATAATATGCTAGAATGTAAAACAAGGGGAAAATTCAAAATGAATTTAAGAGATTTCGAGTATTTTAGTTTCTTGGGAGATATGCTCTCATTTACATTAGTGGCAAAAAAGTTTAATGTTAGTCAACCCAGTATTAGTTACGCTGTAAAAAGGCTTGAAGAGTATTATGGATGCAATTTAATAGAAAAAAGTTCTCTTCATCGCTCAGTTCTTTTAACCAGAGAAGGACAAATTCTAAAGAACCAACTGAAGAGTATTTTGGAAGAATTTAAGATGATTGAAAAAGCCATTGAACATGCGAAACAGCAAAAAGTTTATGTTGGTTTTCCATCATTGATCAAAACAAGAGTTTTCTCTAAACTCTTTAAGACGGAAGATAATGTTGATTTCATATCAAATTTTGAATTGATTTCGGGAAGTTCGACAGATTTACTCAGTCAACTGCTATCAGGTCACCTAGAACTTAGTTTACTTGGGAGTGTGACGCCTATCGAACATCCTGATTTAAACATCAAATTACTCTACAGTTATGAATTTAAAATTTATGTCTCAGAAGATAATCCGTTAGCTCAAAAATCTCAAATTACATTTGAAGAAGCGTTAGCCTATCCGTTTATCTTATTGGAAGACGGTTTGTCGCATACCAAAGCTTTTGATCATTTAAATGATAAGTATCACGGGAAAGCCAAAGTCTTGGTTCATTTTTCTGATATTAATACAATAGGTCAACTTGTCAAATCAAATGTTGGCATTACATTGATGACGCCTTATCTCCCCTTTCAAAATATGAAAGGACTAGTTGAAATTTCATTAGTTCCGGAAGATAAAGAGATGTTTTACGTGCAATATGCCTTCTTAAAAAATTCGGTTGTTAATGATAATTTTAGTAAACTTGTGATGATATTAGATAACCTTTCAAAACAAGATGGCTTACTATATTAGGTGGTATTTTTAACTTATTGTCAGAGGATGCATAGGCTATGTCTAACTACAAATTAAAGATAGAAAATGCTATAATTGAAATAATCAGTTCGCTTCTATTACCTATCTAAAAAAGTAAGGAAAAAGAAGACGATAAAAAACAAAAGCCATCAAGGCGCATGAATTAAGGAGATATAGATTACGATGATGAATATGCAAAAAATGATGAAACAAGCTCAAGACTTGCAAAAAAATATGAAAATTGCGCAAGCTGAAATTGAAGCGACAACCTTTTATGGTACGTCTGCTCAAGACTTGGTAAAAGTTGCCTTCACAGGTGACCGTAAAATGACACAGATTGATATCTCACCAGACTTGATTGACCCAGAAGATTCAGAAACCTTGTCAGACATGATCACACAAGCCGTTAATGCAGCCTTGGTGGACATTGATAAAACAACAGAGCAAAAACTTGGTAAATTCACAAAAGGATTGCCTTTCTAATTAAAAATTGATAGAATAAAGGAAACGAGAAGAGTATCGTGAGACTGCGTTTATAAAGAGTGTAGGAGGGTGCTGAAAATCCTACAAACGTCCTCATGATTGTTGCTTCTTGACAATCGTATACTCAAGAGTTAAGTGAGTATAAATAAAAAAATGAGTGTCCAGAAACATGATGTCTGGGAATTTAGGTGGTACCACGTGAAAGCGCCCTAATCATAATAGATTAGGGCGCTTTTTGTCCGCGCTTGGACAGTCACCATCGCCATCAACACGTTTAATTGATAGAAAGGCATCCACATGGTTATCATTCCAGACCTTATTTTGATCTTGGCGCTTATCGTTTATCTGGTCTTAGTTCGCATTAAAAAAGTCAAATTTCGTCTGACTGCGCTCGCCCTATGGTTAGGGACAGTCCTGTTGGTTGACACCATTATCACTTACAGCAAGATAGATTTAGGCGCATTCTTTACCTTTATGCTAGTCATGGTCTTGGGCTCTTGGCTAGTCTCCTATCGCATCATTCATAAAGACAAACGCCGCCTACTCACGGGTTATGTCTTTAATTTGAGCATCGTCATTACCATTGGCTACATTGTCATCCTTTGCTTTCCATTCTCGACACCACTGCCAATCCTTCTCAGCCTCATCATCGGCCTCATGGCCTTTGTGCTACTTTCTTTTGGCGGTTATGCCTTAATTGTTTACCTCCTTTGGAATGCTCGTATCGTCTTGAAAAAAGAGAGCCGAAGTCTCGGCAACATGCTGACACTTTTACTAGGCATAGCAGGGCTTTTCCTCATCCTTTTTCAGCATTTATTGCTCAAAAAAGGCAGCGTTTTTGAATATATCTACATGGTTATCGTCATTTTCCTAATCTATTATTTCTTTAGCTTTATGACCATTCTAACCAGCAGTCTACTCTTCAATCAC
This sequence comes from Pseudolactococcus laudensis, assembly GCF_013449735.1. Taxonomy (GTDB): domain Bacteria; phylum Bacillota; class Bacilli; order Lactobacillales; family Streptococcaceae; genus Pseudolactococcus; species Pseudolactococcus laudensis. The sequence goes on from NZ_JACBNY010000001.1 coordinate 151,744, forward strand.
ATCAAACCCAAGTTCAATAAATACTATCTCATTGTTCTGGGTTCAGGTCTACTCAACGGTAAGACAGTTACACCGTTGCTCGCGGGCAGAATAGATGCAGCCTTGGCGTTTGCGAACCAACAGCAAGCAAGAACTGGAAAGCAGCCGCTACTCATCATGAGTGGGGGGCAAGGTCAAGACGAAAAAATGCCAGAGGCGGTAGCCATGGAAAACTATGCCTTGTCACAAGGTGTGCCGAAAGCTGAGATTATCACGGAAGAAAACAGTAAAACGACCCTACAAAATTTGCAGTTTTCAAAAAACCTAATGGACGAAAGAAGTCAAGGTAAGCCGTATCAAAGTGCTTTTGTCAGCAACGATTACCATATCTTTCGAGCAGGTCTGTTTGCTAAGAAAGTTGGTCTAAACAGTGACGGTATCGGTAGCAGAACAGCTAGATATTTCCTCCCCAACGCTTTCATCCGCGAATTTGTCGCTATCATTTTCATGCATAAAAAACGACATATTGTGTTTACCGTGCTGCTTTTGATATTGATCGATGCGATTATTGTGATTAATGTTAAGTTTGTTGGGTAGGTGATAAAAGTAATTTGCCACAGACAGAGATTTTGAAATTTTTATCCATAAATTTCACTTGACTGAAAATTATGTTGATAACCCCTCTTATTTTCACTATACTGAAAATAAGAGGGGTATCCCGGCGATATTTTCACCCTAATGATATTTTGTGTTATAATGGTCTCAAATGCACATAATCGTACAGGAGGAAAAAACAGTGATCAAGAGAGAAACTTATCTGAATTGGTTGATTAAGCATCAAGAAAATGGCCTAATCAAAATTATCTCCGGCGTCAGAAGAAGTGGGAAATCCACTTTATTTGAGCTATTTAAGGACCATTTAAAAACTGAGCATGTCACAGATGAACAAATCATCCATCTAAACTTTGAAGATTTAAGATATTACGAACTCAGGAACTTTCTTTCCCTGAATGATTATATCCAAGAAAAGATATCAAAAGAACAAAAGAACAAAAATATTATATCTTTTTAGATGAGATACAGATTGTCGAAAAATTCGAAGAAGTTGTTAATAGTTTAAATTTGCAACCCAACTTAGATATTTATATCACAGGTAGTAATGCCTATTTTATGAGTGGTGAATTGGCAACACTATTGACAGGACGTTACATTGAGTTATCGATCTTACCCCTTTCTTTTAAAGAATTTTATAGCGCACACACGGATTTATCATTGACAGAAGTATATGACAAATATCAAAAGAGCGCCTTTCCTTATTTGGTCAATAAAGATGATGAAGAGGAAAGAAATTTCTACTTGAGAAGTGCCTACAATGATATCACGCTGAAAGATATCATGACACGATATAAAATTACTGAACAAGGGATTCTGGAAAGGGTGCTACGATTTTTAGTCAGTGCCATTGGTTCGGAAGTTTCTATTAATAAAATTGCTAATACTTTGAAATCTCAAAATGTCTCAGTATCTAATAATACAGTAGAAAAATATGTAGACGCCTTTGTCAATGGTTTAATTTTATATCCCGCACCTCGATATGATATTAAAGGGAGAAAGTTACTACAACGTCTAGAAAAATATTACGTTGTAGACTTGGGCTTTCGTGAAATGATTTTACCAGATAAAAAAGAAGATGCCGGTCATATTTTAGAGAACATCATCTTTTTAGAACTAAAAAGAAGATACAAAGAAGTCTATGTTGGCAAGCAAGGCAGTCTAGAAGTCGATTTTGTTTGTCTGAATAGTGATAATAGCTTGGTCTATTATCAAGTCGCGTTACAAACACTGGATGAAAGTGCATTGACAAGAGAATTACGCAGTTTGGAAAACATCTCAGACGCCTATCCTAAATATCTTTTGACACTCGATACGATACACAAAACAGCGAATTACAATGGTATTTTGAAGAAAAATGCTTTAGACTGGTTGTTAGAGAATTGAGAACCAGATAAGGAAAATATCAAAATCGAATAATTATGGTTTGAACACATTTCAAAAAACAAAGAAACAGGAGTATAACATGACAGAACTATCAACAAAATTCAACCCAACAGAAGTAGAAGCAGGTCGCTATGACAAATGGCTAGCAGCTGACGTCTTCAAACCAAGTGGCGATAAAAAAGCCAAACCCTATAGCATCGTCATCCCACCACCAAATGTCACAGGTAAACTTCACCTCGGACACGCTTGGGATACAACGCTGCAAGATATTATCATCCGTGCCAAACGCATGCAAGGCTATGACACGCTTTGGTTACCAGGGATGGACCATGCCGGCATTGCCACGCAAGCTAAAGTTGAAGAACGTTTGCGTGAGCAAGGTATTTCACGCTATGACCTCGGTCGTGAAAAATTCCTAGAAAAAGTCAGGGAATGGAAAGACGAATATGCCGCAACGATCAAAGAACAATGGGGCAAAATGGGGCTATCGCTTGATTATTCACGCGAACGTTTTACCCTAGATGAAGGCCTATCAAAAGCGGTTAAAAAAGTTTTCGTTAAACTTTACGAAAAAGGCTTTATCTACCGTGGTGAATTCATTATCAACTGGGATCCAGCAGCCCGCACAGCGCTTTCAGATATCGAAGTTATCCACCAAGATGTCGAAGGTGCGTTCTACCATATCACTTATCCTTTGACAGATGGTTCAGGCAATGTTGAAATCGCAACAACACGTCCAGAGACCCTGCTCGGCGATGTGGCAGTTATTGTCAATGCCAAAGATGAACGCTACCAAGATATTATCGGTAAAACTGTGACCGTACCTTTTGTTAACCGTGAAATCCCAGTCCTCACAGATGAACACGCGGATATGGAAAAAGGCACAGGTGTCGTTAAAATCACACCAGCGCATGACCCCAACGACTTTGATGTTGTTGAACGCCTCAACGCCCAAGGTCATAATTTGCCAATGATTAATGTCATGAACGATGACGGCACAATGAATGAGCTTGCGGCAGAATTTGCGGATATGGATCGCTTTGAAGCACGCAAACAAATCGTTGCCAAACTCGACGAGATGGGTCAACTTGTTAAAATCGAGAAAATGGTCCACAGTGTCGGTCACTCTGAGCGTTCAGGTGCCGTTGTGGAACCACGTTTATCAACGCAATGGTTTGTTAAAATGGATGAGCTAGCTAAAAATGCTATCGCTAACCAAAAAACAGATAACGCAGTCGAGTTCTTCCCACCACGCTTTAACGACACCTTCACACAATGGATGGAAAACGTCCATGACTGGGTAATCTCACGCCAACTCTGGTGGGGACATCAAATTCCTGCTTGGTATAACGCAGACGGCGAGATGTACGTCGGCGAAACAGCGCCAGAAGGTGACGGTTGGACACAGGATTCTGACGTTTTAGATACATGGTTCTCATCAGCTTTATGGCCGTTTTCAACCATGGGGTGGCCAGATGAGGAAGCCGAAGACTTCAAGCGTTACTTCCCAACGTCAACGCTTGTTACGGGATATGATATCATCTTCTTTTGGGTCAGCCGCATGATTTTCCAAAGTTTGGAATTTACAAACGAACGCCCATTTAAAGACGTTCTCATCCACGGTTTGATTCGGGATGAAGAAGGTCGTAAAATGTCTAAATCCTTAGGTAACGGCATTGACCCAATGGACGTCATCGAAAAATACGGTGCTGATGCCTTGCGTTGGTTCTTGTCAAATGGTTCTGCACCAGGTCAAGACGTCCGTTTCTCTTATGAAAAAATGGATGCTGCTTGGAATTTCATTAACAAAATCTGGAACATTTCACGCTACATCATCATGAACAAGGAAACGCTCAGCGCAGCGGATACTTATGCTAATGTTGATAAAGTCGCCCAAAAAACAGCAGGCAATGTGACGGATCGTTGGATCTTGACCAAACTCAATGAAACGATTGACCATGTCACGAAAAACTTCGATAAGTTTGAATTTGGTGAAGCAGGCCGTGCCCTCTATAACTTCATTTGGGAAGACTTTGCTAACTGGTATGTTGAGTTGACTAAAGAAGTCCTTTACGGTGAAGATGAGGCAGAAAAAGATGTGACACGTAGTGTCCTTGTCTATGTTCTTGACCAAATTCTACGCCTTCTCCACCCAATCATGCCATTTGTGACTGAAGAAATTTCGGAAAATCTCGGCTTGATTGAGGGTAGCTTAGTTGTTGCAGCCTATCCAGAAGTTCGTCCAGAATTTTCAGATGATGCAGCCGTTCGTGGTGTGGAAGTCTTGAAAGACATCATCAAGTCAGTTCGAAATATCCGTGCGGAAGTGAATACAGCACCAAGCAAGGCAGTGCCAATTCTGATCAAGACAGAAAATGCTGAAATTGAAACATTCTTGAAAGAGAATAGCAACTATCTAACACGTTTCACAAATCCGGAAACCTTAGAGATTTCTGCTGACATCATAGCGCCAGCGCAAGCTATGACAGCGATTCTATCAAACGTTGAAATTTACTTGCCACTTGCAGGCTTGATTAACATCACAGATGAAATTGCCCGTTTGACAAAAGAATTAGCCAAATGGCAAAAAGAATTGGACATGGTCTCACGTAAACTCTCTAACGAGAAATTCGTTGCCAATGCCAAACCAGAAGTTGTCGAAAAAGAACAAGCTAAACAAGCCGATTATCAAACAAAATTTGATACGACCCAAGCGCGGATTGCTGATCTTGAAAAACTATAAGATACCAGAAAAAAGCCGACAAATAAGGCTTTTTTTGCTATAATTAAGAAATAACTTTAGGAATAGGAAGTTTTTCATGACAACATTTATGCGACTCAATCGGACGCTCAAACTCCGAATTCTCATGACTTTTATCGGGGTTTTGGGCTACAGCACCGTCGGATCAAGTATGACGATTTACTACAATCATTATCTAGGTGCGGCGATTACGGGTGTACTCCTCATTATTTCAAGTGTCTCTAGTTTTTTCATCGGACTTTATGGCGGGCACTTGGCAGATAGACATGGTAGAAGACCAATTCTCCTCATCGGCTCGACAATTTCAGTTGTGGGTGCCTTAATTGCGGTGTTCTCAAATAGTCCGATCTTCCAAAATCCTTGGACAACATTTGTTGGTTTTTTTCTCTTAAATTTCGGTTTTTCTTTTGAGTCCGCGGCAGATAATGCCATGATCATTGATGTCTCGGATGAAAGTAACCGAAAATATGTCTACAGTCTGAGTTACTGGATTATCAATGTCTCGATTACCTTTGGGGCAGCACTCAGTGGCTGGCTGTTCAGAGATTACTTGTTTGAGTTGCTTTTAGGTTTGCTAATCGCGCAACTGATTAATGGCAGTATCAAGTATTTCCTAATCAGCGAGAGTTTCGTGCCAGCACCTAAAGCCAAAAAAGAACGCGAAAGTTTCATTCAAAACTATGGCGTCGTGGCGCGGGATAAAATCTTTCTGTTGTTTATCGGCGCCGTCATCTTAAACAAGGTGATTTTTGGCAATATTGACTTCTATCTTCCAGTTCACTTGTCAGACAGTTTCAAAACGACGACGATTTTTGGCTTTGAAATTTATGGTCAGAGAATGTTGACCCTATTTGTCATGTTAAATACCCTGATTATTATCTTCAGCATGACCTTTGTCAACCAACTCACCAGCAAGTGGTCAGAGCGAAAAAGCCTCACCACCGGTGCCTTATTACAAGGGCTAGGATTTGCTGCCGCCTTTTTAATGAACAGCTTTATACCGCTCATCCTAGCATCCATTGTCATGACGATCGGTGAGATGATCCTCGTGCCGTCCTCACAAAGTCTGCGCGCCGATCTGATGAATGAGGAGAAAATCGGGACTTACTCAGGTTTTGTGACCATTACAGATCCGATTGGGAGCGTTCTGTCTGGCAGTCTGGTCAGTTTTTCGGTTTACATTCATCACACGGGCGTCGCCGTGGTCATGGTCGTGGTAACGGTGCTGCTGGTTTTATGCTTTAATCAAGTGATGAAGATGAAAACTCAGGCTGAAATCACGTCAAGTAAAAATACTTGACAAAAATGCTTGATTTCTCGTCTAGACTTTGATAGAATAGATAAGTATTGAGAAATCAAGGCAACATTATCTAATAAAACCAAAGGAGATTTAAGACAATGGCAGTACCTGCACGTCACACATCGAAATCTAAGAAAAACAAACGTCGTACGCACTATAAAATGACAGCACCAACAGTTTCATTTGATGAAACAACTGGTGATTACAGCCGCGGCCACCGTGTATCCCTCAAAGGATATTACAAAGGTAAAAAAGTTACAAAATAATAGAAAGGACAAACTAAGATGCGCGTAAATATTACTCTTGAACACAAAGAATCTGGCGAACGTTTGTACCTGACTCAAAAAAACAAACGTAACAACCCTGACCGTCTTGAACTTAAAAAATACTCTCCAAAATTGCGTAAGCACGTTATTTTTAAAGAGGTGAAATAAGACTTCATACAGGTTAATAAACAATAGCATTTCAAGCTTAATCATAAGCTTGAAATGCTATTTTTTTATTCATTTTCAAAATATATTGAATAGTGTATCCTACTCAAAAATGAAATCTATGTTTTTTTATTTTCGAAATACACCGATATAATAGATAAAATGTTTATAAATTGTTTGCTTTATTGTTATAATATATTTACATCCCTTCTATATAATAAAGATAAGCAATAAGAAAACCAACTTTATATATTGAAGGGAAAACAACCATGAACAAAAAAACAATTATCGTAGGTGTATCTAGTCTCGCTTTGCTCTTGGCAGGTTGCAGTGCTGCTACTCAGGAATCGTTAGATTCAAAAGGAAGCAGCCAACAAACAGAACAATCGAATGCTAAGAAGAACGAAACAAAAGGGGATAAGTTAACAAAAAACTTAGGTAAAACCGATTGGCAAGGGACAAAAGTCTATGACAAAGATAAGAACGATTTAACAGCTGAAAATGCCAACTTATTGGTTTAGCGAAATACGATGCTGAAACAGGACGCTATGAATTTTTCGACGCACAAACTGGTGAAACCCGTGGAGACCGTGGCACATTTTTCATTACCAATGATGGTGCAAAGCGAATTCTGATTTCTGATACGATGAATTATCAAGCAGTTGTTGGTATAACTGAATTAACGGATGAAATGTTTACTTATTCGAGAAAAGGTAAAGACAAAGAAGGTAATGAAGTAGATGTATTTGTGGAGCATGTGCCTTATCTTAAAAGTAAACTAGCATTTACAGAAAAAGAAAAGACATTAGATACAACAACTGGCACAATAGAAACTAAAACTGCTGGTACAGACATTTTAGGTGAAACATTGTGGAATGGCACCAAAGTTCTTGATGAATCGGGTAATGATGTTACGGAATTCAATAAAAACTTTATTAGTTTGGCTAAATTTGTAGCGGATACAAATGAATATGAATTTTACAATTTAGAAACAGGCGTTAGCCGTGGTGATTTTGGCTACTTTGACGTGTTGAATCATAATAAAATTCGAGCACACGTATCAATTGGTCAAAACAAACATGGTGCAGCGCTAGAATTAACAGAACTAAACAATAAAAAATTCACTTATAAACGAATGGGGAAAGATCAAACTGGTCAAGATATTACAGTATTCGTAGAACATGAACCTTATACAGGTAATTTCAATCCTGAATTTAGTTTCTAAAAGTACTGCACTGGTAATGTGGGTATCTTAAAGCGATTGTTTTTGCCATAAAATGAAGTGAAGGAGAAAAAATGACAATAAAAAAACGATTCCTCATTTCATATATTGGCGGTATAGCAATCGCTTGTCTGTCATTATTTTCAATCATAGGTATTGCTTTTTATATAAATACTGGAAAAGTACCAAGTCCCAATACCTTGTATAAGACATTTACACAGCAACGCTCGCTAAACCCAGAAGAGGAATTGGCATATATCAAATTACGAGAGATAGCCAAGTCTGACCCTGAACAACTACTTGAACCGAGTGGTGAATTAAAAGAAATGATTCAAACATTTGAACATAAGGAATTAGGTGTTGTTGTTCGTCAAGATACAAAGATATGTTACTATTCCCAGGACTTAGTAGAAAAATCACTAGTCGTTCATTTCCCTCAATTTGATGTGAACAATATCAAAACAAGAGGCACAATAGATAATGCAGGTCGTTTATATCGGTATATGAAATATGATTTTTATTTTAAAAATCACGATACCGGTAGTTTATTGATTTTAATAAAAGAAAATAACTTTTTAGAGTTTATGACAAAGTGGGGCGTATTAGTTAGCGTGATAATTTTACTAGTAGCATTTGGCGGCCTGCTTTTTCTAAATCACTTATTAAAAAAAACCATCATCAATCCATTGGAAAATCTTGGTGCAGGTATGTCTGAAATACGAAATGGTCACTTAGAAGTTTCGGTAACAAATCCTATGAAACAAACAGCGATGGAAGTAAAACAACTGACAGATGACTTTGAAAAAATGCGTGGCGCATTGATTCATTCAACAGAAGAACAAGTAAAACTTGAAGAGAATCGTAAAACACTTGTTGCGAGTATATCGCATGATTTGAAAACACCTATCACATCAATTATCGGCTATGTTGAAGGACTATTGGATGGCGTGGCAACGACACCAGAAAAACGGGATAAGTATTTACAAACTATTCGTACAAAAGCCCTGTCGTTAAATGATTTAATTGAAGAATTATTTTTATATTCGAAATTAGATGCAGCTGCTATTCCTCTTAATTTTGAGCGAATTAATCTTAACGAGTTTTTGAAACACATCATTGAAGAGTTTCAAATACAAGCAACCGAAATTTCACTTCAATTATCTAGTCAAGAATTAAAAGCAAGTTATGTAATGGCTGACCGTATACAGTTAAACCGAGTTTTTATCAATTTAATAGAAAATAGCTTGAAATTTAAAGTTAACGATAGACCACTTTCTGTTCAACTTGGTATTTCTGAGACTGCAGATATGGTTGAGGTTCGCGTGTCTGATAATGGCCAGGGAATTTCAGCTGAGCAGCTACCATTTGTTTTTAATCATTTTTATCGAGGTGAAGTGTCACGACCAACTGACACAGGTGGCAGTGGCTTAGGACTTGCTATTGTGAAACAAATCATAGAGATGCATGAAGGTAGTGTCATGATTGAAAGTCAAATTTACCAGGGAACAACCGTTGTGGTTTTACTAAAGAAAGCTTGAGGAGGATAGCCAAGTGTCAAAAGAAGTACCACGTATTTTACTGATTGAAGATGATACAAGTATTGCAGAACTACAAAAAGATTGTTTAGAAATCAATCATATGACTGCCGAAATCGCGAATGATGGTCTGGTAGGTCTGAATCGAGCATTAACGGAAGTGTTTGATTTGGTTATCATTGATATCATGTTGCCATTAATGGATGGTTTTGAGATTTGTCGTAAGATTAGGGAAAAAAAGAATATCCCACTAATGATTGTCTCAGCAAAAAAAGAAGACATCGATAAAGTCAGAGGTTTAGGCTTAGGCGCAGATGATTACATGACAAAACCATTTAGTCCAAGTGAATTAGTCGCTCGTGTTCAAGCGCATATTAAACGCTATCAACTTTTGACGCAATCAGACCCGGTCCTTGATACCATCGAAAGAGGAGCAATTGTAATCAATACAAGTGCTAGGAGAGCATTTGTGTTAGGAAAAGAGATTTTCTTTCCTGCAAAAGAATTTGACTTATTACTCTTTTTCATGGTGCATCCTAATCGTGTTTGGACGAAAGAACAGCTCTTTCGTCAAATCTGGGACATGGATGATTTGGATGGCGAAATTTACACAGTTGTCGTGCATGTTGGACGAGTCAGGGAAAAGTTAAAAAAAGCTAAATTATCAGAAATGCCAATTGAAACAATTTGGGGCAGCGGCTACCGCTTTAATGCCTAATGACAACATAAAGGGAGAAATTTTATGAGAAAAAGACATTTTCTGACTGCCTTCTTTTTATGCAGTATTATCGGACTTGTCGGTTATAAAGTTTACAAAAAAAATATGGAGCCTTCTAGCGAAGTTTCCAAACCAGTGAAATTCAGTTATACTTTGTCTGAATCTGAAGTCACGCCGTCAACCGAAGAAAAAAAAGCCAATGAACTAGACTTTGAAAATACAACTTATCAATATGATGTTGTCACAGGTGCTACCCAAACGACATTTGGCTCCAATCCGAAACCGTTTTTCTCTTATGAAGAGAAATTAAAGAAAATGTTTTGGTCAAATCAGCCGCCATTAGGGTTACTGGAAGGGAATTATTTTACAAATGAAGGCTATTTTGATGTTGGAAATAAAGGCATCGTCGAAATCGTAACAGATGAAACAAATAAAATCATTAATATTGAATTTAACGAATATGCTGCTGAAAATTATTATGCCTCAAAATATGCCGGTGCTAATAAACGCCTTTCTGACTATGCCTTTCTTCAAGCAAAAAATCCAAGAACAGATACAACTCTTGTGACAGTGGTTAATGGTATTACCTTTGTTGAAAAACAAATGCGTGAAGAAAATCGCGTTACAGGTAATTTTGAAACTGTAAAAGGGTCATCGACCACTGCCAGACAAGGCTTGATGGCGATTGCAACTGAATTGTCAGAAGAAATCAAACAACCCTCTAAAACCAAATATATTGGCTACACCGAAGATTTTGGTGACGGACTGATAGGTAGACTTCAATTAACCGTAATGGATGGTAAAATTCAAACCGCACGTTATGATGAATACTTTGCTGATCAACCTGAAAAAATTAATGCAGACCAATTGAAACCCTATTATCGTCAGTCAAAATACTTTTCACTAGATTATAATGCGGCAACAAACAATGATTTTGTGACCTTTTCTAACGATTTAACTAGAAAGATTATTGAGCAACAATCTTTGACAATTGAAGACAGTAAATTAATGCAACACCCTTCTTTTGTTTCCTACCAAAAGTTAATGCAGCATATTTCTTTGTAGAAAAGAGCTGCGCTTTAATCTCATTAGATATTTAAAAAACCGAAAAGAGGAGACTCTCTTCGTTTTTTTGTTTTTTAGTGTTTTTCAGCACCAGAACATGATATTGTTGCTATTTTAACGTTTCCTAGGTCGTAAATACACAAAACCATAAATCAAAATAATCAAGATAATCAAAGATGTCGCAATCACGTTCCAAGAAGTCATAAGCTGCATACTTTTCAATGTCTGCACCGGCGTACTTGTGATAACAAAAAAACTTTTAAGAGATAGCCCTTTATCGAGAATAATGAATGAGCCCAAAAGCATTAATAAAAATTGATGTAAAATACTTCCGATATTCTGCAAACTATATTTGACCCAAATTCTTTTATCCTCAGAAACAGTCTCGATTTCTTCATATTGTGCAGTTATCCAAGCGTTTAATGCCCCCTTAAACGTACTCGTTAAAAGCACACCAATTGGAAAGAAAGGCGTAAACACGATAGTGATTAACCCGAACAGGATACCTAATAAAGCATATTGCTTAGCATAGTGACCTAACAGTGGTCGGATTTTCGCAGCAAGAATAATCCCAAAAACGTAAGGCAGATAAAATTGCAAGAACAACTGCTTGTGACCGTAATATCCAGCGGCATACAAAGAACAGAACAAGAATAAATAATTCCCCACAGCACCATTGATATAGGTTAAGTAAGTTAAATCGGCTGAAATTTTTCTATGAATTTTATCCTTGAAAATGCTAGTGGCAATCGTGTATAGGATGATTAAGAAAAAGAAACCATAGATGAAATAGTCAAACTCAACATGATTAAAGAGAAGTCGACTAGCTCGCAAAAAGAAAATCAAACTGAAAAAAGAGAAAAAGAGCACCAAGTACTTATAAGATATGCCTTCTAAATCATGTATATCAACCTCATAATCAGTCAGTTGTGACAAGTTACGAAAAGAAAATAAATATAGGATACCATATAAAAGAAAGAACCCTAAGTATTTAAACGGAGCTGGAAAGAAGAGTGAACAACCAATCAGTAGAAACATGCCTAATAAAAGAGGCAAATGAGTTTTCGTCAACCGATTATTTTTTTTGAGAAAGTAAGTGACTGAAGTATTTGACATCGGTAGCCAAGCAGCACTTAAGCCTAATAGAATCCCTGAAATAATGTATAAAGGAAAATAAAGCGTGCCCAACACCCCTAATAAACAGCCTAAGCTCCCACAATACAATGAAAAATGGAGTAACGTGTAACTATTAAAGCTCGTTTTAATCCCTCTGATTAAGAAAATACCAGTCATTCTGAATGTATAGAATAAAACAAACGGCAGTACTGAAATAAAAGTATGCTGATTGGCAATTTGAATAAAAATCATAAATGGCAATACAATAATTGTGCTATTAATGATTGAAAGTGCGGATTTTCCAATTTGATTCAGTTGCGTTTTCATTTTTCCCCCTGTAACTAAAAAACACTTTGTTTTGAAGTATTTAGCTAGAACCATTATAATGTAAAATTGACAAAAAAGACAGTTTTTAATTAAATAGTAAATGAATTTAATTTTTCATGTGATATAGCCAATTTAAAGTTGATATAAATGTGTCAATGATGATCATCTTATCTGCTATCATAAAGGTATTCAGTCTATAAGAGAGACGACACTTTCGTAAAAAGAAATTCAGAGCGATGACATCTTTAAGAATAAGTTGTTATGCCCTGAAAATAAGAAGGAAAGCCGACAGTTGTGAGCGGCTTTTTTGCTTGCAGTGAGCCATTATCAGGCAAATTTTTGGCATTAAATTCACAGAATTTTTTTGCTATCCGTTAGTATTTAAGCTACAATAGAGGTAATTTAAAAAAGATAGGGGAATCTTGTGATACATTTATTGCGTCATGCAAAGGCATACCGAAAGCAGATTATTTTGGGGCCCTTTTTCAAGTTTTTGGAGGCCGTTTTTGAATTGGTACTGCCTTTATTTATGGCACGCTTGATTGACCAAGGCGTGAGAGCAGGTCATCAGGCCACAGTTTGGCAAATGACAGCTTGGATGGTTGCCATGTCAGTCATTGGCATGATTTGTGCGGTTATTTGTCAGTATTATGCCTCAATTGCATCGCAAGGCTTTGGTACAGAATTACGCACACAACTCATGAAGAAAATCAACCAACTGTCTCACCAAGATTTAAATCAATTTGGAACAGATACGCTGATTACACGCCTAACCAGTGATATTAATCAACTTCAACTCGCTTTAGCCATGTTAATTCGTTTGGTTGTTCGTGCACCATTTTTAAGCATCGGCTCTATCATCATGGCCTTTTATATTGATTGGCAAACAGGTTTGCTTTATTTAATTTTATTGCCGATTTTTTTTGTCATTTTATTTTTCATTGTGCGCTACAGCGTGCCACTTTATAAACGTGTCCAAGAAAAATTGGACCAGTTAAATGAACTGGTCAATCAAAATCTTAGCGGTGTGCGCGTGATCCGTGCTTTTGCTCGTCGAAAAGAAGATGTCAAGCGTTTTGATGATGCGACCGATGATTTGGTAAATATTTACCAACGCGTGACCAATTTATCGGCCCTATTATCACCTGCAACGACCCTAGTCATGAACCTCGGTATTGTTGCCTTAATTTATATCGGTGGCTTTAAGGTCAACACCGGCCACCTAGCACCCGGTGAAGTCCTAGCCTTAATCAACTACATGAATCAGATGCTATTGGCTCTAATCGTTGTTTCCAACCTAGTGGTCATCTTTACACGCGCAGCAGCCTCTGGTGCACGTATTAACCAAGTCTTTGAGACGACCCCTTCTTTGACTCAGCCCGAACAAGCAAAAACTGCCCCTAGTCAGCCAGATTTCATCCATTTTGAAAACGTCGACTTTCGCTACGATGCAAACGGCGGTCTGGCTTTGCAAGACATCAACTTTAGCCTTAAACCCGGTGAGTTCATAGGCATCACAGGCCCAACCGGTAGTGGTAAATCCACATTGACCCAGCTCATCCCACGTTTTTACGATGTAGCAGCAGGGCGTATCCTAGTCAATGGTTTAGATGTTCGAGAATGGGATTTGGCGGCTCTGCGCCACCAAACAGCTTTCGGTCCACAGACCGCAGTGCTCTTTCATGGCACGATTCGTGAGAATCTGCAGTGGGGAAAAGCAGATGCAACAGACGAAGACTGTTTCCAAGCTTTGGAAACGGCCCAGTGTCGTGAATTTGTCGAAAAATTACCAGAAGGACTAAATACTATGGTCATGGAAAATGGTAAAAACTTTTCAGGTGGTCAACGCCAACGCCTAACGATTGCACGCGCCTTAATTCGTAAGCCTAATCTCTTAATTTTGGATGATTCACTTTCTGCCTTAGATTATCAGACCGATTTAGACTTGCGACAAGCGCTCGCACGAGATTTAGATAGTGCTATGATTATTATTTCTCAACGCGTTCGCTCGATTCAACAAGCTAAAGAAATCTTAGTCTTAGATAGCGGTCGTTTAGTTGGCAAAGGTAGCCACGAATCGCTACTTGCAAGCTCGCCTGAATACCAAGCTATTGTTGCATCTCAGGAGGAAGAACATGACTAAAACAAATCAAAAAGCCTCATGGCGGTTCTTTTTACCCTACCTACTCGCCTTTCGTTTAGAGCTTATCTTATCGATTATTTTTGGATTAGCTAGTGGTATTACAGTCGTTTTGACAACCTATTACATTGGTTTAAGTGTCGACCAAATGGTTAATCAAGGTCAGGTTAACTTCTCAACACTTCGTCATATTTTAACGCTACTTGTGGGTGTCTTACTCGTGACGGTCGTTAGTCAGTGGCTCATTCAACGCTTGAGTAATCGCCTATCCTATCGCTCAGTCGCTGTTTTACGTAAAGATGTTTACGAACACCTGAATCAGTTACCGTTACGCTACTATGACCAAACGGCTCATGGTGATATTGTCAGTCGTTTCACGAATGATATGGATAACATTTCAGTAGCAAGCGCAGCCGTTTTTAACCAGCTTTTCTCTGGTATCACAGTTGTCATTGTTGCGCTAGTCTTTATGTTATATTTGAGCCCGATTTTGACATTGGTCGTTCTGATTTCGACACCGATTATTTTCTTAGTGTCTTGGCTAGTTGCACGAGCATCACAGCAAGACTTCGTTAGCCAACAGCAAATTATCGGAGACATCTCAGGTTATATTACAGAAATGATTGGCAATCAAAAAACAGTCAAAGCTTTTCAACGCGAAACAGTCAATCAAGCGCAATTTGAAGACTTGAATCAAGAACTTTATGTCAAAGGTCAAAAAGCACAGTTTTCTTCTTCATTGACGAATCCCCTATCACGCTTTGTTGACCATTTGGCTTATCTATCAGTGGGCTGCGTTGGGGGTATTATGGCGCTCAACGGGTCTGCAACAGTGACGATTGGTGTGATTTCTAGCTTTACAATTTATGCCACTCAGTTTTCTAAACCTTTTATTGAGATTTCAGGGATTACAACACAGATTCAGACAGCATTTGCTGGCTTGAAACGCACCCAAGAACTCATGAATCAACCGATAGAGCAACCAGATGCACCAGATGCGCAAGTTTTGGAACACGCCAAAGGTGAAATTGACTTTCAAGATGTCAGCTTTGGTTATAATCCTGGACAGTCCTTGATTACTGATTTTTCACTCAAGGTCGCCCCTGGTGAAATGATTGCCATCGTCGGAAAAACTGGTGCAGGTAAATCAACCCTGATCAATCTCTTGATGCGTTTTTACGATGTCGATAAAGGGTCAATTTCAATTGACGGTACTGACATCAGAGATTTCACACGCGATAGTTTGCGTCAAAGCTTTGGTATGGTGCTGCAAGAAACTTGGTTGTTTGGCAGCTCCTTACGCGCTAATCTTTGCTATGGTCGCGAAGATGCGACAGATGATGAGATTTATGCAGCCTTGAAACAAGCTCACATGTATGACTTTGTCATGCGCCTACCAGAAAAGCTAGAGACCCAGATTGGCGCTCACGCTCTTAAAATTTCTGAAGGTCAACGCCAACTTCTAACCATTGCTCGAACGATGATTAGCGAGCCTGATATGCTGATTTTAGATGAGGCAACAAGTTCAGTAGATACCTTGACAGAGCAAAAAATTTCACAGGCCTTCTTAACTATGATGACCGGACGCACAAGTTTCGTTATTGCCCACCGCCTATCAACAATTCGAAATGCCGACCAGATTTTAGTCTTAAATCAAGGCCAAATCGTTGAAATAGGTAGCCATGACGACTTAATGGCGAGACATGGCTATTATTATCAGTTACAGCAAGCCCAATTTGCCAAGTAAAATTAATAACGAAAAGAGTCTGAGATTTTTCTCGGCTTTTTTCGTATAATAGGATATAGAAATTAAAATATTGGAGAAATCATGAAAACAAGAGGATTTGAACGCGTTACAGCTTATGAAAATGCAGGAATCGACCTACCCCTTAGAAGTACTGTACACGCAGCAGGTTACGACTTTATCGCAGCAGAAACAATCAGCCTAAACCCAGGTGAAATCAAACTCATTCCGACAGGTATCAAAGCCTATATGCAACCAGGAGAAGTCCTCTACCTCTATGACCGCTCATCTAATCCACGAAAAAAAGGTCTAGTTTTGATTAACAGCGTTGGTGTTATTGACGGTGATTACTACGGCAATCCAGATAACGAAGGACATATCTTTGCTCAAATGAAAAACATCACCGACCAAATCGTAGAAGTTGCCAAAGGCGAACGCATCGTCCAAGGCGTTTTTGCACCATTTCTATTAGCAGATGCAGATAGTGCTGAAGGTACACGCATCGGTGGCTTTGGTAGCACAGGGGCATAATATGGCGAAAGCAAAATCAAAATTCGTCTGCCAATCTTGTGGGTATCAGTCACCCAAATATCTGGGTCGCTGTCCTAATTGTGGCGCATGGAACTCTTTTGTCGAAGAAGTTGAGGCTAAAGAGGTCAAAAATGCGCGTGTGACCCTGACAGGGGAAAAAACACGACCTGTTAAACTAGGTGAAGTCGAGAGCTTGGATACACCACGCGTTTTGACAGATATGGGAGAATTTAATCGTGTACTTGGTGGCGGTGTCGTACCAGGTAGCCTGATTCTTATCGGTGGTGACCCGGGTATTGGAAAATCAACCATTCTTTTACAAGTTTCAGTGCAGTTGGCTAATATTGGGCGTGTCCTTTACGTTTCAGGCGAGGAATCAGCCCAACAAATTAAAATGCGAGCAGAACGTTTGGGTGATTTGGATTCTGATTTTTACCTTTATGCAGAAAATAATATGCAGAACATCCGAACTGAAATTGAAAAATTACAGCCGGATTTTCTAGTTATTGACTCTATCCAAACCGTGATGAGCCCTGAAATCACAGGTGTACAAGGTTCGGTGAGTCAAGTACGAGAAGTGACTGCAGAGTTACTCCAAATCGCAAAAACCAATAATATCGCCACCTTTATCGTCGGTCATGTGACCAAGGAAGGTAGCCTTGCCGGTCCTAGAATGCTAGAGCATATGGTAGATACGGTGCTTTATTTTGAAGGGGAGCGCCAACATACCTTTCGGATCTTGCGGGCAGTGAAAAACCGGTTTGGTTCAACCAATGAAATCGGTATTTTTGAGATGCAATCTCAAGGACTCGTTGAAGTCACCAATCCAAGTGAAATCTTTTTGGAAGAACGTTTAGAAGGGGCGACAGGTTCAGCTATCGTCGTCTCTATGGAAGGTACAAGACCGATTTTAGTTGAGATTCAGGCGCTCGTCACACCAACAATTTTTGGTAATGCCAGACGGACAACCTCGGGTCTTGACTTTAATCGCGTCAGCTTGATTATGGCAGTGCTTGAGAAACGCGCCAATCTCTTGCTCCAAAATCAAGATGCCTACCTCAAATCAGCAGGTGGTGTGAAACTTGATGAACCAGCAATTGACTTAGCGATTGCAGTAGCTATCGCCTCAAGTTATAAAGAAAAACCGACTGCACCAGATGTCGCCTTTATCGGTGAAATCGGATTGACTGGGGAGATTCGTCGTGTCAATCGTATCGAGAGTCGAATTAATGAGGCAGCAAAATTAGGCTTTAAGAAACTATATGCCCCTAAAAATTCTTTAGCAGGTTTAGATATACCACCCTCAATAGAGGTAATTGGCGTCACAACTTTAGCGGAAGTTTTGCAGAAGGTATTCGCTTAATCAAGGTATTTTTATGCTAATTATGATAAAATAAGGATGTGTACCTTTGGGTGACACATCTTTATTTTTCAAGTATGGTAGCGCAACCAATCTATCATACAATCGCACTTGAGTTTCGGCTCCTTGAGACTAGGAAAAAGATAAAAGTACGCAGACGCTGACGTGTCTTGACGTCTTTTCCTATTTTTCATAGTCTCAAAACAGTCGCCTCAACATCTTGAAGGAGGAATGAATGTATGAAGAGGATCATCATTCACGCCTTGATGGCTATTGTCGGCGCTACGCTTGGCGATACGTTTTTACCCGAATTTTGGGTACTCGTCCATCAAAGGCAATTTGAAAACAACGCAGTGGTCAATAGTTTAATTGGCGCAATTATTTTTCTGATTTTTTCTTTTATATTTATCAGACTACTGCTGAACTTTGTCGAAAAAATTGACCAAACGATTGCAACTATCAATATTCCTAAAATTACTTGGGGATTTATGGGGGGAGTGATTGGTCTTGTCATTGGCGCCATTGCAAGTATCCCACTATGGATTTTGCGGACGCCGATTTTATCAACGATTATTCCGTTTTTATTGATGATGCTGACGATTTATGTTGGGTATAGCATTTCGTCAAAACGTGAGGCTGATATTTTCAAATTTTTCAGTCGAAAAAAAGCAGCGGTGGCTGAAAAAGCAGAGAAACCCGAGAAGAGAGAAAAACGTAAAAATAAAAATTACGCTAAACTGTTGGATACAAGTGTTCTGATTGACGGTCGGATTTTTGATATTTTGAAAACAGGCTTTTTGGACGGTGAAATTATCGTGCCTAACTTTGTTTTGTTAGAGTTGCAACTATTGTCTGACAGTAATGATAACTTAAAGCGTGCCAAAGGTCGTAGAGGACTTGATTTAGTCAATGACATGAAGGAAATTGCGAAAGTCACAGTAACGAGCAAGGACTATTCTGATATTCATGAAGTCGATACTAAGCTTTTACGTTATGCATCAGAAACTGGTGCAGCACTGGTTACCAATGATTTCAATCTCAATAAAGTAGCTGAAATTCAAGGCGTGCAAGTTTTAAATATCAACGATTTAGCAAATGCGGTAAAACCGCAGCTTATTGTCGGTGATACGCTCGACATTCAAATTGTGAAAAAAGGGACGGAGCGTCGTCAAGGGATAGGTTATCTGCCAGATGGTACGATGATTGTTGTTGAAGAGACGGCTGATTTAATTGATAAAACAGTTAAAATCGAGGTGACTAAGTCACTTCAAACATCAGCTGGTCGCATGATTTTTGGAGAATTGGCACGATGATTGGGCAGGTTCATAAAGCCTATAGTGCAGTGCTTTTAGCTGCGGGTTCAGGAAGTCGAATGGCTGCTGCTTGTAATAAGATTTTTTTGACCTTAGCAGATAAGGCGATTTTTCAATATGGGTTAGAGTTATTCTTGTCAGATTCAGATTGTAAGCAAGTGATTTTGGTTGGAAAAGCTGAAGAGAAATCTTATTTTACTGATTTTTTATCAGATAGGGTATGCTTTGTTGTTGGTGGCGCAGAACGCCAAGATTCGGTTAGACATGCGCTTGAAGAAGTTTCGGAGGATGCTGTTATGATTCATGATGGGGCGCGGCCATTTGTCACGCTATCTGAATTAGCAGCCTTAAAAGCCTATAATAATGCGATTTTGGCAGTGCCGGTAAAAGATACAATTAAGCAGGTCAATCATCAGGAGCAAATCAGTCAAACTGTACCACGTGAAAATCTCTGGGGGGCTCAGACACCACAATTTTTTGAGACCAGTCTCATCCAAAAAGTTCATCAGGATGCGCATTCGAAAGCGTTTCTGGGAACTGACGATGCGAGTTTAGTTGAGGTCTTTTCTGATAAGCCTGTTACCATTGTCCCAGGCTCTTATGAAAATATCAAAATCACGACGCCAGAAGATTTGATTTTTGGTCAAGCGATTTTGACACATCGGTCTGAGGCCTGAGGTAATGTTATAACTTTTTTGATAGACTAGCTTTATATTGAAAGGATATGTCTTTGAGAAGAATAGAAAAACAAGTATCTTTTATAGGCGAAATCGAGAAATTAAAAGCAGTGACACGCTTTAATAGAACGCTAGACAAGCGTTTTGAAAATAGTGCGGAACATTCTTGGCAAGTTGCAATTGTTGCAACGCTATTAAAAGAGTATTATCCGAGTGAGCTCAACATGGAAAAAGTAATGACAATGTTATTACTTCATGATTTGGGAGAAATCTATGCAGGAGATACCTGGGTTTTTGATGATTCAGGCAAGGCAACTTCCCAAGAAAGAGAATTAGCGTCGATTAAGACTAGTTTTGGTAAACTACCTCAGGACCAATCAAAAGATTTACAAGCTTTATGGCAAGAGTTTGAACATGGTAACAGTAATGAATCAAGATATGCAAGAGCTATAGACGCCATAACGCCACTCATTAATCATTTGGTTGTATCAGAAAATAATTATAATCCTGATAACATCACATCAGAGATGGTCTTGAAAAAGAAATCTTTTATTCAGCAAGACTCTGAGAAACTCTGGCAGCTTGTTGAAGAGCTTATCGATGAAAGTGTTGAAAAAGGCTTATATTTGTAGCGAAAATGTACCTTTAAATTTTTGATAAACAACAATCAAAAGAATGGAGTGGAGATTATGGCTGATAACAAAATGAAGTACACGATTGACAGCAATATGCAGTTTCCGATGATTGAAATTGCACTGGAAACAGGAGAGTTTGCCTACATTCAGCGTGGCAGTATGATTTATCATAATGCCGCAGTAACGCTAACGTCTGAGTTGAATGCAAAAGGAAGTGGTATTGGTAAGCTGTTTAAAGCAGCGGGTCGTGCTATGACATCAGGTGAAAGTGTATTTATCACCAAAGCAGTGTCAAATAACGATAACGGTATCATCGCACTAGCCCCTTCAACGCCTGGTCAAGTTATGCCCTTAGACCTCGGTAGCAAACAATATCGTCTAAACGACGGCGCCTTTCTGGCGCTTGACGGTAGTGCTCAGTACACCATGGAACGGCAAAGTGTTGGAAAAGCCTTTTTCGGCGGACAAGGTGGGCTATTCGTTATGACGACAAATGGCATTGGCACATTACTTGTAAATGCCTTTGGTAGCATTAAAAAAATCGAACTCCAAAGTCAAGAAATCACAATTGATAATGCACATGTCGTCGCTTGGTCAGACACATTGGACTACAATATTCACCTGGAAAATGGTTTCGTGCAATCCATAGGCACTGGTGAAGGTATCGTCAACACCTTCCGTGGCACCGGCGAAATCTACGTGCAAAGCCTTAACATTGAAACCTTTGCCAACATCATGAAAAACTACATCATAACAGACGGCCACTCAGGCTCATCTGGCAACCCACTAGGAGGATTATTTGATGCCCTCACTTAAAATCGGCCACGGTTATGACGTGCATCAGTTGGTAAATGGTCGTCAGTTGATTATCGGAGGTGTGAACATTCCGCATGAGACAGGACTTTTAGGCCATTCAGATGCAGATGTGCTTTTACACGCGATCACGGATGCTATCATTGGGGCATTGGGTATGGGGGACATTGGTCATGCCTTTCCGGATACTAATCCAGAAACGGAAGGCATCGCCTCAACACAAATCTTAGCTGATATTTATCAAAAAATGATTGAAAAAGGCTATGAGATTGGCAATATTGATGCCACGATTTTGGCTGAGGCACCTAAAATGGCACCACATCTACAACAAATGAAACAAAATATCGCCAGAATTTTACAGACAGATATTGCCAACATCAATATCAAAGCGACAACAACTGAAAAATTAGGTTTTGTCGGTCGTCGTGAAGGCATGGCTTGTGAAGCGGTCGTCTTGATTAGTCAAGTTTAAAGTCAGGAGAAATACCCTGAAGAAAAAAATAATAATTCAGGCATAGAGACCGGTCTCGCTTTGGGCGTTAGTTTAGGCTTGATTTTTAAAAATTTAGCTCTAGGTATTTGTCTTGGTGTATTATTTGGTAGTCTGTATGACCATGACCAGCACAAGAAAGATAAAGAAGATTAAAGCGCAGCAAGAAAGTTAGCGCTTTTTTTGATATTTTGGTAAAATAGGAATGACGATTGAAACAAAAGTTTATAAACCAATCTTGGTTTATAAGTTAGATTAAGGACGTAAAAATGACAAACAAAATTCGTGTGCGTTATGCACCATCACCTACTGGCTTATTACACATCGGAAATGCTCGGACTGCACTTTTTAACTATCTGTATGCCCGTCATCATGGTGGAGATTTTATCATCCGTATCGAAGATACAGACCGTAAACGCCATGTTGAAGATGGCGAGCGTTCACAGCTAGATAACTTGCGTTGGCTTGGTATTGATTGGGATGAATCACCTGAAACACATGAGAACTACCGCCAATCTGAACGCTTGTCACTTTATCAAACTTATATCGATGAGTTACTCGCATCAGGTAAGGCTTATAAATCTTATAAGACAGAAGAAGAAATTGCAGCTGACCGTGAAGCACAAGAAGCAAAAGGTCTTCCACCAGTATATATCAGCGAATATGCTGGTCTATCTGAGTCTGAGATTGCAGACTATGTGGCACAGCGTGAGGCTGAGGGTATCGTGCCAACTGTTCGAATTAGAGTGCCAGAAGGCTCTATCTACAAGTGGCATGATATCGTTAAAGGCGATATTGAATTCGAAGGTAAAAATATCGGTGGTGATTGGGTCATTCAAAAACGTGATGGCTATCCAACTTATAACTTTGCTGTTGTTGTTGACGATCATGATATGCAAATTTCTCATGTCATTCGTGGCGACGACCATATTGCAAACACGCCTAAACAATTAATGATTTATGAAGCCCTTGGCTGGGATGCTCCTGAGTTTGGTCACATGACTCTGATTATCAACTCTGAGACTGGTAAAAAATTATCAAAACGTGATACTAATACCTTACAATTTATAGAGGACTATCGTAAAAAAGGTTATTTACCAGAAGCTGTTTTCAACTTTATCGCTTTGTTGGGCTGGAATCCTGGTGGCGAAGAGGAAATCTTCTCTCAAACTCAATTAATTGACTTGTTCGATGAAAATCGTTTGTCTAAATCACCCGCAGCATTTGACCAAAAGAAACTAGACTGGTTAGATAATGATTACATCAAACATGCTGATTTGGATAAGATTTTTGACATGGCGAAACCATTCTTGGAAGCTGCTGGTCGTTTGGATGACAAGTCTAAACATTTGGTTGAGCTTTATCAACCCCAGTTAAAATCAGTAGATGAAATCGTGCCTTTAACGGATCTCTTTTATGCTGAGTTTCCATCACTTTCCGATGCTGCAAAAGAAGTACTAGAAACTGAGACTGCACCTATTGTCATCAAAGCCTTTAAAGAAAAACTTGAAGGTTTGGCGGATGCGGATTATGTTAAAGACAACATTTTCCCGCTGATCAAGGAAGTGCAAAAAGAAACAGGTATCAAAGGGAAAAATCTTTTCATGCCGATTCGAATCGCTGTTTCTGGCGAGATGCATGGTCCTGAGCTGCCTGATACGATTTATCTTCTAGGCAAGGAAAAAGCTGTCAATCACTTGGCGCAGTTTGTGAAATGAAAAAAAATGACCTCACTGTTGAGGTCATTTTTGAATGCTTTAGAAAAAGCTTATCCGAATGATGGCTAAGATTAAGAGGTGGGCTGGATAAAAGGCGTAGAAAAAGTATTTCATTGGTTTACCTCGTTCACCGTTATAATGATAGAGCAAGGGAATTGTTGCACCACAACCAATCACCACATAAAGTATTTCGGGTAACAGTGTTATAAGTGTCTGACTTGTATCCATATTTAAGGTGGCAAAGATATCCAAACCAGTTAAGATAATAGGAAACAAAATTGGAATAATGAGTCGTTTAAGTGGGTCTTTAATAGCGTGGTAGCATAAAATCATAGGAATACCCATGAGCATCCAGTCACAAATAGATGAAAGTAAGACAAAGCCAGCAAAGGTAAACCAATAACCGATGCGATTTGTCATATTATCATATAAATAGAAGGTGATGAGTCCTAAAAATAGCGTAAATAGTACGTCTAAAATTGGCACTTGAAAAGCCAGCATATAAGGTATGAGTGCTACAAAAGCAAAAATTAAAAGTCGTTGCCCATATTTTGGGACACTACGTGTATGCTGGTAGCCTTCAACTAGCAAAAAAGCCATAATTGGAAAAGTTAAGCCACCAGGCGTCATGAGTAGCACACGTGCAGTAAGAGATAAATGATTTTCAAATGTACCGCCGATATGGTCGAGTGTCATCGCGATAATGGCAATTATTTTGAGGGTATAGGCATCAATACTCAGTTTAGGGTTTATTTTCAATGGTATCTCCTAAAAAATATTTTAAATACAGTATAGCATAATTGACAGAATATTCCGTAAAAAACACCAAGTAATTTGAATAAGTTACTTGATGTTTTTGAAATATTTAGATTCAAAGTTGATTAACAAAGAAATCAAAAATGGTGCGTTCGTCAGATATTGTGTCCCAAGTTCCTTCTGGATGCCATTGGACACCTAGTAAACGTTTGGCTTTGTTTTCGACAGCCTCGATAACGCCGTCACTAGCCGTGACAATCGTTGTCAAATCATCAGCCAACCGGTCAATCATCTGATGATGATAAGAGTTGACATGATAGGTTTCAGGTAGAAAATTAAGGCTTGATGTTGGAGCAACATTAACGAAATGTGTCGTAAATTGTGATTTAGTTGGGGCTTGCATATGTTTCAGGGTTGCAACTTCAGGATTTCGATAAAGGCTGACATCCTGATACAAAGTACCTCCAAGTGCGACGTTAAGCAACTGATGACCACGGCAAACACCAAGCAAGGCTTTTTCTTGCTTAATGACTTCATGGATAGCCGCAATCTCAAAACGGTCACGCTCAGGATTGATATTGCCAAGCAAAGGATGCGGGTCTTGACCATAAAACAGCGGCGCAACATCTTCACCACCTGTTAGCAAGACTTTATCCACCAGTTTGATATAGTCAGCGAGCTTATCCAGATCACGGTCAATCGGAATCATAATCACAGTTGCCCCGACGCTTTGCAAGGCGTCGATAAAAGCAGTTCGTGTATAAGTTACAGGAAATTGATGAAAAGGCAGCTCAGGTGTACTTAAATATTGAGAGCCTAGAATACCGATAGTGGTCATATCTTATGTCTTTCTTTTTTTGTTTTGGGCAGATAAAGGCGTGATTTTTCCAGATTAATGGTATAGCTAACCTCACGATTATCGCGAACCGTATGCTCAAAATCCGTGCTATAAAGCACAAGTCGCAGCGTATCCCCCGCCTCAAAATCATAAATCGTCGGCTGCAAACGCAACTCAACCCGAAACCACTCATCCGCAATAACAGAATTAATCTCCGTCAGTTGCTGGCGATTTTGTAGATTCATAAAGCCCTTAGTCACGACCTGATAAGGCTTATCCACCAAAGTCAGATCACGCAAATCATCCAACATAAAGTTCCGCCCTCGGTCAATGGTCTTGGGCTCAAGCAGCGTGCTGACATCCGTCAGACGTTTCTTGGAGCCGAAATCTAAAACCTGAGCCGACAGCATCCCTTTTGTATCATTGAGTTTCAGCCGCAAGTCAAGCACAATCTGGCCATTGATTTGTAAAGTTTCAGGGAGATGCACATCAATAATGGCAGCATTTGCCTTGTCTTCAAATAAATCCGTTTTAAACGTTTGGAAATTTTTACTATATTGATCAAATATTTCAGCAGGATAGTGATTCTCAAACTGGTCAAGCTCACCTGCAAAACCAAGTGGCAAGACTTCAATATCATGCCCACCAAACTCAGGTAGTTCCTCAAAAGATTGGGCGACATTGTTTTTTTGCCAAATGACAGGTGGTAAATCAAGCGTTAAGTCACGTTCTAATAATTTAGCTGAAAAGTAGGCATTGATTGTTTCAGAAAAATCAATAGACTGCCAGTTATTCATGTAGATATGGCTACCTTGATGTAGAAAAGCATGTTTGGTAACATGTTCAGGTAGCGCATGCCAAAAGTTAAAGGCATGAGAGGGCGTGACATTGAAATCTTGCAAGCCATGCACGATAAGGATGTCAGCTTTAACCTTATCCACATGTGGCAGATAATTTCTAGCGTGCCAGTAGGCATTATAATCGCCAGAGGTGCGAGCTAGCGCCTGGCTCATGTCAGCGAGTTGTTTTTGGTAGGCAGGATTATTGACCAAGAAATCTGCGGCATCGAGGTTACGAGAGTAAGTCAGTTCAGCGAGAACATCGAGGTCTTCACCAGGGTAGCCGCCAGGACTTCGGACGAGGCCTTTTTCACGGTAGTAGTCGTACCAGTTCGTGATACCAGCCTCTGCTAGGATGACGTCGAGGCCTGCAACGCCTGTCGTTGCGGCGCCGTAAGCGAGGGTGCCGAGATAAGATTTGCCGGTCATGGCGACGTGACCATTTGCCCAATCTGCGGTTAAAATATGTGTTTTTTGGCGATTGGTAAAGGCGCGTGCGCGACCGTTCAGCCAGTCAATGACAGCAGTCACACCGGCAATCTGTTGGTAATCACCTGAGGTCTGGAAACCATCAGAATCACGTGTGCCGACACTCGCGACGTATATCGATGCGAAACCGCGCGCGAGGAAATAGTCGTTAAGCGAGTAGGTCCAAGTGTGGGTGAAGTGCTCAGTAGCTTGGTTGTTGTCTGCAGACGGTATCTCAGTAGCCGGATAATCAGGCAGTGTGAGGGTCGACTCAGAAATCGCAATTCTATCAAGCGGTTTTTCGACTAAGTCTACATTCATTTGATGCAATTTATCGTCATTTGCTTTGATATTGGTGCCAAAATGATAAGGACTTGCCGTCATAATCGCAGGCACCTTGCCGTCAAATAGTGGCCGAATAATCTCGACTTTAACTAAATCATACTCACCGCGATTTTGCGTGTCAACTGAACTTTCCACATAAACCACTTCACGAATGAGCTGGCTAGTATCAAAGGTTGCTAGGCTCTTATCATTGAAAAAATGGTAGTGGTTATCAAGCGGCAACAAGCCTTCGGATACCCAGTGTTCGACTAAGGTCATACCAGTTTGACGACGGGAATTCATCAAAAGATAGATAGCAGATATCAGTTGTTTTGGAGATGTCTCAGCAGATAAGTCAACTAAAGGTAAGTTGATAGAGTTAGCAAAAGTGATTGCCTCTGTCAGTTGAAAGTCAAAATTCGCTACAAAATCAAGCAACTGTAAACTAATGGCATAAAAAATGTTCCAAGTTAATGGTGTTTCGGAATCTAAAAAATCACGGACTGTTTCTTGGTTAGTAGCTGCTAAACTTGTCATCGCAATCGGCGCAGTCAGCAGCCAATTTTTAAGATTTACTTTGGCAGTAGATGAGGTATCAAATTTAAATCCAAGACTAGTCAAATCGCTCAGTTCTTGGTCAAATGATTTGTCAATAATAGAAAAGTGATTGAATTGCATCGTGTCCCCTTAAATTAGAGTTTTTATCGGTCAAATTGTCTGAATAAAACAAGCATTCTACAAAATTATAACAAAAAGGTCAATCAAAAGGTCTTAAATGAACCTTAAATTTTCATGAAAGTGTTCAGTATGACTTTACACGTCTAGTATTTTCTGATAAACTTATAAGGTACTTATCATTAACAATTGAGTTTTGAATTTTGAGGTTTTTTTTTTGAAATCTCGTATCAGTTAACTCAATAACTTAACAAAGGAGATTACGCACAAAAATGGACGTAACATGGATGACAAAATATCTTGCTGAATTCCTCGGAACAGCAATTCTCATTATCCTCGGTAACGGCGCGGTCGCAAACGTTGACCTCAAAGGAACTAAAGGATTCGCTTCAGGTTGGATGACCATTGCTTGGGGTTATGGTTGCGGGGTTATGATTCCTGCTTTGATGTTTGGTAATGTTTCAGGTAACCACATCAACCCAGCCTTCACACTTGGTCTTGCCGTTTCAGGTTTCTTCCCTTGGGCACACGTGGCACAATACATCGTGGCACAATTACTTGGGGCAATCGTTGGTCAAGCAGTTATCGTAATGGTTTATCGCCCTTACTACTTAAAAACAACAAACTCAAATCATATTCTTGGGACTTTCTCAACAATTGATAACGTTGATGATGGCACTGGAACATCACGTAGTGGTGCGACAATCAACGGTTTCTTAAACGAGTTCTTTGGTTCATTTGTGCTTTTCTTCGCGGCACTTGGTCTGACTAAAAACTTCTTTGGTGCTGAAGTTATTCCTGCTATTGACAAATTGTTGTCATCGCAAGGTGCTGCTGGAACGAAAGTTGCGGATATGGATATTGCAACTAAAGTTCAACAAGGTATTGTTGGTTTAACAACTGGTAATGCTAGTTCACTTGCAGTAGCGCATTTGGCACTTGGTTTCCTTGTGATGACACTTGTTGCATCACTCGGTGGTCCTACTGGTCCAGGTCTTAACCCAGCGCGTGACCTTGGTCCACGTATCCTTCATGCAGTCCTTCCAAAATCAATCCTTGGCGAAAGCAAGTCTGATTCAAAATGGTGGTATGCTTGGGTTCCCGTTGTGGCACCAATCTTGGCTGGTATTTCTGCCATTGCCTTGTTCAAAATTATTTTCATGTAAGTCATTATTATTTAACTGATAATAGCTAAAAAAGAGGCTGGGACAAAAGTCCCTTAGTCACTGAAAGAGAAAAGTAAACTGGTAAGTTTACTTCAGATTGAAGACAAAAGCACAATTCCTAAGCGAATTGTGCTTTTTGATAGTTCATAACCTTAAATATCATCTGAAAATGGGAAATAAACGCCCTCCCTCTATCTCGATTAGCCATGATTTTCGCCATTTTCTTCATGTTCAGGCACGCAAAAGTAAGACCAAGTTTCATATGCATCTTATCTCGGCCATTTTCATGTGTATATCTGAGATTGTGGTGCTCTTTGGCAGTCCCAAATAATCGTTCAATCGTTTCTTTTCGTCGATTATATGTTACTTTACCCCAAGTTGTTAATCGATTCTGCTCAATCTTATCCAGATAAAGCTGCCAAATATGTCTGAATACAGTCTTTTGCTTGGTTTGTGAAAGCGTACATTGTGTCAAAAGCGGACAAGTGATGCAGTTTGTTTTAGTCGTACGATATTCCTGATAACCATCACGTCTGGTCGTTTTATAAATCAATTGCTTACCATTTGGACAGATATATGTATTGCTTAAATAGTCGTAACTATAATCTTGTTTGCGGAAAAGTCCCTTTTTCCCACGTGGTCGTGTGTAAGGGAACAATCCCGTTCGACCATCATCTATCAATTTTTTAGCGATGGCAGGTGTTTTATAGCCTGCATCTGCGACAACTGTATCAATTTCTGGAAATTTTTGAATCAGTTTAGCGTACAAATCAAAGAATGTCCGACTGTCATGGAGGTTACCACGATCTGCTGTATAACCTAGTACCCAACCGTTAGTATCACAAGCAACTTGGGCCGAATAAGCAAAAACTTCTTTGTGTTCCCCTTTATGAAACCAGCCACTATCAGAATCTGTCGTTGACACTTTATTATTTTTGACGATTTTTTCTTCTGACTTTTTGAAGGGCTTTTTTTCAACTTTCGCCCGCACCTCATCAATTTCTTTCTCTAAACTTTCTTGATAGATCAAAGCTTCAACCGCAACTTCTTGATTAACAAATTTATTGCGGTTGGCATGTGCTTTGATATGTGTCCCGTCAAGATAAATTAGTTTCGGTTCAACTAATTTAGCCGCAAAAGCTTGATCCAAAATGTGATAGAAAATCTGTTCAAATAAGTCAGTGTCTTTGAAACGTCGGCTATAATTTTTACCAAAAGTTGTGAAATGTGGCACGTCATCTTGAAAATCAAGCCCAAGAAACCAACGATAAGCCATATTGACTTCAATTTCTTTAATTGTTTGACGCATACTTTGGATACCAAAGAGGTATTGGATAATCGGAATTTTAATCAACATAACAGGATCAAGGCTTGGTCTGCCATGTTCAAGGCTGTATTTATCCACAACTAAATCATAAATAAAGTCAAAATCAACATATTGATCAATATGCCGTAAAAGATGGTCTTGGGGCACCAGATCTTCAAGAGAATAGAAGCCCATTTGACCACGGCCAATCATTGTTTGTTTATGAAACATGCCTAAAACCTCCCTAATCACTGACTTGATACCTTTATTTTACAAAGAAAAAAGACAAACTTCAAATATTATTGGAGTTTGTCTTCAGTCTGAAGTAAACTGGTAAGTTTACTTTTCTCTTTTTTCGTATTGTTGGCTGAATGAATTTGAGTTTCTCACGAAAAACAACTTATTTTTACCGATTTCGTATTGTTTTGGCAAAAGAATTCCAATTTCGCACAAAAACGGCACTTTTCTTACCACTTTCGTAATGTTTTACCAAAACAATACGAAAGTGGTAAGATTTTCAATGAACAAGAATGTTGTCCTAAATTTTTTTCAGAGAATGACATAGAAAAAGACTATGAATAATTTCTATTAAGGTCAGAAATCATTTATAGCCTCTTTTTATTTGACATGATATAATAGTAAAAATTTACTTAGTTAAGAAAAAGCCAACCATCCCTAAGGCATTCCAAAGGAAGTGAACAGATAGATTAAGGTAAAAGTTACGATATTTGGCATATAGTCCTGTTAAAACGAGACTCATCAACCCATAAGTCATAAAACTTGCAAAATCAGTCGGGCGATGAGCTGCGGTAAAGAGTGCCCAGGCAAAAATAGCTGCTACTTTAGGCCATTTATTAAACAAGAGTTCAAATAGACTCACTCTAAAAATTAATTCTTCGAAAAATCCAGCAGACGTTGCCATAATAACAAAGACAAGTGGTGGTAATACTTTACCGATGCTGTTGATGATATCTTGATTTTCAGTACCATTTGTCCCGGTTAACATCATGATGATACTTGAAATTAATGCTGATACAAACATGAGTCCAAAGCCAGCAGAGATTTTGCTGAGTTGGAAGTAGCGCCAGTTAATTTTAGGGATCAAGTGAAATTTAAGCGCCCAGATGTAAGATAGCCAGACGCAAGCGGCGAAGAGTACTAGGAAGAGTCCGATTTTCCAAAGTTCAAAATGTCCTTGTCGATTCGAAGTGATTGCCGGTAAGGCGGATGAGATCTGCCATAAAACAAGGGCCCAGATGAAGGTGAGACGTGTTTTCCAAGTTTGGTTGTGTGTCTCAAGAGTGGGCAATTGTGGCTGTTGCTTAGCTTTATTTTTAGCAATTTCTAAATAATTCATGTTTATAAGATAACATATTTAATAAGTTTTCACAATATTTTTTCTTAAAAAGTCTACCGATGCTGCGTGTTTGTGAAAAAGTTCATTATTATCTTTGTTTTTGCTAACCGCTAGTTAATAAATTAACGTAAAAAAATGATAAATTTTTGTAAAATTTGACAGAGTTGACTATAATAGAGATAACAGAAAATATCCAAAAAACTAAATTGCCTCTGAGTTAAAGTCTGAAATAACTTTAATGACGTGAGAAAAGTGAGAAAAAGAGAGAAAATGAAGACAGTTTTTGATAATATTACCAAAGCCGTACCAGTTATTCGTGTGAATAATCGCGATTTGAACTTAGCGTTTTATAAGGAAACTTTGGGATTGAAAGTTATCTCAGAAGAAAATGCCTTAGCAATGCTCGGTAGTAAATCAGCTAAAACTCGCATGGATACTCGATTGATTTTGGAAGAATCACCTAGTATGCGAACACGTGCTGTAAATGGCGTGAAAAAATTGCGTAAAATTGTGATTGAAAGTCCAGAGTTTACAGAAGGGTTTGAGGCAACTTCACCAGAAGGTGATGTTTTTGAAATTGTGCCGATCCAGTCTGATTCTCTGGATATTAAAATCACGGAGATTCAACTCAATACGAGTAACATAAAAAATACTTTAGCCTTTTATGTTGAGGGATTTGGTTTAACTGAGAAGAAAAACGCTGTGCAGTTGCCTTTTGGAAAAATTTCATATTTTGAGGCGCAAGGACCGGATTTGTTAGCCAATCCAGAAGAAGTCTGGGATTTAGAAATCATCGAATTTGAAGTCGCACCAGAAGTTGATTTGCATCAAATTGCGAGCCAATTAGATGACTTAGGCTTAGATTATTATGTTGATAAAAAAGGTAAAATTTTGACCTTAACAGATGGTCAAAATATAGAAATATGGTTTGTGAAATGATTGTAGCAACGCCAGACAGTCCTTTAGAACTTGTAAAAGTTTACGTCGCATTTGGAATTTTCCCGGGTGCGTCTTTTGCAATTATCAACGGACAGGATATAGAAAAACATGTCTTTGGCTATGAACGCCTGAAACCTGAACCAGTGCTGTTACAAGCTGATATGACATATGACTTGGCCAGTGTCTCAAAAGTAGTCGGCACTGGCACATTGATGATTAATTTAATCTTGTCAGGGAAAGTCGGACTTGATGAGTTGCTCACGGATTATTACCCAGATTTTAAAGGATCAGGCAGCACCACGCTTACCATTCGGCAGCTTTTAACCCACACCTCAGGTATTGACCCCTTTATAGAAAATCGTCATAACCTAGCTTACGACGAACTACGAGCAGCGCTCAATCAGGTAACTGTCACATCAGATAAGACGTTTCACTATACAGATGTGAATTTTATTTTACTAGGTTTCATGTTAGAGGCGATTTACGGACAAGATTTGGCAGATATTCTGCAAGACCGTGTTTTTAAGCCATTTAATATGCACCATACAAGTTTTGTCGCGCCTGATAAAACAGTTGCGACAGCTTGGGATTTGCCTAAAGGACTTGTCCACGACCCTAAAGCTCAGGTCTTAGGTCGTCATACTGGCTCAGCCGGTCTCTTCTCAGACTTAGACGACCTGATTGCTTTTTCTCAAGCCTATTTTGCCAACCCAGCCTACCTAACGCTAATGCAAGATTACGCAAAAGCAAACAAAGCTAGGAGCTTAGCTTGGGATTTGGTAGGTCTTGAAACCTCAGCAGAAACTTCCAAAAACCAAGTGGGACAATGGTTACTGCACACAGGATACACTGGTACTTTCATTCTGTTAAACTTAAAAACCCAACAAGCCGTAATTTTTC
The DNA here is from genome assembly GCF_013449735.1 of Pseudolactococcus laudensis. Classification (GTDB taxonomy): domain Bacteria; phylum Bacillota; class Bacilli; order Lactobacillales; family Streptococcaceae; genus Pseudolactococcus; species Pseudolactococcus laudensis. The sequence goes on from NZ_JACBNY010000001.1 coordinate 185,185, forward strand.
TGTCCAATCGCGTCCATTTACGTGATGAGCGAAAGCAATGGATTGCAGACCGAAATGTTTTAATTCAAGCTTTTTTAAAAATGATGGAAAATGTTGTGTGACTACAAGGTCGTGAATATCACCTTTGGTTGGAACACAAGCACAGTTAAGTTGCAATTATTCACGAAAGTGACATATTTTAAGATATAGAAAATCTCTGAAATTTTCTAGAAAATATGGTATAATAGTGCCAAAATTTAAGCGCATTTGGCAAAGAAATAGCAACAAAAAGAAGCGTGCCATCACGCCGATGCCAACTAAAATAAAGATAGGAAGTTTTGAGTATTAGCCTTTTGAGAGATGCTTTGAAGATGGGACAAATGATATGAGCCGAATGATGCCAGCGCGCATCCGTGCCGAGGGTGCGGAACTTTTTGACAAAGGACTGATGACCGATGTGTCTGTCAGTGGAATGAAACTTTCGGCTGATGTTGATGGTGAACAAGTCGTTTATGACCTAGACGGGCAAAATGACTTGTGTTTTTGTGATGTCTTTCAACGTAATAAACGCTATTGTCAACATATTGCTGCTGTCGAAGAATATCTGAAAAAAGCAGATATTGAAGCAATTGAAGAAGAAAAGAAAGCCTACGAAGCTGAGGTCGAAAAATCAAAAGAATTGCAAGCATCCGCTGACTTTTTAGCTAAAGTCAATGAAGATAAATGGGCAAACCAATCGGAAAAAATGATTTTAGAGGTTGAAGTTTCTGACCCTCAGTTAATGGAGTCCTTTTATTATAGTGGTAACTTTTTAGCTTTTACGTTCAAAATTCGTCTATCTACCATGTCTCGCTCTTATATCATTAAAGATATTCCGCATTTTATTACCTTGCTTAGAAAAGGTGGCACTTATCTGATTGGGAGCTCACACTATGTGACACTAATGCTGTCACATTTTGATAAAGCCAGTCAAGATTTTCTAAGTTATCTATTGAAAATCACGCCGAGCCATGAAGAAATGGCCTTGACGAATCTTTTTCGTAAGTTGGGGCGATATTTTGTCCCTCATGCAGGACTATTACCTGAGTTATTAGCCTTGACTGCGGCTATGGATTTTTCGATGAAAATATCAGAAAAACCAGTCAGATATTTTAGTGTTTTGCCATTAGATGATGAAGGTGACTTGTATCAATTCGAGGTTAAACCTCTGGATGATGTCATTGAGTTAACGATTAAAGAGATGCCATATCAAACCTTCTTTGACGGTGAGATTATCTATCGGGACCATGTTTTCTATCAGTTGGATGCTGAGCAGTTGGAGATATTGAATCTTTTATCCAAGGTGCCAATGGCAACAGACGACTTGAGAATGATTCATTTTGATTATGACGACAAGGATAAATTAGCTCAGGCTTTACAAATTTTTGAAAAATTAGGATACGTTGATGCACCTAGTGCCTTTAAAATCCGACCATTTAAACCTCAGTTTAGCTTTGACTTAGATGGTTTCTTAACCTTGCAGATTGCTTTTGATTATGGCGATTTTAAAATTACAAGTTTTAGAGATTTAGATACTCTTGATTTTTCACGGCATCTACGTTTAGAAAAACGCATTTTTGATTTGGTCAAACGCTCTGGCTTTCCAGTCGGTTTTGATACGCAGACAGTGCCACCTAAAGGTGAGGAAATCTATGAGTTTTTCACTGAAATTTTGCCACAATTTGCTAAATTAGGAGACGTTACACTTTCACCAAGCATTCAAGAATTACAAATCACAGAGAATTTTGATATTGATATTGACCAAAATGGTGGTTTGTTAGAAATCAATTTCAGTATGCCTCATGTGCCTGAGCAAGAATTTTCAAAACTTGTGGCGAGACTTCAAGAAAATGCTGGTTATTATGTGACAGAGTCAGGTCAACTTATCTTGCTAGATGAGCAATTTGATGCGGTCAAGCAAGTCTTGACAGATATGTCAGATGCTGTTCAGGTTGGAGAAGGCAAAATTGCTGTTCCGACTTTTAAAACCTTCCAACTCTCTAAAATTTTTGGTGACAAGGATGGGGTCTCATTTTCGAAAAAATTTGAAACTTTATATGAGAATTTGACCAATCCACACGCTTTTCCATATCAAAAACCAGAACAAATTAAGGCGACTTTACGCCCCTATCAAGAAGACGGTGTGCGTTGGATGAATATGTTGAGTAGCTACCATATGGGTGGTGTACTTGCCGATGATATGGGATTAGGTAAAACTTTGCAGTCGATTACTTATCTGGCAAGCAATTTGGCCCAAGGCGATGTTGCCTTGATTGTTTCACCGTCTAGTTTGATTTATAACTGGTCGAGTGAGTTTGCTAAATTTGCACCAGACCTTGAAGTTGTCGTTGTGGATGGTACTAAACATGAACGTTCAACGTTAATCAGCAATCCCAAGACGCAGATTTTTATCACGAGTTATGGTAGTTTTTTGAAAGATGTGAATACCTATCAAGCGCTTGAGTTAAATTATTTACTAATTGATGAGGCGCAGACGGTTAAAAACTTTAATTCTAAGACAAACAAAGCATTGTCTCAACTCAAAGTTGACCATACCTTTGCTTTATCTGGTACACCTATTGAAAATCGTGTTGACGAAATTTGGGCGATTTTCCAAATCATCATGCCGGGGATTTTAGGTGACCGAAAGAAATTTCGTAAACTGAAACATGATGCGATTTCTCGTATGATTCAACCATTTGTGATGCGTCGTCGTAAAGAAGATGTTCTTCTGGAATTACCAGACAAGCTTGAAATGATTCAGTATAGTGAGCTTGAGGAGTCGCAAAAAATTATCTATCTAGCGCAGCTTGAGGCCATTCAAAATCGCGTGAGAAATATGAACGACTATGAATTTTCACGTTCGAAGATCGAAATTCTGGCGGGAATTACACGCCTACGTCAAATTTGTGATACACCTGCTTTATTCATGCCTGATTATACAGGAACATCAGGTAAACTCAAAAGTTTGGCAGAGCTCTTGCAGCAAATCAAGGATGCAGGACACAGACCACTAATTTTTTCTCAGTTTAGAAAAATGTTTCCACATATCGAGAGACAATTGGAAGAAGTAGGGATTTCGAGCTATCAATTGACGGGTTCAACACCGATTAAAGATAGGATGAAAATGGTCAAGGCTTTTAATGCTGGTTCACGAGATGCGTTTTTGATTTCGCTCAAGGCTGGCGGGACAGGTCTTAACTTAACGTCTGCTGATGTCGTCATTTTGATTGACTTGTGGTGGAATCCGTCTGTCGAAGAGCAAGCTATTTCACGTGCTCACCGCATGGGCCAAACGAAAACGGTAGAAGTCATTCGCTTGATTACCCGAGGTACGATTGAGGAGAAAATCATGGCGTTGCAGGATAGCAAGCGTGATATGGTATCGACAGTTTTAGATGGTGGTGCGGATGATAGTACGATTTCTAAGGATGAAATGAAGTCTATTTTGGGGCTTTGAGTGGGAGAAATTCGTATAAGCCGAGACTATTCCTCAAAATTTTGGTACAATGTAGTTGGTATCTCTTGTCGAATGATTCTTTAATCGACTGGTGCTATTAAAACATTCTTTAACTCAAGTGAAAGTAAGGCCAATTATGGAAAATTCGTATTACAAAAATAAAATTACATTTCCGATTATGCCCGATGATGCGGTGTTAACACCAGATAATCGGGTTATTATGACCAATCAACAACTTTTAACCAAAAATCCAGATGCCTCTCTCGAGCGTTTTGAGTCGTCTACTGGTAATTATGCATCGTCTGGTAGTGTCTCTGAGGCATCTGCTGAAGAGGAGCAATTCGGTTCTTTTGAGACGCGTCGTCAAACGCCAACAGTCGCTGGAAAACGTCCGTTGAGCAAAAATTTTAAGGCGTCGTCTGCAAATCAAGTGCCGATTAAGAAGAAATCAACCTTGGTTGAAGATGCCAGAAAGCGCGCACGTGAAAATGCGGTTGCGCCTAAACCGGTTAAACCTTATGTCAATCCATTGGAACGGGCATCAGCAGATGAGTTAGGTATCAAAGGTTTAGCTAATAAAAAAGTTGCTCAAACGCAACATTCATTAGGGAAATCAGTCTCAGGCTTTGACAAGACTGCCGCTCGGGAGTCAAACGGCTCTTTATTTGATGAGCCAAAACAAGATTATTTTGCTAGTAAACATCAGCATCGTGATGGTTTTGATACAGTTGATTAATGCAAGGTAATCAAGGGACACAAAGATGACAATTCGTTATCGCTAGAAAATAACACTGAGAGCAGGACGACGATGTCATAATCTTTTGTAGAAAATGATTTATTTTGTACAAAAGTGAGCTCGAAGTTTAAATTAGGAAGGAATAGAGTTTTGTTGGGCAATCGTGTAGATAGCGGTGGAAATTTCCACCGCTATCTACACGATTGCCCAACCCAGCTTAAAAGAGTAGACAAATGTCACAAAAAACTTATCATTTTATTGGAATCAAAGGGTCAGGTATGTCAGCACTTGCGCTCATGCTACATCAAATGGGGCACAAAGTTCAAGGGTCTGATTCAACTGATTATTACTTTACCCAACGTGGATTAGAATTGGCGGGTATTCCACTTCTGCCATTCGACACTAAAAATATCACGCCAGACGTTGAAATTATTGTCGGCAATGCTTTCCGAGATGATAATAATATTGAAGTAGCTTACGCTAATAAAAACGGTTACCACTTTGTTCGCTACCATGAGTTTCTTGGCCAATTTATGACTAACTTCACCTCAATCGGTGTCGCTGGTGCGCACGGTAAAACATCAACAACTGGTCTTTTAGCGCATGTGATGCGTCACGTGACAGACACGTCTTATCTAATCGGTGATGGCACAGGTCGTGGTTCTGCAGATTCTAAATTCTTTGTTTTTGAATCTGATGAGTATGAGCGTCATTTCCTACCTTACCATCCTGAGTACACAATTATTACTAATGTCGATTTCGACCATCCTGACTATTTCACAGGTATTGATGATGTTTTTGACGCCTTCCAAACCTATGCAAAACAAGTTACTAAAGGTGTATTTGTTTATGGCGATGATAAATATTTACAAAAAATAAAGGCTAATGTGCCAATTTATCGTTATGGTTTCTCTGATAGCGATGACTATATTGCTAAAGATGTGACGCGGACAACAAGTGGCTCAAAATTCACAGCCTATTTCCACGACCAAAAAATCGGTGAATTTGTCGTGCCAACATATGGCAAACATAATATCTTGAATGCCTTAGCAGTTGTTGCCGTGATACATCAAGATGGTTTTGACGCTGAAGAAGTTGCCAAATACATGGCGACATTTGGTGGCGTTAAACGTCGATTCACAGAAAAACGAATTGGTGACCAAGTCATAATCGATGATTTTGCGCACCATCCGACTGAAATTGAAGCGACGGTGGACGCAGCGCGCCAAAAATATCCGGATAAAGAAATTGTCGCTGTCTTTCAGCCGCACACTTTCACACGAACAATTGCCTTGATTGATGAGTTTGCGACAAGCTTAAACCAAGCTGATGCCGTTTATTTAGCACAAATCTATGGCTCAGCGCGTGAAGTTGACCATGGTGATGTCAAGGTTGAAGATCTAGCAGTGAAAATCGAAAAGCCAGCTAAAGTCATTACTGTTGATAATGTGTCACCTTTACTTGACCATGACAATGCTGTCTATGTCTTTATGGGTGCTGGTGATATTCAAAAGTATGAATATGCCTTTGAAACACTCTTATCACAACTGACAAGTAATGTTCAGTAAACTTAAATAAAATAAAACAAACGCCAATTTTTTATTAAAGTTGGCGTTTGTCTCATACAGCGGAAAAAGATATAAAAAAGAGGAGAAAGAGATGAATATTAGACATGTCACCCCAGCAGACCTAGAAGTTGCTTATAGCATAGAAATCGCGAATTTTTCAGAGAGTGAGGCGGCAAGTTACGAGGCGATTAAGGCAAGAATAGCTAAAATACCGGATACCTTTTTAGTAGCCGAAATTGATGGTCAAGTCGCAGGCTACATAGAGGGACCAGTGATTCATGCGCGACATTTGACGGATGATTTGTTTCAAACCGTGACTGAAAATCCCACAACAGGTGGCTATATTGCAGTCACTAGTTTATCTGTTGCAGATATTTTTCAAGGTCAAGCTGTTGGGACGAAATTAATCGCAGCTTTGAAAGACCTCGCATATGAGCAAAAACGTGAAGGGATTACCTTGACTTGTCATGATTATCTGATTCCCTACTATGAAAAAAATGGCTTTATTAACGATGGTCAATCGAAATCGGCACATGGTGGTGCCATTTGGTTTGATATGGTTTGGGAAACAACAGTTTAAAATAAAAAATCTCGTAGACTATACAAGCCTACGAGATTTTTTTGGGGAGTTATTATGAAAAAATATTTTAGGAATGATTTAAGTATAACCAAGCATGCTTAAATGAGACTTAAACCAAAGCTTAAAGTTCAAGAATCGGATTGTGGTAGACTCATATAAGGAAAGAAAGGGAACGAAAATTTTGAGATATTTCCCCAACAAATCAAGACTTGACTGCGAGGAAGTAGTGGTAAATAGCAAAAAATGTTTGCTTTATTTACTTAATTGAGTATATAATAAAGGTTATGAATATGGAAAAAATTGAAACGGCATTTGGTCTGTTATTAGCCAATGTTCAGCAACTTGAAACACATTTAGCCACACATTTTTACGATGCTTTGATTGAGCAAAATGTAAGCTATCTTGGTAAAGCTGTCTCGGATGACTTGCAACACCGTAATGAGCAATTGCGAGCACTCAATTTGACAAAACTAGAATGGCAAAAAGTCTATCAATTTGCTTTAGTAAAAGGTGCAAAAGAAATGCACTTGCAAGCCAATCACCAATTAACACCCGACGCGATTGGTTATATTATTAAGTTTATGATTGAGACCTTGACCACTGAAACTAGCTTGTCTATTTTGGAATTAGGCTCTGGTACAGGTAATTTAGCAGAGACATTATTGACTGGGATGCCAGATAAAGACTTGACCTATACTGGTTTTGAAGTTGATGACTTAATGATTGACTTGTCGGCTAGTATTGCTGATGTCATGCAAACTTCAGCCCAATTTTTACAGATTGATGCGGTCCGACCACAAGTCATTGAACCTGTTGATTTATTATTATCAGATTTACCAGTTGGTTACTATCCTGATGATGAGATTGCCAAACGCTCAGTAGTTGGTAGTCAGCTAGAGCATACTTATGCCCACCATTTATTGATGGCGCAAGGTTTCAAATACCTAAAGGCAGAAGGATATGCCATTTTTGTTGCACCAAGTGATTTGCTATCAAGTCCGCAGGCCAATTTGTTGAAAAAATGGTTGCAGGACTATGCACGCGTCGCTGCTGTTATTACCTTACCAGAAGACATTGTCACTGAAAATAATAGCAAGGCGATCTTTGTTTTACAGAAATCAGCACAAGGTAAAGCACCGTTTGTTTTTCCTTTGACAAGTTTGACAAATCCGGAAATTGTGCAGTCTTTTATGACGCAATTTCGTCAAAATATGATATAATTTAATGGAAAACGTTTTCAACACAAGCGTTTTTTTAGATAGTAAACGATATCTGATGCATTACTTAAAAACATCTGAGGTACTGGAGTCGTTGAAATGACCAAAACGGCTGCCACCAAAACAGTCGCCTCAACATCTTATTTAACTGAGTTTCGGCTCCTTGAGACTAGGAAAAAAGATAAAAGTACGCAGACACTGTTGTGTCTTGACGTCTTTTCCTATTTTTCATAGTCTCAGAACAGTCGCCTCAACATCTTAATCTAGGAGAGAATGTAAAATGTCAAAAACAATTGCGATTAATGCCGGTAGCTCAAGTCTTAAATGGCAGCTTTACCAAATGCCAGAGGAAACAGTGATAGCTAAAGGACTGATTGAGCGGATTGGCTTGCCGGAGTCGGTTTCGACAGTTAGTTTTGAAGGGGATAAACATGTCACGGTAAAAAATATTCACAACCATACAGAGGCTGTGGCAATTTTAATGAATGACCTCAAAAATTTGAACATTATTGCTCACTTTTCAGAAATCACTGGTACTGGTCACCGTGTCGTTGCTGGTGGTGAACTGTTTAAAGATTCAGTTTTGATTACTAATGAAGTAGCTAACCAAATTGAAGCCTTATCAGATTTAGCACCATTACATAATCCAGCTAATGCTGCCGGTATCTATGCTTTCTGTGCGTTGTTGCCAGAAGCGACTCACGTCGCTGTCTTTGATACCGCATTTCACTCAACTATGCCTGCAGTTGCTTATCGTTATCCTGTGCCAAATGAATACTACGATAAATATGCAGTCCGCAAGTACGGTGCGCATGGTACGAGTCACATGTATGTGGCGCAAAAAGCTGCTGAGTGTCTTGGTAAGGCACCCGAAGAGCTTAAACTTATTACAGCACATATCGGTAATGGCGGTAGTTTGACAGCTATCGATGGTGGCAAATCAGTTGATACATCTATGGGCTTTACACCTCTTGCTGGTGTTATGATGGGCACACGGACTGGTGAATTAGATGCCTCAATTATTCCTTACATTATGACTAAAACAGGTATCACGGATGTAGCTGAAGTTATTGATATCTTTAATAAAAAGTCTGGTTTGGCAGGTATTTCTGAAATTTCATCTGATATGCGTGACATCATCTCTGCTTGTGAAGCAGGAGATGAGAAGGCTAAACTGGCTTTCGATATGTATATCAATCGACTTCAAAAATATATCGGTCAATATTTAGCTGTATTAAATGGTGCGGATGCCCTTGTCTTTACAGCGGGTATTGGTGAAAATTCAGATGTCGTTCGGAAAGCAGTTGTTGATGGTTTATCATGGTTTGGCTTAGACATTGACGAAAGCAAAAACGTTTTTGGTGCGGATGGTATCATCTCAACGCCAGATGCTAAAGTAAAAGTACTTGTCATTCCGACAGATGAAGAACTTGTCATCGCGCGTGACGTTGAAAAATTTAAGGCACTAGCCTAAAAAAGATTGAAGACTTCCTTGATGCCATTGCATAGGGAAGTTTTTTTATTGCTTACTAGGTATCGTAAAATGGACTTGTTGTTGCTAAAATGATATTGAAAGATATCGTCTTGTGTATTGTGACGAGTCAATCAATTTGAAATAAACTTAGAAATCTGATTATGATTTTTAAAAATTCTTCAATTTTGTGGTAAAATGGATAAGATAAAGTATGAAATGAACAGTATGAAAGGTGAATTATGTCTCAAGTAAAATATAAACGCGTCCTCATCAAACTTTCCGGAGAAGCACTTGCGGGTGAACGCGGTGTCGGTATTGATATTGCGACGGTTGAGGAAATCGCCAATGAGCTGAAAGAAGTTCACGATTTAGGTATCGAAATTGCCTTGGTTATCGGTGGTGGTAATCTGTGGCGTGGTGAAGAAGCTGCTGCAGCAGGTATGGAACGTGTTCCAGCTGACTATACAGGTATGTTGGGAACTGTCATGAATGCCCTTGTCATGGCGGATGCGCTTGAGCGAGTTGGTGTGACAACACGTGTTCAAACTGCGATTAATATGCAACAATTAGCTGAACCTTATGTTCGGGGACGTGCTTTGCGCCATCTTGAAAAAGAGCGTATCGTGATTTTTGCTGCTGGAACTGGGTCGCCTTATTTCTCAACGGATACGACGGCTGCTCTCAGAGCCGCTGAAATTGGTGCAGATGCCATTCTCATGGCTAAAAATGGGGTTGATGGGGTTTACAATGATGACCCACGCACCAATGCGGCTGCGATTAAATTTGAGGAGTTGACGCATATTGAAGTGTTGAAACAGGGCTTGAAGATTATGGATTCAACGGCATCTAGCTTGTCTATGGATAACAATATCGACCTTGTTGTCTTTAATCTCAATGAAAATGGTAACATCAAACGTGTCGTTCTGGGTGAACATATTGGAACAACCGTGTCTAATTAATTTTGAAGGAAATATAAAAGGAAGACTATCATGACAAATGACATCGTAACAACGGCTCAAGACCGTATGAAACAATCTATTGACAGCTTGCAACGTGAATTTGGTAGCATTCGTGCTGGCCGTGCTAATGCGAGCTTGCTTGACCGCATTACTGTGGACTATTATGGTGCACCAACGCCTTTGAACCAATTGGCAGGGATTTCTGTGCCTGAAGCGCGTGTGCTTTTGATTACACCGTTTGACAAAACAGTGATTAAAGATATCGAGGCTGCATTGAATGCGAGTGATTTGGGAATTAATCCTCAATCTGACGGGAATGTGATTCGTTTGGTAATTCCAGCTCTGACTGAAGAACGTCGTAAAGAATTAGCAAAAGAAGTGAAGAAAACAGCTGAAGGTGGTAAAGTAGCGATTCGTAACATCCGTAAAGATGCCATGAATGATGCTAAGAAATCTGAAAAAGCAAAAGAAATCACTGAAGATGAGTTGAAAACACTTGAAAAAGAAATTCAAAAAGTGACAGATGCTGCGGTTAAAGAAATCGACCAACACACTGCCAATAAAGAAGAAGAGCTTTTGACAGTTTAAGTATTATAGAACCGCACAGATCATTTGTGTGGTTTTTTGATACTTTCGAGCGCACACAACTCTGGACGGCTGTCAAGAAACAGTCTGCTTTTTATGGTATAATGGAGAAAATTGCATCTATTTAACCAATGAGATATGAAAATAAAGAGGATACTATGACAGATTTAAATGCCCTTATGGCAACTATGATTACCGGAAAAATCACCGATGAAAATGAGCAAAATTACTACATTCAAAAAGATGGTCTGATTTTCAGATTACCGAAAACTGAAGGTGACTTTGCGATTGGCGACGATGTGACAGGCTTCGCCTACACGGACAAGGCCGGCAAGCAACGCTTGACTTTAACAGAACCTGCAGCCACACGAGACACTTACGGTTGGGGGACTGTAACTGATGTCAGAAAAGACTTAGGTGTTTTTCTGGATGTCAACATTCCTGAAAAAGACGTCGTCGTTTCCGTTGATATTTTGCCTGAACTTAAAGAGTTGTGGCCGAAAAAAGGCGATAAGCTGTACGTTAAGCTGGATGTTGACAATAAAGACCGTATCTGGGGAGAGCTAGCCTATCCTGAAACCTTTGTTCAGATGGCTGGCAAAGCTTATGATAACATGCAAAACCAGAATTTACACGCCATTGTCTACCGCAATAAATTCTCTGGTAGCTTTGTTTATCTGCCGGAAAATAATATGCTTGGCTTTATTCATCCAAATGAGCGCTTTTCTGAGCCGCGCTTGGGACAAGAACTTGATGTACGCGTGATTGGCTATCGTGAAATCGATAAAACGTTAAATCTCAGCCTTAAACCGCGCTCTTACGAGATGCTGGATGCTGATGCACAGCTGATTATGACTTACTTGGAACAACAAGGAGGTCATATGCCTTTCTACGATAAATCAGCACCAGAGGATATCAAAGCAACGTTTGCCATTTCAAAAGGTCAATTTAAAAAAGCATTAGGTGGTCTAATGAAACAAGGCAAAATCAAACAAGATGAGACAGGAACGACATTACTATGAGTCAAGAACGAGCAATTTTTGCAGGTGGCTGCTTTTGGTGTATGGTGCAACCCTTTGAGGAAATGCCAGGCATTCTGAGTGTCCTGAGCGGCTATACAAGTGGTACCACGCAAAACCCAACCTATGAAGATGTTTTGAGTCACCAAACCGGCCATACTGAGGCTGTCGAGATTATTTTTGATAATGACATCGTCAGTTATGAGGCTTTAGTTGCACTTTATTGGACGCTGACTGACCCGACGGATGCTTTCGGCCAATTTCAAGACCGCGGCGATAACTATCGCCCAGTGATTTTTTATGACAATGTCGAGCAAGCACAGGTAGCGACTGAAAGTAAAGCGCAGTTGCAGGCTTCAGGACGCTTTGATTTTCCGATTGTTGTGGCGATTGAACCGAGTCAGACCTTCTGGCCAGCAGAAAGTTACCACCAAGGTTTTTATAAAAAGAATCCAACTCGATATGCCCAAAGTTCACAAATGAGACATGATTTTCTAGCCAAACAATGGGGGGAGAAATGAGTTTTTATACTTTTTTGATGAAACATCGGGCGCATAAAGAAGTCGATGATATCACCAAACTTGCAAACCTGGTTTATGATGACACGACATTTCCAAAACAATCTTCAAGTTTCGATGAAATTTCGACTTATATGGAAACTCATGCAAACTTTGCCTTTAATCTATCAACTTTTGATGAGATTTGGGAGTTGTATTTAGCGGGGTGAGTGTGACCTTGCTTGATTTATTTAAATGAGCTAGGGATAAAAGGTCTCAGTCCTAAAAGAGGGAAGTAAAACTATCAGTTTACTTCCCTCTTTTAGTGTTATTCGCTGAACGACCCTGAATTTTTCAGCAAAAAACAACTTATTTTTACCAATTTTGTATTGTTTTAAAATTTCTGGGGAAGATGACACAAAAATACTTAAAGTATTAATAATAAAGATAGAACAAATATGAAAATAGAAGGCGTCTAAACATAGATAAAAGACTTAAACGACCTGATAAATCAGCACTATCAATCTGTTTAACAATTAAACGGGAGAAAACCAGTACCATAAAACAGAGGATATTTTAGTACAATCAGACTCAGAAAATCAAGTGATAAATAACTTGACAAGATACAAAAATAGCGGTACAATATTATGGTATGCTTTATAAAAAGCAGACTGCGTGGGAGGGCATTCGTCCATTAAACCACATCACGAGAAGAGATTTCGCAAGAAATCATTATTAGGAGGAAATTATCGTGGCTAAAGAAGTACAAAACATCGTTAAATTGCAAATTCCAGCCGGAAAAGCAACACCAGCTCCACCAGTAGGACCAGCACTTGGTCAAGCTGGTGTCAATATCATGGGCTTCACAAAAGAATTTAATGCACGTACAGCTGACCAAGCTGGCATGATCATTCCAGTTGTGATCTCAGTATACGAAGATAAATCATTTACTTTCGTTACAAAAACACCACCAGCAGCTGTTTTGCTTAAAAAAGCAGCAGGCGTTGAAAAAGGTTCTGGTACACCTAACACTGTTAAAGTGGCAACTGTTACTAAAGCACAAGTACAACAAATTGCTGAAACTAAAATGGAAGACCTTAACGCTTCATCTGTCGAATCTGCAATGCGCATGATCGAAGGAACAGCACGTTCAATGGGCTTCACTGTCGAAGGTTAATTTTCGATTTTTCTGTCGTAATTTCAGACATGACTTTGGGTCACTTTTGAATGATAGAGAGTATCAAAAAGCTGCTTTCAGACTGATGTCTGAATGATGTAAACCACCGATCGACTATGATGAAGCGGTGGAAGGTTGCTTGCAACCGCTAAAACCACAAGGAGAAATTTATAATGGCTAAAAAAAGCAAACAATTGCGTGCTGCTTTGGAAAAAGTAGAAGCAACTAAAGTATACACAGTTGAAGAAGCTGTTGCATTGGCACAAGAAACTAACTTCGCTAAATTTGACGCGACTGTTGAAGTTGCTTACAACTTGAACATCGACGTTAAAAAAGCTGACCAACAAATCCGTGGCGCAATGGTATTGCCAAACGGAACTGGTAAAACAGCTAAAGTTTTGGTTTTCGCTAAGGGTGAAAAAGCTGAAGAAGCTAAAGCTGCTGGCGCTGACTATGTTGGTGAAATGGAATACGTTGAAAAAATCAACGGTGGTTGGTTTGACTTCGACGTTGTCGTAGCGACACCTGACATGATGGCTGTTGTTGGTCGTCTTGGTCGTGTGCTTGGACCACGTAACCTTATGCCTAACCCTAAAACTGGTACTGTAACAATGGACGTTACTAAAGCAGTTGAAGAAGTTAAAGCTGGTAAAGTAACTTACCGTGCTGAAAAAGCTGGTATCGTACACGTTGCTATTGGTAAAGTGTCATTCGAAACTGAAAAATTGGTTGAAAACTTCAAAGCAATCAACGCTGTTATCGCTGCTGCGAAACCAGCAACTGCTAAAGGAACTTACATCCAAAGCTTGACAGTGACAACTACTTTTGGTCCTGGTATCAAAGTAGATCCAAACTTCTAATTCAAACGACTATTAAAAAGCTATTCAGTTACGAATGGCTTTTTTCTTTGTTTTAAAATTGATTTGGTAATAGACTTTAAAATGATAGAGAAGACGTTTAATTCGTGATTTTTTTTACAAATAAAAAACTGTTATTAAAAGAAAATAGGAACAGTGATTTATAAAGGATTGTTATCATTTGCTATGACTGGCTTAGTAATAATAAGAAAATTTTAGCGTTTCTTATTATTATTTTAGTTGACATTAGGGCAGAGTTTGTATAAGATTTAATAAGACTAAGATATTTCCGTATTTTAGGATGTTTTTTAGGTGATAGATAGCGATAATTTCATGATTTATTGTCTAGATCAGAAGTATTGACAGGGTTTTAAATCTTGTTTCGTTATTTTTTCTATAATATCAGATAGTCAAAACTTGATATTCTGTTATTATTGCTTTTTAAGGGGTGTTATTTTATGTTAAAATTTGTATGGTGTTACATGATGGCTGCCTTTGCTATTTTGTTTGCATTCCAGGCGATTGGAATGACGGTAATGGGCGACTACATGATGTTTGTTGGGATGTTATGCTTGAGCTTTGTCTTGATAAAAGATGATAGAATAAAAGAAATGATTGCGTCTAATATTTGTCTCGCAGTTGTTATATTAACGCTTTGGTTCTCTGAGCATACCTTTCATTATATTCAAAACACAGGCATGTTGCTACTTTTTATTGGTGCCATGGTGACTGCTGAATTATTCGGAGTGTTCTGGGGGCGAAAGTTTGCTCGTAATCAATTTTAAGTAAGTGTTGTATTAATCATTGCCGTTAATAGTTTCAAGATAAGCTATCATTAAGTACATAAAAAAACGAGTTCTCAATTATTTTGAGAGCTCGTTTTGAATTTTAGTCGATAGTGTGTTAATCGCATCAATTCTTGGCTGTGCTTGGAACTGATATTCTTTGATGTCTTTTTTGATATCATCCATGACAAATTGTGCATAGCCAAGTTCAAACTTGACTGTATCCAAATGTTTCTTAGCTTCAGCTGTCTCTGAAATAAAATCACCACCGATAGCTTTTAAGTCTTTAAAATAGTCAATAATACTCATGTCAGCTTTCCTTTCTATGTTTATACTCCGTTCAAGCGTAGTCATTCGCGAATTTGCGTCTGCTCAAAGTAGTTAATGGTGCTAGATGTCTGATGCCATGTCAACAAATTAAGGGGTGGTCAGAGTGCTCTGAAGTGTGTTTAAGTCGATGTCGTGTTCAGTGAAGTTAGCCGTGAAACCGTCATCTTTGCTATAACGCGGAATCAAGTGAACGTGCGCATGAAAAACAGTTTGTCCTGCTATAGTTTCATTATTTTGAAGAATATTCATACCGCTTGCACCTAATGTTTTGGTAATGTGAGCAGCGATTTCAGGGATTTTAGAAAATAGAGTCGCAGCATCTTCAGCAGTCATTTCTAAAACGTTTCGGATATGTTTTTTTGGAACTACTAGCGTATGGCCTTTAGTCGTTTGTGTGATATCGAGAAAGGCTAGAACATCATCGTCTTCATAAATTTGATAAGAGGGAATATCCCCAGAGATAATTTTACAAAAAATGCAATCTGTCATGAATTTTACCGTTTCTTTTCTGAATTTTGTTATAATTACATTATAGCATTTTATGTAAAAAAGAGTATAGAGAGCGCATATGACATTAAAAATTGAAAATTTAACAGGTGGTTATTTCGGGACGACCGTTCTGAAAGACGTGGATTTTACGGTCAATGACGGTGAACTTGTCGGCTTGATTGGCCTAAACGGTGCAGGTAAGTCGACGACAATCCAGGAGATTATTGGGTTGCTGACACCCTATCAAGGTCAGATTTTGCTAGATGGTTTGAGTATCCGTGAGGACGCTGAAACCTACCGTAAAAAAATTGGTTTTATTCCTGAGCAACCGTCTTTATATGAAGAATTGACCTTGCGTGAGCATATTGAAGTCACTGCACTAGCCTATGATGTTGCGCCAGAAGTGGCTATGTCACGTGCTGAAAAATTACTGAAAACATTTAGACTTTCTGATAAGTTAGACTGGTTTCCGGCGAATTTTTCTAAGGGGATGAAACAAAAAGTGATGATTATCTGTGCTTTTTTAACAGAGCCGTCACTTTATATTATTGATGAACCATTTTTGGGGCTTGACCCCCTTGCTATAAATGACTTGATTGACCTGATGTTAGAGATGAAAAAAACAGGGGCATCTATCTTGATGTCGACGCATATTTTATCAACTGCAGAGAGGTTCTGTGATAAATTTATCGTCTTACATGAGGGTCGAGTCATTGCAGACGGTGATTTAGCGGCATTACGTGTGAAATTTAACTTGCCTGAGGCAAGTCTTGATGAGATTTATGTCGCTTTGACTGATGAAAGTTGGCAGGCGCATGGCTAAAGACATCTATGATTTATTTGCCAAAAGGCGTGGCAACTGGCGAGCGCAGAATCTTAAATATCTTCGCTATGTATTTAACGACCATTTTGTTCTTGTTCTCATGTTTCTCATTGGTTTTCTAGCTTACCAGTATGCTGATTTCTTGAAAAAATTACCGGCTCACTGGTTACCGGGTTATGTGATAGCAGCCCTAATCTCTATAATGGTGTTGTTTTTCGGACGATTAGCAACGTTTGTCGAACGCGCAGACCAACAATTTCTCCTAGCAAAAGAAAAAGCTGTTCAAGCCTATCTGATAAGCGCAGTGAAAAAATCGTTAGTTTTTCCAGCGGTTGTGATTGTTTTGATGACGGTTATTATCAGTCCGCTTATTAAATTGCCACTTCCCTTAACGCTAGTCTGGGCTATCGTCTTAATCGCGGTTAAATATTTTCTGCTTTCAAAAAAAGCGCAGTCCTTTGTTCAAAATGAGTTGATTCAGTGGCAATCACTTATCAATTATGAAAAAAATCGTCAAAATGCGGTGCTGAAGGTATTTAGCCAGTTTACAGATGTCAAGGGCTTACAGCAGCAGGCTAAACGCCGCAAGTATCTGGATGTTCTGCTGCCTAAGTCAAAAATGACCTATGATTATCTTTTTATCAGAACTTTTTTGCGAAGTGGTGATTATTGGATGCTTATGTTGCGTTTGCTAGGACTTGCTGTGCTTTCGCTTATCTTTATTCATGCGGATATTTTTGCTTTGTTACTCGCTTTAATTTTTGATTACTTACTTGTTTTTCAACTGTTTCCGATTCGTCAATCTCAGGATTATCAAATCTTGACCAATCTCTACCCACTTAAAGCAAGTGCTAAAAATTTGGCAGCGAGCAAGTTGATTCGAAATCTGGTGTTTGCGGTTAGTCTGGTTGAGCTAGTAGTGAGCCTGCTAACTTTCCAGAATAAACTGATTGCAGGTATTTTTGTTCTACTTGCTGTCTTTCTGGGTGTGCTTTATCCAAAATGGAAATTAAAATAAAAAATAGCGTTTCACGCGCTATTTTTTAATACCCAATTTTACCGATTTTTTCGTAATCTGTGATTTTCTCTACTTTGTTGTCATCTGTGACAAAGACGACTTGCGGTTTGAGAACTCTAGCCTCTTCTGGTGTGACTTGCGCATAGGCCATGATGATGATTTTATCCTGGACTTGGACTTTTCTAGCAGCTGCACCATTGAGGCAGATGACGCCTGTGTCTGCTGGGCCTTCAATCACGTAGGTCTCAAAGCGCTCGCCATTATTAATGTTCACGATGTGTACTTTTTCATAGCGGAGTAAGCCTGACGCTGCTAATAATTTAGCGTCGATAGTGATACTACCGACATAGTCCAATTCGGCCTGTGTGACGGTGGCGCGGTGAATTTTGCATTTCAGCATATCTAGTAGCATGTGTTAGGCCTCCAAATGTATCAGTTTGTTATCGATCAGTCGTGTTTGGTCAACATAAACGGCAAGTAGCAGTAAGATGTCTGTGGTGATGTTGTCGATGTCTTGTAGGGTGGTAGGGTCGACGATTTTGATATAGTCTATTTGGGTTAGGGATTGGGCTTGGATATGTGTGTTGAGGGCAGCTATAATATTGCTCGTTTTGAGCTCGCCGTTTGAAATGAGGGTTTCGGCTAGTGTTAGCGCTTGGAATAAGACGACGGCCTGTTGTCGAGCATCTGTGCTGAGATAGGTGTTGCGTGAACTTTTAGCTAGGCCGTCTGCCTCGCGAATAATCGGGCAGACAATCAAGTCAAGATCTTGGTTGAGGTCACGCACCATTTGTTGTAGCACGGCTACTTGCTGGGCATCTTTTTGTCCGAAGTAAGCTTTGTTTGGTTGGACGAGATTGAAGAGTTTGGTGACGATTGTTGTGACGCCGCGAAAATGCGTAGGCCGGCTTTTGCCTTCTAGGAGCTCACTGACGCCAGATGTTGTGACATAGGTATTAAAGCCAGACGGATACATCTCAGAAACGTGAGGTGTAAAGATGAGGTCAGCACCTGCCTCCAGACATTTGAGTTGGTCTTGTGCGAGATCTCGTGGATAGGTTGCCAAATCTTCACCTGCAGCAAACTGAGTTGGGTTGACAAAAATACTAACGACGACTCGGTCATTCTCAGAGGCGGCCTTACGGATAAGGCTTTGGTGTCCTTCATGTAAAAAGCCCATGGTTGGGACGAAACCAACTGTTTGATGCGCAGATCGCCATGATGTGAGTTTTGATTTGAGCTCCGAAATGGTTGTGGCAGTTGAAATTGTCACGATTTTTCTCCTTCTATGCTACTAGTTGTACTGAATTCTTGTTTTAACTTTTGGATGATATCGGCATCAATTTTGTAGCTCTCAGTCTCGTTTGGAAAATCGCCAGACTGGACATTTTTTTGGTAGCTAGTGACAGCATCCTTGAAGAGCCTACCACCTTCAGCAAAACGACGAACAAATTTTGGTTGCAGGGTATCGATCATACCTAGCATGTCTTGATAGACTAGGACTTGACCGTCAGTTGCGTTGCCTGCACCGATGCCAATGCACGGGATGTGTAAAAGTTGGCTGATGAACTCGCCCAATAGTGAGGGAATACCTTCTAAGACAACTGCAAAAGCACCGGCATGTTGCACGGCAAGGGGATCTTTAATCACTTGTCGTGCATCGGTTTCGGTGCGCCCTTGTACTTTGAAACCACCAAAGGCGTTGACAGATTGTGGGGTTAGACCGAGATGTGCGACGACTGAGATAGCGGCTCTTGTGATAGCAGTGATGACATCGGCAAAAGCCTCGCCGCCTTCTAGTTTGACGGCATTTGCGCCACCTTCTTGAATCAAGCGGCCAGCATTGATGACGGCAGTTTCGGTGCTAACATGGTAAGATAAAAAGGGTAAATCGGCCACAACAAAAGCACTTTTTGCAGCGCGTGAGACAGCCTTGGTGTGATGGAGCATATCAGCCATTGTCACGCTCAAGGTATCCTCATACCCCAGCATGACCATTCCGAGAGAATCACCGACCAAAAGCATATTGATACCAGCCTCATCAAAGAGTTTGGCTGTTGTGAAGTCGTAGGCAGTTAACATTGTGATTTTTTGCTGTTTATTTTTCTGTGCTTGAAGTGAAAGGACTGTATTTAGCATGTTTTCTCCGTGTCTTGTCAGTTAAATTGCGACTTTACTTTTTTCTTTCTCATATCTTACCATAATCATGAGGGTTTTAGCTTAATAAAATGTGTTTTATTTTTAAAAAAGTGTTGATTATTCGGATAATTCGGTGAATGGTCGCAAGATATCTATCTAGGAAATCTTATATTGATTGATATTAGATGATGATAATATTAGAAAATAGCCTAGCGATGTTGCCTTTTATCACAACAAATCATATATTTCGGATGAAAAATTTTAGGTATCCAATCAAAATATGGTATGATAGATGAGATAGAGTTTGAAATGAATACTAAATTAAGTGACTTTTATTTTTAAAGTCTATATTCCTATCTTGTTCTATCTTTTATAAAGAGATATTTATCGAATTTATAGCGGATTTCCCCGCTCATCATTAAAGGAGTTGCCGGTCCAACGGCTAAGTGATTGTCCAGCGACTAAGATTTTTTTCAAAAATCAAGTCTACTGTACATAGCAGGGCACGTAATGCGCTAAAGCGCAAAGTGCCAATGCTAAATCGCTAAGCCACGTTGTACGTAGCAACTTCCCTAAATTCTTCGCGGATAAATCCGCTCATCATTAAAGGAGTTGCCATGATGAAACATCTAGATTACAGGCACCAAGAGAAGTGGGCGCTTGCTGATAATACTTTGATCCCTCAGTCGCC
The DNA here is from genome assembly GCF_013449735.1 of Pseudolactococcus laudensis. Lineage (GTDB taxonomy): Bacteria > Bacillota > Bacilli > Lactobacillales > Streptococcaceae > Pseudolactococcus > Pseudolactococcus laudensis. The sequence continues at coordinate 205,607 of NZ_JACBNY010000001.1, forward strand.
GATTGATGTGCAGACGGATCAGTTGCTAGCTAAGGTTGATACATCTTTGCAAATTAATTTGCCGAGTGATCAAGAAGTTATTGTGAAAGATACGCCGATAGGGATTCAGATCTATGCGGATGGTGATTTGCAATGGCGTGGTCATGAATATATGCTCAACCGTTTCCATTTTCATGATGGTGCTGAGCATTTGGTTGATGGTAAAAGACATGCAGCAGAGATTCACTTTGCTTTTGAGAGTGTTGATATTAACCAACTGGTTTTGGCTGTATTTGCCGATGTCGATGAAGACTGTACAGATGACAGTATCTTAACTTTGTTAGATGCTCCCCATAAGTTGGTTGACTTTGATATCAATAAATTGTTACCCCAAAATCAGACTTTCTGGACTTATAAGGGATCAATGACGACACCACCATTGAACCAAACGATTACTTGGTTGATTTTAGAAGAACCAATCAAAATTTCACCAGCAGAAAAAGATTTATTACAAGATAAATTGCGGAGCAATTACCGTAATATCCAAGAAACGAAAGATCGCGATGTTTATCGCATCGAAGATTAAGCACCAAAAATAGAGAAAGTCGAGTAGAAAAACGAAAAAATGAAAATTATCATGGCAAGTGATCACGCAGGGGTCGAGTTAAAAGCAGAAATTAAGGCATTACTAGAAACAATGGGGCATGAGGTCGATGATATGGGACCTTATGACACAACTGCGGTTGATTTGTCAGATTTCGTCTATCCGGCAGCTCTCAAAGTCAGTCAGGAAAAAGTTCGTGGCATTTTTGTTGATGGTGTGGGCTATGGCTCTGCCTTAATTGCTAATCGAATTTATGGTATTGATGCCGTTGTGTGTCAAGACCCTTTCTGTGCGAAATTGGCGCGTGAGCATACAGATAGTAATGTCTTATGTTTAGGCGGTAAAATCATTGGTTCAGCGCTTGCGCTTGAGATTGTTCGGACTTGGATGACGACTGATTTTCTTCCAGAAGAAAAATATATTCGCCGTGTTGAAAAAGTCAAAGCTATTTCAGAAAAACATTTGGTTAAAGACTTTTAAGCGGTTGAACTGCTATAATAGAAAAAGCCTCAGATTTCTATCTTGAAATCTGAGGCTTTTTTTATTTAAAACTTAAAGGATTACAATTTTTGTACCGTGTACATAAGGACTGCCAGTCTCTGCTGAAATTGTTTCAGCATTGGCAGCGCTCACGCCACCACCTGCTAAAATCTGGATACGGCCCGCTGCATAGCTGACGAGTTCGGCTATTTTAGCTGTATTGATGGGTTTGTCAAGGCTATCACCGTGCATGAGAATCTTATCAAACCCGAGGTTGACGAGTTCGTCTAGGGCAGATTTTTGTAGGTCTGTCGGAATCTCGTCAAATGCCATATGAAAAGTTACGGGAAGGCCTTGGCTCGCTATCATTAGCGTTTCCAAAGCTTCTAGGTCTAAGCTATTATCATCTGTTAGCGCACCAAATACCAACTCACTTGTGCCAGCTTCAACGGCTTTCAGAATGTCAGATTCCATGATGCGTAGCTCGATAGAGTTGTAGACGAAGTCGCCACCACGTGGGCGGATCATACTAGCAAAGGTTGTTTTGGTATCCTTGAGGTAGTCGGCGGTTTCTTTGATGACGCCGTAGCTTGGGGTTGTGCCGCCAACTGCGAGGTTGTCGCAGAGCTCAATGCGTTCAGCACCAGCAGCGACCGCTCGAGGAATATCGGTAAAGTTTTCAGCACAAAATTCTCTGATTAACAAGGGTGTGTCTCCAATCTGTTTTTTCAATTACTTTGATTATAACATACCTGTGTCTGCTCGGAAAGTTGGCAGTTTTGATTAGTTAGTTGAGCGGCAAAAATTATTTTTACGGTCTGAGAGTTTGTTTAAGAAATTATCAAGTTCTGCCTTGTTCCAATTTGAGTAAAATAAGGAAGTTGAGAAGAACGGCACGTCGGCATATTTATTTTCTGGCATCCAATTTGAGATGATGGCATCTGGCTTTTCGCCTTTGAGCTGATTAAAGGTATATACTATGATAGGTGCAGGAGTCGTATCTTGAATTTTAGAAATCAGCATTTCACGATGGAGTGGCGATGAGTTTGTTTGAACCAATATCTTAAGCGGTTTCTTGTGTTTTCTAAGGATGTTTTTAAAGAGGATAATGTAGTGATAATATAGGTTAGGGAAATTTAAAATGAGTTTCTGAATTTTAATATTATGGTCTCGGAGTTCGATAACAAAGTCGTTGATAAATTCAAAAGTTATTGCTTCTGATCGATAAATTTCTTCAGCTGTTTCTTCTAGGTCGAAGATTTTATTTCGCCCTCTAAAAATTTCAGCCTCTTTGTTCATGAGGGTGAGATTGTAGTGGAGGTAGTTTAACTCTTCTGGTGACAAGCTAAAGGTAATATTTTTTTGGAATTGGGTAATCAAATCATGTACTTCTGGTGATTTTGAGCGTTCAATCTGGAAGTCAGTTGTTTGAAAAGTTTCCAACATGATTAAGTTCGCGCGACAAAATATAAAGTAGAGGTAACGACCTTCTCGTTGTTTGGTCTCGAAATCAGGACAGGTATCAAGGAAACCAACAGCCTCAATTTTGTCGAAAAAATCATCAAATGTGACATAAGGTGAATCTGGTATTGCAAATATATCCTCATCTGGTGTTAGGAAAGAACCATGTCTTGTATTGACTTGAAAAACGTAGAAACTCAATTTGATTCTCAAAAAAGTAGAATAATCGATATTTGGTACAAAATCAATGACAAGCTGACTTGCTGCCTCGAGACTTGGTGTTTTCTGGATAATTTGTTCCAAATCTAATCCCCAAAAAAGGTTATGGTAGATAAATCTAATTTGGTATTCTTCACCATGCATGGGTTTTCTTTGTAGAAAATTAATGTAGCAGTTGTAGAAATCTAGGTAGTCATTTAACTGTTTTATATGAACGGAACATTTACTACGGCTAATTTCTAAATCTTTATGCAAGCTTGTAAAAGTTGTAGAAGTATCAGAAAAAATACGATACATCATTTGATACTTGACTGATTTTTCGACCAAGTAATGGTGGAGCTTAAATAGATTGAAAGGTGTTCCTTGTGCCATTTTGAAATGATTGGCTTTGACTGAAAAAGTCGTTAGTCCCTGTTCGTGACAGTAGTCGAGTAGCTTGTTAAAATAACTTTTAACAGTTTGTTTTGCGAGGCCCAACTCTGTCTCCAGCTCACTCAATGCAAGCTCATGATTGGGAGCGGCGTTAAGCAAACTGATCATTTTTAAGATATAATGTGAGTCTTTATCTAATAGAAAATTTTTCATTTCTAATGCTCTCCTTGTTTTTTTTAATGGATATTATCAGATGGGAGTTTGAGTTCATCAATACCATATATCGGAAACCCTGATATCAAATAAGAGTGATATCAGGTATAATAGGAAATAAAACTTGTTTTTATTATAGCGCAATTCATTTAAAATTTCTAATGATAAGCTAATCTTTTTTCGATTATTTGACAAAAAAATTACTGTTTTTTTTTATTATAATTAGTTATAAAAAAACTAGGATAATATATTTTTATTGATTTTTAACAATGTTATAAAATAGTTGATGGAATGTCAGGAATTAAGCCATAAATTACGCATAATTAGTGATAAAAAAGTAGTATTTATATAAAATATACTATATGTTATAAGGTATCATAGTTAAATGAAATATACCTTAATTCAAATAATATATGATAAAAATATGTCAAAAAAAGTATAACTTGAGTAGGCATCAGTTTCTATGCTATAATAGACAAAAGAATCTATTAGAAGGGTAGGATGGTCTAGTTGTACAATTATTTGAAAGCTGATTTATATCTCATTAATATGATGCTAGACCATGTTAAACTCTTGAAAAAGACAGTTGGTCAGCAAATTGATGTTGACTATATGATTGACCTAGAACATGTCGCTTACAATATAAGAGAAATTTCAGACGAAACCAAGCGAACACTTCCTGAGTTGGATTGGACTTGTGTGTCGAAATTTCGTGATTTGATTACCTATGAAGTCTATCATTTTAAACCTGGTGATAAAATCGAAACTGTGAGTGATGAGATGTTGATAATGGCTGATATACTTCCGCAGCTTAGAAACAGTCTCACACTGGAAGTGGAAAGTGCTAAAACTAAATGTTAAAGAAAATTGATAAAACCGCCCACTATTTGGCACAAAACATTGACTTATTAAGATGCCCTCTATGTCACACATCTTTTCATCTTGATCATTATGCCCTAATCTGTGACAACCGTCATACTTATAACATCAGCAAAAAAGGTGTGGTGAATTTCCTGACTATCAAACCAGACACCACCCACTACACGCGCAAAATGTTTGAACCACGTCGCAAACTGATTCAAGCTGGCATGTACGCCCCAGTTTTAAGCGAGATTCAAACCATGCTTACTCCGGGTAACCTGCTAGACGTTGGCAGTGGCGAAGGTAGCTTTTTAGAATTGCTAGATGTAGCCGGACATAAATTTGGTTTTGACATTGCCTTAGACGGAGTCAATATGGCGACCGACTTGACTGACATGCAAGCCTTCTTCAGCCTATCAGATCTCACCAATCTCCCCTTTGCTGACCAAAGTATGGCAACAGTCCTGAACATCTTCACACCGTCAAACTATCGAGAGTTTAATCGCGTTTTAGGACATGGTGCTCAAGTGATAAAGGTTATTCCTGACCGATATTATTTGCAAGAATTGCGCTCTGCTTTTGGTTTACCGGTAGATTATGATAACCGTGATGTCTTAGCAAAATTCACTGAAAACTTCCCTGGTCTGACGCAAAAAGAAGTCAAATATGAGTTTGAGCTCCCCAAAAATCTCCAGCAGGATTTTTTATCTATGAGTCCATTAGAATGGCGGATTTCTGAGGCAGACAAACTAGAAATTGCTAAAAATCCACCCAAGAAAGCAACAATTCACGTTCAAATTTTACAAGGTTATAAGTCTTGACACACTTTTTTGTGTCAAGGCTTTTATTGTTCCTTTAAGTGGAAACGGTTACAATGAGTTTGTAAGTTAACCGATACTTGAAACAAGCAATGCTATTTTTATTGAACACTTTAACTTGTTTCAACGTCAGACTTAAAAATCGTGTTCATGCATTTGAACATATGAGGAGAAAAATATGAACGAGTCACAATTCAACTTAAAAGTTGCAGTTCAGCGTTTGGGAACAGCACTCTCAGGCATGGTTATGCCCAATATAGGTGGATTTATTGCTTGGGGGATTATCACCGCACTCTTTATTCCAACAGGTTATTTACCCAATAAGAACTTTGCTGAGCTAGTCGGACCGATGCTCAGTTATCTATTACCGTTACTTATTGCCTATACAGGTGGTAAAAACATCTATGGTGATGGTCGTGGCGGTGTTGTTGGTGCGATTGCTGCTATGGGTGTCATTGTCGGAACAGACATTCCGATGTTTATCGGGGCAATGGCTATGGGGCCACTTGCCGGCTGGTTAATGAAAAAATTTGACCAAACTGTTCAACCTAAAATCAAAGCCGGTTTTGAAATGCTGGTGAATAACTTCTCAGCAGGTATTCTAGGCTTTGCCCTAGCACTATTTGGCTATACTTTAATTGGACCAATTGTTGAGGCTTTGACACATCCCATGGCAAAAGGTGTGGAGACGATTATCAATGCACATCTTTTACCACTTGCCAATATCTTTATTGAACCAGCCAAAATTCTTTTCCTGAATAACGCGATTAACCACGGTATTTTAACACCAATCGGAACTGAACAAGTCGCAGCGACTGGTAAATCTATTTTATTCTTACTTGAGGCAAACCCTGGGCCAGGTCTTGGTCTCTTGTTAGCATTCATGTTCTTCGGTAAAGGTTCAGCAAAAGCGACTGCACCTGGTGCTATCATCATCCATTTCTTGGGTGGTATTCATGAAATATACTTTCCATATGTGATGATGAAACCTGCACTTTTCCTTGCAGTAATTGCTGGTGGTGTAACAGGGACATTTACGAATTCAATTCTAGGGTCTGCTTTGACATCTCCAGCATCACCTGGTTCTATTATTGCGATTGAGGCAATGGCACCAAAAGGTCTTTGGCCACATATCACTGTTTTATTAGGTGTCCTTGCAGCAGCGGCAGTTTCGTTCTTAGTTTCTGCAATCATTCTAAAAAATGATAAATCAATGGTAGACGATACAGCACTCGCCACTGCACAAGCTGATCTTGCTGCTAATAAAGCAGTCGCTAAAGGGCAAGTGCAAACATCATCTGTAGTTGTACCACTTAGCAACCTAGGCGACATCAAACACATCATTTTTGCCTGCGATGCAGGCATGGGGTCTTCTGCAATGGGTGCGTCTATCCTCCGTGATAAAGTTAAAAAAGCAGGTCTCAACATTGATGTGACCAATCGGGCGATTGCGAATTTGTCTGATGCGGCAGATACCTTGGTCGTGACGCAAGAAGAGTTGGCGCCGCGTGCAGCGCAAATGGCACCAAGTTCAACAAGAGTTGCGGTATCTAATTTCTTGAATTCACCCAAATATGATGAGATTATCGAAAGTTTGACTGGTGTCGGTAGTGCAGCGCAAGCACCAGTCAAACAAGCGGTTGCTGAAGTGATTGATGAGATTGACTTGAATTTGATTGATGAGGTTGTCTTTGCACATGATGCAACATCTGTCGGTAGCGCGACTATGGGCAAAGAAACGATTCTAGCGATTTTCAGAAATCACGATGTGAAGATTCCGGTTTCAGATGTCGAGTTTCTAGCACTCGCAGCCTATAATGCGCCGAATATTGTTGTTGTGACGACAAAAGACAATACTGAAATTGCAAAACATCATGCACCTAACGCGCAACATCTCAGCGTTGACAGTTTGATAACAACACCTGAGTATGATAAAATGGTAGCACGAATGAAGAAATAGTCAGAAAAATTTAAAAACACAAGACCCGCAAGTCGGGTTTTTGTGGTCTCTATCTAGAGTACAATTTAATTACGATTTCAGACATTAAAGGAGGCGTCATGCTCGTCACGAAACGCGAACAGCAGATTATCGATGAAATTGTCAAGAAAGGACAAGTCAGCATTGCTGAGCTACTTGACGTTGTCGGTGTAAGTCGCAGAACGCTTTACAGAGACTTACAAAATTTGCAAGATTTCCTACCCAACTACCAAGTCAGCCTAATCAAAATCGACCAGTTTTACAGCCTTAAAGGTGAGTTATCTAACTTAACCGATAAGCGCGTGGTGGAGGACTATACCCAAAATGAGCGCCATTTTATGGAGTTAATTTTGTTGATTTTCGAGCAGGCCAAGTTAGCAGACTTCATGTCACGCTTTGCTATTAGCCAGCCGACAGCTACAAACGATTTGAAAATCATCGAAAAAAATCTGACCTTCGCAGGCAATGGTCTTGTACGGGAGGGAGGATTAGAAGTTATCGCAAGCGAGTACAGTAAACGAACGCTCCTCGTATCTTGTCTCGTTAGCAATTTGTCAACGCGTGATATTTTTAATTTTAGTGATGCTATTTACCAAGAAAATAAAGTCGTTCAGCTTTTTCAGAAAGCATATTTTGAGAGTGTCACAATTGCTTTCGAACGCTCAAAGATTAGCAATATTTCAGATCGCACGCAAGGGATTTTAAGACTGTTTTTCATTGTGACTTTAGAGCGCTTGGGACAGCAACATCTGATTGAAAATCATTATCAGTTTAGACCGTCGAAAAAAGCCTTGGATTTTGTGACCAAAATTGTTCAAAACTTGCCTGATTTTCGATTGAATCTTCCAGAAATTATGTATCTATCTCATATGGTAGATGTCTTGCATTTTGATAAAGGTGGGAACTTTCTATTTAATGAAAAATATGATACGAGTTTTTCTTATAAAGTTCGCCAGTTTATTGAAGATGTTAGTGTAACCACTGGTCTTAATTTCAGTCGAGATGAGAAAATTTTTGCCTTGTTAAATACGCATTTGCGCAGTAGTTTTACCCTACCTCAGCTTTTTTCGGATGATAAAAATGATTTGGTTATTCGTGTTCAAGAAGAACACGCACGTTTGTTTAAGGTGATTAGTCGTTGCCTAGCTGATGTTTTTGATAAGAAATTTTCAAAGCATGAAGTGGCTTTAATTACGCTCCATTTTTTAGCGACCTTGGAGCGTTCTAGTCGTGTTTTCCAGATGACGGCGCTTCTGATTACCAGTCGAGGGCGTGTGTCAATGGCTATTCTAGCACGTAATCTGCAGACTCAGTTTCCTTTCATTACATCAATTAAGATTATTCAAGTCAGTCAGATGCATCAGGAAGATTTATCGAATTTTGACATCATTTTTACGACTGAGAAAATTGAAGATGATGCGAAAGAATTATCATCGGTGTCATTTATCCAATTGAGTTCGAGTATCGGTTTGTCCAATGTCTCGGGTATTGCGCGTGATATTCGTAAGTTAAGAGCAAAGCGGACACCACGCCCACAAAATGACACAATGATTGAAAATCCACTTGATTTTCAAGATTTCTTTTTGAAAAGTCAGGTCATTTTACAGAATTTTAGTATTTCTGAACTGACTAATATTGCTGATTTTAACGAAACAATTTATGACCTCATGCGTGCTGATAATTTAATTGACTGGGATTTGCTAGAACGTTTTAAACGGACATCGTTTGGGATTCCCAAAACTAATTTGGTTTTGATTCATGGTATTTCCAAAGTTGTGCCACGCCCGGAATTTAAAATCTTTGATTTAACGTAAGAGATTGAAGTGATGGGTATGGATAAAGAACCTATGACTGCTAATCGGATTTTATTTTTGACAGCACCACAATCCATTGATGAGATTTATAATTATATCTTGGGTAAAATCTCAAGTTCTATCATCGAAAATACCCTTTACACGACGATTTACAGCTCGGGTAATTATGAGATTGTCTATGAACTATTGAATAAAATTATCGGTGAAAGTTTTACTAAATATACGACAGAAGAGCAATAAATTGCCTAACACCCTACTAAGTCTTGTCACAAGTTTTTGTGACAAGGCTTTTATTTACGCTCGTATAGAAAGCGATTACAATTAAAGTATCAAGAGGGAAATTAAAGGGAAAGACTTTGAGCGGATACCCCACTTGGCAGGAACACAAAATGGCATGTCAAGTTTCAAACCTTCATAAAGTGAAGGCGCAGAAAGAGGTAAAAATGGAAATACAAACGAATTTAATTAAGTTAGGTCAAGTCTTTGAAACACAAGAGGAGGCGATTATATTTTGTGGGGAACAGTTACTTGCGGGAGGCTATGTCACGGCAGATTATATTCCTGCTATGATAGAGCGCAATCGTGAACTTTCGGTTTATATGGGAAATTTCATTGCGATTCCTCATGGAACGGACGCTGCTAAGAAAGAAGTTTTAAAAACTGGGATTACCATTGTGCAAGTGCCACGTGGCGTGAACTTTGGGGATGATGCAGAGCCGAAAATTGCGACGATGCTTTTTGGTATTGCTGGTGTTGGTAATGAACATCTAGATTTGATTCAGAAAATTTCGATTTTTTGTGCAGATGTTGATAATGTTGTCAAACTAGCGGATGCCCAAACGGCAGAGGAAATTGCAGACTTACTTAATTCGGTAGAAGTTTAAGTCTTAGCAAAGGAATTGAAAGTCTAGCAAATTTAGAATGACTGAAAAGTTGTTTTATTTAAATAGTTACTTGTGAAATTATTCAAGAAATAGAAAGGGTATAACATGAAAAAAGAAGTACATTTTGGTGCAGGAAATATTGGACGAGGTTTTATCGGAGAAATTTTACACAAGAATGATTTCGAAGTTGTGTTTGTCGATGTCAATGAAACGATTATTAATGCCCTAAACGAACGTGGCAATTATGAAATAGAGCTGGCAGAGGATGCAGCGACACGGATTCCGATTAATCATGTCTCTGGTCTTAACAATGCCAAACAACCAGAGACAGTCATTGAGGCCATTAAAAATGCTAATATTGTGACAACAGCTATCGGTCCTAATATCCTCCCCTTTATCGCAGAACTCATTGCCAAAGGCATTCAAGCACGTCAAGCTGCTAAGATTGTGGCACCCCTTGATTTTATCGCTTGTGAAAACATGATAGGTGGCTCAGAGTTTTTGAAAACTAAGGTTGATGCCTTTCTGACAGAAGAAAATAAGGCATACGCTGCTACTTATATTGGGTTTCCAAATGCTGCAGTTGACCGAATTGTACCCGGTCAAACTCATGCAGATCCATTGTTCGTCGTCGTGGAACCCTTTAGCGAATGGGTCATCGACCAAAGTCAAATCCGCAATACTTTGATACATTTGACTGGCGTCCATTATGCGACGGATTTAGAGCCTTTCATCGAACGTAAGCTTTTCTCAGTTAATACGGGACACGCGACAGTTGCTTATAATGGTTTTTACTATGGTAGTGAAACGATAGACGGTGCTTTAAAGGACGAGCGTGTGATGTCTGCGCTCCTGCAAACGCAACAAGAAACGCGTGAGCTTTTGTTGGCCAAATGGGATTTATTCAACGAATCGGAGCTTAGCGCTTATCATGAGAAAATTCGGGGGCGTTTCGTTAATCCTCACTTGTCTGATGATATCTCTCGTGTTGCTCGTACACCTATTCGCAAATTAGGCTACGATGAACGGTTCATTCGTCCTATCCGAGAATTAAATGACCGGAATCTGTCCTTTGCAACACATCTGGCAACAGTTGCGAAGATTTTCAAATATACAGACGATTCAGATGCTCAAGCAGTTGAACTTCAAAAACGTTTGGCGACAGAAGACTTGACTGAGGTGATTAAATCTGTCACTGGGCTTACAGATATCAAGTTAGTGACGGCGATTAAAGAGGCGGTTGAGGCACTATAATTTGGTTGCTATTAAAAAATCTCGTTAACGCGAGATTTTTTTGGTAAATTTTCAGTAGATTTTCAGCTATATCGCACTTTATTGTGAATATTATCGCTTTTTATGTTAAAATAATAGTGCATGGATTTTATATTGACGCAAGTCAAGTATAGTTCCAAATAATAAAATTTTAGAGGTGGACTCATGTCACGTAAACCGATTATCGCTGGTAACTGGAAAATGAATAAAACTTTGGCTGAAGCAAAAGCTTTCGCTGAAGCAGTAAAAGGTAAAGCACCATCTGCTGACCTTGTGGATACTGTTATCGGTAGCCCAGCTTTGTTCCTTGCACCACTTGCTGACATCTTGAAAGATGATGTTATCCAATTGGCTGCACAAAATGCTTACTTTGAAAATGCAGGAGCTTTCACTGGTGAAAACTCTCCAGCAGCAATCGCTGACCTTGGTATCGAATACATTATCATCGGTCACTCTGAACGTCGTGAATATTTCCACGAAACTGATGAAGACATCAACAAAAAAGCGAAAGCTATTATCGCAAACGGTGTGACACCAATCATTTGTTGTGGTGAAACGCTTGAAACTTATGAAGCTGGTAAAACAGCTGAATGGGTTGAAGGTCAAATCACTGCAGCTTTGAAAGACCTTACACCTGAACAAGTTTCTAACCTTGTTATTGCTTACGAACCAATCTGGGCAATCGGTACTGGTAAATCAGCTGATGCTAACACTGCTGATGAAACTTGTGGTGTTGTTCGTACAACAGTTGAAAAACTTTACGGTAAAGCAGTTTCTGAAGCTGTTCGTATCCAATACGGTGGTTCAGTTAAACCTGAAAATGTTGCTGAATACATGAGCAAAGAAAACGTTGACGGCGCCCTTGTTGGTGGTGCATCACTTGAAGCTGACAGCTTCTTGGCACTTTTGGACTTCGTTAAATAATTTATATGAAAAGTCTCGGGTTTCCGAGACTTTTTTTGTTTATTGTAAAATAGATGTTGACAGATTTTAAGATTGAATGGATAGAGAAAATCTTTAGAAAGCAAAAGAAATAAGCCTTGTGGCTTATTTCTTTATAATCCGTAGGAATGTTTTGATTGCTTTTTTTGAAACTTTCAACATCGTAAGAGATAATGCAATCGATAGTAGTACGCTCAAGAAACTTGACATAAATGCCGAGAGTATGGCGCAACTTAAAATCATGAAGATTGAAAATACAGCAATATTGAAGAAAAAGGCAATCTCGTTAAATCTTTCGGCCATCATCTTATCATCCGATGCCTTTTCTTCTCTGTAATATTCGCGCGTAGGCGCTTGCCAGTAATCTAAATCTTCATCGTATTTAGGTGCTTCCATACTGTCTCCCTTATCGTACTTCCTTATGATACCACGCTAAGACATAAATACACTTTACAATTCAGTTAAAATATTACATCTTGGTTACAAAACCGTGTTATTCATAAATTTTCTGTTTATTAACAAATAAATGATAGACATTTCTCTGGTTTTTTGATAAAAAATATCAGACGAAAATGTCTTTTCTTGTTATAATAAATTTATGACTAAGAAAATAAAGATAACTGCAACAGCAGAAAATCTCGCACAAGCTAAAGCATTACTTGATTTGGGGATTAACACGCTCTATATTGGGGAAAGTGAGTACGCTCTTCGCTTACCAAATACTTTCACTTGGGATGAAATCCGTGCCATTACAGAACTGGCACATGCAGCAGGAGCGCAAGTAACAGTAGCAGTCAATGCGATTATGCACCCTGAAAAAATGGCAACAATCAAGCCTTATCTTGATTTTTTACAAGACATCAAAGTCGATCAAATCGCAGTCGGCGATACAGGTGTGATTTTCGTCTTGAATCGTGATAAATATGAGCTTCCTTACATTTATGATGCCTCAACCATGGTAACAAGTAGTCGCCAAGTGAATTTCTGGGGACAACAAGGCGCTATCGGTGCTGTCCTATCACGTGAGTTGCCAAAAGAAGAGCTGATTAAAATGGCTGAGAATCTTGAGATTTTCGGTGAAATTTTGGTCTATGGTGCAACGATTATTCATCAATCTAAACGCCCACTTCTGGAAAATTACTATAATTTCATCAAAACTGATGAAGAAAAATCCAAAGCCAGAAACCTATTTTTGAGCGAGCCTAAGGATGAAACAACGCATTATTCAATCTATGAAGATAGTCACGGCACTCACATTTTTGCTTCCGATGATGTTGACATGATGACCGAACTTGCTACCTTGAGCGATTTGAATTACACCCACTGGAAGTTAGATGGCATCTACACGCCAGGTGATACCTTTGTTAAGATTGCCGAACGATTTGTTCAAGCGAGAAAATTGCTAGAGGCAGGCGAGTTAACACCTATTCAAGCCTTTGCCCTCGATGAAGAAATCCGCAGCCTACATCCAGCAGGTCGGACTTTGGGACATGGTTTCTATGATTTAGAACCGGATGATATTCAGTAAACGATTGGTATTTGAGCCAAAAAAACGCTAACAGTCTGATCAAACTGTTGGCGTTTTTCTTTGAAGAAGTTTCAAAATACAAAACCTTACCTAATATAGAATGAAAAAGTCTAGTACCTATACTGAGTTTTCATCAGCTTTACTCGTATCTCAAAGCAGTAATGGCATCAAGTTTTGCCGCCCTTCTTGCTGGTAAGGTACCAGCAAGGAAAGCGATAAACATGATAAGACACATGATACTTAATATAGCCAGGGGATTAAAGTCGATGAGTTTAAGTCCTTCTAGGCCTTTTAAGAATGATTTTGTCCCCATATCGTTGATAAGGTGACCGGCAGGTATGGCAGCGAGAATGCCGAACAAAGAACCGAAAAAGCCAATCAAAATTGCTTCAATACTAAAGAGTAAGAAGACTTTACCGCGACTAAGTCCCATGGCTTTCATCAATCCGATTTCACGTGTTCGTTCTTGGACAGACATAAAGAGCGTGTTGATGATGCCAAAACTTGCTGCAATAAGCGCAATAGAGCCAAAGAGAATCAGTGTGCCTGTAATGGCATTGACAACTTGTCGAATTGTCGTGATTTGGTCTTCAAGTGTTTCAGCATGGTAACCGAGTTTGGTGACTGCTTTTTGATTTTTATCATGTCTGCTTTAGAAGTGTCAGGTTTTGAATTTGTGAAGAAACCGTAGTACTGGTTTTTCATTGAATCAGGTAACCCTGCTTCGTGAAAATTTGTAGTTGCTTGGTCAAATGCTTGATTGACCGTTGACAACCCTCCTTGGACGAGAGTGAATTTCTTGATGCCAACAATTTTAGCCTTGAATGTTTTTTGTTCGCCTGTTGCTGGTGAAGTCACACCAATTTCAACAGTTTGATTCAGCGCTGCCTTTTCAGACTTGTAGCCTAAGGCCTTAACTAAATCTTTCTCTAGTGTAATTTCAGCTTCTTTATCATCTTGATTGACGCTACGTCCAGTTGCGATTTGGTTTTTAGCACCCACATCTACCATTGTCGACAGCACATATTTCTGATGATTGGCACCAGAGATGTAGTCAGCACTAGATAGAGGGATGACCGTAACAGCGTCAATCCCTTTGACCGCTTTAATTTTTTCTAAGTCTTTGAGAGTTAGGACAGTGCCACCATTTGTGTCAGCAGTTTTAGCCTCGTATTTTTGAGGGCCCTCTTCAGTTGTTCCAACGTCAGGTTGCACAAATAATGTTTGCTCACCCCCGATACTTCCGACTTGTTGGGTGACAAAATCATTGACACCGATATTCATCCCAATGGTCATGGCAATGGTGAATGCACCAATAAAAATGGCTATCATCGTTAAGATAGTGCGTGTTTTACTTCTCAGCAAGTTAGCAGTTGCTGTTTTTATAATATCTACAAATTTCATTTATTTCACCTCTTCAATAATCTTGCCATCACGCATCCGAATTTTTCGGTCACATCTAGCCGCTAAATCCTCATCGTGAGTCACGATAATTAAGGTAATTCCTTGTGATTGATTGAGGTCAAATAATAAATTTTCAATACGTTCACCCGTCGTACTGTCCAAATTCCCAGTTGGCTCATCCGCAAAAATCACTTGAGGTTGATTAATAATGGCGCGTGCCACACAGACGCGTTGTTTTTGACCACCTGATAAATCATTGGCTTTACTTTTGGCTTTTTCTGCTAAATCAACTTGTTGTAAGGCCTTCATGGCTAATTCTTTCCGTCGTTTGGCAGGGACACCTGAAATTTTTAAGGGAAGTGTGACATTATCCAGTACACTATCCTTAGCATTCATGAAAAACTGTTGAAAGACAAATCCAAATTGCTGATTGCGAACATGGTTAAGCTGTTTTTCTTTAATTTGGGTAACATCTTTGCCGTCTAGGATGATTTCCCCCTTGGTTGGTCGGTCTAATAAGGCTAAAATATGCATCAGAGTAGACTTACCAGAGCCACTTTTGCCAATAATTGCGACGGATTCTCCCTTTTCAATGGTAAGGGAAACATCGTTCAGTGCAATAAACTCGGATTCTCCCTTACCGAATACTCGTTGCACATTTTTTACTTCCATAAGTGTCATAATACATTCCTTTTTTTATTTTTTTAAAAAATAATTTTCATTTTATTGTAACTTTTCTTAGTCTAAAATTAATCAGTCTTAAGACTTAATTTAAAAGCAAATTATGATTTTTTCGAGCATTTTATTAAATTATGGTATAATGATTGAGTTAAAGTAACAGTTTTGGTCTCGTTGTCGGCACTATCTACATGAAAACGATAGAAATGTCGATGTGTATTGAGATCTTTTCAACTTACTCACTATCTTGAAAATAGGAGAAACATTTAATGTCACACAAACAACTCACACGTCCTGAGGTATTGGCACCTGCCGGGACATTGGAAAAATTAAAGGTTGCCATTAGTTATGGGGCAGATGCGGTCTATATCGGCGGTGATGCTTATGGTTTGCGCTCAAGAGCGGGGAATTTCAGCTTTGATGAAATGCGTGAAGGTGTGGCTTTCGCACAAGCGCACAACGCAAAAGTCTATGTCGCGGCTAACATGGTCACACATGAAGGCAATGAAATCGGTGCAGGCGAGTGGTTCCGCACCCTCCGTGATATCGGTATTTCAGCCGTTATCGTCAGTGATCCAGCCCTGATTGCCATTGCAGCTAGTGAAGCACCGGGGTTACCTATTCATCTGTCAACACAAGCCAGTGCCACCAACTATGAAACACTAGAATTTTGGAAAGGTCTTGGTCTGGAACGTGTCGTATTGGCGCGTGAAGTTTCGATGGCTGAGTTAGCTGAGATTCGGAAGCACACAGATGTTGAAATCGAAGCTTTTGTTCATGGTGCTATGTGTATTTCTTACTCTGGTCGCTGTGTCCTATCAAACTACATGAGTCACCGGGATGCCAATCGTGGTGGCTGTTCACAGTCTTGCCGCTGGAAATATGACCTCTATGATATGCCTTTTGGGGCTGAACGCCGCTCCGTTCAAGGCGAAATTCCTGAGGATTTCTCAATGAGTGCGGTTGACATGAGCATGATTGAACACGTCCCAGATTTGATTGAAAATGGCGTCAATTCCTTTAAAATCGAAGGTCGAATGAAGTCCATTCATTATGTGTCAACTGTCAGCAATGTCTATAAAAAAGCAGTGGATACTTACTTGGAAAGTCCCGAAGCCTTTGAAGCGATTAAACCAGCCTTGGTTGATGAACTCTGGAAAGTAGCCCAGCGCGAGCTTGCGACTGGTTTTTACTACCAAACACCAAGTGAAGAAGAGCAATTATTTGGTGCGCGTCGGAAAATTCCGCAGTACAAATTTGTTGGTGAAGTTGTTGCTTTTGATGCCAAGACTATGACTGCAACCGTTCGTCAACGTAATGTGATTACAGAAGGTGATGAAATCGAATTTTACGGTCCAGGTTTCCGTCATTTCACAGCCACAGTAGAAAATCTCCGAAACGAGGACGGTGAACGCATTGATCGAGCACCAAATCCGATGGAACTTCTAACCATGACCGTGCCAACAGCTGTAGAACCAGGTGATATGATCCGTAAAAATGGGTCAGGCTTGATTAATTTGTATGAAAAAAATGGGACGGCTAAAACGGTTAGAGCCTAAAAAGTTAAAGCTAGTTTAAAAAAACTAGCTTTTTTATATGATCAGATATAAAATTGACAAACATAAATCTGCCTGATATAATTTATTTGTAAATATTTTGTTACTTAAAACTAAGAAAGAGGGTTTCATGGTATGGCAGAGATTATTGGTATTAAGGAAAATGAAGTCTTAATTGGACTAGATGATAAGGAAATTTTAAGTATTTCACCAGATAAGCTGAACTATACATTTCCTAAAGTTGGAGACAGTGTTGAAGTTTATGGTAGCGGTGACAATATAGTTGTGAGTAAAACACAATCTCAAACTTTTTCAGTCCCTGACTATGGTCCAAATACAAAGCGTGTTTCAAAAATTGCATATGTCCTCTTAGCTTGGCTTGCCGGAGAATTGGGAGTGCATCGTTTTTTACGAGGTCAAGTTGGGATAGGTATTTTATACATCTTAACCTTTGGTGGTTGTGCCATTGCTGCTCTTGTTGACGCTATTATTGCTTTGGTAAAACTGAGTAACTATGATGGACCTGATTTTTATTTTGATTCAGAGTTTGGCTCTTGGAAATAAATTATAGGTGTCCTTTTCGTTTGGTGACAAACATACCTTGTCCATGTTGTGGTATGACACGCGCTTTTTGTAGTCTGTTATCAGGTCATATGACAAGAGCGTTTACTTTTCATGCCTTATTTTGGCTAGTACCAGTTTTCTTTCTTATCCTAGTTTTATATTTAGTTAAGAAAAAACGCTTTTATTTAAAGTTACTTTTGAGTATGGGTGGTATCAATTTTTTATACTATTTGATTCGCCTGATTCTGGGATTTCCACAAGGATTTTAAACGAGTAATCAAGAATCTAATTCAGTCAAAAAGCGAGAATCCTCGCTTTTTTTGATATAATAGTCTTAAAAATCAAGAGAGATTGGGCGAATATGAACACAAATAACATCTCAAAAGGCAGATTAACCGGAAAAAAAATTGGGGTTTATTTTGGTACCTTCGCGCCGCTACATACTGGACATCAGCAGCAAATCTATAAAACTGCCGCTCTAAATGAGGGCGTTTTACTAATTGTCTCAGGATACGATGGTGATCGTGGCTCGCAAATCGGTCTGCATTTGGAGAAACGCTTTCGTTATCTAAGGGAAGCCTTTAATGATGAACCCGTGATTAAAGTGGCGAAACTTGACGAGAATGGTATTCCTGAAATGCCACATGGCTGGGATGACTGGACTAATCGGCTGTTTGATCTGATTCGTGCCAACACCATATCGGAAAATCTTGAGGTCACTTTTTACGTTGGTGAAGCAGATTACGTCACTGAATTGAGCAAGCGTTTCCCCAAAAACGATGGTAATACCTATGCAGTCGAAATAGCTGATCGCAAGGATATCCAGATTTCTGCAACCATGATTCGGCAAAATCCGCAAACCTATTGGCAGGAAATCAATCGCGTTTTTCGTCGTCAGTTTTCAAAAGTTGTGACAATTATGGGCTCAGCCTCAACTGGCAAAACGACTCTGGTGCGTCGGCTTGCCCGCTCGATTAATGCACCTTTTTCTGAAGAATATGCTAGAATTTATGAAGAACGAGCTAATCTTGATGATAATGAACTGGGGATGGATGACTATGCCCGCTTGATTACAGGTCAGTATGATGCGAATTCACACGAAATAAATTCACCAGCAAACCAAGGCATTGTTTTTCTTGATACGGATGCCATTGTGACGCGCGTTTATGCCAAACTATACTTGAGCAAGGCAGAGCAAGAGCAGCTTGAGCCCTTGTTCCAACAAACAATTCGCAATGAGCAGATGGATTTGATTTTGGTTATTCCACCGATTACAACCTATGTCAATGATGGTTTCCGTAATATGGCATGGGAGTCATCTCGACAAGCTTTTCATGACGAGTTAATGCGCCAGCTAGCTGAGTTTGGGTTAATGGATAAAGTTGTTTTGCTCGATGATACAGGTGATGGTCGCGACCAGGGGGGGTATCTCAGTCGATATCATCATGCGATTGATGCTGTTAAAGCACGAACCGGTATCGAAATAAAACGCCTAGAATTTTAAAATAAATTCTAAGCGTTTTTCTTATCTATAATTGATTTTCTGACATTCTCTGGCACAAACGTTACTTTTCTGATTTTGCTCAAAAGAATAATCCGAATTTGATTGGATTGTAAGTCTTTTACGACAACTTGTCGCTCAGTGATACTCGAGATGCTGCCAGTGAAACTAACAAGGTCACCATTTTTTTCATTGAAATGAAGATAAACGGCATGATTAAAGGAGTGGGCAAGTTCGAGATTGGCCAGAACTTCAAGATCAATTTTAGTATAATCCTGTTTTTGATGCGCAGACTTCCCTGAAAAGAAGTTGCGAATTCCTTTAAATAAATTTTTCATACAAAAATTATAACATATTTTGAGATAAATTGGTCTAGATTTCGTATAATAAGATATATACTTAAATGAGTATAGTAAAAACAAAGGAGTAAAGCATAAAATGAGCGAATTTAAATTTGAAATTGAAGAGCACTTGATTGTCTTGTCTGAAAACGAAAAAGGCTGGAAAAAAGAGCTGACGCGTGTTTCTTGGAATGGTGCACCCGCTAAATTTGATATCCGTCAATGGTCGCCAGATTATACAAAAATGGGAAAGGGTGTAACCTTGACCAATGAAGAGTTCCAAAAATTAGTGGACGAACTCAAGAAGTAAAAAAATATCGTCAGATGATTGAAATCTGACGATATTTTTTAATTGGTAAAGATGACGAAAACCATACAAATATAGAGGAGTAAGGTCATAAAGAAGGTCACTCTCCAGAAAAAATGTAGGAATTTTTTTGCACTAAATTCTCGATAATAAAATAAATCGAGTAGGAGCAAGATAAGCGCCAAAGCTGAGACAAGCAGTAAGAAATAAGGCAGGATACTGACGTGCGTCACTTGGCGTGAAAAATAATGGAGACCGAAAATCAAGAAAAAAGTCACGACATCGGGTACGTTAAACGGCAGATGTTTTCTGATTTTAAAAAAGTTAAAAAAGATAGCGATGAGCGTAAATATTATTATCGGATAAAGCGTAATCAATAGTTTCATGAGCATATGACTATTTTAACTTTTTTAACTTGAAAATACAACTCGACAGCAGTCTACTCATTCATACCTGAATCTTGACAAAGATAGGTTAAACTTTTTCGGCTACTTCTGTTTTTTCGACTTTGTCAGCTTGTTTGGCAGGCGCAACTGCGAAATAAGGATGTGTTTTTAAAGCGCGACGAAGTGCATAGCCGATGAAGGCAGCAAGAATTGCTTTGACAATACCAGGAATAATGAAAGGTAGGAAACCAGCTTTAAAAGCAACTTGAAGTGATAGACGTGCGACAAGTGATAACCAAATCGTGCCTAAGGCTAAACACCAAGCAGCACCGATAATGTTGGCTGCGCTATATAGAATTAATTTACCACGTGTGCTTTTCACCATAAAAGCAGTTTGACCCAATAGTGAAACTTGTTGAGATTGAAGTAAGAAACCAATCAAAAATCCACCTGTTGGTCCAAGAATCACACCAAAACCTGCAGCGCCTCCAGCAAAAACTGGGATACCAATGGCACCAAGAATGAGATAGAGACAAATCGCTAAAATACTATCCAATGGTTTTAGTAGTGTTGCAATAATACCTACTGCGAGGGTTTGAAGTGTAAGGGGGACAAGTGGTAGTGGAATCGTTAGTTGACTTGCGACGGCAAGAAATGCTGTTGCAATGGCAATGATTGCCAAGCGTTGTACTTTATTGTTTGTCATGTCTTTTTGTCTGATGTCTCAAAATGTCAAGTATGGTGAGACACTTTCCTTTCTTAATGGCGTTTGGGTTTATTTGTAAACCTAAACTATTTTTTAAGTATACAATAAAAAATATGATTTGACAAGTCGGTAAGTAAATAGAGTTAATTGTTGACAGTATTTGGAGCAATTCAAATCATCTCTAAGGTTTGTACGGTTATCCTTGTCTTGACGAGTTTGGTTGTAATACTGCATAAAAACGACAAGAAAAAATAACCGTCTCTTAACTTTAGCAAGTTAGACAGTTATTTTCAACTCATTAATAGCTACCGTCTTAAACGATTCTACTGGGAGCATACGTGTTCATTGCATGCTTTTATTATACCAATCACTAAAACATTGGTTAAAAAGTCCTGCTGTTTACTCTGAAATATCCACAAAACTTGCCTTAACAAAATCGGCTAAAAGTTGGGGTTGAATGCTAATGCTGCGCCCTACTTCGCCAGCAGAGACAATCATGAAGTCTTTGCTTAGCGCAACTTCGTCAATAAAAATCGGAAAAGGATGCTTTTGACGAATCCCGACAGGATTATTAGCACCGTGGACATAACCCGTTGTTTTTTGCAAATCTTTCTGAGGAATCATGCTGACTTTTTTATTACCGGAAACTTTAGCGAGTTTTTTCTCAGATAAATGCTGCGTTAATGGGATGATGCCAATCACCGGTCCATTGTTGCCTGTTAAAGCCAACGTTTTATAAATATCAGCTTTAGAGATACCCTCCGGCAGGTCGTCTTTTAAAGCATTTAAGGCGAGCGGCTCATGGGCAATCCCTGCCTTATCCAAGATCTGTTCGACCAGTATTTTCTTCAACTTCCCTTTTTTCATTTATAGCGCTCCTCGAGTTTGCTCATCCATAGACCTAACCACAGCCCCAGGGCTGTGAAAATGGCAGCTAACACAAGGGTAAGTAGGTTACTTCCGGCATAGCTGATACTTTCAGCGCTCTTGCTATTTGGCACGAGGATAAGTACGGTAGAGGCAGATACGATACCTAAAATGAAATGAAAGACCCGTGAATGATGATGTTCAAGGAGATGCTCCATACTTTTAGCAAAGAGTAGCACGGCAAGGATACCGCCAATTGCAATCGGTAGGAAAACATTGAGTAAATCAAAGTTTTTAAATCCGACTAACATGGGTGAGTAGAGACCCAAAATCAAAAGGAGGTTGGAAGGCGAGAGACCTGGAATTAAGACACCTAAAGCAATCAAAGCACCAGCTAAGATGAAGGTTACAAAATTGGCAGGTAGTGTGCCGAAGATATAGGGCATGCTATATAAAATGACAAGACTAGCAACAAATGTGCCAATCAACCAAGACCAGTCAATTTTATCGCGCTGTGACTGACTTTCTGCCTCTTGCCACAAGGCGGGTAAGCTCCCAACAATAGCTCCCGCAAAACCCCAGAGGACGATAACTTGATAATGAGCTAACAAGAATTCAAGCGGTCGTGATAGGAGCCCAATCCCTAAAATGCCACCAATCCCGACAGGTAGGAAATAGAAAAAATCTGCCTTGAAGTTGCGACGAATGTGTGCAAGAAAGGATAACATCCGCTCGTAAATCCCTAAAATAGCTGCTAGAACACCGCCTGAAACACCCGGTAAAATGAAACCTAGAGCAATGACCACTCCTTTGATAAGTCTAATAAGCCATGACATGTTTTGTTTAACCACCTTATATTTTGTTTGTATTATTTTATTATATCAAAATATAAAAAAAGCGCATAAAAAAAGCGCCTGAACAGCGCTTTCGATTAGCAATTAAACAATTTAGGATAGGCTTTCTTAACCGCAATGAGAATGATGATTGCAGCAAGGGCTGTCATGATACCACTCATACCGTTGATAATTAAAGAGTAGCTAACTGCTCCCCAACCTTTCCAAGCATAGTCGCTCCAGAAGATGACACCGGCGACAAAGTGCCAGAAGTATTTGGCAAAAGCACCGATGATGACCGCAAGAACAATATAGCGATTCTTGCCTGTTTGAGCAAAAGGTTTCCGTGCTAGTCCTGCGAATCCCGTAAAAGTGAAAGCCAAAACGTACTCAATCAAGACTTGTGGCACACTAAGAAAGTAGGCTGTACCTAAGGCGAAATGAAGTAGACCCCAGATGAGTCCGGTTATCAGCCCAACAAGTGTTCCGTGACGTAATGAAATCAAGACGATGAGTGTCGTCCCTAGGCTGATCTCAAACCAGGCAACTTGGAGTGGGATGAGAGAAAGCGCCATAGCCAACGCAGCGACAATCGCTACCTCAGCTAAGATGCGAATGCTGAAAACTTGAGTTTGTGACATAAAAAAATCTCCTTATATTTCACAAGGAGGGGTCATCAGAAGTCATTCGATTGATTCATCAAATTGACACATCCCTACGGCGGTATTAACCGCATCAGGTTCTGAGGGTAAATCTCAACCGCGTTTGCGGTACCCCTTGTGTTTGTATTTTTTACAATATTAGTTTATCATGATACTAATGTAAATGCAAGCGCTATTATTTGGAACTCGCAACAGCATAGTTACAATTGCTAAGCACAGAAGTTGAAAGTGGGGAAATAGGATGAAAATCGGAATTATTGGCATGGGACATGTCGGTGCAACACTAGCTTATACGCTTTGTCTACAAGGATTAGCCGATGAGCTAGTCTTGATTGATACAAATGAAATGAAGGTCCAAGCTGAGTATCTTGAGTTATCAGATACCGTACAAAATTTAAATCATCATGTTAAACTTATCAAAAATGACTATGCTGCCCTTGAAAATGCAGCAATCGTCGTTTTTTGTGCAGGAGACATTAGAGTGTTGGAAACAGCGACAGACCGACTGGCAGAATTGCGCGTGACATCTAAAATTGTTGAAGATATATCACCAAAATTAAAGGCATCTGGTTTTTCAGGCATCGTCATTTCAATTACTAATCCTTGCGATGTCATAGCTCTATATTTGGCAAATATGACTGGCTTTGATAAAGCAAAAATTATCGGAAGTGGGACATTGATTGATACTAATCGTTTGAAACATCGAGCAGAACGCGATGATGTGCTAGTCATTGGAGAGCATGGTGAAAGCCAAGTCGCACTTAATGTGTCGAGTGAAGTTGAAAAGTTGGCGACTGGTACAGGTTGGGAGATTTACGCTGCCAAGCATCATACTGCCTTCGGTATTTCATCAAGTGTGGCACGCATCATTCGTGTTTTAAAAACAGACACGAGAGAGTTGTTACCAGTTTCATCTTATGATGAGTCTGAAAATTGTTTTTATGCCACTTTAACAGAATTTAACTTGAAAGATGGCGTTATACGACGTATTTTACCACCATTAAATAACTCAGAAACCAATCGATTAGCTCAGAGTATCCAAACCATAAAGAGAAATTATTTAGAGATTTGATATAGAAAAAATTGAAGTCTGTTATAAAATTTTGGTAAGACGAGGATAGTCAAGTTAGTGTTATACTAGTTTTAGTTAACTAATGAGATAACAAATTTTGGAGGAATGAATACATGAAAAAATGGACTAAAGTTTTGACGGCACTTGTTGCTGTTTTTGCAATAGGAACACTTGCAGCCTGTGGCGCTAAAAAAGACGGTGTTAAAACCTATGTTGTAGGTGTCGCAAGTGACCAACAAAAAGAAATCTGGGAAAAAGTCAGTGATTCTCTAAAAGATGACAAGATTAAAATTGATGTGAAATTATTTAGTGGCTATACAGAAGAAAATCCAGCACTTGCTGACGGGTCTCTTGACTTGAATAGTTTCCAACATGTGGCTTATTTGAACAACTACAATAAAGAAAACAAAAAAGATTTAACTTATATCGGTTATACTTTGATTTCACCATTTGGTCTTTACTCTGAAAAAATTAAAGATCCAAAAGATTTGAAGGATGGCGATACAGTCGCCATTCCAAATGACCCAACAAATGGTGGTCGTGCACTTCAAGCGCTCGAAACACTTAATATTATCAAACTTAAAAAAGATGCGCCTGATTCACCAGAAGTGAAAGATATCGAATCTTACAACACTAAAATTGAGATTAAACCAATTCAAGCAGACCAATTGGTTGCGACGTTACCAGATGTGACAGCTGCCTTTATCAACACTAACTATGTGACTGACCAATTGCATACAACACCTAAAAAATCTGCGATTTATATTGACACAGATCACTTGGATAAAGTAAGTGACCTGTATAAAAATATCATCGCTGTTCGCAAAGAAGACAAAGATAAAGAAGACTTCAAGAAAATTGTCAAAGCTTATCAAACACCAGAAATTGCGAAATTGATTGAGAAAACAAACGACTACCCAGCTTGGGAAGGCGCAAAATAAGACGTGTAAAACCGTTACACCTTTATCGCTTAGGGCCTGAGTTTTATACTCAGGCTTTTTGCTGGGTTATTAATAGGGAATCATCTATCAAAAAGGGCGACAGATTGTCTGAGAAAATGGTAAAATAATGGATATGATAAATTTAAAAGATATTAGTGTAAAATTCACACAGAAAGATCGTGAAGTTGTTGCGGTTGATAATGTCTCACTGAAAGTTGACAAAGGGGATATCTACGGCATTGTCGGTTATTCAGGTGCGGGAAAATCAACGCTTGTTCGAGTTATTAATTTACTTCAAAAGCCAACGCAGGGTGTCGTGAGTATTGAAGGAAAAAATCTGGTTGAATTATCCAATCGTGACTTGCGTGAAGAGCGTAAAAAGATTGGGATGATTTTCCAACATTTTAATTTAATGGCATCACGGACGATTGCTGATAACGTTGCTTTTCCTTTAAAAGGGTCAGGCTTGTCCAAACATGAAATTGAAGTTAAGGTGGCACATTTATTGGCGCTAGTTGGTATTTTAGATAAAAAAGACGCCTATCCGAGTCAATTATCAGGTGGTCAAAAGCAACGTGTTGCAATTGCACGTGCCTTGGCTAATGACCCCAAAATTTTACTTTGTGATGAAGCAACTTC
The DNA here is from genome assembly GCF_013449735.1 of Pseudolactococcus laudensis. Lineage (GTDB taxonomy): Bacteria > Bacillota > Bacilli > Lactobacillales > Streptococcaceae > Pseudolactococcus > Pseudolactococcus laudensis. The sequence continues at coordinate 231,489 of NZ_JACBNY010000001.1, forward strand.
TGCTCTTGATCCAAAGACAACGTTATCAATTCTAGAATTGCTCCAAGAGGTGAACCATAAACTAGGCATTACCATTGTCATCATAACGCATGAAATGCAAGTGGTTAAGGAAATTTGTAATAAGGTGGCGGTCATGGAAAATGGTCGTGTGATTGAGCGTGGCAATGTGATTGACATTTTCAATGAACCTAAAGCGGATTTGACGCGAGACTTCATCAGAACGGCGACGCATGTCGAGCAGGCTGAGAAGAAATTATTGGCGCATACAGACCAACCTGTCTATGAGCTTAAATTTTCAAATGCGACGGAACCAGTTATTATTGAGCTTTACAAGCGGTTTGCTGTGACGGCAGATATTTTGTATGGTAATATCGAGTTTCTGCAAAATGTGCCGATTGGTACGATGATTGTGACGCTTGAGGGTGAGAATGGTAAGCAGCCTGATTTGGAGGCGATTACTAACTATTTAGCAGAACGACAAGTGCGAATTTCTGAAATTAAACGCTCAGAAGTAAAAGAAACAGAGGTGCCAAATGATTAATCAACTTTTTCCAAATGCTGCCGAGTTGTGGCCTGATTTTTGGACTGCAACGCTTGAAACCTTGCAAATGACTTTTATCACGGGAGTGATTGCGGGGATTTTGGGCTTGATTTTAGGTGTCATTTTGTTGATGACTGATGAAGGTGGTCTGACGCCGCAACGTTTGATTTATACGATTTTGGATAAGATTGTCAATATTGGTCGTTCTATTCCTTTTATCATTTTATTGGCTGTGATTATGCCAGTGACGCGTTTCCTTGTTGGCACTTCTGTTGGGACAGCTGCCGTTACAGTACCATTGGTGTTAGGTACGATTCCGTTTTTTGCTCGTCAGATTCAAAATGCCTTACTTGAAGTTGATCCGGGTGTTGTGGAAGCTGCGCGTGCCATGGGTGTCGGGAATTTCGGCATTATTTATCGTGTCTATTTAAAAGAAGGTTTAGTGTCAATTATTCGGGCGTCGAGCTTTACAGTAATTAATTTGATTGGTTTGACAGCAATGGCTGGCACTGTCGGTGGTGGTGGTCTAGGCTCAATGGCATTGCAACAAGGGTATCAACGTGGTCGTGGTGATGTGACTTTCTTATCCCTTGTCTTTGTTTTGGTGATTGTTTTCATCAGTCAAGTACTTGGTAATTTAGGTGTTAAAGCAGCCTCAAAAGGCCGTTGATTTTAAAAGATATTAGTCTTATCGAATGAGTAAAAGCCTTTGAGCGGACGCAGTTCGCGAATGACCCCGCTTGGACGAAGCGCCAGCGTAGGTCAAGTTTCAAGATTTCACGAAGAGAAATCGTAGAAAGCCTTTGAGCGGGCGTAGTTCGTTAAGATGAATCGCAGAAAGAGGTGTCGCTATGACAAAATACGATCAAAAGGAACTCAAGAAACGCTTGACCCAGGAAGAATATGCTGTCACACAAGAGTCAGCAACGGAGAGACCGTTTACTGGCAAATATGATGATTGGTGGCAAGATGGTATCTTTGTTGATGTTGTTTCGGGGAAACCCTTATTTTCATCAACGGATAAATTTGATGCAGGTTGTGGTTGGCCGGCCTTTAGTAAGCCAATTGATACCTTGGAAATCATTGAAAAGCTAGACCGCTCAATTATCGGTAGAGATAGAACTGAGGTTCGTTCGGCTGATGCGGACTCACATCTTGGACACGTTTTTGAAGATGGTCCTAAAGAAACAGGTGGTCTACGCTACTGTATTAATTCAGCAGCACTATGTTTTATTCCAAAAGCAGATTTGGTTCAGGCTGGGTATCCAGAATATCTTGCGTTATTCGCAGATTAGCCAGTGTAGTGCTTACTTACCTATTTTTTGATGGCTTTGCTAAATGAAACTGAATTTCTTGTCAAAAACACGAATTTATAATACAATGAAAATATGTAAAGGTCTTTTGACAATATGCATCGGGAAATAGATTTAAGAAGGAGGTTCCATGGAGAATAATATTAAAAAATTGCGCAAGGCGATGAAATTTTCTCAGGAAGACTTGGCGCGTCTGACGCATTCCACTCGACAGTCAATTAATGCTGTGGAAAATAATAAGTATGACCCGTCTTTAGATTTGGCTTTCAAAATTGCCAAAGCTTTAGATGTTGAGGTTGATGATATCTTTATCAAGAAGACCAAGTCTGATGAAGCAGATTTCGAGCTTTGGTGCGAAAAGTACAGCTGTGAGTTGTGGCAAAATCAGAAACAAAAACCTTCTGTTTCTTAATATAAGTTGAAGGGACTCTAGTAGATGAAAGAAGTTGATATTTGTACTTATGCAGAGACGTTTCCAGCGGCTCATACTGATTATAAAGCAGAGTGGGGCGCGACGCGTTTACTACTAGATGATAAAATGTTTGGCATGCTAGGACAAGATAAGTCAGGAAAACGGATTTTAACAGTTAAGTTAAAACCCGAAGATGGTGAATTACTGCGAGAGCAATACGCTGAAATCGTACCGGGTTACTATATGAATAAGGTACATTGGAATTCGATTGACCTTGCGGGTCAAGTTCCTGATGAGACGATTAAAGCTATGATACAAAACGCATACCAGTTGATTTTACAAGGAATGACCAAGAAAAGACAAAGAGAAATCAATGAGTTAGTACCGAATTCAACTATAAGCTAGAGCCTTTTAAACGGCAGAACCAGCTGATAAATAAGTAAAAAAAGTGTATAATGTATGTTATACACTTTTTATTGGAGTAAAAATGAACATTAAGCAATTAAGATATGTCGTCGCAATCGCTAATACAGGTACTTTTCGAGAGGCAAGTGAACAACTCTATGTCAGTCAGCCGTCAATGTCTATCGCTGTTAAGGATCTTGAAACTGAATTAGGATTCAAGATTTTTGAGCGTCTTAATACTGGCGTGAGTTTGACGATTTCTGGAGAGCGTTTTTATGAGCAAGCTCAGAGTGTTTTACGTGATTTTGATACCTTTGAGGCTAAATATCTAGCGCCGACGACAATGCAACATAGCTTTTCAGTTGCCAGTCAGCATTATGATTTTTTGGCGCCAGTTTCAGTTGAGTTTTCTGAAAAAAATCCTGAGATCAAAAATATTAGATTATTTGAATCAACAACTTATAACATTTTGAGTGAGGTATCAGACGGTTTGTCCGATGTTGGAATTGCTTACTTAAATAATCACAATCGCTTAGGGATCACCCGAATGCTAGATAAGTTGGATCTTGAGTTTGAAGAGTTGATGACTTTTAAAACGCATATCTATCTGCGGCAATCTCATCCTCTAGCCAATAAAGAGTTTGTGACTAATGATGAATTGAGACATTTAAGTCGGGCTCGATTTACGCAAGAAAATGAGCAATTTCTCTATTATTCAGAAGACTTGGTTGAAACCTTTGAAAATACTAAGATATATAATGTGACAGACCGAGCATCACTTAATGGTATATTAGAGCGTACAGATGCCTATGCCACTGGCTCAGGATTTATCGATAAAGAAAGTGTTCACGGTATCCGAGTAATTCCATTAGAAGATGGCAATGCCAATACCTTGATTTTTATCAAGAAAAAAGGTCAAGTCTTATCAGAAGTTGCTAAATCCTACAAACGCAGTCTGGAAAACTATTTTGAGCAGAATAAGTTTTGAGATAAATCTTGAAAAAATCATGAAAATGCGCTCAAAAATAGTGGTAAATCATTCAAAAATAGTGTAAAATAATAGGGTATTGTTTTAAAATCATTTGAGTTTTGTGCTTTGTAATTTGATTGGTGGATTGACAAATAGTCGTTACACATTGATATCTTAGCAAAAACAAAACTTAATATCTTACAGGAGAAATTAAAAACATGGTAAAATTAGTATTCGCACGCCACGGCTTGTCTGAATGGAACGAAAAGAACCTCTTTACTGGTTGGGCTGACGTAGATCTTGCTGAGCAAGGTGTTGCAGAAGCGAAAAAAGCTGGTGAGTTGATTAAAAATGCTGGTATCGAATTCGATATTGCTTTCACGTCAGTTCTTAAACGTGCGATCAAAACAACTAACTATGTCCTTGAATATTCTGACCAACTTTGGGTACCAGTTGAAAAATCTTGGCGTTTAAACGAGCGTCATTACGGTGCTTTGACAGGTCTTAACAAAGCTGATGCGGCTGTTCAATATGGTGACGAACAAGTTCTTATCTGGCGTCGTTCATACAACGTGAGCCCAGATCCAATGGCTCATGATGCTGAATTTTCTTCACATGGTGACCGTCGTTACGCACACCTTGAAGATTCAATCGTACCAGATGCTGAAAACCTTGAGTTGACACTTGAACGTGCTTTGCCTTTCTGGGAAGACCAAATTGCACCAGCACTTAAAGATGGCAAAAACGTTTTCGTTGGCGCACACGGTAACTCAATTCGTGCCCTTGTCAAACACATCAACAAAATGAGCGCTGAAGAAATCTTGAAATTCGAAATTCCAAACTTCCCACCATTGGTATTCGAATTCGACGATAACTTGAACAAAACAGCTCAATATTACTTGGAAGACAAATAATATAAATCAAACCACTGCTTATGTAGTGGTTTTTTTATTCCTGAGAATGGTAGCAGACGTGTAACAAGTACCTTATTTTGTTATAGGTATAGCGGATGCATCCCCTGTAAACTTGAGATAGTTCTCATCTATTTAGCATCTCACTGGCATTAAAATGAATAAAAGTATCATAAAATAAAAAATATGGACAAAATGCCAGTTTATTCTTTAAAAAATATAAAATTTATGTTAAGATAACGAGTGTAGTGGTGCAAAGCGCATACTCATTTTTACTTGTAATCTTTAGTTGAGGGGCTTAGAAGATTAAATTTATAAGTGGTGAGGAGGAAGGTCATGTCTGATTAGGCATTACGGCGCAATAGTTGGTGGCTTGCGAGCTGTGATGAATTCATGATGTTTATGGGAGTAGATGTTGCATAAAGTTTAGCACATTAACAATTTTAAAAAAGAAAAAGAGGAAATTATGGGATTTTCAAAAAGCAAAAAAGTTTTGACAGCGGTTACAATTGCGACTGCATTGACTGGGGCAGCAGTATTGGCGGCACCGACAGATTTTTCTGGGACACTTGTGGCACAAGCTGCAACACAAAGTATTGATTTTAGTAAAGCTGATGCAGTGATTGCGAAGTACAACGCTTTGGTTGAAGCAGATTATACAGCAACATCTTGGGCTACTTTGAAAGTAGTTGAGCCAAAAACAAAACAGTTTGAAGAAATGATCAAACAAATGAAAGCGTTAACTCCGTCTGAGGTTTCTGCCAATATTACTGAGAATGGATCAACAGAAGCTGAGATTCAAGCTGAGCTTGATTTGTTTGCTAAAAACTTAAATAACGCAATTGATACACTTTTGGTTAAAAAATCAGAAGTTGCAAACATTAATTTATCAGGAATCAAAGCTGCGATTGCAAGATATAAAGCTTTGAAAGAAGCTGATTACACACCTGAATCATGGGCAGCATTCAAGCTAGTTTAGTTGATAAAAAAGGTGCACCATTTGATGTCAATGCTTATGAGGCAGAGATAGCTGACTTTGAATCGTTGACACCAGATGAAGTGGTTTATTTTTTAAGAATGACAGGCCAGACTGCAGCTCAACTTCAAGATTCAGTTGACCACGACGCAGCATTAATCAATAAAAGTATTGATTTGTTAGTGGCTGGTGCAACATCACAACCTACTGCGACAGTTGCTAAAAACTTGCCGACAATATCAGCACCTAAAGGTGCGGTGGCTAAAACAAATGCAACACCAGTAGCAAAAGAGTCAACAGTAGCACCTTTTGCGCTTTTAGAAGTTAGTGCACTTTCAATGTTAGGTTCTGTTGCTTATAAAATTCGCAAAGCAGACTAATCAATAGGATGTTTAAAAACTAAGTGACAGTTCTAGGGTTGCTTGGTTTTTATTATCTTCTATCATTTTTGTTTTATAGTATAATTATGGTAGATATGAAAAAAGAAATGTAAAGTGGGATAGAAACGTGAGACCTAAGCAGCTAGTAGAAATCATAAAAAAAGCGTCTAAAAAGACTAAAAATCGTGTGAGCACGATTGTATTAATTGTCGCTAGTTTGATGATGGTGTTAGCAATTTGGTGTCTTATCCCTGATACCAAGGTTGAAAAACCAAAAACATCACATTCGCAAGTTGCGATTGATCGGCAGTTACTATCGGAATATTCGAAGGAAGCTAATGATTCTAAAGAACAGACCATACCGATGCAAGAAAGTATGCTTGATTTTGATGAGAGCCTAAATTTTATAGGCCAAGTCATTATTGACAAGGTTGGCTTGGATTTGCCGATTGTAAAAGGTAGAGGGAAAGAAGACGGCACCGGATTTGATAAGGCGATATATGCTTGTACCAATAAAACAACCCAAAAATTAGGTGTGAATAATTATGTTTTATCTGCCCACAGTACTTATCTATCAGCGACAGATTATTTCAGTCCGCTTTTAGTCAATGAAGACGGCAGTTTTGATATGAAACAGCCAATTGTATTGGAAAAACTGAAATTAAAAATCGGTGATGAGATTAAAGTTAATCAAGCATCTGAACAAACGCAATACCGATTTAAGATTACAAAACTCTTTATTGATGATGGGCAAGGTAACTTCAACGCGACCTATCAGGCTATGGCGGATAAGGTTGGTCAAGCGCAACTCACTCTGTATACCTGTACTGATATTGATGGCGAGAATCGCCTGGTCATACAGGCTGACTTTCTTGATAAAGGAAGTCTAAGCCCGTAACATCAAGTCAATCAATTTGAATTGCCAACTTTTAGCGAGGTTGGCAGTTTTTTTTTAGACAAAAGTATCGTATAATGGTAAGTAATGAAATCAAAAAATAGTTCTCAAAAAAATAAATCACCTAAAGTCTTAGAAAATCCTTCTAAGGCTATCTTAAAACGTATTAATGTCTTGTTTTTCCTTATTTTTGCTTTATTCCTGATTTTGGTTGGTAGACTATATCAGATGCAAATTGCTAATAAAAGCTTTTATGACAAGAAACTTGAGACATCGGGATCTTTATCAACGGTTACTGAAGGAACAGCCCGTGGTCAAATTTATGACGCCAATGGCGTGCCTTTGGTATCGAATCAAGCGGTACAGACGATTAATTTTACGCGTAGTAATACGATGACAGCAGAAGAAATGCGACAAGTTGCGATTAAGCTTGTCAGTGTAATTCCAGAGTCTGTCAAAACAGATACCTTGACTGAGCGTGATAAAAAGGATTTCTTCTTAGCTGATCCTGAAAATTTAGCTAAGGTTCAAGAGCGTGTCCCGGCAAAAGAACGCATTAATTCTAAAACAGGCGAAAAATTGTCTGAGGGAGAAATCTATGCTAAATATGTCAAAAAAGTGACTGATGAAGAGATTGCTTATGATGCGGATACAGAATTAGCTGCCAAACTTTATAAGCGAATGAACGCTACGTCTAATTTTGCGACGACCATTATTGCGTCAGGGAATTTCACCGCTGAACAACAAGCGACAATTGCTGAAAATGAGCGGTCATTTAAAGGGATTTCAGTTGGTACGACTTGGGAGCGAGAGTATGCAGATTCGCCTTTGACCAGCATCTTAGGGACTGTTACCAGTGAAAAAACAGGTATTCCGGCAGAAAGTCTGGATGACTATCTGAAAAAAGGTTATTCACGCAATGATCGTGTCGGCACTTCATACTTGGAAAAAGGCTATGAAGATGAACTTCATGGTACCAATGCTGTGAAACAAATTACGGTTGATAAAAATGGTAATGTGACAGGCGAAAAAGTCCTGAAACAAGGCGAAAAAGGCAAGAACCTGAAATTGACCATTGATTCGAAATTCCAACAAGGTGTGCAGGATATTCTGAAAAATAATTTTGCTATCCTTCAAGCTGAAGGTTTTGGTGGTCATTCAGAAGGTGCCTACGCTGTGGTCATGAACCCAACTACTGGAGCTATTTATGCTCTTGGTGGGATTCATTATGACATAAAAACTGGTGAGCTCTCAGATGATACGCTTGGTACGATTCAAAATGTTTTCATTCCAGGGTCTGTGGTCAAAATGGGTACAATCGCTGCAGGTTGGCAAAATGGTGTGTTATCTGGTAATCAAGTCTTAAATGACCAACCGATTCAAATTCAAGGTTCACAAGTGAAACAGTCTTGGTTCACAAATGGGATGTCAACACCGATTTCTGCTGTTCAGGCTTTGGAATATTCATCTAATACCTATATGATTCAGACTGCACTAGACATTCTAGGTCAGCCCTACCACCCCAACATGACAATCTACACCTCAAAACTTGAGGATTCCTTTAAAAAATTCCGAAAAACTTATGGTGAATTTGGCTTAGGTGTTCCGACAGGCCTTGATATTCCAGGTGAGTCACCAGGCTTTAACGGTGAAGATGAAACAGCAGCCAACTACTTGGATGAAAGTTTCGGTCAGTATGATAACTATACGCCTTTGCAGTTAGCCCAGTATGCAGCGACCATTGCCAATGACGGTAAGCGCGTTGCTCCTCATCTGATAGAAGGTGTCTATGACAGCAATACAGACGGTTCACTCGGCGCTCTGACTAAGAAAATCGAAACCAAAACACTTAATATGGTTGATATTTCAATTGAAAATGTGAGCTTGCTCCAGCAAGGCATGTATCAAGTCACGCATGGTGGTAACATGGCGACTGGTAAAGATATTATGGCAAATGCGAGTGTTAATATTAATGCGAAAACCGGAACATCAGAGACGTATAAACTCGATGCCAATGGCAATCAAGTCTATCTGTCAGTGAATAATGTCGTGGCATATGCACCGTCTGAAAAACCACAAATCGCGATTGGTGTCATGGTACCTGATACGATTATTAAACCTGACGGCACAACGACTCATGCCAATCAAAACATCACACGAGATATTGTCAATCTCTACAATTCAATGTACGATTTCAAATAAAACCTAAAAATGAAAGGCTCAAATATGGCTTATTATCCAGAACCAATTGCCAAGCTAATCGAGTCTTACGCAAAATTACCCGGTATTGGTCAAAAAACGGCAACTCGTCTTGCTTTTTATACGATTGGTATGTCAGACGATGATGTTAATCAGTTTGCAGCCAATCTTTTGTCGGCTAAACGCGATCTCCACTTCTGTAGCATCTGCGGGAATCTGACGGATGCGGACCCTTGTAACATCTGCAGTGACGAATCGCGCGATCGAACGACTATCTTTGTGGTTGAGGAATCAAAGGATGTCCTTGCTATGGAAAAGATTCGTGAATATAACGGTCTCTACCATGTCCTGCATGGCACGATTAGTCCGATGAATGGTGTCAGCCCTGATGATATTAATGTTAAAACCTTAATTACGCGATTGATGGATAGTCAGGTCGCTGAGGTGATTATTGCCACCAATGCGACAAGTGATGGTGAGGCGACTGCCATGTATTTGGCGCGCATCATTAAGCCCGCGGGGATTAAGGTGACGCGTCTGGCGCGTGGTCTTGCTGTTGGCAGTGATATTGAGTATGCTGATGAAGTCACGCTCAGTAAGGCTGTCGAGAATCGGCAGGAGATTTAAAAAACTAATAAAAATAAAATGCTCTCCCAGATACAAGGTCTGGGAGAGCATTTTCGTTTATTTAGTCAAGCTTGCCTTGTCTAAGTCGTTCATGATTATAAATGCCAACTAGACGAATTTCGTGTTTCGCTGTGACATCTGCGTAGACAACTAGCACATCATCAGCAACATGAAATTCCATAAAGCCAGCCCAAGGTTCGTCCTCTAAACGATGCAAATAATAGACATATTCCTGTGGCAATGTACCAAATTCTTTTAGAATGTCTTTGGCGACTTTGATTTCCTCAATAACAGACATAATTTCATCAAAATTTAAACCTAAACGTTTGTCTAAGGTAGCTAGATGTCGGTCAAATCGGTTTGTTGTTTTGATGGTAAACTTAGTCATGCGTGTACTTTGCCTTTACTTTTTCAAAATAATCCCCAGGTATCTCTTTAGCATCGTCTTCAATGATACCTAGTATTTTTTCTTGTTCTTCTTGCCACAACTGCTTATAAACTTTATTTTGGACTCGGACTTCAAAAGGAGCACCCTGTTCAGTAACAGCTTTTTTGACAAACATTGTTAAAAATGATGTTGTTGTTAAGCCTAACTCTTTTGATAGTTTTTGAAATTCTTTTTTTAATTCATCATCAATTTTAAAATTAATTGTACTTGTTGTCATATCTTTACCTCCTGATATATTTATACACTAATTATATCATTGTGTGTATTGTTGTCAAGATATATAAAATATTTCCCTCAGTATGATAGTGTCATACTGAGGGAATTTTTATCAAATCGCACCGTCGCTTTTGTGATATAATAAATTTGACTAGATTATTTCAAGGAGACAAGATGTCAAAACAAAGTTTGATTTTATTATATGGCGGTCGTAGTGCTGAGCGTGAGGTATCGGTATTATCAGCGGAGAGTGTGATGTTTGCGGTTAACTACGACAAGTTTGTGGTGAAGACGTTTTTTATCACGCAAACGGGTGAGTTTGTCAAAACACAAGTTTTCACTGAGACACCTGTTCGGGGAACGAAATTAATGACCAACGCAACGGTTGTTGCGGCTGATATCGTGTCACCTGCTAGTATTTATGAAGCAGGAGCTGTTGTTTTTCCTGTCCTTCATGGTCCTATGGGTGAAGATGGCTCAATTCAGGGTTTTCTTGAGGTACTCAAGATGCCTTATGTGGGGCCGAACATTACTTCAGCTAGTGTGACCATGGATAAAATCATGGCCAAGCATGTCTTTGAGTCTGTCGGTGTACCACAAGTACCGTATGTTGCTTTGACGGATTTAGCTGAACTTGACGCTAAAATCGTTGAAGTGACGGCGACTTTGACTTATCCAGTCTTTGTTAAACCGGCCAATATGGGGTCGTCTGTCGGCATCTCCAAAGTCGCATCTGAATCTGACTTACGTTCTGCCATAGAAGCAGCACTAAAATTCGACAGTCGCATTCTCATCGAGCAAGGGCTTGATGCGCGTGAAATCGAGGTGGCGGTGCTTGGCAATTCTGATGTGATGACGACCTTGCCCGGCGAAGTGGTCAAAGATGTGGCGTTTTACGATTACAATGCCAAATATATCGACAATCAGATCACTATGGCGATTCCGGCGAGTATTCCTGAGGCAACCATGGCGGCGATGCGAAAATACGCGGAAATTGCTTATCGTGCAGTTGCAGGAACAGGCTTGTCGCGCTGTGACTTCTTCATGACTGCTGATCAACAGATTTATCTGAATGAAATTAATGCGATTCCTGGTTTCACGCAGTTTTCAATGTATCCTCTTTTGTGGGAGAACATGGGGTTAGCCTACTCGGATTTGATTGAAAAATTGGTTGAGTTAGCGCTTGAAGCCTTTAACATTCGGGAGAGTAAGCTTTCGGATTAAGTGGATTTTAGACAATGTCTTATATGTCCCTATATGAAAGAGCGAAAGGACATATCATGTTTGAAATTGAAAAAATCAAAAAATTAAACGAGACGGAATTTCAAATCTACAATTTTTTGATGGAGCATATGGCTGATGTCAGCAAGATGACAATTCGAGAATTAGCCCAAATGACACACGTGTCAGCAGCAACCATTGTCAGATTTTGCCGGCATTTGGGATTTGCGGGTTTTTCAGAACTTAAATTCCATATGATGCAGGCTAATCACTATGAACCTTCTTTGGAGAGCTACTATGCTAATTTTCTGGAGCTCAATTCCTTTTTGAAAGGTTTGACGGGGGCGACATTTCAGAAAAAATTGGCGCAAGCCTGTCAGATGATTGAGGATAGTGCTTACACGGTATTTAGGGGAGCCGGCACTAGCGGCGCTTTGTCTAAGTATGGTTATCGATATTTTAATAGTGTTGGTATTCAGGCAATCGCTATTACGGATGGTGGCTATCAGAATGCCTGCCTCATTGTTTTATCTGTTACAGGTGAGAATAAAGGTATTATGGAACGAGTACTGCAGTTTAAGCAGAATGGTGTGAAAATTATTTCAATTACGAATGACGAAAAATCCACTATTTCAAAGCTGTCAGACCTAAATTTTTCCTACTATATGATTGATGAATATGCTAGTAACAAGTCGATTAATAAGTTAATTTTGACGACACAGTTACCAGTTTTAGCTTTGATTGAAATTTTGGCGCATCATGTGCGAGTGGCACAATAATTATTTTAGAATGGCTAGGGAAACGATAACAAACCTTAGGGAATGTGAATTTCAAGGTTGTAATCGTTTTTTTTTTGCGCTTTTGGAAATGCTACGGATTTTTAAAAAAACAACGACAATTATTGGCATCGCTAATCAAGTTATGGAAGGGAATTATCATTTTGTTTCAACTTATGTAACAAGTTTCTTCCTGATTAAAAACTATATCATTTTGTCATCGTCTGGTTTATACTAGGTACAAGTAAGCGCTTACTGTTGTAATATTTTAGAAATTCTTGTAGGAGATGATGGTGCACGTCTAAAACCATTGGATGCTGACATTTGCTTGTGCTGATTTTGCGAAAGCAATCATTGAATTGTACAAGATGATTAAAGGGGTAAAACGATAGAGATTAGGGCAGGGCTGCCAAATACTTCTAGTTTTTTCTCTGAAAACGATGACTACTCGTTCATTTTTTAAATGTAAAGCTTGTCAGTTGATGAAATAAAAGGAGAATAATTTATGAATGCATTACAATATTGGTTGGAAAAGCATCTTGTTCCAGTCGCGGCAAAAATCGGTTCGCAAAAACACTTAGTTGCTCTGCGTGACTCATTCGTTGGTATGATGCCAGCGACGATGGTAGGGGCAATGGCAACGTTAATATCGGTTCTGATTGGCACAGTACCAGCTGCAGTCCAACAATTTGTACAACGTGGCGCATCTGATGGTTCCTGGACACTTTCGCATACACCAGTCTTTGAACAACTTGCTGGCATCTCGAATGTTGTTAGTCAGGGGACTTTGACAGTTATCGGTCTTATTTTTGCTTTTTCATGGGGTTACAACCTTTCGAAAGCGTACAAAGTCAATGAACTTGCTGGTGGGATTGTTGGGGTTGCGGCGTTAATTTCAGGTCTGCCTAATATTTTGTCGTTAGCAACTGCTGGTCTTTCTGAAAAAGCGATGACAACAGTTAACAATAATATTGCAGCACAGGGCATTGCAACTTGGAAAATGGGCATTTCAGTCGCTCATATGGATTCAGGCGCCTACTTTGCGGTTATCCTTATGGGAGGAGTTGCTGTCGTTATTTACGCCAAACTCATGCTTGCTGATATCACAATTAAGATGCCTGATTCAGTACCCCCAGCAGTATCCAAAGCTTTCTTGGCTATCATCCCAACAATTGTTTCAGTTTATGCTGTTTCAATCGTTTACTACTTTATCAAAGTATGGACTGGGAACGATATGATCTTCTTGATCAGTAAATATATCGCTGAACCATTCCAAGCCTTATCACAATCACTTGTTTCGGTATTAATTGTTACTTTCTTCGTCTCACTTTTCTGGTTCTTTGGTATTCATGGCACAAATGTATTAGGACCTGTACTAGATAGCATTTGGGGACCACTTCAACTTGCCAATATGGAAGTCTACAATAAAGTTGGTTTACAAGGTGTTAATGATCTTGTCGCTAAAGGTGCAATCGATAAAGCGCATGCAATCGACGGAAATTTCTTGACGCTTTGGGTACGCGGATCATGGGATGCCTATTCAAGTTTCGGTGGAACGTGTGGTACTTTGTCATTGATCATTGCTATCCTTTGGTTCTCTAAACGTGACGACTATAAGACAGTTGCCAAACTGTCTGTTGCCCCAGGTATTTTCAATATCAATGAACCTGTTATGTTCGGGATGCCATTAGTTTTGAATTCTCTTTTCTTCATTCCAATTTTATTAGCACCAATGGTGTCAGTAACGATCGGATATGTTGCGACAGTCTTACACTTGGTTTCACCAGTTGTCTTGTCAGTGCCGTGGGTAACACCACCATTTCTTAATGCTTTCATGGCGACAGGTTTTGACTGGCGTGCGATTCTTGTAACAGCTGTCTCATTTGCAGCAACATTTGCCATTTGGTTCCCGTTTGTTGTTGCGGCAAACAGCCTAAAAGAAGAAGTTTAAGCATCAAGTTTCTTGATTGAATCGAAATATCATATAACACATTGAAAGCTACAGGAAAAGTCATGAGATCATTGACTTTTTCTTTAAATCACTATATATTTAAATTGCAAAGCATGTCGAAGGAGTTACATGGAACATAAAAATTTAGCAACATTTCCCAAAGACTTTCTTTGGGTGAGTGCATCTGCAGCCTATCAAGTAGAGGGCGCTTACGATGAAGACGGGAAAGGCTTGTCTGTCTGGGATGATTTCGTTCGCATTCCAGGCAAGACTTTTAAAGGCACCAATGGCAATGTCGCCGTTGACCATTACCACCGTTATCAAGAAGATGTCAAACTCATGGCTGAGATGGGCATGAAAGCCTACCGTTTCTCAATCGCTTGGACACGTATTTTTCCAAACGGCACAGGTGAAGTGAATGAAGCGGGCCTGAAATTCTACAGCGATTTAATTGACGATCTATTAGCCAATGGGATTGAATCCTTGGTGACCATTTATCATTGGGATCTCCCGCAAGCACTTCAAGATGCCTACGGTGGCTGGGAATCGCGCAAAATCATTCCAGATTTCGTGAACTATGCTGAGACTTTGTTTAAAGCCTATGGTGATCGCGTGAAATACTGGGTGTCATTGAATGAGCAAAATATCTTCACACACATGGGATGGCAAATTGCCACACACCCACCTGGTAAAAAAGATCCAAAACTTTTTTATCAAGTTAACCACCATGCGAATTTGGCAAATGCGGCAGTCATTAATAAATTTCATGACATGAATATTGACGGTAAAATTGGCCCTTCATTTGCCTATTCACCACAATATGCTTTTGATTCAAATCCTTTAAATGTTTTGGCAGCAGAAAACGCTGAAGAATTGGGTGCACACTTCTGGATGGATGTTTATGCCTACGGTGAATACCCAATCGTTGCTTGGAATTACTTGAAAGCAAGAGGTCTGGCGCCTGAGTTTGCACCTGGTGATGCTGAATTACTCAAATCTGCCAAACCTGACTTTATGGGCTTGAACTACTATCAAAGCGGAACGAATACTTGGAACCCAATTGATGGCGGTGTTGAAAATAAAGACAGCTATCAGATGAACACGACAGGAAAAAAAGGAACGGCTAAAGCATCCGGTATCCTTGGCCTACAAAAAAGTGTGACCAATCCTTTTCTTGAAACGACAAACTGGGATTGGGCCATTGACCCAGTTGGTTTAAGAATCGCCTTGCGCCGCATCGCCTCACGTTACCGCTTGCCAATCCTCATCACGGAAAATGGTTTGGGCGAATACGACAAACTAGAAGACGGCCAAGTCCACGATGATTACCGCATTGACTTCTTGAAAAAACACGTCCTAGCTATCAAAGAAGCAATTTCTGACGGCGTTGACGTCATCGGTTACACCACTTGGAGCTATACCGACCTTTTGAGCTGGCTCAACGGCTACCAAAAACGCTACGGTTTCGTCTATGTTGATCAAGATGAAACAATGACAGGTTCACTGAAACGCATTCCGAAAGATTCTTACTATTGGTACAAAGACGTTATCACAAGCAATGGCGATGATTTGAGTCTCTTGTAATAAACTTTTGCAAGAGATTAGTCAATAGTCGCTTGGTAAATTATTGAGAAAAACTATTGGAGAGAAAAAATGACTTTAAGAAATGATTTTTTATGGGGTGGGGCGGTCGCTGCACATCAACTTGAGGGTGGCTGGCAAGCAGGTGGTAAAGGTGTTTCTGTTGCGGATGTTATGACAGTTGGTGCTAATGGTGTGGCACGCCGGATTACAGATGGTGTCTTGCCCGATGAAAATTATCCCAATCATGAAGCAATTGATTTTTATCATCGCTATAAAGAAGATGTGGCTTTATTTGCAGAACTTGGGCTCAAGTGTTTTAGGACTTCTATCGCTTGGACACGGATTTTTCCAAACGGTGATGAGCTAGAGCCTAATGAAGCAGGTCTGCAATTTTATGACGACTTGTTTGATGAATGTCTGAAATATGGGATTGAGCCAGTTATTACGCTGTCGCATTTTGAAATGCCTTATCACTTGGTGACTGAATATGGTGGTTGGCGGAATCGTCAACTGATAGACTTCTTTGTTCGTTTTGCGGAGACTGTCTTTAAACGTTACAAAAACAAGGTCAAGTATTGGATGACCTTCAACGAGATTAATAATCAAGCCAACTATGCCGAAGATTTTGCACCGTTTACAAATTCAGGGCTTAAATTTACTGACGACGAAGATAGAGAACCCGTTATGTATCAGGCTGCTCACTATGAGCTTGTGGCAAGTGCGAAAGCTGTCAAAATCGGTCATGACATCAATCCTGAGTTTCAAATTGGGAGTATGATTGCCATGTGTCCGATTTATCCGGCGAGCATGGATCCGCGGGACATCATGAAGGCGCAGGTTGCCATGCAGCGCCGTTACTGGTTTAGCGATGTGCATGCGCGTGGTCATTATCCGAGCTACCTGACGGCTTACTTCAAGCGTCGTGGTTTCAAACTTGACATCACTGAGGCTGATAAAAAAGATTTGGCAGCAGGAACAGTGGACTACATTGGCTTTTCTTACTACAGGAGCTTTGCGGTGAAAGACACGGATAATGGTGCTGGTTTTGATTACGACGAGGCGAAGGAGTTGATTCGGAACCCTTATGTTGACGCGAGCGAATGGGGGTGGCAGATTGACCCGCTTGGCTTACGCTATGTGATGAACTGGTTTAACGAGCGCTATGAATTGCCATTGTTTATTGTTGAAAATGGTTTTGGTGCAGTAGATGAAGTTGTCGATGGCAAGATTCACGATGACTATCGCATTGCTTATCTACGTGCCCACATTGAACAAATGATAGATGCCGTCGAAATAGATGGGGTTGACTTACTTGGCTACACACCGTGGGGCTTTATTGATTTGGTTTCTGCCGGAACTGGCGAGATGAAAAAACGTTATGGTATGATTTATGTCGATAAAGATAACGACGGTAAAGGCACACTGAGTCGCAGTAAGAAAGACTCTTTTGATTGGTATCAAAAAGTGATTAAAAGTAATGGTAAAGAACTGTAAGTAGCAGCAGATATCACGTCATGAAATAAAAATGAGGCTAGGACAAAAGTCTTCAGTCACTAAAAGAGAAAATCAAACTCGGTAATGAACTTAAAACTGCCAGTTTGCTTTTCTTTTTTTGTATGGCTTTGCTAATAGAATCAGCGAATTTTTCACTGGTTTCGCATTGTTTTGGCAAAAGAGATTGTACAAAAAATGTAGCTTTTGTCTAGCTTATTAGATTGTTCGTCAGAACCAATTTCAAGTAAGTTAAATTTCCTGCTAAATTTCTTTATTTTATCATTTTATTGTCATAGATGTGGTATAATGAGTTAAGGAATTTTTTGGGAGGGATTGTTTATGAAAAAGTGGAAAAAGGGATTACTATCCGTTGCGGTAGCTGTTGGCTTAATCATTTTGACTGCCTGTAGTCTTGTCGCAAAAGAACAAAAAGTGAAGATGGAAAAAGAAGAGAACGGTGTCAAAATTATTCTGACCTATTATGCTAAGGGAGATACGGTGACGAAGCAGACGTCTGAAAATATTATTCCTTATAGTGAAATAGGGGTTAAGACTGCTGATGAGGCAAAAGAACAACTGGAAGAGCTTGCCAAGTCTTATAATAAGCTCAAAGGCGTCAAGGACCAGTTGGTTTACGGTGAAGATTCTGTCACAGAAAAAGTCGTGGTTGATTATACGGTTGTAGATATGGCAAAAGCAATGGAACTGACGGGTACGATGACTGATGATGGCGACTTTTCTAAAGGTGTTAGTCTGAAAAGCAGTATTAAATTATTAAAAGAACAAGGGTTTAAAGAGAAGAAATAAGCCTTGAACATGATTGAGAATAAGTTTTGAGCTAGTGTTGTAAAAAAGCAAGACTAGCTTTTTAATTTAGTTGGCAAGGTTAAAGGATTTTATACCTCGAAAAGTTTTTATTTTATAAAAAAAATATAATAAAATATGTTATAATAAGTTATAAAATTTAGGAGGAAGTCTGTATGAAAAAAATGAAAAAAGGATTGCTATCTGTTATCGTCATTATCGGTGTCTTTGTTTTGACAGCATGTAGTATGTCTGCTAAAGAACAAAAAGTAAGCTACGAAAAAGAAGAAAAAGGTGTTAAAATCGTTCTGACTTACTATGCTAAAGGTGACAAAGTGACAAAACAAACATCTGAAAATATTATTCCTTATAGCGCGATGGGCGTTAAATCAGCAGAAGAGGCAAAAGAACGCCTGAAAGATGTTCTCAAGTCATACAATGATATCAAAGGTGTCAAAGATGAGCTAACCTATGGTGAAGATGCTGTCACCGAAAAAGTCGAGATTGATTATACGGTAGTTGATATGAAAAAAGCTAAAGAGTTAGTGGGCGTATCAACTGACGGTGGTGATATTTCTAAAGGTATTAGTCTTAAAAACAGTATCAAACTGTTAGAAGACCAAGGCTATAAAGAGAAGAAATAAGTTTGTTAGACACTTGTGAGCAGTTAATCATGCCTTGGGTTGTTACCTATTGCGTGAGCTGCTCATTTTTAATTTCAGGCGTCAATTATGTCTACTCATGATTGAGGCATGATAAATGTCGAGTAATCTCGGCATTTTTTTGATAAAATAAAAGATATGAAAAAGAATCAGGTGTACTTATGAATTTAACCTTACATGAAGTAGCAGACGCCGTTAAGGCGCAAAACGATGTTTCAAAATATGAGAATCGTGTGCTTGGCAATATCGAGTTCGACAGTCGGCTCATCAAGCCTGGCGACATTTTCCTACCCCTAAAGGGTGCGCGTGATGGTCATGACTTCATCCCAACGGCTTTTGAAAACGGTGCTGTTGTCACGTTTTCAGAGCAAGATGTGGCATTTCCTCACATTTTAGTTGAAAATACTGAGCAGGCTTTTCAGGATTTAGCACGATATTATCTAGCTAAAACCGCGGTTGATGTCATCGCCATTACCGGCAGTAACGGCAAGACGACGACCAAGGATATGACTGCGCAAATTCTTGCGACGACTTACAAGACCTACAAAACGCAGGGCAACTACAATAACGAGATTGGCCTCCCCTACACCGTTCTCCACATGCCTGATGACACTGAAAAACTGGTGCTTGAAATGGGTCAAGACCACATGGGCGACATTCATTTACTGTCTACTCTTGCCAAACCAAAACTAGCAGTCATCACGCTGATTGGTGAAAGCCACCTCGAGTTTTTCGGCACCCGCGAGAAAATAGCTGAAGGCAAGATGCAGATTATCGACGGCCTGGTCCATGGCGGTGAACTCATTGCTCCAGCAGATAAAATTATCAACGCCTATTTACCTGAAAATCAGAAAATCACGCGGTTTGGTGCAGACGCGGATATTCACCTGACAGCCCTTTATGAGCATAAAGACCACCTGAGCTTTACCGTTAATTTCTTAGATGAGGATTTGACAATTCCAGTTCCTGGGAAATTTAATGCGACTAATGCCATGATTGCAGCCTATGTCGGGACTTTAGAAGGTGTTTCGCCACAACATATCAAGAAAGCTCTGGCAAGTCTTAACTTGACTAAAAATCGTGTTGAGTGGCTTAAAGCAAGCAATGGAGCGGATGTTTTATCAGATGTCTATAATGCCAACCCAACAGCTATGCGATTGATTTTAGAAACTTTCCAAACCATTGCACGTAATCCTGAAGGTAGAAAAATTGCTGTTTTAGCAGATATGAAAGAATTGGGCGATCAGACGGCGCAACTACATGCAGAGATGATTACCGCACTTAATCCAGAAAAACTAGATTTACTCTATCTTTATGGGGAAAATATGTTATCTTTAGCACAGCTCGCTCAAGAAATTTTCCCACCTGAAACGGTCAAATATTTCCGTAAAGATGATGAAAAAGATGAACATGATATCCTGTCTCAAGACTTGCTTAATGAGCTAAAACTGGCTGACCAAGTCTTGCTTAAAGGCAGTAATTCTATGCGTTTAGCGGAAATTGTCAATCAATTGTAATATAAGCTCTTTCAAAATAAAAAAACAAAGATACAGAGACGAAAACGCTTTATAATAAAAGGTGTTATCGTCTCTTTTTGTCTGCCAAAAAAATAACACTTTAGATGTATTTATTTGAAAAGTTGTTCGAAAAATATTAAAAGAAATAGTTAAAAAAAGGTACCAAAAAGACAAAAGTATTATATAATAGACAAGTAGTCAAATGTCAGAGAATTGTCTTTGATATTTAGGTTGCAAAAAATATTGAGGAGTATCCATTTTCATGAAAAAAGGATTGACACGTGGTCTCGTTACAGCAGGTGTTGCTTTGTTTGCAGTTGCAGCATTGGCAGCTTGTGGTAGTAAATCTTCTGATAAAAAATCAGAAGATAAGACAATTGACGATTTGAAAATTTCGTTTGTCCCTTCTAGAAACCCAGATGATATTGCTGTCGCAACGAAACCTATGGCATCATTGTTACAAGATGAGCTGAAGAAACAAGGTTACAATGTGAAAAAAGTTGATGTCTCTGTCGGCACAAACTTTGAGGCAGTCGGTGAGGCTTTAGCCTCTGGCGCTGCTGATGTAGGTTACGGTGTTCCGGGTTCGACTTATGCTTTGTATAAAGACGACGTGAATGTTATCTTGACTGCGACACGTGCGGGTCTCAATAAAGACTCTAGTGACGCTAAAGATTGGAATGATGGTAAAGCGACTGAGCCAACGGATAAACAAGCGACAAGCTACCGTTCAATCTTAGTTACCGGTCCATCTGAGAAAGGTCAAGCCTTGGCTAAAAAAGTCAACGCTGGCGAAAAATTAACATGGAATGATTTAAAAGATGCTAACTGGGGACTTTCTTCAACTACCTCAGCGGCAGGATATGTTTATCCTTCACTTTGGTTAAACGACAACTTCAAACATACAGTGACTGATTTAGCACATACAGTGACAATCGATTCTTATGGTTCTGGTTTGGCACGTCTTGCCTCAGGACAAATCGATGTATTACCAATGTATGCAGATGCACGCCGTGATTACGCTGATGCTTGGACATCAACTTACGGTCAAAAAGAGTCTATCTGGGCTGAAACAAACGTTATCGGTGTCACACCAGCGATTTATAACGACGGAATCTTGGTTTCAAAAGAGTCTAAAATCATGACACCAGACTTCCAAAAAGCCTTGCAAGCAGCGATTAAAGACATGGCAAAAACTGACGAAGGTAAAAAAGTACTTGCTGTCTATTCACATGAAGGATACAAAGATGCAAAAGAATCTGATTATAAATCAGAATTTGCAGCAGAACAATTGTTGCAAAAAAACGCTAAATAAGCTAGATATTAGCGTGACTAACTAAAACGCAAAAAAACAAGCAGTCAGACAAGCGTTGACTGTTTGTTTTTCGTGTCTAGGACAGTTTCATCGCTCTGTTGATACTAGCAAAGCAGTCATCTTATCCCCCTACTAATAAGGAGCAATCAGCTAAATGATTAAGTTCGAAAATGTTTCAAAAGTTTACCCCAACGGTACCCGCGGTCTTGAAGATATCAATCTTGAAATTGAACAAGGCGAATTTGTGGGCATCATCGGTACCTCTGGTGCTGGGAAGTCAACGCTTATCCGCACTATTAATGCCTTAAATAATATCACAACAGGTACACTCATCGTCAATGATACAGATGTTGCCAAACTAAAAGGCAAAGGTCTGCGTGAATTCCGCAAATACGTCGGGATGATTTTTCAGTCTTATAATCTCGTGCCACGTGTATCTGTTATCCGTAATGTCCTAAGCTCTCGTGTGCCTAATATGTCTTTTCTAAAAGTCTGTTTTGGTCTCTTTTCTAAAGAGGATAAACTCAAAGCGCTTGATGCCTTAAATCGTGTGGGCATTCTTGACAAGGCTTATATCCGCGCAGACCAACTCTCAGGTGGTCAGCAACAACGTGTCTCTTTAGCGCGAGCATTGGCTCAAGATGCTGACATTCTTTTGGCGGATGAGCCGGTAGCTGCACTTGACCCAGTGACGGCGCGTGAAGTCATGGATGATTTTAAACGGATTAATCAAGAGTTAAATAAAACAGTCTTGATTAATATCCACCATGTGGAGTTGGCGCTTGAATATACAGACCGCATTATCGCTGTAAAAAAAGGTAGAATCGTTTTCGACGGGCCATCTAGTAGCGTGACGCAAGACATTTTAGATGATGTTTACAGAAAAGAGGCTTAGGATGTATGATAAAATTTTCAAGCCTAAAAAATTAGTCTTGGACTCGGGTGAGGTCGTTTATGAAAAAGCAACGCGCACACCAATCGCTTGGCTCATTTTCCTAGCTCTCTTGATTTTCTCAATCAAATTTACGAATTTCCAATTCTCAGCACTCATCGAGCGCGGCTCGAATTTCTTTGACATGCTGAAAAGAATGGTACCACCAGATACAGGTTACCTGCCTAAGGTTATCAAACCTTTGCTTGACACGATAAAAATGAGTTTTATCGGTTCAATTCTCGGGAGTGTTCTGGCGATTCCATTTGCGATTTTGGCATCCAGCAACATCGTACATAACGTTTGGTTTAATAAAATCGTGCGGATTATCTTTACCTTCCTGCGGACATTACCAACGCTTGTGACAGCTTTAATCGCCACTTACATTTTTGGTCTGGGCACTTTTGCAGGAACGCTTGCCATTTTCATCTTCTCGTTTTCTTACATGGGTAAACAAATGTTTGAAGTGATTGAAACGGTTGATATGGGAGCTTTTGAGGCTATGGAATCAATGGGGGCGACGAAATTGAAAGCCTTCACCTTTGCTATTGCGCCACAAATTATGCCGATTTATCTGTCAACAACCCTCTTTAACTTTGAAGGAAATGTCAGATATGCCGCGATTTTGGGTTATGTCGGTGCCGGCGGTATCGGGATGATTTTGAATGATCGGGTAAATAATCGAGACTATACGAGTGTGGGCATGATTTTACTTGCTTTACTTGTGACCGTGATGACGATTGAACTGGTAAGTCAAGTGATTCGTCGTAAGCTGACCTAAGGAGGATGACATGACAGATTTAATAAAAGAAAAATATGCACAGAGTCCTCGTCGTTGGCCGTATTATCTGGTGATTTTCGCTATTGTAGCAGGCATCTTCGTCTGGTCAATGACCGTGATGAATATGTCAGGAATGTCAGAAAAAGGCACTGCGATTGCAGGAAATATCTTCAAAGGGATTTTCCACCCAGACTTGAAATTCCTCTTTGCACTTGACACTTCAGGCGTCGGCTATCTCTTGCTCCAAACCATTGCCATTGCCATTTTGGGGACTTTAATTGGCGCGATTATCGCCATACCTTTATCATTTTTATCAGCAACCAATATGATGCCGGCTTGGGTTGCCTACGTGATTCGCTTTTTCATCATGGCTTTGCGGACTGTTCCACCTTTTGTCTACGGCTTAATGTTTATCCGCGTGACAGGGCCTGGGCCATCTGCGGGTGCTTTGACTTTAGGCCTCATGTCGATTGGGATGATTTCTAAACTCTTCATTGAAACCATTGAGGACTTGGACCAAGGGATTTTGGAGTCCATGGAGGCAGCAGGTGCAACACCCTTCCAAAAAATTCGATTTGGCGTCATGCCTCAGCTCATGCCTGATTTCTTGTCTATCTTGCTCTATCGTTTGGATATGAACTTGCGGGATGCTAGTATTTTAGGGCTTGTAGGCGCTGGCGGTATCGGTGCACCAATGATTTTCGCCATGAGTGCTTATAAGTGGCCGCAGGTTGGCTCTATCTTGATTGGTCTCTTTGTCTTAATCCTTGTGATTGAGCAAATTTCTGATCAAATTCGGTCTTATTTGTTGAAAGGATAATCTTTTCATGAAAAAAATGAAGATTTATTATACCAGTGATGTGCATGGCTATCTCTACCCAACCGATTACCTCTCAGATGAGGCACAAGGCATGGGGCTGATGCAGACTATCGCTGACTTTGATAAGGATGAGAATACCCTCGTCATTGACGGTGGTGATATTTTCCAAGGTTCACCGTTTATCAATTATTTTCAAAATCAAAAACGGTCTGACAATGGTATCGCTAAAGTCATGAATGCCGGTGGCTATGATGTCATTACACTAGGCAATCACGACTTTAACTACGGTTTTGATTTTCTAAAAGAAAATCTCTCAAACCTAGATGCCCAAGTCACAGCGGTCAATGTCTTAGACAAGTCTGGTGCGCAACTCTTTCCAGCTCAGATAAAGACACTGGGCAATGGCTTGAAAATTGGCTTGATAGGTGCTGTCACGGACTATGTTAATATCTGGGAAAATCCTGAAAATATCGCAGATATCCAAATTACACCAGTTTTTCCAGCCATGAAAGCTGAGCTTGAGCGCTTGAAACCTCAAGTTGACTTTGTGGTTGGGATTTATCACGGTGGCTTTGAGTCTGACTTGGCAACAGGTGAGCGCTTGTCGGATACCGTCGAAAATGTTGGTTATCAACTTCTAGAAGAACTGGATTTTGACCTCCTTTTAACAGGACATCAGCACGCGACAATCGAGGGGCAATCTGTCCACGGGACTTATACCTTGCAGCCACCCAACATGGCACGCAAATACTTTGAGATTGCCGTTAATTTTGACGATACGCTACAACCGAGCATCACAAGTGAGCTGAAAACGCCAGGGATTAACCAATCTCCTGACTTGAAAGCAGCCTTGGACGACCTCCAGACTGAGGTCAATCGTTACTTGGATAGACCTATCGTTCATCTCGATACCGAAGTTGCGGTGCAAAGTCACCTAGACTTGGCACAAACCAGCAACGCGATCCTCGCGCTCACCGCGCATGTTCAAAGGCTTGCGACAGGGGCTGATATTTCAATCGTCAGCATGAATAACAATACTCTGTATTTGCCGCAAGATGTGAAAGTCCGGGATATTCTGAGAAATTATCCTTATGATAATACCCTTTTTCTGATGAAGGTGACAGGTCAGCAACTCAAGCAAAATCTTGAGAAGACAGCCGAGTATTTTGCCTTGGAGGCGGGAGAAATCGTCATCAATCCTAAGTGGTTGGTGCCGAAAACGGAGCATTATAATTACGATTTCTATTATGGTCTGGGCTATACACTGGATGTATCTCAGCCAGTCGGCAGTCGTGTGCGCGAGCTGACTTACCAAGGTCAGCCAGTTCAAGACACGGATGTCCTGAGTGTTGCGCTCAATAACTATCGAGCAGTCGGTGGTGGTGAGTACAATGCTTATAAAGCAGCAGAAGTCGTGCAAGACACAGGCTTGACGATTCAAGACCTGATGATTGCCTATTTGGAGAAAACAGGGCAGTTGCAGGTGAATGAAGAGTTGGATTTTGAAGTTGTATCATGATAAATAAAAGCTAGGACAGAAGTCCTTAGTTAGCAAAAGAGAAAAGCAAACCTGCGAGTTTGCTTTTCTCTTTTTTCTATTGTAGAAAGAGTGCGAGTTTATAGAGAAATCATTGTATTTTTACCGATTTCGTATTGTTTTGGCAAAAGAATACGAAATTGGTATTTTTCTTACTACTCTACGATTTATCTAAAAATAATACAGAAATAGGTCATAAACTGTTTCAATTAATGTCGGAAATCATTCTGTAATGCTCCTTATATTTTGGATATTGAGTCCAGTTTAGGGATTTACTTTACTCAAACTCTTTCTGAGTATAATGATGCAGTCAAATAAAGCAAGTTAGACAATTATATATTTTAAAATCTATTTCGCGTTTTAAATATTTCAACTATAGGAAACTGCTGGATGACGTAGACTACAATAGTGGTCATGATAATCTTGAGTGCAGTGCCTTGCCAATAAGCAGGAATTTCATAGCGCCAAATATCAAGATGAAATACATGAAGTAGCCTCGGAATAATTAGACCAAGCATCGTAACCACCCAAATGAGGTAATGCGTTCTTCTACGCATTTTTTGATTAAAGACACCATGACTTATTATGGATGATGTGATGATAAAGGTAAAGAGAATCAAATAAATCGTCATGATGAGGACGGCTAAAAGTGAGATATAATAATGGTCGATGCCATTCATTTCATATGTATAGGTACTAGAAATAAATAGTATTGTACCTAAAAATGATATCAAGAGTAAGAAATGTGTTTTGAATAGGTGGCTGATCTTATCATTGGGCAAGGATTTTAGAATTTCCTGTGCTGTTTCTTTTGGCTGATTGCCGAAAAAAGTTTCTGCTGAAAGACCTTCTAAATCAGCGATTTTTAAATCATTTGCGATTTCATTGATTTTAAGTTCAAGACTTAAGGCATTTTTGAGAAATCCTTTTGTTCGTAAATAACTCATCAAATCAAAGAAAAATTTACCATTATCAGGTGTTAAGGAGTTTAAAATCTGATAGGATTTTTCATGAGTTGTTTCGTTTTTGTCATTGATACTTCCTTTCTTTCTTATAGTGATGATGATTTTCTGCTTTTACGAATTGTTAATATGGTGATGATAATCACGCTTGTCAGGTAAAGCAATGTAGCAATCAATTGGCAATCAATCCAAAACATTGGCACTTCAAAACTCAGCCAGTGAATAGGATGTCCAAAGAGGAAGACGATAAAATAGAGTGTAGCAAAGATTAAGCAAGCTAGGACAATTATTTTTAAAAAATCTTTGGCAAATGCGGTAAAACTGATGACTTTAAAAACAAGATAGATTAACAAAGCAATAAGCGTAGGTGTCAAAATCGTAGATAGAATTGAGAAATAAGCATGGTCAACGCCATTGATAGTGCGTGTGCTGATACTAGATAGAAAGGCAACGAAGAAAACCGTGAGAAAAGACAGCAACAGATTATCTTTGATGACATCGCTAACTTTTTTATTAGGAATAGCGGCTAGAATTTCTTGACTTGCCTTTTTAGGCTGATGACCGAAAAAATCTTCAGCTGACAGACCATCTTGTTCAGCTTGGGCAAAATCATTGATGATTTCATTTAGTTTAAGGCCAAGCGCTGTTTCATCTTTAAAAATATTGCCCCCATACATTGAGAGCATCAAATTTCTAACAAAGGCTTGGTTTTCTTTGTTTAAAGCATTTAGAGCAGTAACTGTATCGGTTTTTAATTGCTTTATATACGGTTGATTAGTCATTTTTCTACCTCAAACTTTCAAAAATGTCGATATAAGTGCCAAATCTTGAAATAAAATCTGTTTTTGCTAATTTTCCATCTTTTGATAAAGCATAGTATTTGCGACTTGGTCCCTCGTCAGATTTTCGAGTTTCTGTTGTGACCCAATTATTTTTCTCAAACTTGGTAAGAATCGGATATATTGTCCCCATAGACACATCGTCAACCCCAATATCAGCAAATTTTTGTGAAATTTCATAACCGTACAGGTCAACTGACTGTCCGATAATCATGAGTAGAAACCCTTCAACAATGCCTTTTCGAAGTTGACTTTCATTGATATAGTCGATAATGACCACTTCCTTTGCTATTATGTATAACATAATAGTAGCAAAAAGATAGCTATTATGCAAGACACAATAGCAAAGAAAGCAACAAAAAAAGCGCCCTCAAACGCTTTTGTTCAATATGTTTTCAGTTGTTGATGAATCAATACCAACCATTGGCAAGGTGGAACTGCCAAGCAGCCTCCCACGAGCCGTAGCGGCCAGCGACATAAGCGTCGGCGACACGTTCTTGGTTAGATGGCGAGAAGTCACCACCGAGATAAGACGATGTCAGTTGGTAACGACCGTAGTATTGTCCGTTTTGTGCCGTGTAAGAGCCACCGGACTCAGTCATGGCGATCGCCTCTTTGGCTGAGTTTGCGGTAAAACCGTTGTTGGTCGAAATGCTTGCTGCAGGTTGTGCAACAGCTGCGACTGGGGCAGCAGCAGGTGAGCTAGTCACTGTACTTGTAGTAGCGGATGCTTTACTATTTGCCTTAGCATTTGTATCGAATTTGAGTTCTTGTCCGACGTAAATCAGGCTGATGTTATCTATTTTGTTAGCTGTAGCAATCGTTTGAACGTGCGTTTGGTCATGATAGAATTTTTCTGAAATGCTTGAAAGCGTATCACCAGATTGAACGGTGTAAGTGACTTGGTCAGCGCTAGCTGATTGGTTTGTCACGAATAGGCTGCTAGTAAAAAGTATGCCAGCTAGAAGTGCTACTGCTTTAATCGACAGTTTTGCTGGTGTGTTGTGTGTGTTGCTGTTATAAGTTTTCATGTTCTTTATTCTATCAGATAATTTTAACCTTAATATGATAGATGCGTGAATTTTTAATGACGAATATGACAATTTATTACAAAAGGACTTTTAGAAATGTGCTATAATAGTAATAATTGAGTAAAAAATTGAGGTAACTATTATTATGTAAACTAGACATCGAGTTAGACATGACAAGAGTTGATATAGACACTTAAAGGAAGAATAATGACATTAGAAACAGATATTAAACGTAGACGCACTTTTGCTATCATCAGTCACCCGGATGCTGGTAAAACGACAATTACTGAGCAGTTGCTCTATTTTGGTGGTGAAATTCGTGAGGCGGGAACTGTTAAAGGTAAGAAAACAGGTCACTTTGCCAAGTCTGACTGGATGGATATTGAAAAACAACGTGGGATTTCAGTGACCTCATCAGTGATGCAGTTTGACTATGCCGGCAAGCGCGTCAATATCCTAGATACACCAGGACATGAGGATTTTTCAGAAGATACTTACCGAACTTTGATGGCGGTAGATGCTGCGGTCATGGTGATTGACAGTGCCAAGGGTATTGAGGCACAGACCAAAAAACTTTTCCAGGTTGTCAAACAACGTGGTATTCCAGTCTTTACTTTCATCAATAAACTTGACCGTGATGGTCGTGAGCCGCTTGATTTGTTGGCGGAGTTGGAAGATGTCTTGGGCATTCTCTCAACGCCGATGAACTGGCCGATTGGGATGGGTAAAAACTTTGAAGGTCTCTATGACATGCACAATAAACGTTTGGAACTCTACAAAGGCGACACACGTTTTGTTGATTTTGAGCAGGGAGATCAAGTTTTTGCACAAAATCCGTTCTATCAACAAGCCAAAGATGATATCGAGTTGATGACGGAAGCTGGAAATCCTTTTGATGCTGAGGCAGTTCTTGCTGGTGATTTAACACCTGTCTTCTTTGGCTCAGCTTTGACGAATTTTGGTGTGCAAACTTTCCTAGATTCATTTTTAGACTACGCACCAGAGCCGCAAGGGCACAAGACCACAACTGATGAGGTTGTGTCACCTACGACCCCTGAGTTTTCAGGTTTCGTTTTCAAAATTCAAGCTAACATGGACCCACGTCACCGTGATCGCATCGCTTTTGTTCGGATTATTTCAGGCGAGTTTGAGCGTGGGATGTCGGTGAAACTGGCGCGTACTGGTAAGGCTGTTAAGCTGAGTAATGTGACGCAGTTTATGGCGGAGGCCCGTGAGAACGTGGAAAATGCCGTGGCAGGTGACATTATCGGGGTTTATGATACGGGGACTTACCAGGTTGGCGATACGCTGACGACGGGGCAGCTTAAAGTGGAATTTGAGCCACTACCAACTTTTACACCAGAACTTTTCATGAAAGTTTCAGCGAAAAACGTTATGAAGCAAAAATCTTTCCATAAAGGGATTGAGCAGTTGGTACAAGAGGGTGCGATTCAGCTTTATAAAAATTACCAAACAGGTGAGTATATGCTGGGTGCTGTCGGTCAACTTCAGTTTGAAGTGTTCCAACATCGTATGGTGGGCGAGTACAATGCTGAAGTGGTCATGACGCCGATGGGCAAAAAGACAGTGCGCTGGATTAAGCCAGAAGATTTGGATGAGCGCATGTCTAGCTCACGTAATATTTTGGCTAAAGACCGGTTTGACAATCCTTTATTCTTGTTTGAAAATCAGTTTGCAGAACGCTGGTTTGCGGACAAATATCCGGATGTTGTCTTGAGTGATACACCGTTTGTTGAGAGATAATCAATAAATGAAATGTCGATGCTTATGTGTCGGCATTTTTTGATGTGAACCCTAAAATATAAACTTTTGAAATCAAGTATTGAGTGCTTGATATTTTGCGAAATTGGGCTTCTTTCTGGGAAACAATACGAAAAAGGTAAGAAATGTGCTGATATTTTGCGAAATTGGCATTCTTTCTGGGAAACAATACGAAAAAGGTAAGAAAAGTGTTGATATTTTGCGAAATTGGCATTCTTTCTGGGAAACAATACGAAAAAGGTAAGAAAAGTGTTGATATTTTGCGAAATCGGGATTCTTTCTGGGAAACAATGCCAAAAAGGTAAGAAAAGTGTTGATATTTTGCGAAATTGGCATTCTTTCTGGGAAACAATACGAAAAAGGTAAGAAATGTGCTGATTTTTGACGAAATTGGGATTGTTTTGACAAAATAATACGAAATCGGTAAAAAACCGTTGATTTCTCATATCTGTGATTACCATTGGGATAGATTAGGAAAAAAGTAATCTTTCCAGTTAAAATTCTTGTCAGTTTGATAGAATAAAAAATCGCATTTATCGTGAAAACGTATTCTTGAATGCATCCCTACCATTTACTCTAAAATTGTGCTATACTGATTAAGTTGTCCAATTGGGGCAACCGTCACCCAATGGAGTATTTGGATTGATAGACAACGTTTGAATTTAGACTGATGAAGTCTAGAGTTATCTATTGTATTTAGCGTTTTGAGCTTGTTTGCTTGAAATGCAGACAAGTTTTTATATATTGATAGTTGTGGCTGTCTCATTTTGAAGGCATCACTAGCTATCGAAGATGTGACACACTCGCATCTTCTCACAGAAAACTAGAAAAAATAACCGAAAACTCCACTTCTATATGAATGGAGAAACACTTGAAATTTACAGAACTCGGATTGTCAGAAGACATCCTATCAGCCATTGTTAAAGCTGGCTACGAAACACCAACACCAATTCAAGAACAAACAATCATGCTCGCCCTTGAAGGCAAAGATGTGATTGGTCAAGCCCAAACAGGTACTGGTAAAACAGCTGCCTTTGGTTTACCAACCTTGAATAAAATCGATGTTAACGGTGGATTACAAGCAATTGTTATTGCACCGACACGTGAATTAGCAGTACAGTCACAAGAAGAACTTTTCCGCTTTGGTCGCGATAAAGGGATCAAAGTTCGTTCAGTCTTTGGTGGTGCAAGCATCGACAAACAAATCAAAGCCCTTAAATCTGGTGCACATGTTGTTGTCGGCACACCAGGTCGTATGGTTGACTTGATTAAACGTCGTGCTTTGCAACTTGGCGACATCGAAACATTGATTCTTGATGAAGCAGATGAAATGTTGAACATGGGCTTTATTGATGATCTTGAATTCATCATCAAAGCGACACCAGCTGAACGCCAAACACTCTTGTTCTCAGCAACAATGCCTGATGCTATCAAGAAAATCGGCGTGAAATTCATGAAAGACCCACAACACGTTAAAATCGTTTCGAAAGAAATGACGTCTGACTTAATCGATCAATACTATGTTAAAACAAAAGAATTCGAGAAATTCGATGTTTTGACACGTTTGATTGATGTGCAAAAACCTGAATTGGCAATTGTTTTTGGTCGGACTAAACGTCGTGTTGACGAAATCACACGTGGTTTGAAATTACTCGGCTACCGTGCTGAGGGTATCCATGGCGACTTGGCTCAACAAAAACGTTTGGCTGTCTTGCGTGATTTTAAAAATGACAACCTTGACGTTTTAGTCGCAACTGACGTTGCGGCACGTGGTTTGGATATCTCTGGTGTAACTCACGTTTATAACTACGATATCACACAAGACCAAGAATCATATGTTCACCGTATCGGCCGTACTGGTCGTGCTGGTAAATCTGGTTTGTCAATCACTTTCGTGTCTAACAACGAAATGGGTTACTTACGTGCGATTGAGCGTTTGACTAAGAAAGAAATGAAAGGCATGAAGCCACCAACACGCGAAGAAGCTTACCAATCTAGCCTCGCTGTTGCTTTCGACGAAATCAAACGTGATTTGACTGATCCAAAAATCTCAGCTAAATTAGATAAATTTGATCAAGATGCTGAAAACTTACTTGCTGAATACGATGCGAAACTTTTGGTTTCACTCTTGTTACAAGCCAAAGTTAACGATCCTGATACACGTCCTAAAGTAGAAATCGCTGCTGAAAAACCATTACCATTTAACGGTGAAGGTGGTAAAGGCGGCGGCCGTGGTGGCAATCGTGGCCGTGGTCGTAATGACCGTCGTGGTGGCGGTGGTTACAACCGTGACAAACGTGGTGGTGGTCGCGACCGTGATGACCGCAACAAAAAAGATTACTACAAAAAAGATAAACAAAAAGTTCACCCTAAAGCGACTGAGAAGAAACCTGGTTTCGTGATTCGTAATAAAGGCGATAAATAAGACGAGAGTAAACTGCTCACGTTACAAAACTGAAAAGTCGGCAACGGCTTTTTATGTTATAATAAAATAAGTCTGTCCAATCTTGGATAGTTAGTAAAAATAAATTCAGTCGTTGACAAATATACGCATTCAAGTATGTGTCAAGATTACCTTAAAACAGAAAGAAAAAATATGACTTTTAAATCAGGATTCGTTTCAATTATTGGCCGACCAAATGTCGGGAAATCAACCTTACTTAATCATGTGATGGGGCAAAAAATTGCTATCATGAGTGATAAGGCGCAGACAACGCGTAATAAAATTCAAGGGATTTATACAACTGAGAATGAGCAAATTGTTTTCATTGATACGCCTGGGATTCACAAACCACATAACGCTTTAGGTGATTATATGGTTGAGTCTGCCTATTCAACTTTGCGTGAAGTGGATACGGTTTTATTCATGGTGCCAGCTGATGAGCCCCGTGGTAAGGGTGACAATATGATTATTGAGCGCTTGAAGCAAGCCAATGTCCCAGTGATTTTGGTTGTTAATAAAATTGATAAAGTGCATCCAGACCAACTTTTAGCACAAATCGATGATTTCCGTACACAAATGGACTTTAAAGAAGTTGTGCCGATTTCTGCTCTTGAGGGAAATAATACAGAAAAACTCCTTGAGATTCTGAAAAGTAATCTTGAAGAAGGTTTTAAATACTTCCCAGATGATATGATTACTGATCACCCTGAGCGTTTTCTGGTTGGTGAGATGATTCGGGAAAAAGTCTTGATTCTAACACGTGAAGAAGTCCCACATTCAATTGCTGTAACGGTTGATTCGATGAAACGTGATGAAGACACAGGGAAAATCCACATCATGGCGACGATTTATGTTGAGCGTAAGAGTCAAAAAGGGATTATTCTCGGTAAAGGTGGCGATATGATTCGTAAGGTCGGTAAAATGGCAAGACGTGATATCGAAGTCATGCTAGGCGATAAAGTTTATCTCGAAACTTGGGTAAAAATTAAGTCTAACTGGCGTGACAAAAAAATTGATATCCAGGCAATGGGTTATCGTAAGGATGATTTTTAAGGGTGGCTGTCTAAAATGGAAAATGCAGAGTTCATAGAAGAAGAGATTTCTAACTCAGAAAATCATCAGAATAAGATTCTGGCAGGTACTTTTTGGATGACGGCTGGTGATTTCCTGTCGAAAATTTTGGGTGCTGTTTATATCATTCCGTGGTATGCGTGGATGGGCAGTCATGGTGACCAGGCCAATGCGCTGTTTTCCATGGGTTATAACGTCTACGCCCTCTTCCTTTTGATTTCGACGGCTGGTATTCCAGTCGCCATTTCTCGGGAAGTGGCCAAGTATAATGCGCTAGGGGATAGGAATATGTCTTATCGTCTGGTGCGTCAAATGTTGGTCTTCATGGTGATTTTGGGGGCGATTTTTGCTGGGATTATGTACATGCTAGCGCCGTTTTTTGCGGCACTATCAGGCGGCGGCAAAGATTTAATTCCAGTCATGAAGAGTTTATCCTTGGCTGTCCTTGTTTTTCCGGCCATGTCAGTCATTCGGGGTTATTTCCAAGGGTTGAGCAATATGAAACCTTATGCGCTCAGTCAGCTTTTTGAGCAGATTGTTCGTGTCATTTGGATGCTTGTCACTGCTTTTATGATTATGAAACTCGGTTCTGGCGACTGGGTGGCAGCGGTAACGCAGTCAACAACTGCCGCTTTTATCGGAATGATTGCAAGTTCTGTTGTTTTGATTTTATCTTTGATGAAACAAGGCGACATTACAAATATTGCTAATCCTGGGCCGTCTAAACATCAGATTAATGCGGTGAGTCTACTCACGCAAACCTTGACGCAGGCGATTCCGTTTATCGTGATTGGTTCTGCAATTCAAATTTTTAAACTGATTGACCAAACGACTTTCCCACACGTGATGCGGATGATTGCAAACTATACAGATGCTCAGTTGGCGATTTTCTTCTCTTACTTTTCTGCCAATACAGATAAATTGACCATGGTTTTGATTGGTGTGGCAACGACTCTGGGCGGTGTTAGTATTCCGTTAGTCACCTCAGCCTATGTCAAGGGTGACAAAAAAGAGACAGCGCATCTGATTAGTTATAGTCTCCAGTTGTTTGCTATCTTTATGCTGCCAGCCGTTGTAGGGATGAGTATTCTCGCGCGCGAAATCTACACGATTTTCTACGTGTCTCCAAGCCAACTCCAGCTCAATTTGTTTGTCTTTGCCTTTCTACAGAGTTTCCTTCTTGCAAGTTATGCCTTGTTATCACCGATGCTACAAGCCTTGCACCATAGTCGCATTGCGATGCGGTACTTTGGTTTGACGCTCGTCATTAAGTTGGTGATTCAAGTACCGGCAATCTTGCTTTACGAGGCTTATGGTCCTATGATTGCAACGACGATTGCCTTTGGCGTCGGGGTTTATCTCTTCTTGCGCAAAGTACAGCAAGTCTCTGAATTTTCGGTCAAGGTGACTTTCCGTGGGTTCTTAGGTATTGCGATGATGACCTTTATCATGGCGATTGTCGTGAGCTTGGTTAAATGGTTGCTGCCTGACCATGTTCTGCTGGAAACAGTTATAGCGGGTGGCTTTGGATTCGCTGTTTATTTAGTTATGGCAGCAAAACTAGGGTACTTAGAAAAACTATTCGGTGCAAAAGGCACATCTATCCGACGGAAATTGCATATTTAAGATTAGTATAAGTTAGTATGAGGTAAGAAAATGGGTAAATATCAATTAGATAATAAGGGACAGCAAAGTGTCCAAAAATTTCATGAAAAAAATATCGGAAAATCCGATAAGCAATTGAAACTTGAAGCGATTAAAGCGCAGTATCTCAACAAGAAGAAATCAGGCAAAAAATGAATAATCCCAAACCACAAGAATGGCGAGCTGAAGATTTATCTCAAGGTTATATCGCAGATTATAAACCGCTTAATTTCGTTGACGGTGAGGGTGTGCGCAATAGTCTCTATGTGAGTGGCTGTCCTTTTCATTGTGAGGGGTGCTATAATGAGGCGACTTGGAACTTTAGATTTGGTGTACCTTATACGCCTGAGTTGGAAGAGCGTATCATGGCAGACATGGCTCTGTCTTACGTACAAGGGTTGACCTTGCTTGGTGGCGAGCCATTCCTTAACACTGGCACGGTTTTACCGCTTGTGAAAAGAATCAAGTCTGAGTTACCTAGCAAGGATATCTGGTCATGGACTGGCTATACTTGGGATGAGCTCATGTTAGAGACGCCAGATAAACTCGAGTTGTTAGCCAATATTGACATCTTAGTTGATGGCCGTTTTGACCTCTCTAAGAAAAATCTCTTGCTGCAATTCCGCGGTTCAAGTAATCAGCGGATTATTGATGTTCAAAAATCTCTGAAAGCAGGAAAAGTTGTCATCTGGGAAAAACTCAATGATGGCAAGCAGGTCGTGGAACAGTTTCATAAAGAAAAATTAATTTAAAGTGCTGCGGCACTTTTTTTGATGTTTTAAAGATTGAAAATGTAAGTTACTTTACTTGTTTATCATGATAAAACTCGTTATAATAACGTTAAGTTTACAAATGTAAACAATTTTATCATGATTTATAGAAAAGAGATGGCCATGTATCCATATCAATCAAATATCAGATTAGGCGCAGTCAGCCTAAATGTTAGTGATTTAGAGGTTGAAGTCCAATATTATCAAAAAGTTTTGGGACTAGATGTGTTAGATAGAGAGAGTACAAGTGCTACACTAGGTGTTTTGTCTACTCAAGATGCCTTAGTTCGCCTTGTGCAAGTTGACTCGGAGTTATCGAAGTCTTATGGTTTATATCATTTAGCCTTACTTTTACCGTCTCGCTCAGATTTAGGTGATTTTCTTAATCACTTAATCAAGCATCAAATTGCAATTATTGGTGGTGCTAATCATGGCTATAGTGAGGCTATTTATTTAGAAGATACAGAAGGCAATGGCATTGAGGTCTATCATGATAAAAGTGAATCGGTCTGGGATAAGCAAGGTGATAAAATCAATTCAATTACTGAGGAATTAGATGTTGCTGGCATACTTGAAAGTGCACATCAGCAGAATCAAGATAGTGCATTTCGCTTTCCACAAAAAGGTAAAATGGGTCATATTCATTTGAGTGTTGCATCAGTCCCAGAGGCTACTAGTTTTTACCAGAACGTATTTGACATGACTGAAAAATTTTCGGTGCCTGCTGCGAGTTGGATTTCATCAGGTGGTTATCATCATCATTTTGCCTTCAATAGTTGGGCAGGGTCAAAATTAGTCAGTCATGCGCAAGATGAGGTGTTGGGATTATTGGACTTTACAGTTTATGTGGTGAATCCAGTCCATATGGCACAAATTAAAACAAAGGCGGAAAGTCTAGGTCAATTACGCG
The DNA here is from genome assembly GCF_013449735.1 of Pseudolactococcus laudensis. Lineage (GTDB taxonomy): Bacteria > Bacillota > Bacilli > Lactobacillales > Streptococcaceae > Pseudolactococcus > Pseudolactococcus laudensis. Next base: position 268,627 of record NZ_JACBNY010000001.1, read on the forward strand.
CTGCGACGGATACTGGACTAGTGATTGAAGACCCCTCTCAAAATCGAATTGTTGTCCAATTAGAAAGCTAATTGCTTGTGCTGTTCAGACGGTTATTTCTTGATAGAATTTAAAGTACCGCTTTTGTTTCGTGATTGTGTTAAAATATAGACATGAAAAAATTGAAAATAGCTTATGTTGGTTTTGGTAAATCGACAAATCGTTACCATATACCTTATTTGAAAATGCGAGATAATTTCGAGATTGCTCGTGTTGTAACACCTACTTTGATGAAAAACCCTGAGGCGCAACTTGCTCTGGAAAAAACAGGGACCCTTTTTTCAACTGATATTCAGGATATTATTTCTGATCATACAATTGATTTGGTTGTTGTTGTAACACCTGCGCAGTCACATTTTAGCTTAGCTAAACAATTGTTACAAGCAGGTAAAAATGTCTTGCTAGATAAGCCAGCAGTTGAAAAACTCTCTGAGATGCAAGCACTAGTTTCTATTGCCAATGAAGCAAACCTCTTTTTCATGCCTTTCCAAAATCGCCGTTTTGATAGTGATTTTTTAACAGTTAAAAAAGTGATTGAGACGGGTTATCTTGGGCGCGTGATTGATATTCAGGTTCACATGGACCACTTCCGAGCGGATGACACAATTGTGACAGGATCGAACTTCGAAGGTGCTTTTTATGGTCATGGTGTTCACTTAGTGGACCAAATGGTCAGTCTATTTGGTAGCCCTGAGAAGGTGCAGTACGATATTAGAAGTACCCGCCAGCCTTTGAGTACAGTTGATGACCATTTTGCCGTGGATTTATTTTATCCTAATCAACTCAAAGCAAGTGTCCATGTGACGGAATCGGCATTGGTTCCCTATCCTAAATGGTTGATCCAAGGGACCAAAGGTACCTTCATCAAGCAAGATGTTGACCAACAAGAAAATGACCTGAAAGCAGGCATTATGCCAGGCACATCAGGTTTTGGCGAGGATAGCCCACAAGCTTACGGTCATCTGACTTATCTTAACCAAAATGGTGACCGAATTGAGAAATATATCCCTTCTGAAAGTGGGGATTACGGTCGAATTTACGATACGGCTTACGAGACTCTGGTCAATGGTGCAGACAAGTTGATAACGGATGCGCAGATGTTGCGTGTCATTGAAATTTTAGAAGGTGGTTTTGAGAATGGTTAGAATTCAGGATGATTTATTTGAAGCAGTCAACGCTGAATGGTTGGAAAAAACGGAAATTCCGTCAGACCGACCACGAATTGCAGCCTTTGATGAACTTGTGATTAACAACGAAAAAACGTTAATGCACGATTTTGCGACGATTCATGAATTTGATGAACCAGTCATGACTGAATTTGCGAAATTCTACAAAAAAGCAGGCGATTTTATCGAACGTTTTGAGTTTGGGACTGAGCCTGTTAAACCTGAGTTGGAAAAAATCTCAGCCATTTCAGATTTTGATGATTTGACAAGTCAATTTTCGAATTTGATTTTAAATTCACAAGTGCCAGTACCGTTTGGCTTGTCAGTCGATACTGATATGAAAGATGCCGTACACTATGCCTTGACATTCTCTGGCGCTGGCTTGATTTTACCTGATACGACGTACTATGCGGATGAACATCCACGTAAGGCTGAGTTGCTTGATTTTTATGTGAGCAATACAGTTGCGATTTTACGTGAGTTTGGTTTTTCAGAAAATGAGGCACAGCAACAAGCTGAAAATACAGTCAAATTCGATGCTATCTTAGCCCAGTATGTTAATACATCAGAAGAATGGGCTAAGTATGCTGAGCTTTATAATCCTATTGCTATCAGTGAGTTCACGTCGCACATCAAGTCTGTACCATTTTCCCAAATCATCGAAGCGCTGATTGGCAAATTACCTGAAAAAATCGTTGTGTATGAAAAACGTTTCTATGAAAATTTTGATCATATCGTTAATGCGGATAATTTTGAGTTGATTAAATCTTGGATGTTGGTTAAACTTATCGGAAGTTCAACTTATTATCTGTCTGATGATATGCGAATTTTAGGTTCTGAGTTTTCGCGCAAATTATCGGGTACATCTGAGGCACGGAGTCAAGAAAAACATGCTTTTGATTTAGCGACGAGTCAGTATTCGCAAGCTGTTGGCCTATATTATGGTCACAAATATTTTGGTGAAGCAGCCAAGGCCGATGTGAAACGCATGACCTCTGAGATGATTAAAGTTTATCAAGAGAGTCTGGATAAAAATACTTGGTTGAGTCGTGCGACGATTGATAAAGCTATCAAAAAACTCGATGCCATGACAGTATTTATCGGTTTCCCTGATAAATTACCAGAAATTTATCAGCAATTTACCGTGTCTCATGATAGCCTTTATAGCAATATTGCGCGATTTGATGTGGCACGTAGTCATCATCATTATGCGAAATTCAATGAAGATGTCGATAAAACGGAGTGGCACATGCCAGCGCATATGGTCAATGCCTACTTTAGCCCAGATAGCAACACTATCGTCTTTCCTGCAGCCATTTTGCAAAAGCCCTTTTACTCAGCAACAGAGCAAACGGCTAGTCAAAATTACGGCGGCATCGGTGCGGTAATCGCCCACGAAATCTCTCATGCCTTTGATAATAACGGTGCCCTCTTTGATGCCTTTGGCAATATGAACAACTGGTGGACGGATGAAGATTTCAAAGCCTTCGAAGCCAAGCAAGAGCTGATGATTACTGAGTTTGACGGTCTAGAAATCGCTGGCGGTAAGGTCAATGGTAAACTGGTCGTTTCAGAGAATATCGCCGATGCCGGCGGATTAACAGCTGCCATGACCGCAGCACTCAGAGAACCTGACGCAGATTTGAAAGCCTTTTTCACCCAGTGGGGAGAAATCTGGCGCCTCAAAGCCTCAGAAGAATACCAACAAATGTTGCTATCAATGGATGTCCATGCCCCAGGTAAACTCCGTGCTAATGTGCAAGCTAGTAACTTAGATGAATTCTTTGAGACTTTTGATATTCAAGAAGGTGACGGCATGTGGCGTGAACCTAGCGACCGTGTTAAAATTTGGTAATGCGTGCTGACAATTTTACATCGCTAAACCAAATATAATAGTGAAAATCACAAGACAAACGTTAAAAGACACGTTTGTCTTGTGATTTTTTGATTGAGGTAAATAAGCCATGTATATTTTGTGTAATAAAAAGCTAACGAACTATCATTTTGTTAGCTTTTAAGTTTGATTTTTAAAAATAATATGCTAACATAGTGTTAAAACGTTAGCTTATTATCTTGGGATTGAGGAGAGATAAATGATGAAAAAACAAGCTGTCATCTACGAGTTACTTCAGGAAAATAATGGTTTTGTCACACTTAATCAAGTCAAAGAGTCAGGTGTGAGTTATTATACGGTGAAGAAAATGATTGGGGAGGGCAAGTTAGAAAAAGATGAACCGGGTCTATATCGCTTACCAAAAGTATACATAGATGAGTATTATTCTATACAGCACCGATATCCTAAGGGAGTTTACTCACTTGAAACTGCCCTTTGGTTACATGGCTTATCGCTGACAATTCCCTTTGAGCCTATGATGAGTTTTCCATATGGTACAAATACAAAATTAATAAAAGAATATGGTATTAAACCAATTATTCTCAGATCAAACTATGATGAAGGGATAGTTGAAGTAATGCCTATTAAGGGGCAAGCTGTTAATGTTTACTCAGTTGAGCGCACACTTGCAGAATGTTTAAGATCTATTTATAAAATTGATGTCCAAATTATCGCGCCAGCATTTAAAATGTATGCGCGACAAAATAAAATTAATTATTCTCAACTATTTAAATATGCCAAACTGTTTAAAGTAGAGCGCAAGATCCAATCCTACTTGGAGGTATTAGATTGAACTATACAAATGCTAACAGTTTTAAAGCTAAAATAAAAAAGATTGCCAAAGAAAAAAATATACCAGCCCAACAAGTTCAGCAAATTTATTTAATTGAACAAGTACTACGTCGAATTGCAAATAGTGACTATAAAGATAATTTTATTGTCAAATGTGGTTATTTGATTAGCAATGTCATAGGTATTGATAAACGAACGACAATGGATTTAGATGTTACACTAAAAGACACTAAATTGAGAAAAGAGAATTTGTTAAATATCTTCGAAAATGTGTTGCATCATGATACTGAGGGAGGATTTCAGTTTCAAGTCATATCACTTGCATCAATTCGAAAGGATGATGATTATGGTGGTTTTGAAGTTAAAATAAATGCAAACTTTGATATGTTACGTGAGGTGGTATTTATTGATATTACGACGCGTGACAAAATAACACCTCATGAAATACATTTTTCAATAAAATCAGTATTTGATGATGATGAAATTAATATTCTTTCATATAATTTGGAAACAGTTCTTGCGGAAAAGCTTGAAGCCGTTATAAGTCGTGGTGAAGGATCGACTAGGCCACGTGATCGTTTTGATTTATATACTATCTGGCAATTTAGACAGGAAGAAATTAATCTGGCAGTATTGAAAGAAGCAATAAATAATACAGTAATAAAGAGAAAAACTCAAAATGCCTATAGTAATTGGATATCTCAGGTTGAATTGATTCGTTCGTCTGATTATCAAAGGCAACTCTGGGAAAAATATCAGCAGAGTTTTAAATACGCCAGAGAGATCAGTTTTGAAGCATCTGTTGATATTATTAAAGTAATGATGAGTAGTCTGCAAGCATAAATTATAGATCAAAATTTTATGATTACTGTTTATACATTTTGGGGTATAAAAGGCCTCACCTTGAGATAAAAAAACTTGTCCACCATTTTTTAGCAGTGGGCAAGTTTTTTTTGATATTAATCTTGATTCATCTCATCTGCCATTTCATCAGCAATATCTTGCAAGGCATCAAATCGTAACATGCGGACGGGGAAATTGTCTGCTTGATTTAATTGCGCGACTAAATACTTCAATTTGGTTTCATTTTCTTCATCGTAAAACACAAATGCACCATTAGCGTTGCTGATTAAAAAGTGATGATACTCTCGAAATTGACCAGCGTTTTGATAGTCATCGTAGGCATATTGAACAAAGTCAACTTGCTTAAACAAGGCTAATTTGGCTTGGTTACCCTCATTCCAATTTTGACCATGTGTTTTAAAAGGGAAAATGGTCGCAAATTTAAAATCGTAATCTTCTTTCATCTCATTAGCCACTTCAAGTACCCAGTATTCAAAACCTAAGTTGCCACCAAAAATCAACCATTCTAGACCATCTGCAGCAAAAGATTCCAAATTTTTGCGAACCGCTCTCTTAATCACAGTTAATTTCATATCTTTTTCGTCAAAAATTCCTAAGTCAAAGGCATTATAGCCAACGATGAGCAATGTTTTCATGTTTTTAAAGTATCCGTTTCTAAATTGTGCTATGATTCATTATAACGCAATATATGCCAACACCTACCGAAAAAAATTTTGATAGCAAAATTGATATATCGTCAGTAGATAATCGATGTAAACGCTATATTTAGTGGTTAATACGGCAATATGCTTGTATATTCTACTATAATACTGTAAACTAATTATAACTGTATTTTATTAAAAGCGGGTAAGAAAGTCCTCTTGTGTTAGTCATTAAGAGGTTAAACCTAGCGAAACAATAGCAGTTAGAGTTAAAGTATTGAAGGGGAAGTCATGGTCAAATATCCTGGTGGTATTGCGATTGCACGTAAACAGCAAATTAAACAACTTAAAACAGTTAAATTTGGCAAGCGCGGGATGAATTTTGAAGCTGAAATCAATGCCACAAATGAGTATTATTTAATGCATGGTTTGGCAGTGATTCATAAGAAACCAACGCCGGTTCAGATTGTTAAAGTGGATTATCCTAAACGAAGTCGCGCTAAGATTACAGAAGCTTATTTTCGTCAAGCCTCAACAACCGATTATTCGGGTGTTTATCAGGGACGTTATCTGGATTTCGAGGCTAAAGAAACACAGAATAAAACGAGTTTTCCGCTTAAAAATTTTCATGAACATCAAATTGTTCACATGGAAAATGTCTTAAAGCAAGAGGGGATCGTCTTTGTCTTGCTCCACTTTTCTGCCCTATCAAGGACTTTCTTGCTTAAAGCAAGCGACTTAATCCCATTTTTTAAAGAAAAAGAAGGTCAAAAATCGATTGCACTAGCATTCATCGAAACAAAAGGGTATGAACTTCCAACTAACCAATTACCTAGCATACCTTATCTCGACTGCATCCAAAAAATTATAGGAGGTGACTCACATTTCTAACCTACGAAAAAGTAAACGAAAAATGAATTTACGTGTCATAAGAGTTGTCAAATGGTGTCTCATCTCAGTTTTCATGCTCATTATCATCGGTTTTGCAGCTGGTGTTGGTCTTTTTGTTTATTATGCTAAAGATGCGCCAAAATTGGAAGAGTCTAAGTTGCAATCTAAACCGTCATCGGTTATTTACGATAAAGATGGCCAGGTTCTAGTCGATTTGGGGATTGAAAAACGTGAATTAGCTGACACAAAGGATATTCCATTGGAGTTGGTTGATGCCGTAACTTCAATCGAGGATCATCGCTTTTTCCAGCACCGTGGTGTTGATCCGATTCGGATTATATCATCGGTTATTCATAACACGCAAAATGACAGCATGCAAGGTGGTTCGACCTTGACTCAGCAGCTGATTAAGCTCTCTTTCTTCTCGACTAAAGCCAAAGATGCGACGATTAAACGTAAAGCGCAAGAAGCTTGGATGGCGGTGAACCTTGAGCGCCAGAACACTAAAGAAGAGATCATCACCTACTACATTAACAAAACATACTTAGGTAATGGTTACTACGGGATGTTGACTGCGGCTAAGAGTTATTTTGGCAAAGACCTCAAGTCTCTGGATTTGGCGCAAATTGCGCTGCTTGCTGGCATGCCACAGGCACCCAATTCTTACGATCCTTATGCCCATCCGGAAGCAGCAAAAGAACGTCGTGATATGGTGCTACGTGCCATGTACCGCTACAAAAAGATTTCGAAAAAACAAATGGATCAAGCCATTGCTGAACCTATCACGGAAGGTTTACAAGCGCCGTCAACTAGCAAATCGATTCCAAGTTATCTTGATAACTACATCAAACAAGTTATTTTAGAAGTAGAAGATAAAACTGGTTTGGATGTTAACAAAGCAGGTCTTAAAATTTATACACCATTGGATAATGCGGCGCAACAGAGACTTTGGGATATCTTCAATACAGATCAATATGTGAATTTCCCAGATGATCTTTTCCAAGTTGCATCAACAATAGTTGATGTTAATTCTGGCGCTGTCATTGCGCAGCTTGGTGGTCGTAAACAACCGACTGATGTGACATTTGGCTTGAACCAAGCCGTTGAGACAAACCGAGATTGGGGTTCAACTATGAAACCCCCAACAGATTATGCGCCTGCTTTTGAATATGGCGTCTATAAATCAACAGGTGATATCATTGGTGATACTTGGTATCTTTATCCAGGTACCAATATACCAGTCTATGACTGGGATAAGCAATATCAAGGCAATATTACAGTTCGTAAAGCAGTTTGGGGCTCAAGAAATATCCCAGCGGTCAAAACATTAGCATCTGTCGGCCTTGATAAGTCACAAGCCTTTCTTGAAACTTTAGGCATCAAATATCCAAATATGCAATATTCAAATGCCATTTCAAGTAATAACAATGGTGAAGGCGGAAAATTTGGCGCAAGTTCAGAAAAAATGGCTGCTGCCTATGCAGCGTTTAGCGCAGGCGGAATTTATACGACACCTTACTATGTCACTAAAATTGTTGATGCAGAAGGAAAAGAAACGACCATGAAACCTGAGCGGAAGCGTGCGATGAAAGCATCGACAGCTTATGTGATGACAGACATTCTCAAAGGAGTTATTACAAACGGTACGATGACTAACGGGGTTATTCCTGGTCTCAATCAGGCTGGTAAAACCGGAACATCAAACTATGATGATACCCAGTATGACCAAGCGATGGAAAATATAGATGGCCCTTATGATGGCAGCTCACTTGCACCAGATGAAAACTTCGTCGGCTATACACCTCATTATTCAATGGCGGTGTGGTCAGGGTATGATAATCGAATGACACCAGTCTGGGGATCGAAACTCTACCTAGCACTTGATGTTTATCGTGAAATGATGACCTATCTGGCCTCAACGACCGATAATACTGATTGGACCATGCCTGAAGGTGTCCAAAAAAATGGTAATGAGTTAACGATCACCAACTAAATACAAAAAATGATACGGAATTAACCATTCCTATCTTGACAAAACCTACTATTCTATTATATAATGGAATGGTTGTGGCGGTATAGCCAAGTGGTAAGGCACGGCTCTGCAAAAGCTTGATCGTCGGTTCAAATCCGTCTACCGCCTTTTTTATAACTTTTAACAAGTTCATATAAACACAAAAACCGCTATATTAAGCGGTTTTTACATACTTATAAATCATACAAAATCATACAAAGTATAAATTTTTAGGTCTAAATTAGGTCAAACAGGTCACAGTTTATCAAATATGCCATTTATCAGTTTAAAGTTTTTATTTTCGAGTTTTTCAAGCTGATGCGCATATACTTTTAAAGTGATGTTGAGATTTTCATGACCTAAAATTTTTGATATGGAAATTAGGTCAATACCTTTTAAAATTAAAAATGATGCATAAGTGTGTCTTAAAGAGTGAGGATGTACATTTTTGCCTGTCAATCTTTTGAGAGTCTTATTACATGCTGCGTTGGACACTCCAAAAATAATCCGATTGTATTCGTTATATTCCCAAAAGTTTCTTTGGTAATCTTTCAAAACTTCTAAAGTCTTACTTGATACTGGTATTTTTCTTTTTGATGATTCGTTTTTAGTGTCTGCCCAGTCATTAGTTATCGAGTAATTCCAAGTTTTGTTAATAGAGATGATATTATCGTCCCAGTCGATATCGTCCCATGTTAGCCCTAGAGCTTCGGCAAAGCGTAAACCAGTGACTGCAATTAGGTATAAAGTAAAATAGCTCTTATATTTGATGTTGCTTTCGGTTTCGTTAATAAGAGAAAGATATTCATCTTCTTGTAGATATTTGTCATCAACAGGTCGTGGTGCTTTTTGTGATTTTGCCTTTACAAAATCTGCGAAGTTTTCATCTATTATTTTCTCATGCACTGCTATCTTCATAGCTGATTTTATATGGTAGTGGAAGTTTTCTATTGTTTCTTGCGAATATTTCTTGCCGAATTTATTTAACACTTTTCTTGAACGTTATAAGGAAATAATTGAATTAAATTTTCTTTATTTTGTTCTTCCAATTCTGACTGGGCATAACTAACTACTTTGTCTTGACGGTTAGTTTCTAGCTTAGAAAAAACATTATCAAGAATTTGTTTAGTAGTAGATTGTTTTTCTTTAATAGGATTGTATTCTTCTACTAAGTCAGATTTATCTACGCCAAAGTACCTAGCCATAAGTTCTATCTTGTCAATGCGAGGATAAGTTTTAGCATTTACCCAATCCAATACAGTAGTGTATTTGAAATCCATTTCAGTAGAGAAGTCTTTTACATTAAGTCCTCTCTGTGCTAAATGTCTTTTTATATTATTAGACATTATTCGTTTATTGCCTAAATCTTTAGTTTTCATACTTACTATTTTACGGTTAAACCGTCAATTTGTCAATATAATACGGTTAAAAATAAAAAAAACCTTGATTTTGTAAAATTTATGATTGACAGCACGGTTTAACCGTGTTATAATTAACTCATATCAAACAAAACAACTCGAACGGTGCTAGTACGACGGACTGGAAAGCTAAATTCAGGAGTATGATGTTTGGTAAATAAAAAAAGCCCGTGGGGGGGCTAAGGGGATATATGATTAGAAACAATTATGAGGACACTATTTTTGCAATAGCTAATAAATTAAACTCAAAATTAGATAATACTCTAGATAATAGCGATAACATCAATATGTCATTAGATAAAGATACAATTGAACTCGCTAAATTAACTACTGAATTTAATAATTTGGTTTTAAAGATCATTGATGGAAACACAACGGTCAAGGAGTTCGTGAGCGAGAGAAACAGAAATTAATCCTCTCATAGCATCTTTAAGAGATAGCTTGTCATAAATTTTAGGGATATGAGCTTGATGATTTCTGTAGAGATAGAGGCAAGTTTTTATAGAGCTGATCAATCCGTAATACTGATTTTTTTCATCTTGATTTGATAAATTATTACCTTTTATAAATATTTTAGGTTGAAAAAGTTTTTTATCGATATTGAAAGCTTTGTCAATTAAAGGGTATCCATCTAGATTTAAACCAGATAATTCTCTTATTCTATCAAATAATCCCTTGCAAGCTTCAAATACGGCATGAAAGTAATCTTCATTCAGAAGCTCTTCAGTACAATATTTCGTTACATTATCGTGTAAATTCAATGTACCTATCTCTTCTTTGAGAGATTTTAAACGATTCTGTGCTTCCGTAAAAGTTTGAGCAACTTTTGTTTTATGAACACGTCCATCATCTTTAAGTTCATAACCTTTGAATATCAATGTTGAGTTTACGTTGTTTAGCAGGTTGCTCCAAGAATCTTGTCGGTTAATATATCTGTGTGGTTTAGATACATATACCTCCTTTCGAATTTAATTATACCAAAAATTTAAGGAGAATACGTCAGTTTAAATAACAAAAAAAGTTTAAGGATTGATCCAAATAAAAATATTTATAATTTTATTATATCGAAAAGATAAGAAAAGATAAGAAACGAAAAGGATAAAAAATGACTGTCAAACTCATCGTCCATGCTTTGATTCAAAAAGAGAACAAATATCTACTGTTTCAAGGAATTGCAATTAAAAGAGGTCAAAAAAATATCTATCCCCATTTTTGGGATATTCCTGGTGGTAGCGTAGAAGCGGGTGAAACGCCCCAAGAAGCGGCGCGACGAGAGACCCTAGAAGAAGTAGGCTTAGAGATTACTTTGGGTCAGATTATCCATGAAGATAGTCAGTATGATGTTGGTAAAGCAACAGTTTTTACAAGGTTAGTTGATGCGGCTAGGATATCAGAGAATGAGCCGGTAGAGGTTGTGCTTGATCCCCAAGAGCATCAGAGCTATCGCTGGATGTCTGAACTTGACGCACTAAAAGATGAAAAAATCGTACCGTATTTGATGTCGCTAGTGCCATGGTATGCAAAAACTTAGAGTGTCGTAGGAGGATAAGTAAGATGTAGGTTGAAACGATTATTTAGGGATGTGTGGTATAATGAAGATAATGCAAAACATTATCAAAAACTTATCCATTGCTTTTTAAATGTGTTTATGATGAGGGTTATGCCACAGTCTATCTGTAACATTTCCAGTAAAAAAGTGTAAAATATAGGTATGAAACGTTTAATCACACTATTAATTGTAGGAGTAAGTCTGATGGCAATACGAGTTAAAGCCGATACCTTAACATCAGTCTATATCAAAACCCATGATGGCGAGAAAATACATTATGTTCGAAAAGGAACAGGAACACCGCTGATTTTATTGCATGGTAATGGCCAGAGCGCCAAGTATTTCAAGCCGCAGATGGACTTGCCTTTTGACACGATTGCGATAGATTCTAGAAATCATGGCAAATCAAGCAGTTCACAGCAATTAAATTTTGAAATGATGGCGCAAGATGTCTTAGAAGTCATGGATCAGCTTAAAATACAGAAAGCTGACATTTTAGGCTTTTCTGATGGTGCTAATCTCGCCATGGTTTTTGCCAAAGATCATCCTGATCGAGTTAACAAATTAGTTTTAAATTCAGGGAATTTATCTCTGTCAGATATGCATTTTTTCTCTAGACTGACATCTATTTTGCAAAATATTTTCTTTAATACACCAGTCTCAGAATTGCTGATTAAAGATGTCGGTGTCACAACGGCTGATCTTAACAAGTTTAAAATGCCAGTTCTCGTGATTGCAGGTCAATATGATTTGATTAAGCTATCATCTTCTAGAAAAATTGCGGAAGCTTGTCACGGTCAATTTATAGAGATACCGGATGCTTTTCATAAGGTATCTCAATCTCGTCCTAAAACTTTTAATGAAGTTGTCACGAAATTTTTGCAAGCCTCATCCTAATCTCTCATCCCTCACCTCTTAATTTCAAAAGTAGAAAGAGACCAGAATGGTTCAGTTTTTTAAGAAAAATCAAAAGTATTTTAAACTCATTTTTGTGATTGCAGTTGCTTTCATCGCACTGACCCAAATCACTGGCCTACTCAAACAAGTCCAACCCGATAAAATTAGCCTGATTTTTGATCGGCTTAATTTATTTGACATCATGTTGGTTATCCTAACGGGGATCATCAGCGTTGTGCCTATGCTCAATTATGACCGTGTACTCAATCAATTAATTGGTACAGATTATCCCCTGCCTAAGCTTATCAGAATGTCTTGGTTAATCAATACGCTAAATAATATCGCAGGTTTTGGCGGTGCTGTTTCTGTTGGATTGAGAAGTCATTATTACGGTAAAAACGTCAAAGAAAAGCTACATGCCAACATTTCAAAAGTGTTTTTCTTTGCTCTTTCAGGCCTCTCATTATATGGTTTAATCGGTTTTATTTTAGTTCAGACGGGACAGGTTGACGAATTTCTAGGCCAATATACTATCTGGCTCGTAGGCGCTGCAGTTTATTTTGTTCTCGTTTTGCTTTTTACCCGAAAAAATCTAGGCGGTCTCAAAAAACGCCTTCAAGCTGAGTTGCTACTGACTAGTTTCCTTGAGTGGAGCGGCGTCATGCTCACCTTCATCGTCATCGGGCATGTTCTAGATGTCAAAATTTCAGTAGCTAGCTTAATTGTCCTCATCACAGCAAGCTCAGTTATTGGTATCTTATCCATGATTCCAGGCGGCCTCGGGTCTTTCGACGTCATGATGATGTTAGGACTACTACATCTCGGTGTACCACGCGAAATCGTTCTTGTCTGGCTCTTGCTCTACCGTCTAGCCTACTATCTCTTGCCACTTGCACTTGGACTTATTTCTTGGGTCATGACGACAGGACGCCAATTTGATGCCCGCTTTAGCGGGATTCCAATAAATTTGAGTCGCGAGATTCTGCACAAAGTCGTGACATTTATGACAGCAGTAACCGGTGGCTTTCTTGTTTTGACAGCGACAGTACCTGAAGCCTTCCTAGAACTGCGATGGTTACGCCAAATCTCGCCTTGGAATGCGAACTTAATCGCTGAGTCGCCAAAAATCATTCTCGGCTTTCTGCTCATAATTACGAGTCGTGCCGTTAAAAATCGTGTCTCTCGCGCTTATATTCCGACCCTTGTGATTGAATTATTAACCGTTGTTTACATCTTCTTAGATGACTTTTCATGGTATTCTATTGTCTTATTGACGGTATTATTATTACTGACCATTTTTATCAAAAGTGAATTATACCGAGAACAACTGGTTTTAAGTTATGAGACGATTATTTTTGACAGTTTCTTTGTCATTGTTCTCATGATACTTTATATCGTTGTCGGTACCATGTCACGACCTGACTATCATCTCCACCATAAAGTCAATGAGTTTCTCCTCTTTCCTTCTGAAAAAATGTGGGCGAGTGGCTTGCTTGCTATCTTCATTGTGGCAGCAGTTTGGATACTTTACATGCGCTATTTACAAGGCAAGTTTCAAAAGATTGGAACAGAATTGGATGAAACAGTTGCGCTCGACATTTTGACGACCTATGGGGGTAACACCCAAAGTCAACTTCTTTTTATGGGTGATAAGCGGATGTGGGTCTATGACAATCGTTTAGTCATTCAATTTGCAATTCGTCAGGACAAGATTTTAGTCATGGGGACACCGTCAGGAGACCATACTTGTTTGTTAGAAGCTTTGACAGCCTTTATTCAAGAATCCGACCGCTTAGGTTATCGCCCTGTCTTTTATGAAATTGATAAAAAGACAACCTTGATACTACATGAATTAGGCTATCATTTTATTAAGCAAGGTGAAGAAGGTCATGTTAATCTGACTGATTTTACCCTGACAGGTTCGAAAAATAAAAGTAAACGCCAAGCCGTCAATCAAGTTGAAAAAGCTGGCTTTGAATTGGAAATGATTGCGCAAGACGACTTGACCCCAGAACTCTTTGTGAGACTGAAAGAAATTTCTGATGAGTGGTTGGATGGCAGACGCGAAAAAGTCTTTTCTCTAGGCTATTTTGATGAGGCTTATCTTTCGAAAGCACCAATTGCGGTTGTACGCTCAGAAGATGACATTGTTGCCTTTGCCAATATCATGCCGACTTATACCAAAGATTTCATTACCATTGATTTGATGCGACATACCGCAGATGCACCAAGAGGGGTTATGGATTTCTTATTTATTAAACTATTTGAGTATTTTCAAGCTGAAGGTATCGCTAAATTTGATTTAGGGATGACACCACTTGCTAATGTTGGGACAGCTCGAAGTGCTTTTGTATCAGAGAGAATTGCTAATTTGATTTATCAATTTGGAGATTCACTTTACAATTTTGAAGGCTTACGCAACTACAAGAAAAAATATGTGACATCTTGGGAGTCGAGATATACAGCTTACTCGCATAGTTCCAACATCGCTTTCGTCATGTTAGCACTATTGCTCCAAGATAATCAAACGATTAAATCATCATCAAATAAAGGAGATAAAAATGCCTAAACTATCAAGTGTTAGAATGCGGATGCAATCTGAAAATTTGGATGCGATTATCATCACAAATTTGAAAAATATTTATTATTTGAGTGGTTTCTGGGGGACTGCTGGCACGATTTTAGTGACGCAAAGGGCTCAGTATTTGCTGACAGATTCACGTTATAGTATTGCGGCGCGCGAGGTTGCAGTAGATTTTGAGATTGTTGAAACACGGGAAGCATTTGTTGAGATTGCTAAACTGCTAAAAAAAGAAGGGATTTCACAAGTTGGCTTTGAGGACGGTGTGACCTATGCTGAGTTTCAAGCCATGCAACATCAGCTTGCTGGATTGACGCTCCATGCGACGACAAGTTTCGTAGAAACGCAAAGACAAATTAAGAGTCCTAGCGAAATCGCTACGATTAAAAAGGCTTGTGCGATTTCAGACCAAGCTTTTAATGACTTGCTGAAATATGTAGAGCCTGGGAAGACAGAAATTGAGATCGCAAACTTTTTAGATTTTAAAATGCGCGACCTTGGTGCATCCGGGATTAGTTTTGATACGATTGTTGCATCGGGTAAGCGAAGTGCTCTGCCACATGGTCGTGCAACGCATAAGCCGATTGAATTTGGAGATACTGTAACAGTTGATTTTGGTTGCTATTACGATCATTATGCGAGTGATATGACGCGGACTTTCTTTGTCGGTGAGGTGAGTCCGAAAATGCAAGAAATTTATCATGTCGTGCAACAAGCGCAACAAGCTGTAACCGATATTAGTGCACCAGGGTTGACTTACGGTGATTATGACCGTGCAGCGCGTGATATTATTGAGGCTGCAGGCTACGGTGAAGCCTTTTCGCATGGTATCGGTCACGGACTAGGGCTTGATGTTCATGAAATACCTTATTTTCCAAAGACATCTCAAGAACGCTTGGTAGAGCATATGGTTATCACAAATGAACCTGGTATTTATCTCGAAAATATTGGTGGTGTCAGAATCGAAGATGATTTACTGATTACAAGCCAAGGTGTTGAAGTGCTGACTCAAGCGCCAAAAGAGCTAATTATCCTCTAAATCCACCGAAATGGTTATAAATCTAGCGAAATAGTTCTAAATATGTTAAAATGGAGAGAACCTGTAGGGTACCCTTAAAAATGTTGTTGATGATTTTAAAGGTACCCTATCAATATGCAAAAAATGAAAGTGAGAACATAGAAAATGGTAGCAGCAAACGAACTCAAGGCGGGCATGACTTTTGAAACTGACGGCAAACTTTTGCGCGTCTTAGAAGCAAGTCACCACAAACCTGGTAAAGGGAATACGATTATGCGTATGAAACTTCGTGATGTCCGGACTGGTTCGACTTTTGATACGTCTTATCGTCCAGAAGAAAAATTTGATCAAGCGATTATTGAAACACACAATGCGCAATACCTCTATCAAATGGATGATACAGCTTATTTCATGGATAATGAAACTTATGACCAATATGAAATTCCAGTAGCAAGTGTTGCAGACGAATTGAAATTTATCCTTGAAAACGAAGAAGTGAAAATCCAATTCTTTGGCTCAGAGGTGATTGGTGTTCAAGTACCAACAACTGTTGTTTTGACAGTAACTGAAACACAACCGTCTATTAAAGGCGCAACTGTAACAGGTTCTGGTAAACCAGCTACGATGGAGACAGGTCTCGTTGTTAATGTTCCTGACTTTATCGAAGTGGGTCAAAAACTTGAAATTAATACCGAGACAGGTGCTTACTTGAAACGTGCTTAATCACATTCGTGATGAAGTTCACTGGTGATGAATAGTCTCTCCGAAACCATTCGTCACCGCACCACCTATGTCCTTAAGAAACGGGGAAAAATTATGACAGATACAAATAAAATTACAAATGCCGAAGCACTCGGCGAAATCGTCATTGCACCACAAGTTGTTGAAACAATTGTTGCAGTTGCGGTAGCAAAAATTGATGGTGTCTATGGTCTACGCAATAAAAGTTTTGCAGACCGTATTGGCAAAAAAGCAGATGGTCGTGGTGTATATGTCCACCAAGAAGATGACAAAGTTGTTGTAGATATTTATGTTTACTTGACTTATGGTGTTTCTGTGCCAAATGTTGCCATGGAAATGCAACGTGTTGTCAAAGACAATGTTCTTGATATGAGTGATATCGTCATTGACGAAGTCAATATTCACGTAGCTGGTGTTGTACCTGAAAAAACACCAAAACCAGATTTCAAAGAACTCTTTGATGAGGACTTTTTGGATGTCGACTAAGCCATTAAGCCAGCATGAAATTCGCATTCGTGCTGTGCAAGCCCTATATCAACTTGAAATGACACCAGACGAAACTGTGGAAGATGCGATGGTTTTTGCCTTGACGAATGACGATAGACTGTCAAGTCAAGAATTGGTTGATGAACCCCCAGTCGTTGTTAAGCCTAAACACAAAGGGCCAGGCACTGTTTACTCTTTTACACCCAACCGTGAAGGTGGCGTGACCAAGCAAGCCTTGGGAGCAGACAATGCTGACGTTAATCCAGAGCCAACTGTTGTTATTCCGGCTGCTGCCTATATTTTGACAGACCGGTTTGATGATGTTCATAAACCAAATTTAGAATTTATGATGGCTTTAGTTTACGGGGTTCGTGCTAAGAAAACAGAACTTGACGATAAGATTACGACTTATTTAGCGAAAAATTGGTCTGTAAAACGTCTATCACCTATTAATCGTGTGATTTTAAGATTAGGTGCTTTTGAGATTTTGTTTGCTGAAACACCACGTATCGTGGCAATTAACGAAGCAATTGAACTTGCCAAAGCTTTCAACGATGAAAAAGATGCTAAGTTTATCAATGCTATTTTAACTAAAATCGGTGAATAATTAGCCGACATCACATGATCAAAAAATCCCTGAACAGTTCAAATACTGCTCAGGGATTTTTTTAATCTCTTCAAGTTAGTTTTCTTTGTGTGCTTGATGTTCCTGTATATTCTCGTCTACTTCAATAGCAGAGTAGGCAACGTCATGTTTTTCTAAGATTGTTCGGGCTGCTGATTTGGCGAGGGCTTGGTCGGTTATGGTGATGGTCATATGTAACATCGCCGCGTGTTTTTCACCGTCAATTGACCAAATACAAAGTTCAGTTGTTTTATCAATTTCTGGTGCGCTTTCTAATTCAGCTACCAAGGCTGCATAGTTAACCGTTTCAGGCGCCGCCTCCATTAAAATTCGCAACGTACCAATAAATTTAGGAATGGCCTTGGTCAAGATAAAGATTGAAATTGATAGGGATAGAAGTGGATCTAGCCAATACCAAGGTTTGAAATGCATGACAATAGACAAAATTAGTACAGCAATCCAACCGAGGACATCCTCTAACATGTGGAGGTTAAGGATACTTTCATTGCGAGATTGTCCTCTCGTCATCAAATAAGCCCCGTAACCATTGGCAATAACGGCGATAACAGCAAGCCAGAACATTCCTGTCGTTTGAACAGGTGTCGGATGTAGCAGCCGAGGAATCGCCTCTAAGATAACAAGTGTAGAGCCGATAAGCAGGATGACACTAGTAATCAAGGCACCAAGCAAGGAAAAGCGACGATAGCCTAAGGTGTAGGAATGATTCGATTTCTTACGCGAGACTTTCTCGAAAAACCAGGCAAAACCGACTGCAATCGCATCACCCGAATCGTGGACGGCATCAGAGAGAATGGCGACAGAGCCGAACATGGCGCCGAAAATAAATTCAAGAATAGCGAAAACGATGTTTAAAACAAAAACAATCGTGATGCGTTTGCCAGATTCCGCGTTAGGCGTCGTATGATGATGTTTGTGAGTCATGGATGTGGTCGCTTTCTAATTCTTGCGCATGGGCAATGGAGAGTTTGAGAAGTTGTAGGATGTGGCTATCGCCAATTTGATAATTGATGGCTTTGCCATTTCTGGCTTGAGTAACGAGCTGATGGGCTTTGAGTATCTTGAGTTGATGGGAGACGGCAGATTGTTCTAAGCCGATAGCCTCAGAAATTTGAGAGACGTTTTGTTGTCCCTCAGATAAGAGTAGTAAGATTTTAACGCGAGAAGGATTGGCTAAAATCTTGTGAATATGGACAATTTCTGTAAGGACTTCATTTGAAATGTTTTTCATATGAATATTTTATCATATGTTTTTAGAGAAAGCAAGTCCATAGTGTGTAAAAGCTGGATCAGAATAATTTGCATCAATTCCCTATTTTTTAGGGATATTTGGTAAAATATAAATAGAGCGTTTTCAAAAAAATAATAGTAAGTATAGAAAGAAGTGACACATGACAGAACCATTATTTCTTCAATCAGTTTTTCAGGAAAAAATTTGGGGTGGCGATCATCTCAAATCTTTTGGATATGACTTGCCGACAGATAAAATCGGGGAATATTGGGCGATTTCTGCTCATCCTAATGGTTTATCAACGATAAAAAATGGTGAATTTGCCGGTCAAACCTTAGATGTACTTTACAAAAATCATCGGGATTTATTTGGAAATTCTCAAAAAGAAGTGTTTCCACTCTTAACCAAAATTTTGGATGCTAATGATTGGCTCAGTGTTCAGGTTCATCCAGATGATACCTATGGTTTAGCGCATGAAGGTGAGTTAGGAAAAACAGAGTGTTGGTACATTATCGCGGCGGAGCCTGATGCTGAAATCATCTATGGTCACCATGCCAAAAATAAGGCGGAATTACGCGCTATGATTGAGGCAGGAGATTGGGATCGCTTATTAACGAAAGTAAAAGTTAAGGCTGGTGATTTCTTCTATGTACCAAGTGGTACTATGCATGCCATTGGTAAGGGGATTTTGATTTTAGAAACACAACAATCATCAGATACGACCTATCGTGTCTATGATTTTGATAGGGAAGATGACCAGGGTAATTTGCGTGAACTGCATATTGACAAATCAATTGATGTGTTGAATTACGGTGCACCTGCCAATACAACACCTGTCGTGATAGAGTCACCAAATTTTGTTAAGACTTCCTATGTCTCTAACGACTTCTTTACAGTTGAAAAATGGGAGATTTCAGGCCCTGTATCTATTGCCAAAACGGCACCTTACACCCTGTGTTCAGTTTTGGAGGGACAAGGCAGTTTACATGTTGCAGGGGTAAGTTATCCAGTTAAAAAAGGTAATCACTTCATTTTGACAAGTGATATTTTGGATTGGCAATTCGATGGCCAATTGTGCATCATTGCCAGCCACGATGGGGAATAAGTATGGCTAAAATCACCTACAATTCATGGCTACAAGAACATAAAAGACCATTTGGTGCTGTTCTTGTTGGCACAACGATTGAGTTTGATCTGATGATTCAAACCAATCATCAAGTTACGGTTAATATCGTTTTACAATTTGAAAATGGCTTTAAATCTTATGAAAAAATGACGGCTATTTCTGACGGTATTTTTCGTATGACCCTATCTAATTTGACAGAGATTGGTTATTATAACTATTATTTTCAAATTACAGAGTTTGACGATACGCATGAATACCGGTATTTTTATGGGGCTACCGAAATTGGAGGTGGACCAGGTACAACTTATGTAAATGAAATATCAGTTATACCTTACACACAAACGATTTTTTTGAAACGTGAAGAGGCGCCAGACTGGTATCGGCAAGCGATTTTCTATCAGATTTTCCCAGACTCATTTGCTAGGAAAGGTCATTTAGAGAATCCCAAAGATAATATCTTTTTCTACGGTAAAGAAACAGACCCTCCCTACTATATTAGAGAAGGTAATGGTGATATTACACATTGGACTTATTATGGTGGCAATATAGCGGGCATTATTGATAAGATACCCTACCTCAAATTGCTGGGAGTCACGTCGCTTTATTTCAATCCAATTTTTGAGGCAAGAAGTTCTCATCGCTATGATACCAGTGATTACATGAAAATCGATCCTGTTTTAGGCACTGAGGCTGACTTTAAACAGTTAGTTGACACCTTACACCAGCATGATATGCGGCTTATTTTAGATGGCGTCTTTTCACATGTCGGTAGAAATTCAAAATATTTTGATTTTGACGGCAAGTCTGGCGGTCAAGGCGCTTATCAAACGACGCAATCTCCTTACTTTGATTGGTTTACATTTAATCAATATCCAGATGATTATAAGTCTTGGTGGGGGATTAAAGATTTACCAACCATTGATAAAACGAAAGAGAGTTTTCAGCAGTATATCTATGGTGAAAGCGATAGCGTGCTCAGTAAATGGAATGGTCTGGGGATTGACGGTTGGCGACTAGATGTCGCAGATGAGTTACCAGATGATTTTATCAAAGGCATTCGGGATACACTTGAAAATTATCCTGAGCAAGTTTTAATCGGTGAAGTTTGGGAAGATGCATCACGTAAAATTGCTTATGAGCAACATCGTAAATATATTTATGGTGATGCCTTGCATGCAGCGATGAACTACCCTTTTCGAGATATTATTATCGGGCTTGTGACAAGCGAGATGTCACCTGAGACGGCTGCGAGAAAACTCATGCAGTTGTCGGAAAACTACCCAGCAGATGTCTTTTTAAACAATTTTAACAACATTGGCACACATGATACTGAGCGAATTTTAACGCGTTTAGGTGAAAACCTAACAAAACTTGATCTAGCAGTTGGCTTGTTAATGATTTTGCCAGGTGTTCCAACCATATATTATGGGGATGAGGCTGGCCTAATCGGTCATAAAGACCCTGAAAATCGAGCTTTCTTCCCTTGGAAAAATGTCAATGAATCAACAAGCAAAATTTATCAAAAATGGATTAAAATTAGACAATCTGCCCCAGTTTTGATAACTGGAAATCTATCATTGTTCTATTCTGATAGAATTTTCGGACTTATTAGATAAGACGCTAATGATACAGCAATCTTCATCTTTAATATATCAAACCAAGGAATTATGGTTGATTTAAGTAACATGACCTTTTTAAGCGAGGAAGTTGATTGTTCACCGTTCTTTTTAGGAGCATTTGAAAGTATCTATAAATTTAAATAACTAAATGTAAGACTATCTGAAAAGATAGTCTTTTCTCATTTTTTACGGTATTCTTTGCTATTACAATAGTAATATGATAATATAAAATATATAAATAAGAAATAAATTATGATAAAGGGATGTTTATGGGATAAACATTAGCAGATGAGGCGCTAAGAACGTTCACGACGGGGGAAAACTTCCATGTGCAACACTATTTAGGGTGTCATCAAACAGAAAATGGCCGTGTTTTTCGAGTCTGGGCACCGCATGCGCAACAGGTGCAATTGATTGGAGACATGACTGATTGGCGAGAGCATCCTGTGCCAATGTCACGTAACGAAAAAGGCGTTTGGGAAGTGACACTACCTGATACACAAGCTAGTCTAGGTGTTTACTACAAGTATCTGGTGACACGCGCATCAGGACAAGTGATTGAAAAAATGGATCCTTACGCAATTCGTTTTGGCGAGCGACCGGATACGGCTGCACAAATCTATGATGTCAGCCCTAAAGAATGGCAAGATGGTGATTGGCTGACTGCGCGTCGCAAGCGCAACATGTTCAGTGCACCACTGAATATCTATGAAGTTCATGCGGGGTCTTGGCAACGTCATGAAGACGGTAGACTTTATACCTTCTCAGATTTGACTGCAACTTTGATTCCCTATGTCAAATCACTCGGTTATACGCATATTGAGTTTATGCCCCTCATGACGCATCCCCTGGGCATGAGCTGGGGCTACCAGTT
The DNA here is from genome assembly GCF_013449735.1 of Pseudolactococcus laudensis. Taxonomy (GTDB): domain Bacteria; phylum Bacillota; class Bacilli; order Lactobacillales; family Streptococcaceae; genus Pseudolactococcus; species Pseudolactococcus laudensis. The sequence continues at coordinate 291,108 of NZ_JACBNY010000001.1, forward strand.
AACTGGATATTTTGCTTTAGAGCATACCTATGGTACACCAGAAGAGTTTCAAGATTTTGTCGAGGCAGCGCATTTGGCGGGACTAGGCGTTATCGTAGACTGGGTGCCGGGACATTTCTCACAAAATGATGATGCACTTGCCTATTTTGATGGGACACCTACTTATGAGTATCAAGATGGTAATCGCGCTCGTAATGTTGGTTGGCAAGAACTAAATTTTGATGTGTCTAAACCACAAGTTCAATCTTTCTTAATCTCATCACTTAAATTTTGGATTGACTTCTATCATATTGATGGCGTTCGAATTGATGCGGTGTCTAACATGCTCTATCTTGATTACGATCAAGGTCCTTGGACGCCAAATCCAGATGGTTCTAATACCAATCATGATGGTGTAGAATTTTTTAAAAAATTAACGAGTGTGATTAAACTTGCACATCCAGATGTTATCATGGCAGCAGAAGAAGCCAGTAGTCAAATCAAGATTACTGGGATGCTTGAAATGGGCGGCCTAGGTTTTGATTTCAAATGGAACATGGGCTGGATGAACGACGTCTTGAGATTTTATCAGATGGACCCACTTTATCGTGGTCAACACTTTAGTCTGCTGACCTTTAGTTTCATGTATATGATGGATGAAAATTTCATTTTACCCTTCTCACATGATGAAGTCGTTCATGGTAAAAAAATCCCTCATGCATAAGATGTGGGGCGACCGCTATCAACAGTTTTCAGGTTTGAGAAACTTGTTAGCCTACCAAATTTGTCATCCGGGTAAAAATCTCTTGTTTATGGGACAAGAGTTCGGGCAGTTTCTTGAATGGAAATATGATTGGCAGTTAGAATGGGCCGTCTCTGATGAGATGAACGACCAGATGCAAGCCTTCACGACAGCTCTTGCGCATTTTTATCAGGCATCGCCTCAGTTATTTGAACTAGACCATGATTACGCAGGGTTCGAAGTAATTGACGCTGATAATACTGCGCAGAGTGTCCTGAGTTTCATTCGGAAAGATGCGTCAGGCAATCAGTTGATTTGTGTCTTTAATATGGCACCGATTGAACGTTCAAACTTTACCATTGGGGTCCCGTTTGCGGGAACCTACACTGAGGTGCTAAATTCAGAAATGGCTGAATTTGGCGGTTCGTGGTTAGCACACAATGCTGATACAGCGACACAAAAAGGTCAGTGGAAGGATTATCAAAACACGCTGAGCTTTACATTGCCGGCGCTTGGTGCAGTGATTTGGACGCTATCGAAAGCCGATGGTGCAGCTAAAACTAAGGCAAAAAAGTCAACTAAATCAACTAAGAATGTGACTAAATCAAGTCGTAAAACGACTAGTCATGCTATTGCGTCAGAGGACGTGAAACAACTCACTCAGGTAGAGTGGGAATCACTGGCTGAGTATTTCCCAATGGGGAGCCGCTCCAAATATGAGAAGCGTGACTTGGTCAACGCTGCTCTGTATATTCAGCAGACTGGAACGGTCTGGGCTAAACTACCTGAAAATTATCCACCATATGGTAGTGTGTATGCCTTTTACAAACGGTCTTTGAAAAACGGCAGTTGGCAACATGTGTTGGATGTACTTTAAAAAACAACTCTAAAAATTAAGCCTATCTGGCAGGACATGATGATTTATCAACAGGCGTCATGATATTGCCTTGATATAAATTGTATATGGAAAAAAGGAGAAAGTATGAGAGAAGAAATGCTTGCGCTAATTTTAGCAGGGGGGCAAGGCACGCGTTTAGGTGCTCTAACTTCAACTGTTGCTAAACCAGCAGTTCAATTTGGTGGCCGTTATCGGATTATTGATTTTGCGCTTTCAAACTGTGTCAATTCAGGCATTAAAAATGTCGGTGTGATTACGCAGTATGAACCGCTTGAACTCAATGCTCATGTTGGAAATGGCTCAGCTTGGGGCCTTGATGGTATTGACAGTGGCGTGACGATTTTGCAGCCGTATTCGGCAACGGAAGGCAATAAATGGTTCGAAGGAACCAGTCATGCTATTTATCAAAACATTGGCTACATTGACAAACTAGATCCTGAGTATGTCTTGATCTTGTCAGGTGACCATATCTACAAAATGGACTATGACGACATGTTACATGCGCATAAGGACAGCCGGGCTAATTTGACCGTGGCTGTTATGGACGTGCCATTAGAAGAAGCTAGTCGTTTTGGTATCATGAATACGGATACATCTAATCGTATCGTTGAATTTGAAGAAAAACCAGAGGTTCCTAAATCAACAAAAGCCTCTATGGGGATTTACATTTTCAACTGGAAAGAATTGCGTCAAATTCTACAAAGTGGCGAAAAAAATCAAATTGACATGTCTGACTTTGGTAAAAATGTCATTCCAACTTACTTGGAAGCCGGAGAACGTGTCTATGCTTACGAATTTTCAGGCTATTGGAAAGACGTTGGTACAATTGAATCTTTGCATGAAGCCAACATGGAGTATATTTCACCAGATAACGAATTAGATAGCCGTGACCGTAGCTGGAAAATTTATTCTCATAATGAAATTGCACCGCCTAACTTTATCAGTGAGACAGCAAAAGTCCGAGATTCTCTCGTTGTCGACGGTGCTATTGTTTCAGGTTCAGTGAAACATTCGATTATCTCAACGGATGTGCATATCCATGAGACAGCCGAAGTAGAGGATTCGTTTATCATGACGAATTGTATCATTGAGCCAGGCGCAGTTGTCAAAAACGCCATTATTGGTGAAGGTAGCCGAATCGGTACTAATGTTAAAATCATTGGTACGAAGAAAGAAATCGGAGTTGTAGGGTATAAAGAAAAAGTGAGGGTAGAAGATGAAGATCGGTAAATATTGTGCTATTTTAGGAAATGCACTAGGAACACATAAACTAGACCAATTAGTGAATTCACGACCACTTGCCACATTACCATTTGATGGTAAATATCGCTTGATCGATTTTCAACTTTCTAACTTGGTTAATGCAGGAATTACTAATATTTGTGGGGTTTTCTCACAAAAAAATGTCCCGTCTGTTTTAGACCACATTAGAACAGGTCGTGAGTGGGGACTTAACTCACTTTTGAACCATTTCTTCGTAGGTTTCTATAGTAACGATGATATTGGTGAAACCGTTACGGATCAGACCTATTACCCACAACTTTTGACTTTCTTGCGTCGGTCACACAGTATTTACACCGTTTTCTCAACAGCTGATGTTCTCTGTAATATCAACTTAGAGCAGTTGATTCATGTGCACGAGGTCAATCAACGGACGATGAGTGTTGTCTATAAAAAAATGCCGAAAGAACAGATGAGTTCAGTTAACAGCGTTCTTGATCTGGATGAAACAGATACAGTATCAGATGTGAAAGACTATGATGCAAGCCGCTATGGTGAAGATGATTTAATTGCAATGTCAACAGGAATTTATATCATCAATACCGACTTCTTGATTAGTCTGATGGAAGTTGAGCAGTACGAAGCAGCACCACGTAAATTACGTTTTCTCTTGTTGAATAAACTTGTGGAACTTGGCGCACTTGGTTATGAATATGCGGGTTACATGAAAAATATTCATGATGTGAAGTCGTATTATGATGCGAACATGGATATGCTAGATCCTCAGAAATTCACGTCATTGTTGCATGCAACGCAAAAAGTTTATACGAAAGTAAAAAATGAAGAGGCAACTTATTTTGCCAATTCGTCTGAGATTTTTAACTCACAATTTGCCTCTGGCTCAGTCATTGAGGGACGTGTTGAAAATTCTATCATTTCTCGCCGTTGTCATCTTGACAAAGAAGCATCTATCAAGGATTCTATCATCTTCCCTAATGTCAAAATTGGTGCGGGTGCTCGTGTGGCATATGCCATTTTGGATAAAGAAGTTGAGATTGCACCAGGTATTCAAGTCATTGGTACAAAAGAAAAGCCAATCATTATTGAAAAATTTGGTCGTGTGACAGAGGATAGAATCTTATGAAGATATTATTAGTGGCTGCAGAGGCTGCACCGTTTATTAAAACGGGTGGCTTGGGTGATGTTATTGGTGCCTTACCTAAATCATTAAAGCAAGATGCGACAACTGAAACGCGAGTTATCTTGCCTTACTATAAAAAGATTGCTGAGAAATACGGTGCACAAACTGAGGATGTCTTTTGGACATTTATCGACGTTGGTTGGCGTCATCAATATGTCGGGATTAAAAAAATAGAATTTGAGGGGACTATTTTCTATTTTGTTGACAATGTGGATTATTTTGGTGGCCGTGACGAAGTTTATGGTTATGATGATGATGGTGAACGGTTTGCCTTCTTCCAACTTGCTGTTGCAGAAGTTATAGAGCGCTTGGATTATGTGCCAGATATTCTTCATGTCAATGACTACCATACTGCTTTACTGCCTTTCCTGATTAAGGAAAAGTATAAGTGGATTCAAGCCTTCTCTCAGATTAAAACTGTCTTAACCATTCATAATATTGAATTTCAAGGTTATTTCGATCCGAATATGCTGCCTGATTTATTTGGTATGGGAACAGAGCGCTACGATGATGGAACTGTTCGTTTGGCGGATTGTTTCAACTGGTTAAAAACGGGGATTCTCTACGCAGACCGTGTGACCACTGTATCCCCCACTTATGCTGAGGAGATTAAGACGCCTGAGTTTGGTAAAGGTTTAGAGGTTATTTTGCGCATGGAATCAGGCAAGTTAACCGGCTTGATTAATGGGATTGATACAGCACTTTATGATCCAATGACAGATCCTAATCTTGCAGTACCATTTAATGCAGCAGATTTATCTGGTAAATATACCAATAAACAAATCCTTCAAGAACGTCTAGGCTTACCCGTTAGAAATGATGTGCCTGTAATTGGTATCGTCAGTCGATTGACCTATCAAAAAGGGTTTAATCTTGTAGTTGATGAGATGATTCATATTTTGCAACGCGATGTGCAAGTTGTCTTATTAGGTACAGGTGATCCAAAATTTGAACATGATTTTGCTTACTTTGGTCAAGCTTATCCGGATAAATTCTCGGCTAATATCACTTTTAACTTAGAATTAGCACAGATGATTTATGCTGGTAGTGATCTCTTCTTAATGCCTTCAGCCTTTGAGCCATGTGGTTTATCGCAAATGATGAGTATGCGCTATGGTACATTGCCTTTGGTACATGAAACAGGTGGTTTGAAAGATACTGTTCTACCTTATAATGAATTTGATGGTAGCGGTACAGGCTTTAGTTTTCATGAGTTTTCCGGCTACCAATTGGTGCAGACACTCTTTTATGCCTTAGATGTTTACTTTAATCATCCAACTGCTTGGTCAAGCTTACAAAAAAATGCCATGATAGCTGATTTTTCTTGGGATACGGCAAGTCTTGCCTATCTTGAGCTCTATAAATCATTACTGAACTAAGGTCGCTCTAAAATACTCGAAATTAGAAAATTTAGAGAGAACCTTGCCCTAAAAGTGTGTTAAAATGAAATAAATGTGAAAAAACATTTTAAACATACTAAATAAGATGAGGTGGCTATCGTGATGCAATTAACCAAAGAAAAAATTATCCAAGATTTTAAAATGCAACTTCATGAAGATTTCATGATTCAAAATACTGAGGCGACAGCTGATGAGCGCTTTATTGCATTAGCGAAACTAATTAAATGTTATGTCATGCCGGATTGGCTTCGTCGTCGTGACGAAATTGTCAAAGAACAGAAAAAAACTGCCTACTATTTTTCAATCGAGTTTTTACCAGGTAAGATGTTACAGACCAACCTTTTGAACCTCGGTATTTATGACTTGGTTCAAGAAGCTTTGTGTGAAATCGGTGTTGACTTGATGGATTTGGTCGATGCAGAGCGTGATATGGCTTTGGGAAATGGTGGTCTAGGACGTTTAGCGTCTTGTTTTATGGATAGTCTACCGACAATCGGTGCGCCAGGATTTGGCAATGGCATACGGTATAAGTACGGTTTATTTAAACAAAAAATCGTGAATGGCTACCAAGTTGAACTACCAGATGCTTGGTTATCTTCTGATGGTAATGTGTGGGAAACTAAGAAGCCCCACTCGGCAGTGGATGTCAAAATCTATGGTAATGTTTATCTCGTGCCTCAAGAGAATGGCGATTTAAAACCTATCTACGAAAATGTTAAGACCCTTCGCGCTGTCCCTTACGACATTACGCAAATTGGTTTTAAAAATGATGTGGTCAATAATCTGCGTTTGTGGGATGTGGAAATTCCAGAGAAATATGAGTTGGATTATCCGACACTAGCTGATCGTCGTCGTATCGAGGATATTACAAGTGTCCTTTATCCAGATAATGCGACACGTGAGGGTCAATCTCTACGCTTGATTCAGGAATATTTCATGGTGTCAGCTGGTTTGCAGACGATTGTCGCGTCTTACGCTAAGATGGGACTTCCGATGGCGAAAATTCATGAAAAAGTTGCCGTGCATATTAATGACACACACCCTGCAATGGCGGTACCTGAATTGATGCGTATTTTGGTCGATGAGTATGATTTGGATTGGGATGATGCTTGGGCAGCAACGACACAAGTCATGAGCTACACCAATCATACGATTTTGTCAGAGGCACTTGAAAAATGGGATGCGGGTCTGTTTAAAGAGATTGTGCCACGGATTTACCAGATTGTCGGTGAAATTGATCGTCAGTTTGTGAAAGCGTGGGTAGGTAAAGTTGATGCGCCTGTGATTAATCATACACGGATTATCCAAAATAATCAGATTCATATGGCGAATTTGTCGATTATTGGTGGGCATTCGGTCAATGGTATGGCAAAACTCCATACAGAGCTGTTGATTGAAGATGTCCTTAAAGATTTTTACCTCCTTTATCCAGAGAAGTTTAATAATAAAACTAACGGTATCGCGCAACGTCGTTGGAGTCAGATTGCTAACCCTGGCATGTCTGCGTTATTAGATAAGCAAATCGGTGATGGTTGGCGTTCAAATATTCATGAGTTATTAAAATTAGAAGACTTTCTAGACGATGCATCTGTTCAGCTTGATTTTTATCAAGTCAAGCAGGCGAATAAACAACGCTTAGCTGACTATGTCAAGAAAACACAAGGTATCGACTTACCAATTCATGCGATTTTCGATGTGCAAGTTAAGCGGCTCCATGCCTACAAGCGTCAGCTACTCAATGTCATGCATATCATCAAACTCTATCAAGATTTGAAAGATAATGCAGCATTAGAGATTACACCGCGTGTCTTTTTCTTCGGTGCAAAGGCAGCCCCTGGCTATCACTTTGCGAAATCAGTGATTAAAATCATCAACGAATTGGCAAACTTGATTAACAACGATGAGAGCTTGAGAAATCAGTTAAAAGTTGTTTTTCTAGAAAATTACAATGTCAGCCTAGCTGAACTCATTGTCCCTGCGGCAGATGTTTCTGAGCAAATTTCAACTGCTGGGAAAGAAGCGAGTGGTACTTCTAACATGAAGTTCATGATGAATGGCGCGATTACTTTAGCGACACTTGATGGTGCCAATATTGAAATCAAAGATGCAGTCGGTGAGAGGATAATATTGTTATCTTTGGAATGGATAAGGATGCAGTTTATGGTCACTATGCACGTCATGACTATAATTCACGTCATATCTATGAAACCAATCCGAGATTGAAACGCGTCGTTGATGCGTTCACTGATGGTACGATTCCTAATACTCACTATGAAGGCCATGAGATTTGGGATGCTTTAATTTCTTATAATGATGAATATTTCTTGCTTGAAGATTTTGATGATTATGTGGCTAAGCAAGCCTATATTTCAGAACTTTACAAGGATAAGAATACATGGCAATCTAAGGCGATGAAAAATATCGCCAACTCAGGTCGTTTCACAAGTGATGATACAATCGAGCTATATGCGCGTGAAATCTGGGAAATTATTTAAACACTAGTTTGAAACAAGTCATTTTAAAAATGACTTGTTTTTTTATTCCCTTTAGGGAAAAAAAACTTGTAGGCAATCTCCCACAAGTTTACTTATCTAAAATGATTTAACTAATCCCAGCTACCCAGCCAGTTGCAAGCGCTGAGGTGATGTTGTAGCCACCAGTATGTGCATTAATATCCAAGACCTCGCCTGCGAAATGCAAGTTTTCTACAGATTTACTCATCAACGTTTTGGGCTTGATTTCACTTAAATCGACGCCACCTGCTGTGACAAAAGATTTTGCTAGGCTCATGGTACCAGTGACTTTTATAGGGAAACACTTCATGAGATGAAAGAGTTCGGATAATTTTTTAACAGAGACTTGTTTGACTTTAGCCTCTAAGTCAATTCCAGCTGTGGTGATTAGAAACTCAGCCAAACGTTCTTGGAGGAGTAACTTTGCAACATTTTTGACTGACTTGTCTCGCAGCTGTTCAAATTTGTCAGAGATATCATCCTCAGACAATGTCGGAAGAAAATCGAGTGTCACATCATCAGTACCATTTCCCGTCACAAAAGTAGAGGCGCGCAAGGCAGCAGGTCCAGATAGGCCAAAGTGGGTGAAGAGGAGGTCGTGGGTGATAGGGTGTTGGTTAATCGTCAAAGTAATTTCGCGCAAGGAAATGCCTTGTAAGGTTTTGTGGGGAAAGTCTGTCGTCAAGGGACTTTCAGCGGGTTTTAAATCGGTGACTTTTAGCTTGAAATGTCGTGCGATATCATGACCGTAGCCGGTTGAGCCGGTCGACGGGTAAGATTTTCCACCAGTTGTGACGATGAGTTTGCGGCAGGTGAAGGTGGTATCAGCTGTTTTTATCAAGAAGTCGCCTTTTTCTACTTTGGTCGTTGATAAGACTTCGGAGTTGGTTGAAATCGTGACGCCTTGTTCAACCATTTTAGCTTGTAAAGCGGAAATAATCGTTTGTGATTTGTCAGTCGTCGGAAAGACGCGACCGTGGTCTTCAATTTTGAGAGACGTGCCGTTGTCTTCAAAGAAGTTGATAATATCATGGTTGTCGAACTGGGCGAAGGTGCTGTATAGAAATTTACCACCATGTGGAATATTTTCGAGAATTTCTTCTAAGGTACCATTATTAGTTACATTGCAGCGTCCGCCGCCTGTCATAGAGAGTTTTTTTCCGAGTTTTTTATTTTTTTCTAGCATTAGTGTTTTGTGGCCGTAGTAGCTGCTGGCAACTGCTGCCATCATACCTGCGGGTCCGCCACCAATGATAATTGTATCGTAATTTGTTTTCATATCTTTTATTGTAGCATATCTTTGAAAGTCTTGTTTGAGGTATAATTGATAAAAAAGACAAGTTTGTTAGTGTTGAAAATTTAGAATTATGTTATGATTGAGATATAAATTACAACTGGATTAAGGATTAAGAAGTCGTCTGGTACCATTTTGGCATTCAAGGTGTTTTTTATGTCAAATATTAAAACGATTGTTACGGATTTCTATTGCCTAACAAATCTGAACAATCCGATGTTAATTAGCACAATAACCTCTTAGTTAACTTTGCTTTTAGCTAATGCTCATACTAATTAAAGGAGCATTATGAATTTTTTTAACCGCGCCATTCGCTCAGTGACACGACAAAAGTCAAAATCGATGATTCTATTTGCTGTTATTTTCGTACTTGGTAATATTTTAGCAGGTAGTGTTATTATTCAGCAATCTACACAAAATGTTGAAAAAACGACTAAGGAACAAATGGGGGCGATTGCAACCGTTGGGATAGACTGGAGTAATCCTAAAAATCAAAAAGTCATTGAACAAATGACGGCGGATGAATACTCAGCATTAACTGAAAAAATCATTCAAAAGATTGCGGATAGTCCTTATGTCAAAAATTATGATTATTCTGAGCAAACTGGTTATAATTCTAAGTTGCTTAAACCTTATGACCCAGCAGCAGATAAAAAAGCTGAAGAACCAGATAATGGCGCAGATGGAGGGTTTGTTAATACCTATATTCCGGTTAGGGGCGTACAGGACCCAAAAATCATGGATATTGCTTTAGGAAAAATCAAGCTAGTTGATGGTAGTATTTTTACAGCAGATGATATAAGTAAAGGGGCAAATGTCGTCTTTATTTCTAAGAAATTTGCTGAGAAAAACGGCCTTCACGTTGGCGATGAAATGACCATTGACCAAACGACTGAAGGTATGGTAAATCCAGAAAAAGCAGAAAGTTCAGAGCCAGTCAAGTCATTTGATACCAAATTTAAGGTTGTTGGGACCTATGATGTACTAGAACAAGTTCAGAAAAAATCTGGTCAATCAGGTAAAGCATCTAATGACTCAGTTGTTCATGCGGCAGCTTTTCCTGGTGGCTCACCGCAAGATATGTTTGATTTTGATAATTATAATACTATCTACATGCCTAACAAAGCAGTTCATAATATGTCACAAGGCTTTAGAAAATTCCTTCAAGCAGAAATGCCTGAGGTGATGTCAGGTGTTAGCCAAGAAGATATTGACGCAGCTGATAAACCTTACTATACAACTATTTATCAGCTGAAATCAGTTGATGATTTAGATAAGTTCAAGGCTGATACCAAACCTCTTTTACCCAAGAACTATTCAGTTATGGCATCAACAGATGAATTTGATAATATTGCAGGACAGTTCAATAAGCTCTCTAAAATTGCCAAAGCGGTTATTATCGCAGCAGTTTTGCTTTCAATTGTCTTGATTTTACTGGTTATCCTACTCTTTATGCGAGACCGCAAACGCGAATTGGGCATTTATCTATCACTTGGTGACAAGAAATCGAATGTTATTTTGCAAATTATGGTTGAAGTGTTAACCGTAGCTATCATTGCCTTAGTTATTTCGCTGACTACTGGGAAATTCTTGGGAAGTTTCGCGTCAGAAGCCTTTCTAAGTTCAGATAGTGGTCAGTCTGCAAATGGTGGAATGAGTGGTAGTATGATGAGTTCATCTGCTATGTTCAATACAGGTATAGCGGTTGATGCAGATACAATAGCGAAAAATTATGCTGTTTCATTTACACCTTTTTATATTGTCACTTATCTGCTTGCAGGTTTAAGTACAGTTATTGTGTCAGTCCTTTTATCAACGCTTTATATTTTTAAATTAAAGCCAAAGAAAATTTTGTTGGGGTAATGAGCTATGTCAATTATTGAAACTAAGAAACTGAATTATTACTATCAAGATGGTGATATGCAACGCTATATTTTAAGAGATATATCGGTTAGCTTTGAAAAAGGACAATTCTACACGATTGTTGGCGAATCCGGTTCTGGGAAAACAACTTTTCTAGCCATGATTGCTGGTTTAGATGTGGCAAAAGATGGTCAAGTTCTTTTTGAAGGAACCGATATTCAGACTATCGGACTTGAAAATTATCGTCGCAATAAAATCTCGATTGTCTTTCAAAATAATAATCTAGTGCCTTATTTAACAGCGATTGAAAATGTCCTTGTGGCAATGGATATCACAGATAATACACTACTTGCTGATCAAAAAACGGTGGCTTACAATCTACTAGATTATATCGGGATTACACATGAGAAGGCAGACCGTTTAGTGAGCGAGTTATCAGGTGGGGAGCAACAACGGATTGCGATAGCTCGAGCACTTGCAACCAATAGTGATGTCATCTTAGCAGATGAGCCAACTGGGAACCTTGATGAAGATCGTGAAGGTGAGATTGTCGAAATATTTAAACGTTTGGCACATGACAATAAAAAAGCGGTCATTGTTGTGACACATTCTCAAGAGGTGGCAGAAAAATCTGATGTGACTTACCGTTTGAAAAAAGGAAATTTAATTAATGAGTGATTTTTTATCAAATTTTACGAGCGATAAATACAAGAAGGATGCCGAAGAGCATAAGCTTGTAATGCCCGATACAGAAGTGACAGAGACGGATATAGAAAATTCGTCAGTTGCGTCTGTCGATTCAGATACTTTAGAAGATGTGACGCCTGATCTATCTGAAGTTGATATCTCTGATGCTGTATCTGATGAAATGTTAGAAGACGCTATCACTAGCGACTTTTCTCATGAAGCATTCGAAGGCGAAAAAAATGAAGAAAACTTTACTGATGTGTCAGAAGATGAATTAGACAACGAAACTGACGTATCAGACGATGATTTAGAGTCATTTCTGATGGAACTGGCTGCCTCTTCTTCTGAGGATGATATGGTAGTCAAAGATCAATCTTTTGCTAAAAAACAAAAAATAAAACGAGGCATTATTGCAGGTTCAAGTCTTTTGGCGGTCATTGCGATTGCGTGGTTTTATTATGGTCAGACACATGTTAAACTACCTGATTTTACAGGGAAATCTGTAAGTACAGCACAAACTTGGGCAGATGAACATAAGGTCAAATTAGAAGTGAAACGTGTTTATGATTTTGAGAAAGAAGCCAATATTGTTATCAAAGAATCTGATAAAAATAGGACAATTTCTAAGAAAAAAACAGTTAATCTGACAGCTAGTTTAGGGGCAAACCCAAAAGAAAAAATTGAACTCCCAGATTTTTCTAAGATGCCAGTTGCTGAGGCGCGTGAGTTTATCAAGAAAAATAAACTAGAAAATACATCTGTCCAACTTGATTATTCGGAGACAGTAGCAAAAGATACTTATCTCAAACAAACTTTTGCAAATCAGGCTGTCACGCCTGAAACCTTTAAGCGTGAAGATAATTTGACACTTTATTACTCTAAAGGTAAAGAACCTGTCGTACAAAATATCGAGGTTCCAGACTTTTCAAGTCAAACTAAGGAACAAATTAACACTTGGAGTAAGGAAAAAGGTGTAAAGGTCGCTTTCGAATACGCTGAGAGTGAGTCGCTTGAGGCAGACAAGGTGATTTCTCAATCAGTTGCTAAGGGTCAGAAAGTATCGAAAGTAGATACGATTACAATCAAGCTTTCTCTTGGTAAGCCAATGACTGTACCAGATTTTTCAAGGTTTACTTTTGATGAATCTAGCGGAGCAGCTAAAAATCTACCTGTTATTTCAAAACAAGTTTATAGCGATACAGTCCCCTATGGTGGCTTTATCAGCCAGTCGATACCAGCAGGTACCCAGTATTTCGCAAAAGATACAATACCTGATATTACGGCGGTTTACTCACTTGGACGAGTTTATATTAAGGATTTGAAAGGGCAAACTGAGGGCGACTTGCAGGGAACTTTTTATAATGACTATACATCGAAAGGTGCTAATATTTCCTATCGCGTGCAGTATGTTAACAGTCCTGAAACCAAGGGTACCGTTGTTGGTCAGAGTTCGCTTAATGAGTTTGTCCCACTATCTTGCACAGTCTTTATTCAAATCAGTAATGGTCACGAAAAATAACTAAAAACGAGACTGAGACAAACATCTTGTAACAAATAGACTATAAACGATTTCGATATTAATCGGTATTGGTTATAGTCTTTTTTGTATAGCTTTTGATGGTTGTAAGAAAGAATACGAAATTGGTAATAGAACTGCTAATTTTGTTATTAAGGAGCTTTTGGAAAATGGTTGCTGCACCATTGAAAAATAAGTCACAAATTCATGACAAAATCCTTGAAAAAATCCCTAAAAAGCGGTAAAATGAATCAAATTGATTTTTTAGTGAAAACGATAACAGTTTGCTAGAAAATCCAACTTGACGCATGAGCGTTAAGAGAAACGTGTGTTCCCACACCAATTAATTAAGGAGAAAACATGTCACACATTAAATTTGATTACAAAACAGCTTTACCGTTCGTTGCTCAGCACGAATTTGACTACTTACAACCAGCAGTGACAGCATTTGATGCTGCCTTGCGCGATGGTTCTGGACAAGGGTCAGACTTCACAGGCTGGATTGATCTGCCGAAAGATTACGATAAAGCAGAATTTGCGCGTATCTTGAAATCAGCTGAAAAAATCAAATCTGACAGTGATGTTTTAATCGTCATTGGGATTGGTGGGTCTTACCTTGGTGCAAAAGCAGCGATTGACTTCTTGAACAGCTCATTTGTTAACTTGGAATCTAAAGAAAAACGCCAAGCACCACAAATTTTGTACGCAGGTAACTCAATTTCTTCAACTTATTTGTCACAATTAGTTGAATATGTTGGTGATAAAGATTTCTCTGTTAATGTTATTTCAAAATCTGGTACAACAACAGAGCCTGCTATCGCTTTCCGTGTCTTCAAAGAACTCTTGATTAAAAAATATGGTCAAGAAGAAGCGAACAAACGTATTTATGCAACAACTGATAAAGCTAAGGGTGCGGTTAAAGTCCAAGCTGATGCAGAAGGTTGGGAATCATTTGTCGTACCAGATGCTGTTGGTGGCCGTTTTACAGTCTTGACACCGGTTGGTCTTTTACCAATCGCAGCAAGTGGTGCAGATATCCAAGCTTTGATGGACGGTGCAGCTGCAGCCCGTGAAGAATATAGCACACCAGACTTGAAAGTCAACCAAGCTTACCAATACGCAGTTCTTCGTAACATCCTTTACCGTAAAGGTAAAACAATTGAAATCTTGGCTAACTATGAACCGTCATTGCAATACTTCAGCGAATGGTGGAAACAATTAGCCGGCGAATCAGAAGGTAAAGACTATAAAGGTATTTACCCAACATCAGCTAACTTCTCAACAGATTTGCACTCAATCGGTCAATCTATCCAAGAAGGTAGCCGTAACCTTTTTGAAACCGTTATTAAAATTGAAGAACCAACATTGAACATCAATATCCCAACAGAAGCAGAAGATCTTGATGGTCTTGGCTACCTTGAAGGAAAAGATGTTGACTTCGTCAATACCAAAGCTTTCCAAGGTGTGCTCCTTGCTCATACTGATGGTGGTGTACCTAACTCAGTTGTAACGATTAAAAAACAAGATGAGTTTACATTGGGTTACCTTATCTATTTCTTCGAAATCGCTATCGGTCTTTCTGGTTACCTCAATGGTGTTAATCCATTTGACCAACCAGGCGTTGAAGCTTATAAGAAAAATATGTTCGCTTTGCTTGGTAAACCAGGCTTTGAAGAACTTGGTGCTGAATTAAACGCCCGTCTATAAAAACTAGTCGTTCAAGTATAAAAACTATTTTGAGTTTATGCTTGAGTAAATATGTAAGTCGTTTGAGTGTAAACTCAAGCGATTTTTTATTATAATAAAATCAAAGAGAATAAAGGAGCGAACAAAACATGATTATTACAAGAAATTGTGAAGACTTTTCAGAGATTAACCCACTAACAACAGGTCAAGCACCTGACTTCAGCCTGAAGGATCAACACGAAAATATCGTGACTTTGTCAAAATTGCCTAGCCCAACTATTATTAGTGTTTTTCCAAATATTAATACCAGCGTCTGCTCAGTTCAAACGCGTCGTTTTAATCAAGAAGCCGCAGCTCACAAAGAAATTGCTTTCCTATCAATTTCTAACAATACGCCAGAAGAACAAGCCAACTGGTGTGCGGCAGAAGGTGTTGAAATGACGATTCTATCTGATGCCAATAATGAATTTGGCAAACTTTACGGTATCGTCATGGCTGAGGCTAATCTCTTGGCTCGTAGTGTTTTTGTTATCAAAGAGGGTCAAATCATTTATGCAGAAATCTTACCTGAGATGACTGATGAGCCTGATTACGAAAAAGCATTACAAGTTGCATCAGAGAATGTATAAGAAGAGAAAATAACTAAAAAACACTAACTTAAGAAATCTGACAATGGTAATAAACATTGTCGGATTTTTTAAGTTAACTAACTGTTTTATATCGATGCATGACTCATACAAGACAATTTCAGAAGGATTGTATTATCAAAGAAGGTACTTGAAATCAGCTTAATTTTATTCGGAGAGAAGAAAAAGAGATTTGCATTATTCTTGAAATCATCAATTCTGTTTTTAGAAAGCTATTCAATGAACTGTCGGATGGTAAATATATTGGCTGTCTATTTATAATATTATTTTGACAAAGTTATATAAATAATGATATAATAACATTTTGATTTTATTATTAATTTGATTTGCTAGTAAAAGACAAATCGTTAAGAAAAGTGATGCTATAAATAGCCTATATACTAAAATTTTATATTGATTAAGAATTAGGAATGTTGTCCTGTTTGGACGATTATAGGAGAGATAAGATGAATAAATGGGTTACTTTTACTTTACATGGAGAGGGTGCAAATGCCATTCAAAAAGTAAATGCTGATGTCAGAGAAGTTGCGATGCAAATGGGTTATAAACCCCTCTATATTTTTAGATATGATGGCAGTAATGAATCAGACGAAGCACTGAATGCTAGGATAGATGGTATTACAGCCGCAGTAAAACCTGGAGATATCATTTTATATCTTTATCCTGTGCTTAATGGTTTTCGTTTTGACAAGACTTTTATTGGCAATTTAAAAGCTAGGGGTTGTAGATTTGCAATTTCTATTTTGGATTAGGAGCAACTGCGGTATCCAAAAGAATTATTTAGCTATGAGCAAGTTGGTAAAGAATATACGCTTTTCAATCAGGCTGAGGCGCTTATCGTTCATGGTCAAGCGATGGCTGATAAGTTAAAAGAACTTGGAAATACGTCTATGATGATTCAAAGGGGACCATTTGATTACTTGATGTCTGATACTGAGGCACAGCTTACTAATCATCTCCAAAAGAAACTAACTTTTGTTGGTAGTTTTGATAAAAGTCCTTTTATTAGCACTTGGAATTATCAGACAGAGCTTTCTGTTTTTGGGTCTTTATATTATGGAAACTCAAAAGAGACATTTCCAATAAGTCCAAAGGTAGAATTTTTAGGAATTGATAATTTTCTACAGCGGATACCACGAGATAGATTTGGTATATTCTGGGATGAAGGATTTAATTATCAAGTCTACTCTCGCTATACTTCCCCTCACAAAGTTGCCCTCTATTTATCGCTTGGTATACCTTTAATTGTTTGGGAAGAATCTGCTACTGCTGTGTTAGTTAATAAATATGGACTCGGTTTTACAATTACTTCGTTAGATGAAATTGATACTTTATTACAAAATACCAGTGATGAAGCATTAGTTGAACTCAAAAAAAGAGTCAATGAATTTAGTTATTTTATTCGAGAAGGGTCGTTTACACGACGCGCGATTAGAGAGTTAGAACAAGGTCTATTTAATGGTTTTTGGGCTGGATAGAAGTAAGACAATCCTTTAGGAATAACAATTTAGGTATGACTTAGTTAAGTATAGAAGAAACTCCCCTTACATCAAAATGCGAGGGGAGTTTTTTTTGAGTTAACTTAGTTTAGAAAAATTTGCTTTTAGGGTCAACTGACGTGCCTCGCAGTACCAGTCTGTCTGTCTACGCCAAATGCTGGTAACAGCAAAATTTTGTCCTTTTTCAAAATAATGGTAGGTAATGACAAAGGTTTTTTTAGAAATACGATCAGGTTTGAAACCACCGATGGCAAGGTGTTCATGTTGTTCCAAAAGTTTTTCTGCTTTGTCAATTTCGACACCGTCTGCTCTGATTTCTGTGAAATGCTCAGAGAGTAGGTTGGGGTCTGTGCCATTCAATACTTTTTCTTCTAATCCTAAAATGACTAAGGCAAGGCTAGCATCTCGTGCCTCGTCAGGTAATATCGCAGGCTCGACATGTACATCTACATCAAAGACATCGTAATCTTGTTTTAAAGCTTTTTCAATCACTTCCGTTGCCTCATGACTTTCGTACACTGAAAGGTCAGGCGACATTTCGACGACGACGTCGAGGAATATATTGCTGCCGTAGGTTCTACCGCGAATGAATTTAACTGCCATAACTTTAGGTAATTTGGCAATGGCAGCTGTATAAATACTGATTTTTGTTTCATCAAAACCGTCTGATAGGCTAAAGACGGCCTCTGCAAAAATATCATAGGCTGTTTTGAAGATAAAGACTGTGATGACAATTGCCATGAGTCGGTCAATGATTGTGAGGTTAAAGCTGGCTGCAAAGATGGCAATAGAGGTTGCGATGGAAGATACGGCATCGGATAAGTTATCTTTGGCAGCGCTCATCAACCCGGAGCTTTTAGATTTGAGTGCTAGATTACGGTTATAAAAGTAAATGATCAACATGACAATAGCAGAGAAGATGCCAACAATTGAACCAGATAAATCGACAGGTGTATGCTCGTTATTGATGATGGCTGTAATCGTATCTTTTAAAACGAAGAAACCAACAGCAAACATGATAAAGCTAGTAATGATAGAAGCGACGGATTCGACTTTCCAATGGCCGTAGGTATGGTCATCATCCGCAGGACGACGTGCGATTTTTAGACCAATCAGGACGGCGATATTTCCTAGGATATCGGTGATATTATTAAAGCCATCTGCACGCAAACTTTCGGAATGCGTCGTGTTGGCAATGACGAGTTTTAGGATAGAAAGGACGACATAGGCCCAAATACTGATGAGGGCGCCACGTTCTGCTAATTTCAAATCTTGATAGCGTGTATTTTTCATCCTCTTATTATAACAGATTTTGGACGCATAAGACAGAAAAATTTCATAGAATATGTTAGAATGAAAAGGATACTGTGGATGTCTATGCAAAAGATTATTTTTGATGGAGATGCCTGATACTGAAAGTCAGAAGGGAAAGATATGCTCATTAAAGCAATTAAACAATACAAGTTTTGGGCGCTAGGCTCACTTGCTATGGTCATTTTGGTCGTTGGTACGACGCTTTGGCAGCCACAAATTTTAACCAAAGTACTGGAGGCTGTCTCTAATAACGACAAAGATAAGATAACCAATTACGGGATTCAACTAATTATTATTGCGGGGATTGGCCTCTTAGCTGGTGTGGTGAATACGATTTTTGCGGCTAAGATTGCTCAAGGTGTTTCGGCTGATTTGCGGGAACAAACTTTCCGCAAAATCCAGAGTTTCTCATATGCCAATATTGAAAAATTTAATGCCGGAAACCTCGTTGTTCGCATGACCAATGACGTCAACCAAGTTATGAACTTGATTATGATTTTATTTCAAGTCTTACTTCGTGTGCCGCTCTTATTTGTTGGCTCATTCATTTTAGCTATTCAAACGTTACCTAAATTATGGTGGATTATTGTTCTTTTGGTAGTCGTCATCGTCCTGATCACCGGTGTTTCCATGGGAAGCATGGGCAAACATTTCGGCGCTTTCCAAACCTTGATGGATAAACTCAACGGCATTGCCAAGGAAAATCTCCGTGGCACGCGCGTGGTGAAATCGTTCGTCCAAGAAAAAGAACAAGCTGCTAAATTCGATGCCAATTCAGATGAGTTGCTCGGTCATAACCTGATTGTCAGCTACATCTTTTCTGCCATGATTCCAGCCTTTACCTTTGCGGCTTACCTGGCAATCTTTGGTGCGATTTGGTTTGTTTCAACTTATGTTCAAAAAGAACCTAAAGATTTGGCAAGCATTGCCTCATTTATGACTTACATGATGCAAATCATGTTTGCCATTATCATGGGTGGTATGATGTCGATGATGGCATCACGTGCTTTCATCTCACTGAAACGGATTGGTGAAGTCATTAACACTGAACCAGCCATGACCTTTAAAGATGTTCCTGATCAAGATTTGACAGGTAATCTTGAATTTGACCATGTAACCTTCACTTATCCGACAGATGATGAGCCAACTTTAGAAGATGTTTCCTTCAGCATCAAAGCTGGCGAATTAGTCGGAGTCGTTGGGGCAACTGGTGCTGGTAAATCAACGCTTGCTCAACTCATTCCACGTTTATTTGATCCAACTGAAGGTTCAATCAAAATAGATAGTCATGATCTACGCGATCTCAGCCGAAACACCGTGCGTGAGACCGTTTCTATCGTTTTACAACGCGCGATTCTCTTTTCAGGAACAATTGCTCAAAACTTGAAACACGGGAAAGCTGATGCTACTGTTGATGATATGAAACATGCCAGTGCTATCTCGCAAGCCCGTGAGTTCATTGAAAAAATGTCGGATGTCTTTGAGAGTCCGGTTGAAGAACGTGGGACCAACTTCTCAGGCGGCCAAAAACAACGGATGTCTATAGCTCGAGGCGTTATTGGGGAGCCTAAAATCTTGATCCTAGATGACTCAACCTCTGCACTAGATGCCAAGTCTGAAAAATTAGTTCAAGAGGCTTTGGCGGGTGAACTGCCAAACACCACTAAAATTATCATTGCTCAAAAGATTTCATCAGTTGTCCATGCAGATAAGATACTTGTTCTGGATGCCGGTAAATTAATCGGCGTCGGAACGCATAAAGATCTTGTTGAAAACAATGCGACCTACCGTGAAATCTATGAAACACAGAAAGGAAGTGATGATTAATGAAAGAATATAGTAAAGCGATTAAGTTTTTCTGGAATTATTTCAAGAAATTCAAGGTCTCATTTTTCATCATCACACTAACGATTATCATTGCCACTTATTTACAGGTTAAAGTGCCCGTTTTTATTGGTGATGCCCTGACACAGTTGGGTGAATGGGTCACAGCTTACTTCAAACACCAAGGTGCTGAAAAAATCGTCGCATCCTTTAACGGTCATATTCCAGCAGAACTTCCTCAGGCTATGATTGGTGAATTAACTAAAAATGGGATGCCGACGGATGTAACTGCTTTGGTTGATTTAGCCAAACATACACCTGAAAAAACAGTCTTTTTCAGCATCATGTGGAAATTGCTCATGTCTTATGTTTTCATGACGATTGCCATGCTGATGTATGAAGTTCTTTTTGGACGAATCGTTTCTCATGCAACAAACTCAATGCGTAAAGGTTTATTTGGTAAACTTGAGCGCTTGACGATTTCATTTTTTGACCGCCACCAAGATGGCGATATCCTCAGCCGTTTCACATCAGACTTGGATAACATTCAAAACTCTCTCAACCAATCACTCGCGCTTGTTGCGACACAGGTTGCCATGTTTATCGGTGTGATTATCATGATGTTCCGTCAAAATGTCTCTCTAGCGTGGGTAACCATTGCCTCAACGCCAGTTGCCATTTTACTGGTTGTGATTATCATTCGTCAGGCTAAGAAATATATTGACTTGCAACAAGATGAAGTCGGTAAACTCAACGCCTATATGGATGAGAAAATTTCAGGTCAAAAAGTCATCATCGTTGAGGGACTGGAAGAAGATGCTATTGACGGTTTTGTCAAGCAAAATAACAAAGTGCGTCAAGCGACTTTTAAAGGTCAGGTCTATTCGGGTATGCTGATGCCAGTTATGAACGGCATGAGCTTTGTCAATCTGGCAATCGTTATTTTTGCAGGTTCTATGATTGCACTCAATTATAAATCAATGTCAACAGCTGCAGCGCTTGGTTTGGTTGTCATGTTCGTCCAGTATTCACAACAATACTATCAACCTGTCATGCAAATTTCATCGTCATTTTCACAACTCCAAATGGCAGTGACAGGTGCACGTCGTTTGCAAGAAATGTTTGATGAGCCAGAAGAAGTTCGCCCTGAAAATGGCATCATCTTTGACGGAATTAAAGATGAAGTTCAAATCGACCACATCGATTTCAGCTATCTGCCAGGTAAACCAATCCTAAAAGATGTCAGCATCAACGTTAAAAAAGGCCAAATGGTCGCTGTTGTCGGTCCAACTGGCTCAGGTAAAACGACTATCATGAATTTGATGAATCGTTTTTATGACGTGGACAATGGCAGTATTAAATTTGACGGCGTTGATATCCGCGATATGGATTTGGACTCATTACGCCGTGGCGTTGGGATTGTGCTACAAGATTCAGTTCTGTTCAGTGGCACTATCAAGGATAATATCAAGTTTGGTTTTGATGCAACGGATGAAGAAATCATTACAGCTGCTAAAACGACGCATATCCATGAGTTTATTGATAGCCTACCAGATAAGTATGATACCGTCGTTGATGATGACGAAAACGTCTTCTCAACTGGACAAAAACAGCAGATTTCAATTGCTCGGACGATTTTGACCAATCCAAAACTTTTGATTTTGGATGAAGCAACGTCAAACGTTGATACTGTAACTGAGCAACAAATTCAATGGGCTATGGAAGCAGCGATTGCTGGTCGAACATCATTTGTTATCGCGCATCGTCTTAAAACGATTCTGAATGCAGATAAGATTGTCGTGCTAAAAGATGGTGTTGTCATTGAAGAAGGCAGTCACCAAGAACTCTTGCATGTGCCAAACGGTTTCTATGCAGAACTCTATCATAATCAATTTGTCTTTGAATAAAAGAGAAAATGACTGAAAAAGTAGGCCAACATAGTCTGCTTTTTTGTTGGTCTTGTAGGTGTCAAATTTTCATTTTTATGGTAAAATAGATAAGCATGAAATTGACATTTGAGAATTGGATTATAATAAAAAATGAAAAAAATAGTAATTAATGGTGGTAAACGCATTTCAGGGGAATTGACGATTTCTGGTGCAAAAAATTCAGTCGTTGCCTTGATTCCTGCAACCATTTTGGCGGACGATGTGGTGACCTTAGAAGGTGTACCGGATATTTCCGATGTTGCAAGTTTAATTGAAATTTTAGAGATTATGGGCGCTAAGATTGAGCGCGATATCGAAGCAGGAGTTGTAGTTATTGACCCACGCGGTGTTGAATCGAAACCGCTACCTTACGGTAAGATTAATTCTTTGCGTGCCTCATATTACTTTAATGGCTCTTTGTTGGGTAAATTTGGAGAAGCAACGGTTGGTTTGCCCGGTGGTTGTGATTTAGGACCTCGTCCAATTGACCTACATATTAAGGCATTTGAAGCCTTGGGTGCACGCATGACTTTTAAAGAAAATGCCATGCATTTAACGACTGATGGTGCGCCTTTACACGCTGCGACCATCTTCATGGATATGGTTTCAGTTGGTGCGACGATTAATACGATGTTGGCTGCTGTTAAGGCTGAAGGTCGGACGATTATTGAGAATGCTGCACGTGAACCTGAGATTATTGATGTTGCGACTTTGCTCAATAACATGGGGGCAAAAGTACGTGGTGCAGGGACAGATGTTATTCGGATTGATGGTGTTCAAAAATTAGGTGGTGCACGTCATACGGTCATTCCTGACCGTATTGAGGCTGGCACTTATTTAAGCCTTGCGGCAGCTTTTGGCGACGGTGTCGTAGTCAACAACGTGATTTACGAGCATCTGGAGTCTTTCATTGCCAAGCTTGAAGAGATGGGCGTTCAGATGATTGTCCGCGATGATTCAATTGAAGTGTTGAAATCGGAAAATCTTAGATCTGTTAGCATTAAAACCGTGCCTTATCCAGGGTTTGCGACAGACTTGCAACAGCCAATTACACCCCTTCTTTTGATGACCAATGGTCGTGGTAAAGTTATCGATACTATCTATGAAAAAAGGATTAACCATGCAGCAGAGTTGGCACGTATGGGGGCTAATATCGTTGCAAATTACGGTGAAATTACTTATCATGCGCCGAATGACTTGCATGGCGCAGAAGTGATGGCAACAGACTTGCGTGCAGGAGCTGCCTTGGTCAATGCCGGTGTGATGGCAACAGGTGAAACAAAAATTTCAAATGTTGAGTTCATTTTGCGTGGTTACGATAATATCATTGAAAAAATGACGTCGCTAGGTGTTGATATTAAATTAGTTGATGAAAATTGAGATAAAAGTCTCTAAAAATAAACAATGAACGATTTTAAATGTTATTTGAATGTTTTACTGCCTATTTTTGTCTCATTTTTAATAATTTGTCAACCAACATGGTAGGTGATTATGATATAAGAAAGCATACAAAGAAGGTAATAAAAACGCTGATTTTATGCGACTTTGTGTTCTTTACGTAAAAATAATTGGCAAAAGAAAAGCAAGCTACCCAACTTATTTGATTGGGTAGCTTGCTTTTTTTGCTATGACAGATGCCTTTTGTATCATCTACTTTATTCTAGCGAATCATTGGGTCTTGTTGTTACCTAAAGCAATATCATTTTTAGAAATATTCTTGCTGCTGTTTGTTTTAAAATCGGCCCTTTTTTGAATCCATTGCATGACATTTGTTAATTCTGGGGAGGCATTCTGGTCTCGAGTGATTAAATAGAATTGACGACTATATTTTTCTGATAGTTTTTGATATGTTAGCCCTTTAGCTGCACGTTGAGAGATAATGGCACAACCAAACCCCTTTTTAAGAAGTGCAATAATGATTTCATTATTTTGGACGGTCATGGTTTCTTTTTGAATATCGTTTTCTTCTAAGTACCGTTGTGTGTAGTAGTAGACACCAGATGTTTTTTCCCGGATAAGCCAAGGTCCTGTCGTAGGATTGCCTGCTAAGACGAGCTGATCGTTAAACAAAGGAAATCGACGTATATTTTTCGCTGATAAGGGCTTTTCGATAAAACCAAAATCAATGTCATGATGTTCTAGTGCATTTAGAACCTCGAGTGAGTTCATCATTTTAATATTAAAAGAAATGTTTGGAAAGTACTGTTTTAAACTGATGATCAAATCGGGTAATAAGTAAATAGAAAATGTATGAGATGCAGCGATGTTACAATTTGTTATTTTATCTTTTCGATTTTGTATCTCGAGTTTTAAGTCTTCCCAATCATCTAATAGATTTCCTGTTTTCTGATATAGTAAATCAGCTTGTGGCGTCGCTAAGACTTCTTTTCTGCCATTACGTCTGAAAAGTGTCGTTCCTAACTCATTTTCTAATTGTTTAATTTGCGCAGAAACCGTAGGCTGTACGACGAATAAGAGCTCAGCGGCCTTAGAGAAATTTTTTGTTTCATAGACTACCTTAAAAGTTGTTAATTTTTTGAACATCGATTTACTCCTATCATTTTTTTTGATTAAAGCTATTATATCAATTAATCAAAATAATGGAAGTATTGATTTATAATAGTAATAGAAATTAATTATTTATCGGAACAGAAGGAGAAAAAATATGATGAGATATGAGTCATTACATAAATATAAAACAATCCTACCAGGATTAGGGTTATCTATCTTAGTAGCAATCATTGCCAAAATTAGTGCTATTTTCTTGCCAGATTTAGGTGGGGCAACACTTGCAATCCTTTTTGGCATTGTATTAGGTAATACTTTTTTTAAGCAAGAAGTTTTAGAAGTTGGGACAAAATTTTCTGAGAGTGTTTTGCTAGAGTATTCAGTTGTTTTGTTAGGCTTTACAGTAACTTTTCAAACAATTAGTCGTTTGGGCTTGAATGGTTTAGGCTATATTATGGCGATGATGACAACAGTGATTATTTCGACCATTTTAATTGGCAAGAGTTTAGGTTTTTCTGACAATATGTCAACGATGATGGCTGGTGGAAACGCTGTATGTGGGTCTTCAGCAATTGGTGCCATTGCCCCAAGTATTGGGGCAAAAGATGAAGAAAAAGGTCAAGTAATTACACTTGTTAATCTGTTAGGCACTGTCATGATGTTGACTTTACCATTGTTGGGGGCGATGCTATACGGGAAACACTTACTAGCGAATAGCGCTTTATTGGGAGGAACTTTACAATCTGTTGGACAAGTTGTTGCAGGTGCTAGTTTAATCAATCAAGAAACAGTTAGTTATGCCATGTTATTTAAAATAACTCGGATATTATTTTTAGTTGTTGTTGTTTTCATTTTTCAACAACGGACGAAAAAGCAAGGAACGACGCAAGTTACAAATCTGAAAAAAGTATCAGTTCCCTGGTATGTTATCGCATTTTTAATCGTTTGTATCTTAAATAGTTGTATCAAATTACCACATATTTTCAATGACAGCGCACATCAAATTGGCACATGGTTTGAAACAATCGCATTAGCTGCGATTGGCTTGAGACTAGATTTCAAAAAATTCATGAAAGAAGGGCTTAGCTTTTTAACTTATGGCGTACTAGTCGGCATAGTTCAAACACTTGCGGCACTTCTCTTTATTTATTTGTTTAGGATTAGTTAATTTAAAGGATAGCATCTGTATCAGTGTAAAAAAACTCCTTACTAATTGACTTTTGGACTTGAAAACACGTTGGAATTTTGGTAGAATAATCTAGTATTGATTACTTTGGACTGGCAAACAGCCCAAGGCAGAAAGGAAATATCGAACATGAAAGCAGACATCCATCCTAATTATGGACCAGTTGTATTTATGGATACTTCAACAGGTTTCAAATTTTTGAGCGGTTCTACAAAAAGCTCAAAAGAAACTGTTGAGTGGGAAGATGGTAACACATATCCATTAATCCGTGTGGAAACATCATCAGATTCACACCCATTCTACACTGGTAAAGCTAAATTCACACAAGCCGATGGCCGTGTGGACCGTTTCAATAAAAAATACGGTTTATAAGAAGGTACGCGCAAGCGTGCTTTTTTTAATTGCATTTTTTAGCGATGCATGTAAGCTAGAAAGCAAAATTTAGGGAGGTCAGTCATATTTATCTAAGGCAATCAGAATCGTACTTTTATATATTATTTTTTATATATAAGAAAGACAACAAAACTGGAAAAAATTTGGTATAATGAGAATCATGACCTTACGACTAAAACCAGCTGACCTACTGTTTGTCAAAACAATCCCTAATGATGGGGATGAATTTGCTGCCGCTATTTCTGAGTCTACCGGTGCTTATAGCCATGTTGCCATTGCAACCAGTGAAACAACCGTCATCCATGCAACGCCTAAATATGGTGTCATAGAGGAAACTCTAGCAGATTTTTTATCTGAACATGCGCAAGTTGAGTGTTTTAGAATGTTAGATATTGATGCGCCAACCGTGTTAGTTGAAGCCAAGAAGCATCTAGGGAAGCCGTATAACAACAGCTTTTATCCAGATGCAGATGGGTTTTATTGCTCGCAGTTAGTCGTTGCCGCTTTTGCCAATCAGGTCAAACTGCCAGAATCGGTCATGTCTTTTGGTAGCAAGGAGACGTTTATCTCAGACTATTGGCAAGCCTATTTTGATAAGCTCGGACTGGCTGTACCAGTAGGGAAGTTAGGGAGTAACCCAGAAGAATTAGCGACATATTCAGGTTTAGAATATATAGGAACTCTATCAGATGCAAATTAAGATTTTCAATCATAATCGCTTAACTGAGCGACCATTTTTTCAAGAATTAATCAATTTTTTGACCAATCATGATGATGTGACCTTACGCAAAATAAAAGCGGCATTCGGAAATGAACAAAATTTAGAACGTCAGATTGAAGAATTTGTTCAAGCAGGGTTTATCTCACGTCTTGACAAACGCTATGCCATTCAATTTCAAGTGTTTACTGATGCTGACTTTGACTTGACTTTACCTGCAACAGAACCGCAGCACCTAAGTTTTGAGCAACCCTTTTTTGTGGCAGAAGGTTCGGAACTCGTCTCAAAAATTCAAACCTCGCAAGTTCAGCAGACCCTAGCGAATCAGACAAATGCCATTGAACTACATTTTTCGTCTGATTTTGCTAGAACGGCTAATAATTTAGCCAATTATTTTTATCATGTGGAAAAACGTGTAGCCCTGACGCCCTTTGAGCAACAAATATTTAAGCTTATAGGTGATGTTGATTTGGATTACGCTCTTAAATATATGACAACATTTTTACTAAAATTTGCAAAAAAAGATGTCGTAAAGCAGAAGCGACCAGATATTTTTGTTAAGACACTTGAAGCATATGATTATATTGTGAAATATGAGGAGGAGAGCTACCGTTTTAATTTGACATTTGATGAACGTGAGTTCGAAACAGTCGTTTTTAGGGATGCACATGATTTTATTGCCGCTCAAATTCGGCAATGTGAGGTAGTGCCAAGTTTTGTTAAGTTAGGAGTATGAACATGAAACAGAAAAATCAAATTTTATATCAAAAAGTCTTTGATGCTTTAAAATCAGATATTATTAATGGCAAGTATGAAGTGGGGAGTTTCTTTCCAACAGAAAATGAGTTAGAAGTACGCTTTGAAGTGAGTAAAATCACGGTTCGCAAGGCATTAGATTTATTAGTTGAAGGTGGCTATTTACATCGTCAAAGCGGTATGGGAACTAAAGTTATCAGTAATCAACCGATAAATGTTTTCAATAAAGCAAAAACATTTACAAAAATTTTAAAGGACCATGGCGTAGATGTCCAAACTGCTGTCGTTTATATTGGCAAGTCTGAAAATGCTACGATAAATGAAAAATTTGATGTTGATAATGTCTATGAAATTCATCGTGTGTATCAGTTAGATGGTGTTGCGAGTATCTTTGTTAAACATTATTTCCCGTTGACAAAATCTGAGTTCTTACCTGAAAAAGGCGCCAACCAATTTTCATTTTACTCGTTTTTAGTTAAGCAAGGGTTTGAAATTTTCAATATGGAAGATGCCTTTTGTGCTGAAAAAACACCGAAACAACTGACTAAAATTTTACCTAAAGTTTCAGATGTTGTCTTGAATCGGACACGATCAGCCTATACTGAAATGGGTCAACTTGTAGAGTATACAACGTCATATTATGATTCTGGGACGATGCCTTATTTAATAGATTATCAAGTTTGAGAAAACTTGATTTTCTTTTTTTTTTATTGACAAAATAATATTATAATGTTATACTATAAAGTAAGGAAACGCTTACAAATATGTTTTCTACCTCTAATCGATAGTCGGTACTTTGAGGATAAGTCTTGCTTAATATTATAACGAAGACGTTCGTTTGAGACTCACGCCAAAATCTATAGACAAAGTAGTCGACTCAATATCTTACTTATAAGGAGTCTGTATGAACGGATTGATTACATTTTTAGAGCAAAAGGTTTCACCTATTGCTGCTAAAATCGGTGGACAGAGGCACATGCTTGCTGTCAGAAAAGGGATTATCTCGACTTTGCCATTGACCTTGGTTGGCTCATTCTTCGTTATTTTTCTTAATTTTCCAATTCCAGCGGTGGCTGAAAAATTAACACCTTTCTTGCCTATTTTGGATATTCCCTATCGTTTTACAGTTGGTATTCTGGCACTTTATGCAACATTTGGCATTGCAAGTTCACTTGCTCAGAGTTATAAGCTAGACCAGTTAACGGCTGGGATTATTGCAGTGATGTCATTTATCGTGACAAGTATCGCTCCTGCTCGTTTGTGGGCGGAAGCATCAACAACTAATCTTCTAACTAATAAACCTGAAATTGTTGCAGCAGGTCGTTATCTTAACATTGCAAATCTTGGGGCACAATCTCTATTTGGCGCGATTGTCACTGCTCTTATTTCTGTTGAAATTTATCGTTTTATGAAAGTTAAAAATATTACGATTAAAATGCCAGAAGGTGTGCCACCAGAAGTTGCCAATTCATTTATCGCACTATTCCCAGCAGGTGCTTGTTTAATTCTTTTTTGGGTCATTCGTCATATGCTTGGTTTTGATATCAATGCAACGCTTTCAAATCTACTGATGCCATTGCAAGGTTTCCTTGCAGGAAATAGCTTACTTGGAGGGCTTGTAACAGTATTCTTAATCTGTTTCTTCTGGATTTTAGGGATTCATGGTCCTGCAATTATGGGACCGGTAATTCGTCCTTTCTGGGAAAGTTCGATTGCTGATAATATGGAGGCTTTTTCAAATCATGTGGCAGCGACTGACATGCCAAATATTTTTACGGAAATGTTTTTACAATGGTTTGTTTGGATTGGTGGTGCGGGTGCAACTTTGGCGCTTGTCTGCTTATTCTTGACATCTAAATCTGCATATTTGAAAGAATTAGGAAAAATTGGTTTCTTGCCAGGTCTATTTAATATTAATGAACCGATTATTTTTGGGGCACCGATTGTGATGAATCCGACCTTAACTATTCCATTTATTCTTTCACCTATGGTAATGACGGTCATCGCTTATGTTGCGACGATTACACATATTGTGCCGATGACAGTTTCTCGGACTGTCTTTACAGTGCCTTCGCCAATTGGTGCGATGATGGTAACAAACTGGCATATTATGGCTGGCGTTCTTGTCGTGATTAACTTCTTAGTGAGTTTAGTGATCTACTATCCGTTTTTCAAAGTATTTGAAAAAGAACAGATTGCCTCTGAACTTGCGGAAGGTTAAAAAATATCTTTGGCGAAAGCCAAAGTTACATAGTCATTCAATTTGTTCACTTTTAAATGTCATTGATTGGCCTAAAAATATGATGTGAGTTAGTGAGCAAAAGAACATAATGAACAAAATTTAAAGGAGTTGCCATGACATATGATGTAGCGATTATTTCAGTCATAACTTTTATCATCAGTATGATTTGTTTGGAGAAAAATCATGTCCCGATGTTTGTTAAGACACTATCTATGGTAAAAATAGTCCCGCTTTGTTTGCTTGCGATTTTGCTTAGCATGGGGGTGACTGTTTTGACCCACTTGCTTTACTTCGTAATTGTCGTGACAATTATGAGTGCCTGTCTTATTTTCTGGCGCTATCATAAACATACCGAGACATGGGGTCAAATGGAGGAAAAAAAATAATGTTTAGAAGATTAGGTTTATCAGTTTATCCAGATAATAGTGTATTTGAAGAAGACTTAGCTTATATCACGTTTGCCAAATCGCAAGGTTTTGAACGCATTTTTATGTCTATGCTTGAAGTGACTCAAGGTAAGGGAGTAGTTGCTGAAAAATTTTCTAAGATTATTTCAGCAGCCAAAAAATTAGGTTACGAAGTGATTTTGGATATTGCACCTAATATTTTTGATGAGTTACAAATTTCATATGATGATTTAAGTTTCTTTGCTGAATTGGGTGCAGACGGATTGCGCTTGGACGCTGGTTTTGACGGTAACAAGGAGGCGACCTTGTCATTTAATCATATGGCTTGATTATCGAGTTAAACATGTCAAATGATGTTGCTTACTTGGATAATATTTTGACTTATCAAGCAAATGAACCTTATATTTATGGTTGTCATAATTTTTATCCGCAAGAGGGGAGTGCATTACCGCTTGATTTCTTTGTATCATGCTCGAAGCGTTTTAAAAAGCATGGCATCAGAACAGCGGCGTTTGTATCTAGTCAAGTTGCGACAGGCGGTCCTTGGGATATCAATGACGGTTTACCAACACTTGAATTGCACCATCACTTACCAGTTGAGGTGCAAGCTAAACATTTATTTGCGACGGGTCTGATTGATGATGTCATTATTGGGAATGCCTATGCGAGTGAAGCAGAGCTTGAGGCGCTGGGCAATATCAATCGCTATCAAATTGAGTTAACAGTTGATTTTTTATCGTCTGCTAACCCTGTGGAGCGTGAGATTGTACTTGATAATCAGCATTTTAGACGAGGTGACATCACATCACAAATGGTTCGCTCAACACAAGTTCGAAAAGATTATAAGCAAGAAAATCCATTACACGATAATCAACAAATTTTCCAATTTGGTGATGTTGTTGTGGGAAATGATGATTTTGGTAAATATAAAAACGAATTACAAATTGTTTTAGAACCTCATATGGATTCACGAAAAAATAAAGTAGCTCAGATTCAAGAAAATGAGCTGATGTTACTGGATTATATTCAACCTTGGACAAAATTTCGTTTTAAGCAATAAGTTGGAAAGGAGGATATAGGATGTATGATTTAATTATAAAAAATGCTAGAACGTTAGAACATCAAACAATTGATGTGGCGATTAAGGATGGTAAAATTTCAGAGATTAGTGCTGTGATTGCAGCTGATAGTCAGGAAATATTCAATGCTAAAGGGCAGTTTATATCTGCTGGCTGGATTGATGCACATGTGCATTGCTATGAAAAAATGTCACTTTATTATGACTATCCAGATGAGGTTGGCGTTAAAAATGGTGTCACAACCATTGTTGATGCAGGGTCAACCGGTGAAAATAATATAGGTGAATTTTACAAACTGGCCAGAAAATCTAAAACCAATGTTTATGCACTTTTAAATATTTCAAAAGACGGTATTGTTTTTCAGGATGAATTGTCTGATTTAACAAAGGTGAATGAGGCTAAGAATTTAGAACGTATCCAAGAGTTAAGCGAGTTTATTATTGGCATTAAAGCGCGAATGAGTAAAAGTGTCATTGGGCAAAATGGTGTCAGACCTTTGATTATGGCAAAGTCACTTCAAAAAAAAGCGAACTTACCACTCATGGTACATATTGGTACAGCGCCAGTTGAGTTAGAGGAATTGATGAGTTATTTGGATGCTGGCGACATTGTCACACACTGTTTTAATGGCAAGGACAATGGCATTTTAGATAGAGCTGGTCAGATTAAGGATTTTGCTAAAAAGGCTTATGAGGCAGGCGTTCATTTTGATATCGGACATGGGACAGAAAGTTTTAATTTCCAAGTAGCCATGCAAGCAAAATCTGAAAATATCTTAGCAAACTCTATTTCAACTGATATTTATTCGAGAAATCGTTTGGATGGACCAGTCTATAATCTAGCTACAACAATGGAAAAATTGATGTATGTCGGTTATTCACTTGAACAAGTCATTCATCGTGTTACGCAGACACCAGCAAAAGCTTTGAGACTTAGCAGTAAAGGTGAGTTGGCTGTCGGTTACGATGCAGACATTACTTTATTTAAAGTGACAGATGATTCATCTAAGCAGTTAATTGATTCCAATCAGGAAACGGTTAAAACTTCTGTCCAAATTCAGCCGACAGCTACGATTATTGCTGGAAAAGTCTATGAGATAGATTGAGGAGAAAAAATGACAATTCATCAAAAATTTAACTTAAAGCAAGTCATTAATGCCTCTGGTAAAATGACAATTTTAGGTGTTTCAAAAGTTAGTGACAAAGTCGCACAAGCTCAAAAAGAGGCAGGGCAAACCTTTTTTGAAATGGCTGATTTGACGGTTAAGATAGGCCGGTATATTGCCAAGTTATTAGACGTGGAAAATGCAACAGTTGTTTCAAGCGCAAGTAGCGGTATCGCCTTGTCAACAGCTGCAGTGATTGGGCAAGGAGATATTTATCACACCTATCATCATTTGACGAATCGGATAACTAAACGCGAAATCATCATACCCAAAGGCCATAATGTCAATTATGGTACAGGTGTTGAAGTCATGGTCACATTAGGTGGCGGACAATTGGTAGAGGCTGGCTGGGCAAATGAATGCACACCAGAGCAAGTTGAAATTGAGATAACCGACAAGACGGCAGCATTGCTCTATATTAAAAGTCATCATACCGTTCAAAAAAGTATGCTGACGATTCCGCAGATGTCTGAAATCGCTAAAAAACACAATTTACCTTTGATTGTTGATGCGGCTGCTGAAGAAAACTTGAAAAAATATTATGCAGCCGGTGCTGACCTCATCATTTATTCAGGTGCTAAAGCAATTGAGGCACCGTCAAGTGCTATGGTAATTGGTCGAGACCCTTATATTCCTTGGATTCAACTTCAAAATAAAGGCATTGGACGTGCCATGAAAATAGGCAAGGATAATATCATCGGTTTTGTCACTGCTTTAGAAGATTATTTAGACAATGGTAGTGAAACTTGAGATAGTATGAAAGCGCGTCTCGCGCCATTTGTTACGGAACTTAATGCGATCTCAGGATTATCAGCAAAAGAAGTTCAAGATTCTGCAGGACGAGACATTTACAGAGCGAGTGTTAAAGTAACCTCAGATAAAATCACAGCTTTACAAGTTATTGCAGCCTTAAAAGAAGGTGATTTGGCTGTCTACACACGAGAATATCAAGGCAATAATGGCATCATTGAGTTTGATATTCGTGCAGTTAATCGTACAGAAATGTCCGCAATTGTCAACAAATTACAGACAGTGATGGAGTCTCAATCATGAAAAATATTTTAGCTTTTGGTGAAGTGATGTTGCGGTTGTGTCCACAACACTATAAAATGCTTGACCAAACAGATACACTTGATATGAGTTATAGTGGCACAGGGTTGAATATCTTATCTGGTTTAGCAAGAAATGGTGTACAGACGAGTTTGCTTACGGTATTACCAGAAAATCCAGTCGGTCATGCTGCGGCGGCGAGTATTAGGAAATTAGGTGTTCAAGATAATCACTTAATTTTTAAAGGTGGTCATATTGGAACCTATCTTTTGGAGATGGGTTATGGGAATCGTCCGAGTCAAGTGACTTATCTTAATCGAAGTGAAAGTGCTTTTTGTACAACTGAAATTTCAGATGGTCAGATGCAAGCAGCTTTATCTGGCGTTGATTTAGTGCATATTTGTGGTATCGCTTTATCCACTTCAAAAATCGGTCGAGAAAATGCTTTACGACTTGCTAAAATGACGACTGCCATGTCGATACCGCTTTGTTTTGATTTTAATTATCGGATGAGTTTGGTAAAACCAGAAGAACGCTCGAGCTTAATTGCAGACTATAAGCAGATTCTTAACGAGGCTAATATTGTTATTGGTGGTAAGAAAGATTTAACTTTGCTTTTAGAGATGCCTTTTGATGAAGAGCATGAATCGCTCGCAGATTTATATCAACGCTTTGTACATGATTATGATTTGACTTATTTTTGTGGCACTGAAAAATCTGCTCAAGGTTATTTCAAACTTGTTCGTGGCTTTCTTGCAGATAAGGAAAACATTGTTTTTTCAGATGATAAAGTTGTGACGACTTATGATCGAATCGGTACAGGAGATGCATTTGCAGCGGGTATTATTCAAGGCTTGATTGATCAGTGTTCATTACAAGAGACGGTTGACTTTGCAATAATAAGTACTCAATTAGCACATACGACATATGGCGATAGCCCAATATTAACCAAAAGTTTCATACAAGAAAAAATGAAATATGACGATCTGGATGTCATGAGATAAATCATTTAAAATAGATAATGGAGAAAATAAAATGAAAAAAACACCTAACTACCTTGAAGACCGTCTTTGTCTAAATGTTTTAGCCAATTCAGTTGAGAATGCCAAAGCTTGTTATGAGGCGGCATAAGGTCATGTTGTCCTTGGCGTTCTGTCAAAAAATTATGACACAGATGAGGCAGCTATTGCAGATATGCAGCGTTATATTGAGGCGACTGACAATGCTTTATCAGTAGGTCTTGGTGCAGGCGATCCAAACCAGTCAGCAATGGTTGCACGTCTCTCAAAAGTTTTACAACCACAACATGTTAACCAAGTCTTTACTGGTGTCGGCGCAAGCCGTGCTCTTTTGGGGCAAGATGATACGATCATTAACGGACTTGTTTCACCAACGGGAACTGTCGGCATGGTTAATTTAGCAACAGGTCCTTTATCATCTCAAGCACCAGCAGCGATTGTTCCGATTGAAACAGCGATTGCATTATTAAAAGATATCGGTGGTAGCTCAATCAAGTTCTTCAATATGAAAGGTCTTGACCACATTGAAGAATACAAAGTAGTTGCTAAAGCTTGTGCAGAGAACGATTTTTATTTGGAGCCAACTGGTGGGATTGATCTTGAAAACTTCCAAGAAATCGTTCAAATTGCAGTAGATGCAGGTGTTAAGAAGATTATTCCTCACGTTTATTCATCAATCATTGACAAAACAACAGGTGATACAAAAGTTGAAGACGTTAAAACATTACATGCTATGATGGCAGAAACATTGAAATAATACAGAGATAAAGCTAGGATTGAGTTTATATCTACTTGAGAATGAAAAAATCCCTTTAACTTTCGAAAGTTAAAGGGATTTTTTATGATATGAAGTCATTAAAATTATATATTTGGAATGCGAAAAATGTTAGTGTTGCACGAGTCAATCGTGCAATTTAACTGTATTTTCAAACAAGTCAATCCATAGTATACTAATAAAGTAAGGAGGAAATTAAATGCAATTAACGCAAAGGGAAATTGACACGACGATAGAATTACTATCATCCCGAGCATCTAAAACAGCGGTAGAGTTAGCTGCTTTAAATAAAATCAGCCCCAGGACGTTAAAAAGTGATATTGCAAATATTAGAAAATGGCTAAAGAATGAGCAGGTGTTGCTTGTCTCTAAACCTGGGCTTGGTTATTTTGTAGAAGGGGATGATGTTACCTGTAAAAAATTGCTCAGTCAACTGTTAGGCACTGAACGCTTGTGTGCTCCTATTGATGCTGAAATGCGCAAAAAACAAATGATGATTCAACTGTTATTATTTGAAAAACCGATTAGCTCAACCTCATTTTCAGATGAATATGGTGTCGTTAAAAATACAATTATTTTTGACTTACAGCAAATCAAAGCGCTATTCACTGCCAATGATATTCAACTCGTTGCTAATCATTTAGGTTTTCGCGTTAAAGGTGAAGAACGTAAACGACGATTATTGTTGGAAAAATTGATTCAAGAAAACTTTACTGACTATGATTTATTTATGATGATGTCAAAATTAAATCATTTTGAAAAAGAAGAAGTTATCAATTATTTTGAATCAATTCTACCACAAGCCTTTTCGGTTTATTATGAATCCATTTTAAAATTAATCGCGACGCGTCTTTCTGAGCAAATGAGCCATAACACCCCTTATTTTGAACTCTTCACCCTAGCGCTTAGGTTGACGATTTCACTAGTTCGACTCATCGAGAATTGTTCAATTGGCAACGGTAAAGCGTTAGACGTTACCAACCGCTCTGGCTTAACTGTTTCTCTGTTTTGCGAAATTGGGAAAATCTATCATCAGCCTTTACTTCAAGCGGAGTACGATTATGTTTATAGCGATTTAAGCCTTTCTAATACGTCGATTAATGTTCTAGACTTAACGAGTCGAATGATAGCATTTGTGACAGAAGCAACACAAATCCCGTTTAATGAAGATAGTATTTTATTTCAAAATTTGGCAGCACATTTGACTTTAAGTCTGGAACGAACACACCATTACATTAATAGTTACAATCCGTTTTTAAAGGAAATTAAAGAAAATGAACTCTTGTTATTTACGAGAGTCAGACAATTTGTCGCTCGA
Organism: Pseudolactococcus laudensis; assembly: GCF_013449735.1. GTDB lineage: Bacteria > Bacillota > Bacilli > Lactobacillales > Streptococcaceae > Pseudolactococcus > Pseudolactococcus laudensis. The sequence goes on from NZ_JACBNY010000001.1 coordinate 327,936, forward strand.
GAGTTAAATCTTGATATTGCAAAAGATGATTCGTTTATCTCTTACATTACACTACATTTTATGACTTCAAAAGAACGAGTTGGTAATGGTGAGAGAAAAATTCGTGTCGTATATGTCTGTGCTACAGGATTGGGTGTGACGTCATTTTTGCAACAAAAAATAAACGGTGTGATTTCAGAAATAGAGATTGTTGGCTTTGCGAGTGTATTAAACTATGCTCGGATTGTCGCACAGACTGAGCCAGACTTAATTATCAGCGCTTTTCCGGTTGACAGTCAAGATATTCCGGTTTTACAGGTCAAACCATTGACTTCTGAGAAAGACATACAGTTGATTCAAAAAACGGTGACAAGTTTGTTAGAACAAGGAAAAGGCCATTTTCCTACAATAAAATCTACGAGTGTACCGCAAGCTGTTTCAGCCCAAGAGCTAAATCAGGAAACAATCGTCAAAGGGTTTATGGTTTATGAAGCTTTAAAACAATCATTTCAAGATAGACTACGCTCGGAATTCAGTGAGGGTTTCCTATTACATATTTTATTAACAGTTCATCGGATTATGTTTGATGCGCAATACGAAGAAACAGCAACGGTTGCTTTTTCAAATCAAGTGTTAGATGATATTGAAGTGATTTTCAATCAACATGATTTGTCAATCAATGACAATGAAATAAGGGCTATCACGGAATACTTTATTAAATCATAACCTTGTATTCTGAGCCTTTTGGTCTAATGATGCAAGTAAAAAAGTCTATGAGTGTTTTATAAATACCATTGAAAGGAGGAGTGGCAATGAACGACATATTAGTCGCGTTATACCGTGAATTAGAGATTTCGCAGGAAGTTCAAGAGGTCATTCGAAAAATAGACATTGTGCTTAAAGGCATGGGTGTTACCCCTAGTGAGTTGCAATGGCGGATTTTGCTCAATCATGTTAATGAGATGGTTGAGCGGTCTAAAACTGGCGAAACAATACCAGAAGTAGACGCGCAATTATTTTCGGAGATTTCTCCGACATCGCTGCAATTGGCAGAGAAAATTGTTTCAGAAATTGGTCATCTATCACCAGATGAAAAATATTTATTATCAATTCATTTTGAATCAGCAAAATTAAATTAAAAAAAGGAGATATAAAATGGTAAAAGTAGTGATTGCAGACAGATTAGGTAAAGGTCAAAATGTTGCAAAAGGTGTTGAGGCAGCAGGTGGTGTAGCAGTCGTAGTTCCGGGAATGGGAGCAGATATGCGCCTAGGCGATGTCATGAAATCAGAGGATGCAGACTTCGGTATTTCATTTTGTGGGAGTGGTGGCGCAGGGTCAATTACTGCTAAAACAAAATATGGCTATCCAGAAAGACATAGTATGCGCTCAGTTGGTGAGGGTGTGACAGCGATTAATGATGGCATTAAAGCACTAGGCTTTGGCTTTATGGATACAGAAGAGCTAGGTCAAGCATTGGCAGATGCCTATATTAAGAAATTCGGAGCGTAGACATTTGGCAACTATGACAACGACAAGAGAAGAGAGTGTGACTGTATCTGGAAAAGGGGCGACGAAACAAAGTGCCTTTTCATATGCTATTTCACAAGTTCAAAGAAAAATAATGTTGGGAGTGAAGATGTCTTTTTACAGATTACTCCGACGGGCATTGATGTCCTTTCAGCAACAGCAGAATCTTACATAGAAAAATTTTGTTTGTTCTTTTTACCAAGAAAGAAAACAAAGTATACTGTAACGTTGTTGGTTCATGTATCAATGACTGTTATTGCAATGTCAGATGTCAGATTTGTTGAAAATCAAAAAGTCACGACGAAACATCAAAAAGATATCAAGAAAGCTGACTTTAAAAGAACGTGATACTGAGCCTTAGTAGGATGTTCAAATATGAGGAGGAAAGACGTTGGAGATTATAATTGTAATATTTAAATCCGTGATTATCGGTGGATTAATGGGGTTTGCAGCAGCATTGGGTACAGCAAGAATGTTTCATTCACCTACGGTTCAAGCCCTAGGTGCTTTTAGAACATTGGGCGAAATGAATGCTTGTGAAGGTGATGCTGCCTCTCACTTTTCATTCGGTTTAGGATTCTTCTTTAATGCCTGGGCATCAGCAGTTGGTGCGGGGGCTTATACGCAGGATGTGACTCACCGTATTTTGCCAAACTGGACAGCGGCAGCTTTGCTTTCAAGAAATAAAAATATTTCAGAAACAGTGCATAATCCTAAAAGAATGGCGATTGTTGGTGCTGTTATTGGTGCTGCGATTGTAACTTTCTTAAATGCGACATCATCAGCCATTCCTTCAAGTCTGCAAGTCACAGCGGTAGATGTTTTGGTGCCAGCCGCAACTTTACTCATTAGTACAGTGATGCCAATTGTTTTTTGGTTGGCTGCTTTGGATGCAGGGAAAAGAACTGGTTTCTGGGGAACTTTATTTGGTGGACTTGCACAGTTAATCATGGGGAATGCTGTACCAGGTGTTGTGTTAGGGATTCTTGTTGGTAAAGGTGTTGACGAGTTAGGTTGGAGTAGATTAACTAAAATCTTATTCGTTACAGTTATTATCCTCTTTGTTTTGAGTGCTTTCTTCCGTGGTTTCGATTTGAATCTGATTGAGCAGTTTAAACTTGGTGTTCCTAGCTGGTTACAAAATTTCCACAATCTATTTACAGTGAAACAATAGACAATCAGAAATTATCCGTAATATAAAAATGGAGGTAAAAAATGGAATCGAAAGAACAATGGGAAATTGAACAGCGTGAAATAGAAGCCCAAAAAACAACGAGTTTTTGGTATGCAGATTGGGCTTTTCCGATTATAGTAGCCCTGATGGGAGCAGCAGCCTTTGCAGGTACTCATATGTATGTGACTTATGGTGTTGGTGCTTTTAATGAAGTATCAGTTGTTGCCATGTTAAAAGCTGGCATGGACGGCGAGGGTTATGGCGCAGCGGCAGCTTTTGGCGCAAGTTTCTTGTTTGCACGTATATTAGAAGGGTCTCTAGTCGGAATTTTGGACTTAGGTGGTTCTTTGTTGACAGGTGTTGGGATTGGAATTCCAGCGCTATTGATGAGTATGGGTGTTGATGCACCGATTAAGAATTTTCCGTTAGCTCTACTGACTGGTGGTGGAATTGGTCTACTCATTGGTGCGATGATCATTGCGATTAGGAAATTCACTGTGAATTCAGCCAATTGTACATTTGGTGCAGATATTATGATGGGTGCAGGGAATTCAGCAGGTAGATTTCTAGGACCACTCATTATTTTATCGGCAACAATTGCCTCTATTCCAGTCGGGATTGGTGCAACAATCGGTGCGTTAATTTTTTATAAATGGGAGAAACCAATCGCTGGTGGTGCTATCTTAGGGGCATTCTTCCCAGTTATTCATGAAGATGCTGCGCGTGCGATTGAATTATTATTGGTTGCTTGAGTAAAAATATAAAATGTAATTTGTGTCTGAGAAAAATAAAGATAAGCCAAAATGCTATCTTTATTTTTTTGTTAAAATTCTTGTCAAATAGTTGATTTTTGGGTAAAATAGAAAGGTAGGGTTTGAAAGCGCTAATAAAAAATGATTTTATGTTTCTCGTTTCTCTTTCAAGAAAAGTAAAGAATCTAAAACTTCTTGGACAAAATCAAATTTAATCCTGCTGGAATAGCTCAGTCGGTAGAGTTCAAAGCACTGCTTTGAATCTGCGGATAAAGAAATTCGCAGAATTTCTACCGCATGTTGCTCTTTCAAGAGTAGCAACGCTTTTAAAATCTTAAACTAAAACAATATTTAATCCTGCTGGAATAGCTCAGTCGGTAGAGCAACGCACTCGTAACGCGTAGGTCGCAGGTTCGATTCCTGTTTCCAGCACTAGTGTAAGGTAATATTTTTAGTCAAAAAAATACAAACACGCCGGAATAGCTCAGTCGGTAGAGTTCAAAGCACTGCTTTGAATCTGCGGATAAAGAAATTCGCAGAATTTCTACCTCATGCTGCTCTTTGAAAAAAAGCAGACATAGCAACAAGTTCAAACTATCTAAAATACAAACACGCCGGAATAGCTCAGTCGGTAGAGCAGCACCATGGTAAGGTGAAGGTCGTCGGTTCGATTCCGATTTCTGGCATAAAGGGCTTGGAGCCTAGTACAAAGCTGTTTATAGGCTTTTTTTATTTTGGGTATTCTTGTCCTTTTTTGCTATGACCTCGGTGTGTTTTGGGGATGCTTTATAGAGATCATTGGATGAGATTAAAGTTATCCAATGTTTGCCTTGCATCCAGAGAAAAATTAATCTATTTCACTTTTTTTGTTTTAGAAAATATGATAAAATAGATATTATAAAATCATCAAGTTCAATTGATGTTTTTTTGTAATCGTTCACTTGATTGTGAACGACATGATACATAATATATGATTTAATAATAACAGCTTATTTATGCTCGTAATTGGTCGAGCGTCTCTACTTGGCACCGTAATGCCAAACAATAAGCAAGGAGTCAGGCTCTTTGCGAACTTTTTTTCGCAAGGCCTTTTTTAATTGATAGAAAGTTGAACATGGAAGCATTAGTTTCAAGAATTAAACATGATGGTACTGTTTTGGGAGATGATATCCTAAAAGTCGATAGTTTTTTAACACACCAAGTTGACCCTAAATTGATGCGACAAATTGGGCAAGCTTTTGCGCAAAAATTTGCGGATAGTGGGATTACAAAGGTTGTGACAATTGAAGCCAGTGGGAATGTGCCTGCAGGCTATGTTGCCGAAGAACTTAATATTCCGATGATTTTCGCTAAAAAAGCGAAAAACGTGACGATGAATGACGAATTGCTAACTGCTGAAGTCTACTCATTTACTAAAAAAATTACATCGACCGTTCAGATTTCACGTAAATTCTTGTCAGAAAATGATAAAGTTTTGATTATCGATGATTTCTTGGCAAATGGGCAAGCGGCACTTGGCTTAATTAATATTTTAAAAGAAGCTGGCGCGCAAATCGCAGGCGTCGGCATCGTGATTGAAAAATCATTTCAGACAGGCCGTGCCTTGGTCGAAGAAACTGGCATCCCTGTTGTTAGCCTAGCTAGAATCGCAGGATTTGAACAAGGACAAGTCGTCTTTGCGGAGGCGGATTTATAATATGCAAACTCAAGAAATCAAACATTCTAAATCAGCAGTCCTTGGCATGCAACACTTGCTAGCCATGTATTCTGGCTCTATCTTAGTACCAATCATGATTGCAGGTGCACTCGGTTACTCAACAAAAGAACTAACTTATCTGATCTCGACAGATATTTTCATGTGTGGCGTTGCGACATTTCTACAACTCCAAGTTAATAAATACTTCGGTATCGGCTTGCCAGTTGTTCTAGGTGTTGCTTTTCAATCCGTTGCCCCCCTTTCAATCATTGGGGCTAAACTCGGTTCTGGTGCTATCTTTGGCTCAATCATTGTTTCAGGCTTGATTGTCATTTTAATTTCAGGTTTTTTCTCGAAAATTCGCAAGTTCTTTCCACCGCTTGTAACAGGTAGCGTCATTACAACAATTGGTCTAACGCTTATTCCAGTCGCCATTGGCAACATGGGGAATAACATCGCAAAACCAGAACTTTCCAGCGTGATTTTAGCGGTCGTGACGATTCTTGTCATTTTGCTCATTCATGCCGTTACAACAGGTTTTGTCCGCTCTATTGCTATCCTTATCGGCCTCATCATCGGTACTGTCGTGGCTGCCTTCATGGGTATCGTCGACTTCTCACCTATTGCGCAAGCACCGCTGATTCATATTCCGACACCATTTTTCTTCGGAAAACCGATTTTTGATTTTTCATCGATCTTGATGATGACAATTATTTCTTTGGTGTCAATGGTTGAGTCTACAGGCGTTTACCTAGCGCTTTCAGATATTACTGGGGACGAAATCTCTGAAACACGATTGAGAAATGGTTACCGAGCAGAAGGCTTAGCAGTCGCATTAGGTGGGATTTTCAACACCTTCCCTTATACAGGCTTTTCGCAAAATGTCGGTTTGGTTCAGTTATCAGGCATCAAAACGCGCCGTCCGATTTTCTACACAGCAGGTTTCCTCGTGATTTTAGGACTGCTACCAAAATTTGGTGCTTGTGCACAGATTATTCCAGCACCTGTTTTGGGTGGCGCTATGTTAGTCATGTTTGGCATGGTAACGATTCAAGGGATTCGGATGTTGGGTCGTGTTAATTTTGAAAATGAACATAATCTGCTTATTGCTGCAATGGCAGTCGCGTCAGGTGTTGGCTTTAATAGGACAACGCTCTTCCAAGCTTTACCGAATACAGTTGAAATGTTTTTAAATAACGGGATTGTCATGGCAACCCTTGTGGCGATTATCTTGAATTTGATTTTTAATCGTAAACAAGATAACTAATCGTTATATCTTTCAAGAAGGCTATTCGCAATGATGCGGATATTTTTTCTTTTTGGTCTCAAACGTGATAAAATGACGATATATTAAGCAGTTCTAAGGAGTAAATATGACCAATTGGATAACAAAAATAAATGGTTCAGATGTGCAGAATACGACTGATGCGCATTTTATCTTAAATCAACAAGCTGCTGAGAGTGCTGAGGGGGTCGGCTTTAGTGTCATAAACTATGCGCCTTATCAGTTGCGGGATGCTGCTGATGAAGATGTCGAGATTCGGGTTACAACGCTTTTATCAGGTGTGCAACCTGATGATTTAGTAATTGTTCAGTGGCCGATGTGGCAGGCTGATGCTAGATTTGAAAAAATCTTTATCGAGAAAATTCGGTTGATCCCAAGGGTCAAAATTGCTGCTTTGCTTTGGGAAGTTATGCCTTGGCTGATGACTGATGATTTGTCCGATGGGATGCATCCTGAGATGACTAAATTACGTGACTTTGATTTATTGCTTGTGGCAAATCGCAAGCTTGCTGAACAGCTACGAGATAGTGGTGGGATAACTTCACCAATTCTTGCAATGGGGCTAACGGATTTTAAATGTCAAGGCTCACTCAATGCTAAAGCAGACTTCAAAAAACTGGTTGTCATCGACTCTAGTTATGACGAAGAGCAGTTGTCGTATCATGGACAGCTACCATTTACTGCAATGGCAGATGGTGGCTTTGGTGTCGTGCCGGCTGCTAGGTCGCAATATGAGGCTTACACGAATTCACTTGAGCTTTCTAAGTATTTGTCAATGGGACTGCCTGTCGTCATTAGGTCGAACATGGCGCAAGCGGAACTTGTACGCGTTCATAATTTGGGTATTGTCCTAGATGATTTAAACGCTATTGATGCGGTGTTGGCTGATATGACGATGATGGACTATCAGGAAAAATTGCCGGCTGTTGGGTCGTGGTCTGAGGCTGTCCGGTCTGGTTATTTTGTTAAGCGTGCTTGTTTGGAAAGCATTCGTATTTTAAAGCTTGGAGAAGTAGATTGCCTAGCAGAAATTTGACAGACTTGCTGAAATTTAGTATGATTTGGTTATGTATTGAAAAGAGTAGCAAGCTGATAAGTTGACAGGGAGAATGGTTATGACTGAGAGCCATTTAGCGGCAGGTTTGTGAAGTTCACTTCAATCAAGATATTGATGCGACTGTTTTGAGGCGTAGAAAATTAGGGATTTGCCGTAAATAAGCGTCGCTTATGCGGACAAATCATTTATTTTCCTAGCCTCAAGGCGCAGAAATTCATGTCAATCTCTCAACAAAACAAATAATGATAATTAAGCTAGAGATAATCTAGGAATTAGGATGGTACCGCGGTTTTCGCTCCTTTACGTTGGAGTGATGACTGCGGTATTTTTTCTTGTCATTACTTATCTACCAAAAGTAAATGCCAAAATAGAAAGAAGATAAAAAATTGACTTTACAAGAAAAAATCGCTGATTTGCGTACGAGTGCACTTGAAAAATTGCCCAAAATCGCTGATGAAAAAACTTTGAATGATTTCCGTGTTTCAGTTCTGGGTAAAAAAGGTGAGTTGACCGATATTCTCAAAGGGATGAAGGACTTATCAAATGAGGAACGCCCTAAATTAGGCGCTCTAGCTAATGAATTCAGAGATGAGATCACTAGTCTTTTAGAAAGCAAAAAGTCTGAGATTGAAGCCACTATCATTGCCAAAAAGCTTGAAAATGAAACGCTTGATGTGACTTTACCGGGGAAAAAAGTAGCCAAAGGCAATCGTCATATTTTGACCCAAACAACGGAAGAAATCGAAGATATTTTCCTTGGCATGGGTTACCAAATCGTTGATGGGTACGAAGTTGAGACGGATTACTATAACTTTGAGCGTATGAACTTGCCTAAGGATCACCCGGCGCGTGATATGCAAGATACTTTTTATATCACTTCTGACATCTTGTTGCGGACGCACACAAGTCCTGTTCAAGCGCGGACAATGGATGCGCACGACTTTACCAAAGGGCCACTTAAAATGATCTCACCAGGACGTGTTTACCGTCGTGACACAGATGATGCGACCCACAGTCATCAATTCCACCAAATTGAAGGGCTTGTGATTGACGAAAATATTGCTATGAGTGACCTCAAAGGGACGTTGGATACGCTTGTTAAGAAAATGTTTGGTGCAGAACGTAAGATCCGTCTGCGTCCAAGCTATTTCCCGTTTACAGAGCCTTCTGTTGAAGCAGATATTTCATGTTTCAAATGTGGCGGTAAGGGCTGTAACGTTTGTAAAATGACCGGCTGGATTGAAGTCCTCGGCGCTGGTATGGTGCACCCGAATGTCCTTGAAATGGCTGGTATTGACAGCACGAAATATTCAGGTTTTGCCTTTGGTTTAGGCCAAGAGCGGATTGCCATGCTGAGATATGGGATTAATGATATTCGTGGTTTTTATCTGGGTGATGCACGGATGAGTGAACAGTTTAAATAACATGATACGGAAAAGCGATGCGACATAGTCGCAAACTTTCGTAGAAAAATAGGATTTAAGGGTTCTGCGCTTGCGCAGGTTCGTTAAATCTCTTTTTTCCTAGGAAGTTAGCTTGAAGTTCAAATAACATGATACGGAAAAGCGATGCGACATAGTCGCAAACTTTCGTAGAAAAATAGGATTTAAGGGTTCTGCGCTTGCGCAGGTTCGTAAAATCTCTTTTTTCCTAGAAAGTTAGCTTGAAGTTCAAATAAGGAGAAAGTCTAAAAAATGCAAGTATCATATAATTGGTTAAAAGAGCTCGTCAACATCGACGTGACTTCACATGACCTATCAGAAAAAATGTCAACTAGCGGGATTGAAGTTGAGGGTGTTGAAACACGAAGCGAAGGGCTATCAAAATTAGTCGTTGGTGAAGTGCTCAGCACGCAAGAAATTCCAGAAACACACTTGAATATCTGTCAAGTTAATGTTGGTGAAGTTGAACCGACACAAATCGTCTGTGGTGCGCCCAATATCAAAGCAGGCATTAAAGTTATCGTTGCCCTGCCAGGTGCTCGGATTTCTGGTAATCACAAAATCAAAAAAGGGAAAATCCGTGGCGTTGAAAGTCTTGGCATGATCTGCAGCCTCCAAGAAATTGGCTTCCCAGAAAGCATTGTGCCTAAAACATACGCTGAAGGGATTTACTACCTACCAGCTGATGCTGAAAATGGTGCAGAAATTTTTGATTACCTTGAGATGAACGATGAAGTGCTGGAACTTTCCATCACACCAAACCGTGCGGATGCGCTATCTATGCGTGGTGTTGCTCATGAAGTTGCAGCAATCTACGATAACAAACAAGTCAAATTTGACGAAAAAGTTGTCACAGAATCTGACACCAAAACATCAGAAAAAATTGCAGTGGACGTCACGACAGACAAAGTCTTGACTTACAAAATGCGCATCATTGAAGGCATCACCGTTGCCCCAAGTCCACAGTGGCTGCAAAACCGCCTGATGAACGAGGGCATTCGCCCGATTAACAACGTTGTGGATGTGACCAACTTCGTCCTTCTCTACTTTGGTCAACCCCTTCATGCCTTTGATTATGCTAAATTCGACGACAAGAAAATCCTCGTCCGTCAAGCTGAAAATGGTGAAAAACTCACAACATTGGATGGCGCGGTGCGCGATTTAGCAGCAGAAGACATTGTCATCACAGTTGGCGGTCAGCCAGTGGCACTTGCGGGTGTCATGGGAGGCGAAAACACTGAAATCACTGACAGTTCAACCAGTGTTGCCCTTGAGTCAGCGATTTTTGACGGGACAAGTATCCGTAAAACGTCTCAAAAATTCAACTTGCGCTCTGAATCAAGTGCTCGTTTTGAAAAAGGCATTAACCATGCTGACGTTGAGTTGGCGCTAGATTATGCAGCAGCTATGATTGTTGAACTTGCTGGTGGTACCATCACATCAGGCGTAGTTTCAAGCAATGATTTCGTTGCGCAAGATGTGACTGTATCTATCACACTTGATAAAATCAACCGAGCTCTTGGTTTGACCCTTAACTCGACAGATGTTGTGGCGATTTTTGATAAACTTGGCTTTTCAACAAGTGTTGCTGGTGAAAAGTTTGATGTAACTGTACCACCACGTCGTTGGGATATTACAATCGAAGCTGACCTTGTAGAAGAAGTAGCACGGATTTATGGCTATGACAATATTCCTAATACTTTGCCGCAAGCTGGGAATACGATTGGTGAATTGACACCTATGCAAGCCTTCCGTCGTGATGTTCGCACTAATCTTGAAGGTGCTGGTTTATCAGAAGTTATCTCTTATTCATTGACGACAGCTGAAAAAGCAGTGCAGTTCACGAAATTGCCAAAGGACAACTTAACAGCGCTTGCCATGCCAATGAGTGAAGAACGTAGCACACTCCGTTTGAATCTTATCAGTGGCATGCTTGATATCGTGCGCTATAATTTGGCGCGTGGTAATGATACGATTGCAGTCTACGAAATTGGTCAGGTTTTTGCTAAATTCGGTAACGAAACAGACAACCGTCCAACAGAATTACCACAAGTCGCGATTGCCATGACGGGTAAAGGCTATGATTTCTATGCTGCCAAAGGTGTGGTCGAAAACCTGCTTGTTAAATTTGACAATGTCCGCTTTGAAGCAGACAATACAATTGCTGAACTCCATCCAGGTCGTACAGCACGTATCTTAGTTGATGATGTTGAAGTTGGTTTTATCGGTCAAGTTCATCCAACGACTGCCAAAGCCTACGACATTTCAGAAACTTATGTGGCGAGTCTTGATTTGACAGCTTTATTGGCACAACAACCAGCTCAAGTCATTTTTACAGATATTCCAAAATTCCAAGCCTCTAAACGTGATATTGCACTTTTGGTTGACCGGACAGCGACTAACCAAGAAGTCCTCGATGTGATTACGTCAAGCAAGGTAAAAACTCTGATTAAAGCAGAACTTTTCGATGTTTATACTGGTGACAATGTTGCGGCAGATAAAAAATCATTGGCCTATACTTTGACCTTCCAGTCAGCTGAAAATCAATTAACAGATGATGAAATTTCAGCAGCTGTAACTAAAATCACCAAGAAATTAGTTGAATTTGGTGCTGAGATTAGATAATCATTTCCTATGCTGAAAATTGAAACAAAGGTTTGAGAGAAATCGTTAAAACAAATCATAAACCGCAAGGTAACGTCGTTTTTAAATCGACATTACCTTGTTTTTTTGTTTTTATATCACGGGAATAGTCAGTGTTTTAAGCTGTTATCTTGTGGTATTTCAGGACAGGAAGTCGTTTGAGATAGGGATTGAAATTTGAAAACTATGTTATAGATAAAAGTGTGAAATAATTTAAATAAATATCTTGACAGTTACTAATGAATAAATTAAAATAAGCTATAATATTTAATTTGTGGCATCGTTGTCTTGAAGTGAATTTAGATAGACTTTGGTGTTGGGGGAATATGAAGAAGAAAACAATAATGACAATATTTGGGACACGACCAGAGGCAATAAAAATGGCACCCATTATAAAAGAAATTGAGAAGGATGTACGATTTGAGTCTTGTGTGGTTGTGACTGCACAACATCGAGAAATGCTTGATCAGGTGTTAGAAACATTTGCTATCAAAACAGATTATGATTTGAATATCATGACGCCAAATCAAACGTTAGCTGCAATTACAAGTCGTTCAATCGCTTTATTAGATGAGGTCTTTGACCAGGTCAAACCTGATATGGTGTTGGTTCATGGGGATACGACAACGACTTTTGCGGCAGCACTCACGGCTTTTTATCATCAAGTACCTGTTGGTCACGTTGAAGCTGGTCTAAGGACTTATGATAAAGGGCACCTCTAAAAACGTATGAAAAGAGGTATAATAGATTAAAAATAAGCTAACGAGGTATTGAAGATGAATTTATTTGGAGATAGCGACTATCTTGAAAAATTAAGTTTAAAAGGAGACCCTCTT
>NZ_JACBNY010000010.1 GCF_013449735.1 Pseudolactococcus laudensis
GGGTCTCCTTTTAAACTTAATTTTTCAAGATAGTCGCTATCTCCAAATAAATTCATCTTCAATACCTCGTTAGCTTATTTTTAATCTATTATACCTCTTTTCATACGTTTTTAGAGGTGCCCTTTATTTCATTACGAATTTGAAAACGACGAATTCAAACTCCAAAGCATAATTGAACATGATTTATCCTCAATATAAGCGTTTAATCTATAAAATATAAAGCAAAATGTATCAATTATCAAACTGATACATTTTGCTTTTTTTACTCAAAAACGGTGTGAATTTTTGAGATTAATCCTCTAGCTGTATTTATTTTTAAACTTTTCATATCACGCTTGAATATGTTCAAAACGCCAGATATCTTATCTTTTCAAAAAGAAAAGACTTGATTTCTCAAGTCATTCCTATTTCAGTGAAGAGTCTATATCTCATAAACTCTAAAATTGTTATCTCACATTTGCCGACTAAATTGGATTAGAAAGAAGTCACAATAAAATCAATACCGGCAGTTAAGAAATAAAATCCTACCAAAAAGCTTATGGTTAAAGCTGAAACAATCGGATTAAATAGCATCATGATACCTAAAATTAAGCCTAAGACATTCATAACGATTTTGAACCAGTAATAGCCATTACTTGATGATTTGAAAACATCTGAAACAATCAATTCACCGATTGAGTCAATGATAAACCAAATCGCGAAAATGTATGGCAAGGCAAGTAAACCGAAATTCATATTAAACAAAAGGAACAATCCAATCAGAATATCTAAAATCCCTAATACTAAAATTGAATTTGCTTTATAGCCAGTGTACTCATGTAAACGACTACGAAAGACAAGTTGAATAATACCTTCAAACAACGCAGCAACTGCAAAAACAACAACGATTGCGACTAAACTACTCAATGGATTAAAAAATGATACCAAGCCAGTAACTAGTAAAACTAGTCCTAAAATAAAATGTACCAAATTAAACCCTTTTTTTGATGTTGACATATAATACCTCTTTCTTTCTTTTTTTCAAAAGAATTCCCTTCAGAATATAGTGTAAACCTTTGTTAAATAAATTGCAATTTTTAATAAAAATAAATAACCTCCTTCTAAAATGCTTTCTGTTCCTTTTAATTGCTAACACAAGTTTTGAAACTCTTTTTAATCGAATACCATAACACCTCCTTACGCGATGAGACATTTTCTTGATGACAATTTTGAATCTATCATCAAGCGTACTTACAACACAAATTATGATAAGTCTGATTTTCTACCTGATACTAGCCGCTAACAAATTGGGATGTTTTTAGAGCGCACAAACAGGTTCCGTTAAAAGGTAAATAGCAATAAAATGCTATAATGTAACTATGACATATTTACTAGGAGCTTAAGATATGCAAGCAAATTTGGCGCGACGTTTAAGACCGCGAACGATAGATGAGATTATCGGCCAGCGCCATCTTGTAGGCGAAGGCAAAATCATTCGTCGTATGGTTGAAACCAAGCTACTAAATTCAATGATTCTCTATGGACCGCCGGGTATTGGGAAAACCTCAATTGCCTCAGCAATTGCAGGAACAGCAGACATGGCCTTTCGGACTTTTAATGCAACATCTGACAAAAAAACAAAGTTACAAGAGATTGCAGCTGAAGCCCAGTTTTCTGGACAACTCGTTCTTCTTTTGGATGAAATCCATCGTTTGGATAAACCTAAACAAGATTTTTTGTTACCATTACTTGAAAATGGCGAGATTATTTTAATTGGTGCTACTACTGAAAATCCTTATTTTAGTGTGGTTCCTGCCATCCGGAGTCGGGTTCAAATTTTTGAGTTAAAACCTTTGACACCTGAAGATATTGGCGTTGCAGTTGATCGTGCTATCTCTGATCCTGACCGTGGTTTTGATTTTGAAGTCACCCTTGATGAGGACGCCAAACAATTTCTAATTCATTCTACAAATGGTGATGTTAGGTCTGCTTTGAATTCTCTAGAGCTTGCCGTTTTATCGAGTTCTGAACACCATGTTACCTTGGATGATATGGCTAACTCCTTGCAAAAATCTGCGGCAACCTTTGATAAGGATGGTGATGCTCATTATGATCTCTTATCTGCACTTCAAAAATCGATTCGTGGCTCGGACGTTAATGCTAGCTTGCATTATGCGGCACGTTTAATTGAGGGTGGTGACTTTCAGAGTCTCTCTAGGCGACTCATGGTTATTGCTTATGAAGATATTGGTCTCGCTAATCCCGATGCTAGTGCTCGCACTGTAACAGCTGTCACAGCAGCTGAACGGCTAGGTTTTCCAGAAGCACGGATTCCATTAGCTAATGTCGTGGTGGACTTAGCCTTGTCTCCTAAATCTAATGCTGCCTATAAAGCTATGGATGCGGCTATCGCAGATTTACACAAACATGGTGCATTACCGATTCCTCCTCATTTACAGGATGGCCATTATTCAGGTGCCAAAAAACTGGGACGAGCTGAAAATTACCAGTATCCACATAATTTCCCAGGCCACTGGATTGATCAACAATATCTACCTGATAAGCTAAAACATGTTCATTATTTTCAATCTGACGGTTTAGGGAAGTACGAGCGTGCCTTACAACTTCGTCTGGAAGAAATTAATCGCCACAAGAATAAGTGAGTATCTGAGCATACCTATTAAATATCAACCGTTTACAACTAGATTTACAGATAAAGGAGGCAAATGACTGATCTACTTTTACAAGCCAAGGATCGACTTTTAGCAGCAGTACTTTCTTATCAAGAAGCCTCTGATGCGCTCAATTTTGCGATGAATGAGCTAGAAACAGCCAAAAAAAATCGGTCTGAAGCTCAAAAAAATTTCGATTCCAAAACTTTAAACTATTCTCTCGCCATTCAAAGTGCTGGCTATTTAGAAATACAACCCTATTTATCGGAAGCATCAATTATTGCAGCCAATCATAATCTGGATGTTGCCAAAAAAGAATATGATGCTGCACAAGGCATCAATCAAGAGCAAGAAACGATCAGTCAAGCTGCTTTTTATACGGTCGTTCAAGCTCAAGCTGTCTATGATGCAGCAAAATTGGAATTTGATAGTGCTGATTACGATTACGCACGTATCTTGCGTGAGAGAAAATTACCTTTACTAGGGGAAGGTGAGCCTCTTGAACAACCTGAGATACCACCTGAAAATATTGATTTCTTGATGCAATTTCTCAATCAAACGCCCTTACCTGATTACGAGGGAGCAGAAGATTTAATTGATGAGCAAGTGGAAAATGAGACTGATTACGACGCTAGCCTACCATTTGAAAGACGACCTGCCATAGAAAAACCCGATGCTATCTCTATCACGGAAGAAGAGCTATCTACAAAAGAAAAATCTCGTACAGGACATATCACTTGGCGTTTTAAATCCCCTACACCCAATAATAAAAATGAAATGGAGAAAAAAACTGATGACTAGAGAAGAACTGGAACAACGCATCCGAACTGAATTAGATTTGCCACATTTTAAAGCACAAATTGATGATCAGCGTGATTATAGTGAGGACGACTATCAAGAATTCAAAGATAGCTTAGTCAATTACTATAAAAATTACGTTCAAGATATTGACACTGATTTTCAAGGCGGCCTTGACTAAATTAATAAAAAAACATACCTTTAAGGTATGTTTTTTATTAACTCAAAATTTATGCGGCAAAGACAATCCGTCGTGTCGTTTCATCAATACAAGTTTGTAACACGATTCTCTCACCACCACCTGTTGAAGTAATTTCTCCATACATAGAGGCACCGGTACTAACATCATTACCGTAAGTATCAACGACAACAATTTTGTAAATACTATAATTAAAAGCACGACCATTTGCATCATAAACGGTCACTATCCCACCATTACTCAAATTCATCACTGGATCAAAGGCACCCCAGTGGTGACCAATAAAGTGTGTGTTGAGACCATCTGTACCAGAATAAGGTGATGCACCTCCCCAAGTTGATGAAATACCATTAGGATCGGCATCTATGATGGCTTGTCCACTAGCCATACCACCATTTTGAAATGGTACCATCGTTCCAATCAAGGATAATACATCTGCGCTTACTGGAGCTGGCGGAGGAGTCGGTGCGGGAGCAGGGTCTGGGGTTGGCGCAGGGGCAGGCGTTGGGTCTGGGGCAGGAGCGGGATCTGGAGCAGGAGCGGCTTGCATGTCAGGTTCTACTAACTTGGGAGTAGTTTCAACATTTTGTTCTACTTTAACTACTTTTTTTTCTTCCGTAAAGCGTTGGTTAAAACGCAAGTCAATATCAATTTTTCTTGTTTCCTTATCCTTTTTAGGATCACCTTTTTCCCTAGCTAAAGTTTGTGTTGAAACAACAAAGCTAACTAAAAAAGTGACAGATAGGGTGATTATCTTTAATATTTTTTTATTTTTCATATCAATACCACAAGCTTTCATCAATTATCCTTTTAGTCTTTCGCAACACCTTCTACTACTTTAAATGTTTTATCCAATAACTCAAACTCCCCTGGAATATGTTTAGAGATATGCACTTCTTTGTTTTTGGTAACGAATACGGCATCTAATTCATCATGATCATTAACATATTTCATGCCTTTTTCTAGTCCCATATTCATCAGTACATTACTATAAGCATCATCGTAAGTCGGATTATAGCCAACCATAGTAACACTTAATAAGTCAGTCTCTATTGGATAACCAGTCTTCGTATCAAATAAATGAGAGTAGACTTTATCCCCAGCCTTCAAGTATCGACCATAATTATTTGTCGTGTTAAAGCTTGTGTGCCCACTCATCAATACACCAACAAGTGGACTATCTTGATTTTCACCTAATTGTGGATTAGCAATTCCTACTTCCCAAAAACCATCTTTATGATTTGGATTTTTCCCCATCGTATAAGCATGACCACCTAAGTTAACAACTGCTGTCGTCACACCTTGTTTTTTAAGGGTTTTTAATAATTGCTCTGCTATGAATCCTTTACCAATACCGTCTGCTTCAATCATCATGCCTTTTTTCTTGAGAAAAACAGTCTGATTTTTATCATCTATCACAATATCTTTATAGTCCACTTTATCTAAGGTTGCTTTAACTAATTCATCCGAAGGGACTTGTCCATTAGAAAAACCGATATGCCATAGCTGTGTCATGACGCCAACAGTCGGGTTATACTCACCCTTAGAACTTTTCGCATATTTTTCCAAAGCCTTTGCTAACTTAAAGGTAATATTTGAAACTTTAACTGGTTGAATGCCTGCTTGCGCATTAATTTTATCAAACTCACTCTCACCCTGCTCGTAAACTTCAAATTTTGCTGCTAATTCATTAAGTTGATCTTTAACAACCTTAAAGTCTGCATCGCCGTGCCCTTTATCGTAAATTAAAACTTGAACATAAGTACCTGTCGCAAATTCTTCATTCTTATAAGGTTCTTTCATAAGTTCGACTTTTTTTTCTGATGTTTTATTTTTAACCGCCCCTTGTTTACAGCCAGAACCACAAAGTAAAGCTGGTACCAACAGCAAAACAGCGCCTAATCGCCACCACAATCTTTTCTCCATCCAACCATCTCCTTTCAATGTGAACACACGCATCATCCGATACCCCCTCGAAATAAAGCGTTTTCAACTACTTAATATTATTTTAACTTATTTGTTATTATATAGCAACTAATACCTAACTTTTAATTAATCAAACAATCATAATATTTCTAATAACGTTGACATAACAAAAATACTACGCTAGACTTAGATAAAACGTGTTATAAACAAACCTCACAAGGAGACATCATGCGCACATTTGTAAACAAAGTAGCAGAAAAAGACTACTATGAACATCAGGCAAGCGAGAAGGAGTTTCTGGCTTGGTATGCCAAACAAGATAGACAAACCTATGAAACACCTAGCGTGACAGTTGATAACGTCATCTTTGCTTATAATCCAGTAACTAATCGGGTCAACCTCTTGTTAATCCAACGTAAGGCACATCCTGATTTACATCATTGGGCGTTACCTGGTGGTTTTCTAGATAAAACTGAAGATACAACGCAGGCTGCGATTCGTGAAGTCTATGAGGAAACCCATCTCCAGATTGCCCCAAAATTTGTGGATCAACTCAAAACAATTGCAACGCCTGGACGTGACCCCAGAGGCTGGGTGGTCACTGTTGCACATTTAGTATATCTACCTAACTTCCCACAAACTCAAGCAGGTGATGATGCTGCACGTGCACAGTGGTTTGATTTCACAATAGATCCTGAGGCTCATCAGCTGCACATTACTGGTGTATCGGATCAGTTGCTCGCCTTTGATCATGCTGATATTCTCACAAAGGCTAGTCAAGTCATTCAGGAAAGTTTTGAATCCAAACCTAAATGGCTCAATCTGCTGCCGCCAATTTTTAGCTGGCAAGCGGTCGAGACACTCGCTGAACAGCTTAGCGGACGAAAAATAAGTGAGCAAATCGCCCACTATCGTGAGATGTATATGATCCCAGTCGATACTGAAAAACACGATGATACTAATAAGCCACACGCATTTTTCAGATTAAAGGAACCTATGTAAACTCTTGATTTAGGCCATAAAATAAAACAAAAAAATACAGGATTTGACGGATAGGCCAAAACCTGTATTTTTTTATATTAAGCTGATAATTAATTAATTTTATCAGAGACGTAGTCGACAACTTGACCTAAAGTCAAGATGTGTTCTGCATCTTCGTCAGAGATTTCGATACCAAATTCGTCTTCTAAAGCCAAGGTGAATTCCATCAAGCTAATCGAATCTGCGCCTAAATCTTCAACAATATTCGTTTCTAGCGTGACGTGATCTGCATCAAGTTCCAATGTCTCCACTAAATTTTCTTTTATCTTAGCAAAAAGATCTTCTTTACTCATCGCCATTTATTTGTCCTCCTGATAATGTCGCACTAATTTCCCAACCACGTCAGTTTCTAACATTTTATGCGTTTGTTTAAGTGTCGCAAAAATCGCGTCAGCATTTGAAGAGCCATGACTCTTGATGACTGGTGCTTTTAAGCCAAACAAGACGGCGCCGCCGGCTTTTTCGTAATCTAGCGCATCTTTTAAACTGTATAAAGATTTTTTCATCAGCAAGGCACCAAGTTTTGATGTCATACCGCCATCTTTAATAGACGTTTTCAGTAATTTCATCAAGCTCGATGCTGTCCCCTCAATTGATTTGAGAACAGCATTACCAGTGAAACCATCCACAACGACGACATCAGCCACACCGCTCATCAAATCACGCGCTTCGACATTACCGATAAAGTTCAGACTCTCATCAGCAGAAAGTAGCTCATAAGTCTCTTTTTGCAATGGTGCACCCTTACTGGCTTCAGAGCCGTTGTTTAAAAGCCCGATACGCGGAGACGTCACACCTCTGACATTTGAAGCGTAAAATGATCCTAGAATTGCAAAGTTATAGAGATGGTGTGCAGTATTCTCAGCATTCGCACCGAGGTCTAACATATCGAATCCTTTACCATCCAAAGTTGGTAAGGTTGATAGCAAACCAGGTCGATCAACTTGCTTGATCCGGCCAACTGTAAAGATACCACTCGCAAGTAAAGCACCTGTATTTCCTGCAGAAACAAGTGCATCTGCCTCACCGTTTTTAACCGCTGTCGCAGCTAAAACCATGCTTGCAGTTTTCTTACGACGAATCGCTTTAACTGGATCAGCTTCACCAGAGTCAATCTTCTCAGTCGTGTGGACAATGGTAATGTTAGAATCATCGCTCAATAAGGGTCGAATCTTCGTTTCATCACCAAATAAAATAAACTCAGTGTCTGGAAACTCAGCTCTCGCCAATAGACACCCTTCGACAACAGATTTGGGTGCAAAATCTCCACCCATTGCGTCAATCGCTAATTTCTTTTTCATTCTAACAATATACCACATTTTAGTTTTTTTTTCAATTTTCTAACAAATGTGGTATGTTTCACAAATTAAAAAATTATAGGCTAGCTATTTTAATTGCAAGTTTGTAACAAAATTTACAATCGTAAACAAAGCAATTATTCTTTTTTTTTTATAAAATAGTATGGTAATTAAAAAATTTAGAAATTATGAGGTCTTACCATTGTCGAATACACTTGTTATTAAAGGGCATCCCCTTACATCTGAAACATCATTCTCACTCAAAGCGCTTGACCAATTCTTATCTACTTACAAAGCAGAAAACCCATCTGATACAATTACTGTTCTTGATGTTTTCGCTGACAACGTACCTGAAATTGATGTTGACATCGCTTCAGCTTTCAACGCAATGGCTACCGGAACTGAATTCGGTAATCTCAGTGCTGAGCAACAAGCTAAAGTCGCTCGTTTTGGTGAGTTGACAGAGCAATTCCTCGCTGCTGACAAAGTTGTTATCGCTAACCCACTTTGGAACCTTAGCATGCCAACACGTCTTAAAGCATGGATTGATACAATCAACGTCGCTGGTAAAACTTTCAAATATACTGCTGAAGGCCCTGTCGGTCTTGCTGGCGGTAAAAAAGTCCTTCATATTCAAGCCAACGGCGGCGCATACGACGGAAACGATGCGTCTTCTCAATATCTCAACAGCATCTTAAACTTCATTGGTATTGATGACATTACCTCTGTTTATATTGAAGGTCATGCCTACGAGCCTGAACGCGCTAACGAAATTTTGGCTGATGCTTTGGCTAAAGTTACTAGCATTGCAAAAGAATTCTAATCACTAAAATAGATATAAATCAAAAAAATACGCCTCGTTTGTATTAAATCAATACAAGCTGAGGGGTATTTTTTTGATTTTATACCACAAGTTGTGGGTCATGCTGATGCTATTTTAAAATATAAGAGATAGACTCATATCAAACTTGAAATATAAGTTGCTGTTTCTAGCGGATTACTAATTGGGAAAAAATGACCATCAGTTAATTTTATAACTTGTTCATGATCTATAGGAAGTGCATAACTCTTATCTTGTGTGCCCCACAAAACGTCGTAAGCGCGATGTTCCGAGAGGGTGAGAGCCATGCCTTTTAATACTTTGTTTAACTCTAAGGTCGTATTTAATATTCTGGGCGAATTAAAACTCGCTTTGACGCGTTTTAAATACCTATCAGTTTTTGCTACGTTCGTCAAAATAAGACCATTATGATTAAAGTAGTGTGCTAATTGTTTATCTGATGCTTGTTTTAGCATTAGCTTACTCAACCAAGAATACGGCTCTTTAACGTTTTTTTTGAGAGGTGGTTGTAAAAGGATGATCTTGTCACTTTCTACCAAATAATTTCGATTTGAGGCTTCCATTAATAAGGCTGCGCCAAAAGAATGACCGATAAAAACGGCACCCTCAGGCATTGCTTTTTTGATCGATGCGATCAAATCCAGATAGGGTGTTAAGCTATCTCTTGATTTAACAAAAGGTGACCTTCCAAAACCTGGCAAATCAGGTATGATAATCTCTCTAGCCGTTTGTTTATTTAAGGCTAAACCTAAGTCAAACAAATCGGTGCCATCACTAAATAGACCATGAACCAGCACAAGAGGTTTCCCTTTCCCATCTAAGCGGTAAACGGTAGCCCCCTGTAGACTTGTTCTAGTATAAGGAGCGATAAACTCATCACCATAAGTTAAACGAAAATCTATATCTGCAATCGCAAGAGGAACGTTGGAGGCAGATAGTTTGCTCACCAATTCAGGTTCAAAATCATTTTTAGTCAATTGATTATCAAATGTTCTATTCGTCAAAAAATTTAAACTACTTTTAGGAATCCCAGTGAGTTGACTTCCGCCAAATGTCATCACAAATTTTAATAGACCAAACGGAACAGTCAAACGAGGTTTCTTGATATGCATACTTTCAGAAATTGTCGTCATTAAATCTGAAATATCAGGGTCTAAAGCTTTATCGGAAACAAGCGTATAGGTCATTTTTTCTTGTGTCTCGTTAAATATCGTTTGCACGATAAACTCTGCTATGATATTTTTATTAATTAAAGGCAGTCGATAGTCTTTGCCACCAGGTATAACTGGTAAAGAACCGCCTCTAATGATTTTTATAAATAAACCAAAACCGCCTAATTGTGCCGTATCCCCAGTCTGATCATCCCCAATAACTGTTGGGGGATTAATGACAGCTAAAGGGATATGATTTTTTTTAGCTTCTTGTCGCATATAAATATCTGATAAAAACTTCATCTGCTCATATGGCGGTGTTCCGATTAAAGCTGGATGAACTTCGTTAAAAACATCAGTATCTTCCCATACAGAAGCCTCATCATTAAATGGACTCATATAACCCGCGACATGAATTAATTTTTTTAGCCCCTTTTGTTCCTGAATCTCTTTTGCCAAATCCATGACATAGCGACTGCCTTCTAAGAAGGCTTTTTTAGCCAATGTTTCTGATAAGGTAATATCCATCGGTCCCCCACAATGAAGGATCAGATCACATTTCAAAGCGGTTGCTTTATCCGTCTCATCCAATCCAAGATTCGGTTGCGTTAAATCACCTGTCACTAACGCTATCTTCGAAGGCGCTAATGCTTTCAGAGATGCTGCTCTTGATTGATCTCTCACTAGCAGGGTTAAGGAAACATCCTCCAACGCGAGTTGTTTAACAACTTCTTTTCCGATAAATCCTGTTGCACCAATCATTAATATGTTCAATTCATCCCCTTTTAGAACTGACTATTTTCCAAATAAGCCATCACAGCTTGATCTTTGTGATGACCGATGATTTCGTCTGCTATCTCTTTAATTGGCTCACGTGCATTAGACATAGCAACCGCCCTGCCTGCATAGCTTAACATCTCTAAGTCGTTCAGATTATCGCCAAATGCGACAATTTCCGAGGGCGTGATGTCAAATTTTTCAGCGAGATGAGACAAGCCTGTGGCTTTGCTGATGCCTTCTGGCATAATATCAATCGATTCAAACCCTGTGGTGACTGCCCGAACGCCTGCCGCTTGTTGATTAACCCAAGCTTCACCTTCCAGCACCCGCTCAGCTGTAAAACTGACAGTAAGTTTTAGAATATCATCCACAACTTCCGAAAAATCAGAAACTGCTTGCACCTTTTCATAGTAAAAATTCGCTTTTTTCTTGTAATAGTCGCTTGTCGTCTCTAAAATATAAGACCCATTAGCCCCGCTCAATAAAACAGAATCATCCTGGATATAGTCAGACTTTCTGACGATATCTGAGATTTCTAAAACTTTATTAAAAGGCATTTTCTCTTCAAATAAAATATCATCACGATATTTGACGATGCCGCCATTTTCTGCCACAAAAATAATCCGGTCAGCAAAATCAGCAAACATCGCCTCCAAAGCCAAAAGTTGTCGGCCTGATGCCGCCACAAAATGAATATTAGCTTGTTCTAGTTTTGTTAACAGCGCATCAAAGCGTGTTTTATCATAGGCACCATTGCCATCTAAGAATGTCCCGTCCATATCTGTTGCGATGAGTTTAATTGTCATGGTTTTATTATAACAAAAAAAGCCGTATTCCTACGACTTTAAATAACAAGAGTTTAGTCAGCCCAAAGCGCTTTAACTTTTGCTTGGACTTCATCATTTTCAAGGAACTCATCATAAGTTTCACCGATTCGGTCAATCACACCGTTTTTAGAGATCACGATGATGTGGTTGGCAATGGTTTGGATGAATTCATGGTCATGACTGGCAAAGAGTAGACTACCTTTGTAGTTAGTCAAACCTTCATTGAGTGATGAAATTGATTCCAAGTCCAAGTGATTAGTTGGGTCATCTAAGACAAGGACGTTTGATTTCAAGAGCATGAGCTTGCTGAGCATCACACGAACTTTTTCACCACCGGATAGGACGTTAACAGACTTGTTAACTTCTTCACCAGAGAACAACATCCGACCTAGGAAACCACGAAGGAAAGTATTATCGTCTTCTTCTTTGCTGGCAAACTGACGGAGCCAATCAAGGATTGTTTCGCCACCTGCAAAGTCGCGTGAATTGTCTTTTGGTAAGTAAGCTTGGCTTGTTGTCACGCCCCATTTCACCTCACCAGTGTACTCGATATCGCCCATGATGGCACGAATGAGTGCAGTTGTTTGGATATCATTTTGACCGATGAAGGCTGTTTTATCTCCTGGATTAAGGATAAAACTGATATTATCCAAAATGACTTCGCCATCAATTTTGACTGAAAGATTTTCAACTTTCAATAAGTCATTACCAATTTCGCGGTCAGGTTTGAAGTTGATAAAAGGATATTTACGAGAAGAAGGCACAATCTCGTCCAACTCGATTTTATCCAACATTTTTTTACGAGATGTCGCTTGCTTAGATTTAGACGCATTCGCAGAGAAACGCGCGATAAAGTCTTGCAATTCTTTGACTTTTTCTTCTGATTTACGGTTGGCATCACCTTGCAATTTAAGGGCAAGTTCTGATGATTCTTTCCAGAAGTCATAGTTACCAACAAAGAGTTTGATTTTACCAAAGTCCAAATCGGCCATGTGCGTACATACTTTATTCAAGAAGTGACGGTCATGGGAGACAACGATGACTGTATTTTCGAAGTTAATCAAAAATTCTTCTAACCAGTTAATCGACTGGATGTCCAGACCATTGGTTGGCTCGTCAAGAAGGAGAACGTCTGGTTTCCCAAACAAGGCTTGAGCTAAGAGAACTTTGACTTTTTCACCATTGGTCAATTCTGACATGTTTTGCATGTGCAAAGCGTCAGGAATTCCAAGGTTTTGCAGCAATTGTGCTGCATCAGATTCTGCTTCCCAGCCACCAAGCTCAGCAAATTCACCTTCGAGTTCAGCTGAACGCATACCGTCTTCATCTGTGAAGTCTTCCTTCATGTAGATGGCATCTTTTTCAACTTTAACGTCATAGAGGCGTTGATGCCCCATCAAAACAACGTCCAAAACAGGGATGTCTTCATAGTCAAAATGATTCTGACGTAGAATACTCATCCGCTCATCTGGTCCCATTGACGTGTGGCCAGTGCTTGGCTCAATATCGCCTGCTAAAATTTTCAGGAAAGTTGATTTTCCTGCACCATTGGCCCCGATTAAACCGTAACAGTTGCCTGGTAAAAATTTAATATTCACTTCATCAAACAGTTTACGGTCTGAAAACTGCAAACTAATATCGCTTACTTGTAGCATTTTTGTCCTCTTATCTTCAATTTACGTGTTATTTCTATTTTAGCATTTTTAGTAGGAAAATGATAGGCGCTGATTGGATTTTCGACTGAGTTTGTCAGGAAAATCCTGTGCAAGGATCAAAATTGTCGACAAAATAAGCCTTGCCGTCCTGACACCTTGACATTCCCTTAGAATAATCGTAAAATAAAACCATTAGCAGAGTAAGTAACTTGGTCGATATGCGTACGTGTATCCGAATTTTCAGGGACTTGTCGGTCATTGCGAGACAAGAATTCAACCAAGTGAATGGCCTGCGAAAAGAACTGATGTTCAATTTGATTCAAAACGATAAGAATCACGGCCGTGCTCGATACCGCACAATCCCTTGTTTGAGGGAGCTAAGAGACGGAAAGTATTTTTTCCGTAATTTAAGGTGGCACCGCGTGTTAACGTCCTTGACAAATGATTTTGTCGAGGACTTTTTTGTTTATCAGATTTTCATCACCTCAACTATATACTAATCGAATTTCGGCTCCTTGAGACTAGGAAAAAAGATAAAAGTCCGAACGAACTCCGTTCGCTTACGTCTTTTCCTATTTTTCATAGCCTCAAAGCAGTCGCCTCAACATCTTACAGGAGAATTTATTCATATGAAACCCATTATCTTAACCGGAGACCGTCCAACAGGAAAACTTCACATCGGCCACTATGTTGGCTCATTGAAAAATCGTGTGCTCTTGCAAAACGAAGACAAGTACCAACTCTTTGTCTTCCTAGCAGATCAACAAGCCTTGACTGACCATGCCAAAGAACCCGAAAAAATCATCCAATCTGTTGGTGAAGTCGCGCTTGATTACCTAGCTGTTGGCCTTGATCCAGCGCAGTCAACAATTTTCATCCAGTCACAAATTCCTGAACTCACTGAGCTGTCGATGTACTACATGAACCTCGTGTCGTTAGCGCGTCTCGAACGCAACCCGACTGTTAAAACAGAGATCGCCCAAAAAGGCTTTGGTGAGTCTATCCCAGCTGGCTTCCTCGTTTACCCTGTTTCTCAAGCAGCGGATATCACAGCTTTTAAGGCCAACCTAGTCCCTGTTGGCAATGACCAAAAACCAATGATCGAGCAAACACGCGAAATTGTCCGCAGCTTTAATCATGCCTACCAAACAGATGTCCTCGTTGAACCAGAAGGCCTCTACCCTGAAAATGAAAGTGCCGGTCGCTTGCCAGGTCTTGATGGTAACGCCAAGATGTCCAAATCCCTCAACAACGGCATTTTCATTTCTGACGATGCCGATACCGTTCAGAAAAAAGTCATGAGCATGTACACTGACCCTGACCACGTCCGCGTCGAAGATCCAGGTAAAATCGAAGGCAATATGGTTTTCCACTATCTCGATGTTTTTGGCACACCCGAAGATGCTACAACCATTGCTGAGATGAAAGCGCAGTATCAAGCTGGTGGCCTCGGCGACGTGAAAACCAAACGCTACCTACTCGAGGTCTTAGACCGTGAATTTGCCCCGATTCGTGCCCGTCGCTTAGAATACGCCCAAGACATGGGACAAGTCTATGAGATGCTCAAAAAAGGCTCTGAGAAAGCACAGGCTGTCGCAGCTCAGACTTTGGATGAAGTCAAGTCCGCTATGGGGATTAACTATTTCAAATAATGGAAAAAATCATGGCATTTGCCAAAAATAGACACGCACACCTGACAGATGGTCACGGTTTCGATCATATCTTTCGTGTCTATAAATTGGCTGAACATATTTTAGCAGACTATCCGCAAGCCAATCGTGACTTAGTTTTAACGGCTGCGCTTCTTCATGATACCTATGATGACAAACTATTTGAGGATGTTGTCGTAGCCAAGCAAGAAGTCGTTGATTTTCTCACGACGCTTGAGCTGCCCTACATTGACCAAGTGTTTGAGATCATAGATAATCTCTCTTTCTCAGCCAATCTTGATGGGACTGCGCAGGCACTTGACATCAATGGTCAAATTGTCCAAGATGCCGACCGCTTAGATGCCATTGGGGCTTTCGGAATCGTCCGAACCTTGCAATATGGCTTTGATCGCAAGCGTGAGCTTTATAATCCCGATAAGTTGCCACAGACTTTTACCTCAAAAGCAGCTTATCATGCCGCTGAAGGCACAACGATCAATCATTTTTATGAAAAACTCTTTCAGATTTCTGAAAGCTTGCATACTGAAAAAGCCAATCAACTCGCAAGGGCGCGTGATCACATCATGCGAGAATTTGTCACCGCAATTGAAAAGGAGTGGGCAGATGTTTACGGGGATTAAAAAATGGTTTCACAGAAACCGTGATTACTTTAAGTCACGACGGGCTAGATTTCAAGCCAGCATCTATCATCTGCTCCATCAGGATCCTGTCGAAACGCAGATTTTCGCCCACCGTGGCAGCAAGTCCAATCGACCTGAAAATACCCTAGCAGCTTTTGCTGAATCCATCAGGGTAGGTGCTGACGGCATCGAGCTTGATGTCCATTTAACCAAGGACGGTCAACTCGTTGTCATTCATGATGAGTCCATTGACCGCACCACAAATGGTACTGGACTCGTTCGTAACCTAACATTTTCAGAAATCCGCAACTATTCTGCGGGGGCTTGGTTTGATAAAGACTATGTAACTGAAAAAATTCCTTTATTGTCTGAGGTACTAGACTTACTGATCCAGATGCAGTTCACAGGCGTGCTCAATGTTGAAATCAAGACGGATAAATTTCAGTATGTTGGCATTGAAAAAATGACCAGTGACTTGCTCACCTCACAGCACTATCCTTTTTCTCATATCTACTGCTCCTTTAACCTCGAATCACTCCAACGCCTGTCTGAGCTTGAGCCAGGTGCAGATTTATGCCTCCTCATGTCGACCTCGGAACAGAAAATTAAGCTAGCTTTGCAGACGGATTATATCACCCACCTGCATCCTCGGTTGGACTGGTTACAAAAAAATTCAAATCACTTAAAACAACTCACCAAACCCTTGCGACCTTGGACTTTAAATAATGATGTTGACATGTACTTTGCCTTTAATCATCATTTAGCAGGCTTTATGACTGACTATCCAGCCCTCGCAGTTGAGATTAAAAAACGCTATAATCAAAAAAAATAAGCTAGATTCAGCTTATTTTTTTATTTATTTACCACCCAACATGTAAGCTATCACTTTTTCCATATCCGAATCAGATAGAGCGTAAACTTTATCTTGTTTCTTAACTTTTACGGTCATCTCTTTTTCAGTACCATAGGTTGGATTTTTAACTGCTTGTTTCATAAAATCAATTGTTATTCCCATTGCCCATTCATTTACTGCAGTTTCATTTGTCACGTCAACACCAGATTTCTCAATCGCCTCTGGTGTCACTTGTTTTTTAAGCTCCGATTCCAGATTATCAAAACCAATAAACGGTTTAACTGTAAGCTTAACATCAAAACCATCTTTTATTTTTTCAGCTGATTTGACATCATATTTTGAAATTTTTAATAAATCAAGCATAACTGTTTTGAGTTCTGCTTTAGCTGAATCAGTAACACCCGGTCCCTCAAAACTTTTGAGCATCTCATTAATGCCGTCCTCATATTCTGATTTTGCTTCTTTTTCAGTTTGTTTGGTAATTTCAGCATATTTTTTCATATCGCCTTTTGTAAAGGCGTTTAAAGAGGTTTTTACATAATCTACAGCATCTGAAGTTTTCCACTCGGCTGAACACGCTCCTAGACTAATCACCGCTAGTATGCTTACAAAGACTAACCCTACTTTTTTAAAGTTCTTCATTTTCTAATCTCCTTATATTTTACGTTTACTCCTTTTTAATTGTAACATATTTACTTTAAACAATTCATCATCTATTGCTTTTTTTTTACTTAAATTAGTCATAAAATTGAGAAATAAAAAGTCATTAGATATTTTCTGACTATCCCGAAAAACATCTAATGACTATTTATCACCATCATAATTGACACCCTTATCTCATAATATCAGCCCAGCCATCCAAGCCATCAATAAATTTCTTAGCCTTAATCTGCACACCGATATAGTGGTCATAGAGGGCATCGACAAAGACACGAATTTTCTTTTTCATGTCATCAGACAGGTTGATACTCGGCAACTTTTCTAAGTCCATTGCCATAAAAGAGTAGCACAGAAAAATCACATTAGGATCCAAGTGCGACCGCTTCATATCTTCATCAAAATGATTTCGACAAAGACAGCCATTAAACTTGTAAGAAAAATCCATTGGTAAATCCTTACGGTGACAAAAAACGCATTGCCCAAAATCTAACTGGGCACCAAAACGCGACATGACCTGTAGCTCAAAAATATAAGTCACCACCACCATATCAATCTTCTCTTCAATTAAATCAAGCGACTTCATCAAAAAACCATAAAGCGGCGCGTCATAATGATTATCAGGCAGCGCCACATCCGAAAGACCAACCAGATAACTCGCATAAGCCTGAGCAAAAATATCCGAATTAATAAACTGATAAGGCCTAGCCTCACTAATATCAGAAATAAAACTCAAGCCATCGTCATTAATCGTCCCCAACAACTCAAGCTGCGTAAAATTCTGAAGACTACTCGCAAACCGCGACTTCCCAGCATTTTTCACAAAAAACATCCGCTTACCAAAACGCTCCGTAAAAATCTTAACTAATTTATCTTGCTCACGGTAATGCCGACTAAACAGCACTAAACCGCGCGTCTCAACGTTTTTCATATCCCTAAGAACCTCTCCACTTCATTATAACAAAAAATTGGGCATCTCTAAAAACTCAGATCCAATAAAAAATTCCCCAAAATTGGGGAATTTCAATGCTTGCTGGAGATTAAGCAAGCTCAGGTTCACTTGATAAAAGATGAGTAGATTATAACGCACGCTTTTCAGTCACGTATGCTGTCAAGCGCGCCATGGCTTCTGTAATCACCGTCATACTCGCCGCATAGCTCAAACGGATATAGCCTTCACCATATTTGCCAAAAGCTGACCCGGGAATAAAAGCCACTTGCTTTTCATTAGCAAAATCAATCAAGAAATCAAAAGAATTTTGTTCTAAATCTGCAGGAATTTTAGCGAAAATATAAAATGCCCCGTCTGGTTTCGCAATCTCAAAGCCAAGCGGTGTCATCTGTGAGATGATATAATCTCGCCTAATCACATACTCTTTTTTCATCGCTACTGCATCATCTTTACCATTGGTCAAAGCCTCAATCGCCGCAAACTGAGAAACTGTCGTTGCTGCTGTCACAAAATACTGATGCGTTTTAATGATCTGGCTAGTCAAAACCGCATCCGAGAAGATGAAACCAATCCGATAACCCGTCATAGCATGAGATTTAGACAGGCCATTTAGCACAATCGTCTGCTCACGCGCAAATTCAGCGATTGACACATGTTTCTCACCTGTATAGTTCAACTCAGAATAGATTTCATCCGAAATAACAAAAACGGGATATTTCTGAACGACTTCAGCCAAAGCCTTGATTTCTGCGCGATTATAAGTCACACCCGTTGGATTTGACGGATAATTCAAAATCACAGCCTTCGTTTCAGGATTGGCAATCAAAGCTGCCTCTAGCATCTCTGGTGTCAAGACAAAGCCATTGGTCGTCGTATCAATCTCAACCATCTCAGCACCTGCAAGTTGAATTAAAGGCTCATAACCAGGGTACAAAGGCGCAGGCGTCAGCACCTTATCGCCAGCCACTAAGATAGACATGAGACTAGCAGAAATCGCCTCCGTCGCACCAACCGTCACCAAAATCTCTGATTCTGGATCGAACTGTAGGTCATATTTTTCAGCAACAAACTGACTCGCCGCCTCACGCAAAGCCAGCAATCCTGACATCCCAGTATAATGACTCTCATGTGCACGAACAGCAGCCACAGCAGCTGCTTCAACATGCTCAGGCGTATTAAAATCAGGCTCTCCTAGCGTCAGTTTCAACATACCAGGAATCTTTGACACCTCCTGATCAAAACGACGAATCGCCGAAATTTTGATTTTATCCAAATTCGAATTAAAAAGATTAGACACATCCATTAGCTTACCTCATTTTCGTATGAAAAAAGGCACAACACTGCGACATGCCCTTCACATTTTTATTCAATTATACCTTTTTTTTAGCATCTTTGCTATCTTTAGACAACAACATCTGGATAGCGTCATCCGTCGCAACATTTATTATTTCTACCATTCTTCTTTAAATAATCTATATGTCATATGGTCTTTCAAGTCTTTTTCATGCAAATCCTGTTCTCATTTTTTATAATATGGACAAATATAATACAGATAACATTAATACTTAAAGTAATATAAATCTAATGAAATTTGATATAATAAAAGAAAAATATTATTTATAAAAAGCTAAAGGAAGGAATAAATAGAGTATATGAAAAATAATGATAAAAAATTGATGTGGCGTTTAAAAAAACATTAGCAAAGAGTTGGGGAGAGACATACGATAATATTAAACCTGAACATTGCATTTTATGTGGGGAAAGAAAAACAAGTTATTGTAATTCACATACAATCCCTCAATTTGTTTTAAAAAATATTGCTAAATCCGGGATGATTGGCACCCTTAATGCAATTATTGAATTACCAATTAAAAATTTCGAAAAAGATGAAAAAGGTGTTAAAAAGTCAGGTGTCATACATTCTATCTGTATTTCGTGTGATTCTAAATATTTTAAAGACTATGAAAATCCGGAGAATTTAAAAAATGTAATTACAGACAAAATGTTGGCAGAAATTGCCCTCAAAAACTTTTTAATGGAAATAGTTCGAACACGTATAGATAAAGAAGGACTAAATAATAAGATTAAAAATTTAGAGGTATTTACCAATAGACCCTCTGAATTACTAAATTTTCAAGATTGGGACCTTGAAGATTTCGAGAATGAAGTTGAAGAGCATAAAAATAATATTGTTAAAAATCATACTGGAGCATATCAAATAATATTTCATGAAGTACTTCCTTATAAGGTTCCCCTAGCATTTTAAGACTCAATTTCGGTAATTGAAGATATGGATGGATTTATTATAAATAACACAAAAAATCTAGCCAAAGAAAATCGAATTCAAAAATTGCATTTAGCAATACTTCCCTTAGAAGACAGTACTTTTGTTTTAGCTTTTTACCATAAAAAGGATAAAAAATACAGTAACTTAAGGCATCAATTTAATAGTGTTTTAAAGGATAAAAAATTGGCTTTT
Source organism: Pseudolactococcus laudensis (assembly GCF_013449735.1). Taxonomy (GTDB): domain Bacteria; phylum Bacillota; class Bacilli; order Lactobacillales; family Streptococcaceae; genus Pseudolactococcus; species Pseudolactococcus laudensis. The sequence continues at coordinate 20,399 of NZ_JACBNY010000010.1, forward strand.
ATAAACTATTTAATCTTTGCCTACTCAGAAAATTGTTTTTTCTCTATAGAAAGAAAAGAAGATTTTACATGTAATTCCAAGTTATCCTAATTGACTCAGGAGTTATTTGGTGAACCTAATTTAGGTTTTCAAATTCTTGGAGATAGTTTTAAAAAGAGCTACAAAAAAGTTCAACCTCATGAAATACCAAATTTTTTATCAAAAGATTGGTCATTAGAAGACTAAGTTTTGAAAAATAAAAAACAATAATATAGTAAATTTCCTAATAGTCCCAAAAGTAATTACATAAAAATGATTTATTAACCTTAAATTATTTTAAACACAAAAAAATCCCTATACAACACTGTATAAGGATTCTTTTTTATGCCCCTGCAGATATATTCAACACTTTATATAGAAACTTTACGCATTATAAAGGCATTTAGGTTCTTTCACTTGAACTATTTCTACTACATTTTTTTTTTTTGGTGAAAATAATTCCTATAATTAATAAAAATCTATTTATCAATCATGTTCTTTTCTATTCCAAGCAAAAGCAAATTTAGTTAAAATGAATAGCCCTACAATCCATAGCAGCATGCTTAGAATACTACTATCTGTTATTTTGAAATGTTCCAATTTACTAAAATATTCTGTATTGGCACCAATAAATGACCACTTAACAAAATATTGAACTAACTGATTTGATGAAAGATCTGCTAATATCGGTAAAAAGTTAGCTACCATAACAATGCCAAGACTAAATAAAGAGGCGTGTATTTGACTTTTGGCTAATAAACCAATGGATAAATTGGTTAGAATAAAAATTAAGGTTGTTGAAATTGCAATGATAAAATAGATTGGCCAACTTGGAATAACAACACCGAAAAGCAAAGGAAAATAAATGCAAGCAGAAACAGAAAATAGAAACGGAAAAATAACAATAGATAAAATATACTCATACATCTTAACACCACTTAGTATCAACGTTCGTAAATTTTTCTTTTCTTTCTCTTCCCCTATCATCAATGAAACAAAAGATCCTGCCGTTAAACTATAGACAAAGGCTAAGGCTGAACTTAAAAAACTTATATTGCCATGAAACTTTGGAATGAGTGACAGCAAAGTAAAATCTCCAATAGGCGTACCTACACACATATATAATAAAGCAATGCTGCTTTTCAAATATTGTTTTCTTAACCATAATAAGCTTTTTAGTCTATCTATTCTATTCATTTTTAAATGCCTTTCCTGTCAACCGTACAAAAATAGATTCCAAAGATGATTCCATGGTATGGATACTGACAACATATTGTCCAAGATAGTTTGCTACCTCCTCTTTAGGAACCGTAATTTCTTTACCATTTTGGAATCTAATCACAACTTTATTTTCGTCACTATATTTATCAATGATAGATTGTGGTGCCCCATACTCAATAATATTGCCTTGATATAATAAGGCAATATTATCACATATTTTAGTCGCCTCATTCATATCATGCGTTGTTAAGAATATCGTCACACCTTTTTCTTTTAAATCAAACAAAATATCATGCACTTTTTGCGATAAAGTCGGGTCTAATCCAGAAGTTGGTTCATCTAAAAATAAGATTTTTGACGTATGGAGAATGGCACGAATCAAGAATAATCTTTGTTTCATACCTGTTGATAAATTCTCAGCTTTTTTATCCTTATCTTGATATAAATCTAAGGCTTTTAACAAATCATCGAGTACTTCAGTCGAAATATTATGAAATCTAGCAAAAAATTCTAAGTTTTTATAAAGAGACATTTTTTCATAAAAGCCAACGGTATCACTCATAAACCCAATATTTAAAAGATCGTCAGCAGAAATAGCCTTTGCATCTTTACCCAAAATAAAAGCTTGTCCACTATCCTGAACCAATTGCCCTGTTAAAATATTAATCGTCGTTGTCTTGCCAGCACCAGAAGGTCCAAGAAAACCAAATATTACAGAAGATACAACACAGGAACTCATCAATTTGTTCCTCCGAAAAATAAAACATCAATACGAACTGTTCCAATTGACGAAAAAAGCCTAATCATCTTAAAATCTCTACAAGCTCAACAAAAAAGAGCTAATAACGAATTAGGGGTCGGTAATGAAGAAAATTTCATATTTCAACACCACTCTCTCAGATATGATATACCACTCATTGAAACAGTTAGTAAAGCAATCAAAGAGATGTTAAAAATTCTAAAAATCACTCCATTATTGTCAACTAAAGGAGCTAGACATACTTATGGTTCTGTCTTACTACATAGAGGAATTGACATGGGTGTCATTGCTAAATTATTAGGTCATAAAGATATTAGTATGTTAATTGAGGTTTATGGTCATACTTTGCAAGAACGTGTAGAAGAGGAATATCAGGAGGTCAGAAATATTTTAAAATAAAATGGGACAAAACATGGGACAAATTTACAAGTAAGTACGAGAAAAGCCATACACAGCAACAACTGTCTATGGCTTTTATGATGCCCCCTGCAGGGCTTGAACCTGCGACCCATGGATTAAGAGTCCACTGCTCTACCAACTGAGCTAAGAAGGCAATCTTTAAGAGAAAAGCATTTCTCACCAGTTCATTATACCCCAAATACACCTGAAAATGCAAGAATAAACTCATACAAGTCAAACACAGTTTTTTGAAAACTTTTTACCAAGAATTCGTAGCATAAAAGACTTACAAACTCAAGGTTGTCAGTCAAAAGCTAACGAAGACATCACACCAACATAGGAAAGTTTTTTTGCGATTTTTGGGCTGTGAGGTCGAGGCAGCTAAAGCGCAGAAACCTTGAGGTTGTGAGCTGAAAGCTAACGAAGACATCACACCAACATAGGAAAGTTTTTTTGCGTTTTTGGCTGTGAGGTCGAGGCAGCTAAAGCGCAGAAACCTTGGGGTTGTGAGCTGAAAGCTAACGAAGACATCACACCAACATAGGAAAGTTTTTTTGCGTTTTTGGCTGTGAGGTCGAGGCAGCTAAAGCGAAGCAACCTTGGGGTTGTGAGCTGAAAGCTAACGAAGAAATCACAGTCAAAAACGCAAAAAAACACTGATTGAATGCCGTTGCTTACTCAAGTATTGAACCCGCTGTCAATGTTAAACAGGTGGGCGTCTCGCTCTTACTGAAGCAGCTTCCATCTAAAATGGCTTGCACGCTGTAAGATGTCTCAAAGACTCCCGAGGTAATACGATTTAGTCGGTCAAAAATGTGAGTAAGTTCGCACATTCCAGTGCTTTTCTTTATATTTATATCATAGCATGGTTCCATTTTTTTTGCAAACAATATGTCGGAAAACGCTTTCTTTTTTGCCGATAAATTAATTTAAGTCCTCAAAAAAACAGAAAGTCGACACGCAACTTTCTGTTTTTCATAGTCTTTTATTGATTCAAAATCGCAAGGGTTTCTGCCAAGTCATCGACATTGACTTCAAGTGTATCGCCTGTTGCACGAATCTTAACTTCAACAATACGGTCAGCTGCTTTTTTACCAACTGTCACGCGCACCGGCAGGCCAATCAAGTCGCTATCAGCAAACTTAACGCCGACACGTTCTGCACGGTCATCTTCAAGGACTTGTAAACCTGATTTTGTCAAAGTCTCTACGATTTCTGCTGACAAAGCAACAGCTGTTTCATCTTTGACGTTCACTGGAATCACGTGTACATCAAACGGTGCTAATCCTTTAGGGAAGTTCATTGACCAAGAGAATTTGTAGTCTCCCTTAAATGTTTTCTCAACATTAATCCGCGCAAATTGCTCTAAAATCGCTGATAACATCCGGCTGACACCGATACCGTAGCTACCCATGATGATTGGCTTAGCTTTACCATTTTCATCTAAAACATTGGCGCCCATACTTTCAGAATAACGCGTACCAAGTTTAAAGATGTGGCCAATTTCGATACCACGTGCAAATTTCAGGTGTCCACCACCATCTGGTGCTGGCTCGCCTTCTTTTGCAGTCCGCAAATCAACAAATTCAGTAACTTTAAAGTCACGGTCTAAGTTGGCATTTTGATAATGGAAACCATCTTCATTAGCACCAACGGTAACGTTGACAATGGTTTCAACCACACGATCAGCAATTACTTTAACATCTTCTGGCAAGCCAACTGGTCCTAATGAACCGAATGTTGCACCAAATACTTTAATTGTTTCTTCTTCTGTCGCAGGTTCAACAAAATCAGCACCTAAATGGTTGGTTAATTTAACTTCGTTTAACTCATCATCACCACGGAGTAGGACAACCACGATTTCACCATCTGCATTGTAGACAAGTGTTTTAATGGTTTGCTCAGTTGGCACGTCAAGAAAGGCTGAAACTTCCTCAATCGTTTTCACGTCAGGAGTTGCGACTTTTGTCAACTCAAGATGTTCAGTATAAGCAGTTGGTTTAACAAATTCAGTCGATGCCATTTCCAAGTTTGCTGCATAATCTGAGCCGTCAGAATAAGCAATGGTATCTTCCCCTGCAATCAACCAGTTAGAAAGTTCTTGCTTGATGTCTTTGATCACAAAGTCTGGGATTTCTGAAATATCAGCAATTGATTTATCTAAAATCAACCATTGTGACAAGTCCGTACGGTCGGGTGTAATCGCCATAAATTCTTGCGAATCTTTACCACCCATAGCACCGCCGTCACCAATGATACCTTTAAAATCAAGGCCAGCGCGGGTGAAAATATTCTCATACGCCTGTTTATAATCCAGATAAGTCTCATCTAGCGATTCATAATTAGCATGGAAACTATAACCATCTTTCATGATGAACTCACGACCACGAAGTAGACCGTAACGCGGACGTTTTTCATCTCGATATTTCGGCTGAATTTGGTAGATGTTCAATGGTAGTTTCTTATAAGACGTGATTGCATTTCTGACAAGTGCAGTCATTGTTTCCTCATGCGTTGGGCCGAGGATAAAATCTGATGAATCGCGATTTTTTAGCTTATAAAGGTCAGCGCCGTAAGTCTCGTAACGACCACTTTCTTTCCACAAGTCTGCGGTTAAAAGAGCGGGTGCTAATAATTCCACCGCCCCAATGGCCTCAAACTCTTCACGCATGATGTTCTTGAATTTTTCAAGCACGCGATTAGCAAGTGGCAGATAAGCGTAGATACCTGCTGAGACTTGACGAACGTAACCTGCACGTACGAGAAGGGCATGACTGATGACTTGCGCATCAGACGGCATTTCTCGTAAGGTAGGAATAAGCATTTTGGATTGTTTCATGTGTGTGATAGTTGGATAACCCTATCAAGCCCTGCGCTTGGAGATTATCCTTTCCTTTCATATAGTGTTTTTATTATATCAAAAAAAGCGTTGAAAATCAGCACTTTTAAGTTAAGTTAGTGTTGATAAGCGTATCAAACATAAGAATCACCGAAACAATCGCAAAATATCATTCCAAGTCACCGCAATCATCAAGACAACCATAATGCCGACACCTACAAGAGTAATGATACTTTCATGCTCTTGTTTCATCGGTTTGCGACGAATCGCTTCAATGATATTCATGACAATTTTACCACCATCCAAAGCAGGAATCGGAATCAGATTGAAAATCCCCAGATTAATGGATAAGAGTGCCATAAATCTAATAACCGTCAGGATACCTTCACGCGCTGCCTCACCAGACATCTTATACATGGCAACCGGTCCACCCAATTTATTAATGTCCGGACGTAAAATCAAATCCTTCAAAGCATTAACAATCGCAAAAGCAGATGTCCAGGCCTCTTTTAGACCCCCAGTTATTTTGTCTACAAAACCTGTTTTAAGAAATGGTGTAATCCCAATGACATACGACTTATCATTCTTTTTAGGTGTAATCGTAAGCGTTTTGCTATCTGTCTTAACTTGAATCGCCTTACCATCAGATTGGCCAATTTCCTTAGACAATTCCGACCAATCAGAAATTGGCACACCATTAATCGACTCAACCTTATCACCTGTCCGCAACCCCGCCTGATAAGCTGGATAATTGTGGTCCGACACCGTGATTTGGTTGGTCTTCAAATCCTGCACGCCACCTTGCATAAAGACAACCAAAACAAACGCCACCGCACCCAAAATAAAATTATTGAGCGGTCCAGCAAAGTTCGTCATCATCCGACCAGGCAAACTTGCGCTCTGATACTGCACATCCAAAGGCGCAATGCGCAACTCCGTACCATCTTCCTCGACAACCGTCGCATCATGATCCACCGCATACGTCACAATTTCACCATTAACCTCGCCGGTAATGGTTAGAGCCTTTTCAAAATCATAATCTGTAACGAGCATCGGTAGCGCTTGACCAAACTGCACCTTATTACTGAGATTAATACGTGTCACCGTCTGACTTTGGGGATTCAACGTCAAACTTACCGGTGCCCCAGTCTTAATCTCAGTTTCATCTTCACCCCAACCAGCCATGCGAACATAACCGCCCAGAGGCAAAATTCGAATGGTATAGAGTGTGCCATCTTTCGCTTGGTGAGCATAAATTTTAGGTCCCATACCAATCGAAAATTCCCGCACCAAAATACCTGCTTTTTTAGCGAAAAACAGATGACCATACTCGTGTACACAAACAATAATACCGAAAATGATGATAAATGTGACTAAACTTTGAATCATATTTTTTTATTTCCCTTTTTCTTGAATTAAATCTTCTACCCACTGCGACACTTTTTGACGTGTTCTTTTATCAGAGGCTAAAATTTGATTTAGGGTTTGCCCATCAAATTCCATATGCTCAAAAACTGCACGTGTAATTAATTGTTCAATCTCTAAGAAAGTAATTTTACCATCTTGGAAAGCCTGATTAGCAACTTCATTTGCTGCATTATAAACCGCTGGATAGCCACCGCCTAGTTTACCTACTCGATAAGCTAAATCTAACATTGGAAAACGAACCAAATCCATTTTTTCAAAATGTAGAGCACCAATTTCAGTCAAATCAAACGGTGTTTCATGGTGCATGGTCAAATGTTTTGGATAAGATAAGGCATACTGAATTGGCTCACGCATATCCGTTGCCCCAAGCTGGGCTAAAACAGCACCATCTTGTAACGTCACCATTGAATGCACGACAGATTCCCGATGCAAAACAACATGGATATCATCATAAGGAACACCAAATAAATGATGTGCCTCAATCACTTCCAACCCCTTATTAACCATAGTCGCAGAGTCTAGTGTAATCTTCGCACCCATCGTCCAATTCGGATGAGCTAAAGCATCATCGAGTGTTACATCAAGCAATTCCTCACGCGTTTTATCACGAAATGACCCACCTGACGCTGTAATCGTTAAACTGCGAACATCACTTTTTTGAACACCTTGGAGCACTTGGAAGATCGCTGCATGCTCACTGTCAACAGGCAAAATTTTACTACCTGTCCGAGCTGCTTCTGCCATAATTGTATAGCCTGCGACAACCAACGTTTCCTTGTTAGCCAAAGCAATATCACGACCAAGCTGAACCGCTTCAATCGTTGGTGGAAGACCAACAGACCCCACAATCGCATTGAGCAAAATATCATAATCCTCTATTTTTGCTAGCGTGATTAACCCTTCGTTTCCGACATGAATCTCAACATCTGGAAAACTTTCAGCAAGTGCGATTTGTGATGATTCTTGAGCTGCAACAACGACTTTAGGTGAAAAAGCTTGAATAATTTCACGCGCCTTCTCAATATTTTTGCCAAATGCAAAGCCGACCAATTCAAATTGCTCCGGATGTGCTGCAATCACATCTAACGCCTGCACACCGACACTTCCCGTCGCCCCTAATAAAATAATTTTTTTCTTTATCATATCCTAAAATGCCTCCTCCATCTCATTTCTAAAAAGTCCCTATCCACGCTTGCGCCATGGCCCCTATCACACAAGCACAAACTTTATATTAAATTAGATTAGATTAAAATAAACCAAGTAAATGCATCATCGGAAAAACAAAAATTAGACTATCAAAACGGTCTAGAATACCACCATGACCTGGTAAAATTTTACCTGAATCCTTCACACCAAAATGACGTTTCAAACTAGATTCCACCAAATCTCCAAGTTGCCCAACAACAGAGAAAATAGCTACCAAGACAATTAAGTGTAGCAGACTAATAGCAGGTGCCTGTTTAGGATAAAGAAATACCATTATCAGAGCAACAACAACAGCTGAAACAATCCCACCAAGGGAACCTTCCACTGTTTTATTAGGTGAAACACTCGGAATCAATTTTGTTTTACCAAATTTTCTACCAACAAAATAAGCACCTGAATCCGTTGCCCAGACAATAAAGAGAGCTAGAAACAAAATAAATAAACTATTTTCACGCGCCGCTAGTAAATTCTGAAAACCAATCCCAATATAAAAAGCTGACAAGAAAGGAAAACCTAAATCTTCAAAAGAATATTTACCCTTGGTAAAGACCATGACACCCATCATGATAAATAAAAATAAAGTAAACAAGGTAAAATTGCTATCTGTGCCAAGTTGCGGGAAATATTGCGTTGTTGGTAAAGACAAAGAAAGGGCAGCAAGTGTTGCTAAAATTCCTTCAAAAGATAGAATTTCTAACTTGCGCATTCTGAACAATTCGCCCATAGCAATAATAACAAGTAGGGCTACCAAAATATGAAAAGGTGTATTTCCTAGAATCGCTAAGCCTAAAAAGACAGCTCCTGCGACAACACCTGTAATAATTCTTTGCGTCATTTTTTGATTCCTCCATATCTGCGATCTCGTTGTGAAAAGACGTCAAATGCTAAATCTAACGCAGCCTCATCAAAATCTGGCCATAATGTCTCTGTAAAATATAATTCGCTATAAGCCGTTTGCCACGGTAAAAAATTACTCAAACGATTTTCACCTGACGTTCGAATGACAAGGTCAGGATTTCGATAAGCTTCTGGCAAAATCGCTGTCGTTAATTGCTGCTCAAAGTTATCTTGTGTCATCTCGTCTACTGACAATACCCCTTCTTGGACTTTTGTCGCTAGTGCTTTGACAGCATCTAAAATTTCAGCTTGTCCACCATAATTCAAGGCAATCGTCAAAATCATCCCTGTATTTTGCGCTGTATCAACCATCGCTCTATCAATAGATTTCAGTGTAGCTTTTGGCACACCTTCTCGTGTACCAATCATAGCAATTCTGATATTTTCACGATTTAAGGTCGGCACAAATCTTTCATAAAAATCAATCGGTAAACTCATGATGAATTTAACTTCTGCAGCTGGTCTCGACCAGTTTTCTGTCGAGAAGGCATAGACAGTCATCACTTTGACGCCACGATTTTGGGCGTGAATTGCAATCGTCTGCAAGGCATCCATACCCGCTTTATGACCAAAAATACGTGCTTTCCCCTGACGTTGAGCCCAACGTCCATTACCATCCATAATAACTGCCAAATGATTTGGGATTTTTTGCATTGCTGCTTTATCTGATGTTTCTGTCATCTTATCTATTTACCTCTAAATTCATCGTTACTAATTGCTCACTAGCATGTTGTAAAAAGTTAAAGTCATCTCATTTGATATTACTTGTGACATTTTAAATTCTAAAAATGACCTGTTAAACCTTGCCATCTAGTTTACGAGCTTCCCTTAATTTTAACACATTTTCAGTAAAAATTCTTAAAAAAAATAAGCCAAATGGCTTATTTATCTTGTGTTATTCAAATGGTGAGTCTTGTTTGTCAGCCGTTTCACTTGACGCAATAGCCTCAGTTTTAGCATCAGCAATCACACTATCAATCGTTTCAGTTTCGTCGGTAGCTTCAGTAGCTACAACAGGTTTAACTGTTTTAACTGCTGCACGATCTAAAGTTAGAATGACCCCTTCAGCATCTAATTCAATCGTCCCTTTTGTTTTATCAACGCTCGCCAAAATACCGTGCAATCCGCCAATCGTCACAATTTCAGAACCCGGTTGCATATTGTCAAGTTGTTCTTGACGTTGTGCAGCTGCTTTCTTTTGGTTACGTTGCATAAACCACATCATCCCACCGAACAGAATGATCAAAATTACAAATTGCATGTCTTTACCTCATTTATTTTTTATAGTCTCTATTATAGCAGATTATGCCCAATAAAAAAAGCACAATACTTGAGGTAGATTTCGGAGTACCATTAGGAATTACAGTTTATTTTTGATAATTTAATCGATAAATGCTATGATGATTAGGTTGTCATGTATATAAATACAGTCAAACAAGGAGGGAAAACAAATGACTAGCTCAGAACTCAAACAAGCCGCACGCTATGCACTAAAAGACAATTTCTTCCAGAAAATGCTTTTAATGATTGTCCCATTGCTACTTGCAATTTTTTCAAGTCGTGCTACTAATTCATCTTCAATCAACTTGCAACATCAATTAAATGATGCCAATATTGATTTTTCAGGTAACTCTGATGCTTTATCAAATGTTGATTGGGGCTTAGTCCTCAGTATTGCTATACCAATTATTGCTTTTGCCATGATAACTAGCTTTATCGTTATGATTATCGCTACAGTTTTTAAAACAGCTAGTATGTTTAACTATTTGGAAATTTTCCGAGGCGAGAAAGAAGAAATTAATTTATCATCTGATATCTTACGAACATTTAAAGAAAATTCTTTCTGGAAAATTGTAAGTTTGACAGTTGTGACACAACTCATCATGTTCCTACTTTTCTTTATTCCAGTTGTTGGTTGGGCTATTGCAATTTATCTTGGTTTATCTTGGTCACAGGCTACTTATGTTTTATATGATAAACTTCAAAACAACAACTATAAAGGTGTTTGGGATGTTCTTAATACCTCAAGCCAAATGATGACCGGTTACAAGTTTAAATATTTTGTCTTTAACTTAACCTTTATTGGTTGGTACATTCTAGGTGCTCTTTTCTTTGGTCTACCTCAAATCTGGACTATGCCGTATACAGAAATGTCTATGGTTGCTTTCTACGAGGCACGAATCGAAGAGCGTTTATAAGACAACTTTAAAACATATAAAAAACAGCCTCGGCTGTTTTTTTATTTTGAATCATTCAACGATAATCACACGATACAAGATGATCATTAACTAAACCAACTGACTGCATATAAGCATAACAAATTGTCGGACCGACAAATGAAAAACCTCTTTTTTTCATATCTTTGCTCATTTTCTCAGAAATAGGTGTTGTTGCTGGTACTTCCGAAAAATGATGATAGTCATGCTGTATCGGTTTACCTGAAACGTATTGCCAAAGGTAAGTTGAAAAACTGCCAAATTCTGTTTGAACTTGAATAAACGCCTTAGCATTTTTGACGATTGCTTGCATTTTGAGTCGATTGCGGATCAATCCTGCATTTTGTGGCAACTCATCTAACTTATCTTGATCATAATCTTTGATTTTTTGCGGATCAAAACCATCCAAAGCCTGACGATAATTCTCGCGTTTGGCCAAAATCGTAGACCAGCTAAGTCCAGCTTGCATCCCTTCAAGAATCAACATCTCAAAAAGCATCGCATCATCATATTTCGGTTTTCCCCATTCTAGATCATGATACGGAATCTCTAACCCTGATTTTGCCCAATCACATCTCGTCATATGACATTACCATTTCCCTTCGTACTTATTCTTAAATTGCATCATATTTTTTGTGCAAAAGAACACAAGCGAAATGGTTGCTTTACATCTATAAAGATGGGTAAATGGTAAGTGATAGATTTTTATACAAAGGACAAAGGGGAAGAAAATGACACAAGATTATCGTGTGCTATTATACTATCAATACGTACCAATTGAAAATGGCGAGCAATTCGCTAAAGAGCATCTAGCAGCCTGTAAAGCTTTAGGCATCAAAGGCAGAATTTTAGTTGCAGATGAAGGGATTAATGGTACTGTTTCGGGTACATTTGAGCAAACTGAGGCTTACATGAACATGATGCATGCAGATCCTAGATTTGCTAAAACCATTTTTAAAATTGATTTATCTGAAGATAACGCCTTTAAAAAAATGCATGTCCGTTACCGCAAGGAATTAGTCAGTCTTAACTTAGAAGATGACATTGATCCTTTAGCATTAACTGGTGCCTATTTATCACCAAAAGAGTTTAAAGAAGCTATGCTAGACGATAATACCGTTGTTATTGATGCGCGCAATGACTATGAATTCGATTTAGGTCACTTTAGAGGTGCTGTTCGCCCTGACATTCGTAGTTTTAGAGAGTTACCACAATGGATGCGTGATCATAAAGAAGAATTTATGGAAAAACGTGTCCTCACTTACTGTACCGGTGGGATTCGCTGTGAAAAATTCTCAGGTTGGTTAGTCAGAGAGGGCTTTAAAGATGTTGGTCAACTTCACGGTGGGATTGCAACTTATGGTAAAGATCCTGAAGTGAGAGGCGATTTATGGGATGGTCAGATGTATGTCTTTGATAGCAGAATTGCCGTGCCAATTAACCAAAATGAACATGTCATCGTTGGTAAAGACTGGTTTGACGGCACGCCTTGTGAGCGTTACATCAACTGTGGCAATCCAGAATGTAATCGTCAAATCTTAGCATCTGAAGTTAATGAAGCTGCTTATCTCGGTGGTTGCAGCCATGAATGTCGTGTTCATCCACGTAATCGCTATGTTATGAGTCACAATTTATCAGAAGCAGAAGTTACAGAGCGTCTACATGCCATTCATGAGGTCGTTGCTTAAATCAAACAAAAGAAAAACAGCTGCGGCTGTTTTTTTTATCATCTAAAAGACTCAATTAAACGCGCGATATTTTGCGCTGTATTGGCCATATTTTTTAAAGTCGTTTGAGTCATGATAGCATCATCTAAACTGATTGGTCTTGTCTGGATACTAAAGGCTGCTGTCAAATCGTTTTCAAGCATTCCTAAATCATCTGAACGACTACCAACTAAAGCAACACATGGTTTACCATGCTTTTTCGCCAATTTAGCAACACCTGAGACAACTTTACCTTGACTACTTTGATAATCCAGATGTCCTTCGCCTGTCAAAACAAGGTCTGATTCTAAAATAGCTTGCTCTAAGTGAACTAAATCAGAAATGAGTTTAAATCCCGAAATCAATTGACCACCTAGTAAAGCAATCGCACCACCAAGTCCACCAGCTGCACCTGTTCCTGGTATTTTTTGTAAATCAATGCCACGATCCCTCAATAGCTCTTGTGCAAATCGTGCATCACGCGCGTTAAACTGAGTTATCTGTGCTGCAGTTGCACCTTTTTGAGCTGCAAAAATAGTGGCTGCACCATTTTCCCCGTAATAAGGGTTGGTCACATCACTTGCCCCAATAAGGGTCACACCTGATAGATCAGTTGTCTCTAAACTTTTCAAAAAGCCTTGCCCGCCGTCAGAGGTTCCAGTGCCTCTCAAGCTCACAATAATTGTTTTGGCACCTGCTTGAATGGCAGATTGCACAACTGCACCTAATCCGAAGGTTGTTGCGCGTGAGATGCTTTCAGAGCCTACTGTTACTAAGTCAATCCCGATGATTTTGGCTGACTCAATAATTGCTGTATCTCCTAATAGTAGATAAGGTACCTCAAGTTGACGTCCCAGTAAATCAGTTGTTTGAATCGTCTTTCTGATAGCATTTTCCTGATAAGCAAGCACATCTAAAACGCCCTCGCCGCCATCAGCAATCGGTATACTCTGTACTTGTAGGTCAGGAAATGCTGCTAAAATACCAGATAAAGCTGCAGTATTCAGCTGCTCAGAAGTGGCGCTGCCTTTAAATGAATCAATCGCTGCTAGAATTTTCATAAGTTTAGTATAGCAAAAATCACGCACAAGACAAGTAAGACATGGTAAAATAGCACTATGGAAACTATTCAAATGCTATCGATGTCAGATATTGTCAAAAATCCCTATCAACCACGTATTGTGTTTGATGAGAGTAAATTACAAGAGCTTAGCGACTCGATTAAGGAAAATGGTGTATTGCAGCCAATCATTGTTAGAAAATCACCAATTATTGGCTATGAAATTTTAGCTGGTGAACGCCGTTTCAGGGCCTCACAATTAGCTGGCCTAACTAAAATTCCGGCCATCATCCGAGAATTATCCGATGATAAGATGATGACACTAGCCATTTTAGAAAACTTGCAACGCGATGATTTAACACTCTTAGATGAAGCACGTAGTTTACAAAATCTTATCACCAAGCAGGGGTTGACACACACACAAATCGCTGAAAAATTAGGAAAATCTAGACCTTACGTGACCAATGCAATTCGTATTTTGAATCTACCAGAACCTATTTTACAACTGATTGAGGCGCAAAAAATTTCCCAAGGTCACGCGCGACTTTTACTCGGTTTAAAAACACCTCAAGAACAATTGGTTTGGGCACAACGTATTGATCAAGAGCAACTTTCTGTTCGCGCACTGGAAAAACAATTAAGCAAACATTCTCACCCCACTGAGTCCACTGCACCATCAAAAGATGTGTTTATTAAAGCAGCTGAAACAGATATTGCTAAATCATTAGGCCAACCAGTGACGATTAAGTCCAAAAAAATTGAAATTGGCTACGACACACTAGAAGATCTTAACAGACTTCTCCTCATTTTGACCCAAAAGTAATCCACAGGCTATCTGTGGATTTTTCTTTTTAAACAAAGTTATACACAGTTAAAAAGAAAACCACACCTTGTGCATAAGTTTTACACAATAGTGAATAACTTTCAAAAAATCAAGCTATCTCTTACTTTTTACACAAAAATACCTGTGATTAAACTGAAATTTATCGTTTTTTTCCACATTTTCCACAGTCCTGTGTATAATTATTAACTCACGTGTTGATTTTTCTTTTTATTTTTGAATAATTGTGGAAAACTTTCTAGCAACATGATATAATTTTTTTAGCTACAAATTATAGTTGCATTGATTTTGTACCGATTAATTCAGATATTAAACATCTGATAATAGATAGAAAGGAGTCAAATGTCTCTAACAAAAGATGAGCAAAAATTCTGGACACGTGTCAAAGCACTTGCCCAAAATAATTTAGGACAAGCCTCCTATGACTTTTTCATTGAACCAGCCAAACTACTTGAAATCACCGATCATAACGCTAAAATTTATCTCGATAATAACATGCACCGAGATTTTTGGAAAAAACAAGATGACCTCATCAAAACAGCCGGTTTTGAAATATTTGGCGCCGAAATTAGCTTTGCCCTTTATTCAGCTGACGATATTAACCTTGCCGATTATGAAAATGCTGACAAGATTACAGAAACGTCTGACATTCAAGAGACGAATCAATTGGTTAGCTCAGAACTCAAAAATGGTCTGAATCATAAATATACCTTTCAAAATTTTGTTCAAGGTGAAGGAAACCGTATGACACTTGGTGCTGCCATTGCTGTCGCAAACGATCCAGGCGGTATGTATAATCCCCTCTTTATCTATGGTGGACCAGGACTTGGTAAAACACATTTAATGAATGCCATCGGTAACGAAATCCTAAACGATAAGCCGGATGCTCGCATCAAGTATGTCTCATCAGAGAATTTCGTCAACGATTATGTTCAAAGTTCCCGTAAAAATCAAATGCAGGAATTTACAGATGAGTACCGCACCTTAGATTTACTCCTATTGGATGATATCCAATTTTTTGCAAAAAAAGAAGGCACGATTAATGAATTTTTCCAAACCTTCAATACGCTACATGATAAGGGTGCACAAATCGTCATTTCTAGTGATCGGCC
Organism: Pseudolactococcus laudensis; assembly: GCF_013449735.1. Classification (GTDB taxonomy): domain Bacteria; phylum Bacillota; class Bacilli; order Lactobacillales; family Streptococcaceae; genus Pseudolactococcus; species Pseudolactococcus laudensis. The sequence goes on from NZ_JACBNY010000010.1 coordinate 36,102, forward strand.
ACCAAATGAGCTTAACGAATTTGAAGATAGACTTAAATCTCGTTTTAGCTGGGGACTAACCACTGATATTACAGCGCCAAATTACGAAGATCGGATGGCTATTCTACTTAATAAAGTTGATGAGATGGACCTTCAAGTCCCTTCTGAAACACTTTCTTATATTGCTGGTCGCATTGATTCCAACGTTAGAGATTTAGAGGGTGCCCTAAAAAATCTCAAATTTTATGCCAATACCTATCATATTGATACCATTGATATTGATACAGCAGCTAAAGCACTAAGTAATTTAGAATCCACTAAAATCACACAAGATAAAGATATTTCTTCTCAAAAAATTCAAGAAGAAGTAGCGAATTTCTACAAAATCTCAGTTACTGATATGATCAGTAAAAAAAGACCTAAAGAAATTGCCTATCCGAGACAGATTGCCATGTACTTAATTCGTGAGATAACAGGTAAAAGCTTACCTGCCATTGGCAAAGAGTTTGGTGGGCGTGATCACACGACAGTGATTTATGCCCATAAGCAAATTTCTGATAAAATGAAGACAGATACAAGCCTTCAAAAAGAGATGGATACGATTAAATCTCATTTGAAGTAGTTCCTATTGGATGTGGAAAATATTCACACTTATACACAGCTTATTATTTTTTATCCACAGCCCTTCAAAGTTATCTTTAAAGTGTTTCTATAACTTATCCACATGATTCACAGCCCCTATTACTATTACTAACTATATTTATTAACTAATAAAAGAAAGAGTTCTCTCGATGATTAATTTTTCTATCAACAAAACTGCTTTTCTCAATAATTTGAGAATTACAAAACAAGCTATTTCAACTAAAGTTGCTATTCCGACATTGTCAAAAATTAAAATTGATGTCTCAACTGAAGGTATTACTTTAACAGGTTCAAATGGTCAAATCTCAATCGAAAATTTTCTATCGAAAGATGATGAAAATGCAGGCATGCTAATTACAGAACCTGGTAGCATTTTATTAGAAGCAAGCTTTTTTGAAAGTGTTGTGAATAACTTACCAGAAGTGACTTTTGATTTTAAAGAGATTGAACAGAATCAAGTTGTCCTGACTTCAGGTCAATCAGAAATTACCCTTAAAGGTTTAGATGTTGAGATGTATCCTCGTATCCAAGAGATGCCAACTGAAAATCCACTTAAAATTAAAGCAGGTGTTCTAAAAGAAATTTTTACAGAAACAGCATTTGCCGTTTCGACACAAGAATCTCGTCCTATTCTGACTGGTCTTCATTTGACTTTAACAGATAATAAAATCCTCAAATCTGTTGCGACTGACTCGCATCGAATGAGTCAACGTGTGATCACACTTGATAAATTAAGCGAAAATTTTGATTTAGTATTGCCGAATAAATCAGTGAATAGCTTTAAATCAGTGTTTTCTGATGATGATACCGAGTTAGATATTTTCTTCTCAAGTAATCAAATCTTAATTCGCAATGAAACGATTTCATTTTATACAAGACTAGTTGAAGGTAACTATCCCGATACTAACCGTCTGATTCCTTCTGATGCCGATTACACGCTTGATTTGACCTTTGACGTTGCTAATCTTCGTCATACTATGGACCGTGCTAAATTGCTCTCTAACGCGACGACAAATGGTACTGTAAAATTAAGCATCACTGGTGATCAAATTGTAGCAACAGTTAATTCTCCAGAAGTCGGATCGGTTCATGAAGAAATTACGCCATTAGCTAAATCTGGTGATGATTTAACGATTTCTTTCAATCCTCAATATTTAATTGATTCTTTAAAAGTTATCAAAGAACCAGAAGTTCGTATTCGTTTTATCTCACCAGTTCGACCATTTACCCTAGTACCTAAGAGCGATACCCTTGATTTCGTTCAATTGGTAACACCAGTTCGCACCAACTAATCAACAGTTTTAACTGATGAGAGCTATCCCAAACATGATATAATAGACCGAGAGGTCTATTTTTTTATGAAAGTTATCCACACTGATATTTACGGTCATTTAACAGAGTTTTTGGTCGATGAAGCGCGTGATCATATCGCCGCTGGCAAGAAAATATTTTATATTGTGCCATCATCTCTTTCTTTTGAAAAAGAAAAAGAGATTTTGACGCGTTTTAATGCTGGCCAAGATGGCGCTCTATTTGATTTAACTGTAACCAGACTTAAGCAATTACCCTGGTATTTCGATAAAAATCAAGATAATGATCGAAAAAGTTTATCTACGATTGGACTGGCTATGCTCATGCGCCAAACTCTGAATCAGATCCCAGATAAACAAATTCCAATCTGTCGTTTTATGCGTGACAAGCATGGTTTTATCACGCAGTTAGTTGATCTTTACCAGGAGTTAACAGCCGCTAATCTAATGCCCGAGGATCTATTGCTAGCATCAGATAGTAATAAAAATAAAGAATTAGCGCTCATATTTGAAGAATTCGAGTATCAATTAGGGCATTTTTCGAACGATAATAAACTTCAGAGGTTTATTGACAAACTTGTCAACAATGAATTGACACTTGAGTTACAGGATTATGTTTTAATCATTGAAGGTTATTCACGTTTTTCTGCAGAAGAAATGACTTTGATTGATACACTATCTAGTCGTGTGTCAGATATTATATTAGGAATTTATGCCTCTAAAAAGGCAATTTGGGCTACCTTTATTGAAGGTAATGTTTATCAGCAGTCGGTTGAGTTAGTGCAAACTCTAGCTCAAAAATATAAATTGGAAGTTGTTTACAAAAGTGTCAATGACGTTGATAACACCTTTACGGAACTGTCAAGGTTAATGGAGAAAGCATCAGATTTTACATTAACAGAGTCTGATAAGCTTTTAAAACATGAAGGACTAGAAATCTGGCAAGTTGTTAATCATAAAGAGGAGATAGAACATGTTGCCAAACAGATTCGTCAACTCCTTTTTAATGGTGTCAAGTACAAGGATATTTTAGTTCTATTGGGAGATGTTGAATCAGATCATATCTTGCTACCTGAAATATTCAAGACTTATGATATTCCTTTTTTCTATGCACAAGAAAAGTCAATGAAGGATCATCCTTTAATTGTTTTAATTGAAGCCTTATTAAAAATAAAAACGAATCATTATCAACTTAATGATTTATTGAATTTATTGAAAACAGAGCTTTATACAAGCCAACAATTAAGTTTACAAGATGTTTACAAGTTTGAAGTTTATAGTTTACAGCGCAATCTCAGAGGTAAGCCTAAGTTTACGCAAGAATTTGAGGACTATAAAGCAGAAAAAGTGAGATCGACATTAATTGGTCCTTCTTCTCCTTTGCAGGTTCTATTGGAAAGCCAACCACAAAAAGGACAGGCTTGGGTTAAAAAATTTCAATCCTTTTTGGAAACCGGACAGATTAAAGAGAAAATCGAGCAACTCTATTTTAATGCTGAAGCAAGTGGTTACTTTGAAAAAGCATCTGAGCATTTAGAAGTTTGGAAATTACTGATGACTGTTCTAGAAGAATTTACAGCTGTCTTTGGTTTAGAAAGATTAACTATTAAGCAATTTTTAGAGATTATAGAAGCTGGAATTAAAAATGCTGCTTATCGTCTTATACCAGCCAATGTTGATGTTGTTCAAGTGAAATCTTATGAGTTAGTTGAACCCCATACAGCTGACTATGTTTTTGCGATTGGTTTAACACAATCAAATTTCCCTAAAAATAAGCAGAATACCAGTCTCATCTCTGATGGTGAACGCGCCGAGCTTAATCAAAAATTAAGTGAAATTGAGTCGGACAGTCTGAAATTTATAGATGAACCAAGTTTTATTAACTATAAAAAAAATAGCTTTACAGCTTTACAATTATTTAATGCAGCTAATAAACGATTAGTTCTATCGATACCTGAAATCTATGCCAATGAACAAAGTGATTTATCACAGTTTTTACAATTTATAATTGATATCAGTGCTCAAAAAATTGATGGCAAGTATCAAACGATTGTTGAATATAAAGATAGTATTAATTTAGGTGACAAGCATAGTGTCAATCAAGATGACAATAATCTTGTCTACCAAAATAACACAATTATGCAAATTGGTAATTATGACGGTTTATTAGCTAATCTGGGACGGATTGAACGGTTACTCATGTCAACTCCTGAGTCAGAAGAGACGCGTTTATCAAGGTCTTTTTGGATTAGCTTGTTTAGAGTCATGACTAAAAATCCAGACTATCAACATGTCTTATCATCTGTCAAGACTGATCAGTTAGAGGAAAGACAACTTGAATCTTCAGTGATAGCGGCGCTATACCCAACAGACTTAAATGCCTCTGTATCAAGTTTTGAAAACTTTTATAATTGTGAATACCAGTACTTTATTAATAATACTTTACATGTTAAGGCATTTGAAAAGATTGATTTAGATTCTAGAATTTCGGGTTCTTACTTTCATGAAGTCTTTGAGCACTTGATGCGTTCAGATCAAGTAGAGGCTACTTCTTTTGATGCGGCGTTGACAAATTCTTTACTGGAAGTTGACAGTAAATATGAAGATTTCTTTAAGCGAGATGCAACAAGTCGTTATACATGGACTAGATTGAAAGACATTATCAAGCAAACATCTACAATGCTGAAACAAACATTAGAGAATACAGGGATTCAATCATTAGCATTTGAGCAAGCTTTTGGCTTTGATCAATCTGGTCTTAAAACCTATCAAGTTGATTTACAAAATAATAAAAAATTAAACTTACGTGGTATTATTGACCGTGTTGACCGTATTTTTGAAACTTTAGGTGCTGTTGATTATAAATCAGGAGATAAAAAGTTTGAGTTGCAGTCAGCCTATGATGGTACAAGCTTACAGTTTTTAACTTACTTAGACATTTTACGTCAGAATGCAAAACAGTTTGGCACATCACAAACAATTTGGGGTGCCCTTTATTTACATCTACAGAATCCTATAATTGCACTTAAATCAGTAGATCAAGTCGCTGATATTTCTAACGAACTTAAAAATAAAATGCGCTATACTGGTTTCTTTAATGCAGATTTAGCGAGTCACTTAAAAGATAATTTTGATCACCTATTTAACCTAGGTCAATTTACCAAAGAAGGTTTACCTTATAAAAATAATTCAAATTTTTATAGCGAGTCTGAAATTTCTGCTTTGATGACCCATAATGAAACATTGTATCAAGAAGCAGGTCAGAAAATACTATCTGGTAAAATTGAAATTAATCCCGTTGTTGTGAAACATCATGCCAAAGGGTGTCAATTTTGTCAATTTAAGTCAATTTGTGGGTTTGAAGCAGATAACCATTTACCATCAGGCCGAAAAGTTAATCTGAAATCAAAAGAAGAAATAAGAGCATCTTTGCTGACAGGAGGAAAAGAAAATGCGACAACTCACTGAGCAAGAAATTGACTTGTTACAGAAAGCTGAAATTGGTAAAGAGATACCTAAAACCCCTGAGCAAATTGAGGCTATTTATCGAACGGGAACTAATATTTTAGTGTCAGCATCTGCTGGTTCAGGGAAAACATTTGTCATGACTGAGCGAATTATCAATTTGATTTTGAATGGTGTATCAGTTAAAAACTTGTTTATTTCAACATTTACTAATAAAGCAGCAGCTGAATTAAAACTACGTTTAGATAAAAAGATTAGAGAAACACGTGCAAGTGAAAACTCATTTGAAAAGAAACAACTTTTGACAACTGCATTACAGGAATTGTCAACTGCTGACATCGGAACAATGGATAGCTTTACACTCAAGTTTCTTAAGGAAAATTTCTATCACAAAAATCTGGATCCAACTTTTAGATTGTTAGTGGACAGTACGGAACAGGAAGTCATTAAACGAGATATCTTTGATCAATTAGTGGAACAGTCGTTAGAAGGAACAGGTGTCCTTAGTAAAGAACGATTTACACAGGTGATGAATAATTTTTCAACCGATCGTAAAATTGACGCGTTCTATCAAGTATTGAATAAAATTAACATCTTTGCTGATAGCCTAGAAAATCCAATTGATTGGCTAGAAAATGATTTTTTAAATGGTTTTTCTAACTTTAAACACTTTTCTGATTTACCAGATACATTTACAAATGGTTTACAAGAAAGCTTAAAAGAAATTTATACTGCACTTCAGGAAAATTTATCTTCTGGTGTTATTTCAGGTCCAGCAAAAATAAATAACACTGAGGAATTTTTGGCGAATTTTGAGTATTTGCGTGAGTGTCTGAATCAGAAAAAATTCCAAAAATTTGCTGAAATGTATCGTCAGCTGAAGTTTCAGTTTGTACCAAATGCTAATAATAAAGAAAATCGTGATGAAGTAGTTGAATCACAAAAAGTGAGTTTAAAAACGCTGATTTCTACGAATAAAGCACGACTTGATCAGTTTATAAATGCCATCAAGCATCAAGAAATAATTGAAAAAAATCATCATTTAGCTAGTGAGTTGACAAGTGATTTACAGGTTGTTGCTTTAGCATTTTACCAACGTTATCACGACTATAAACTCAAAAATGCCTGTCTTGAGTATGCTGATGTGACCCACTTGACGATTGAGATTTTGCAAGAACACGAGGATTTGCGTGTAGTCTATCAAAAACAATATTTCGAGGTCATGGTTGATGAGTACCAGGATACTAATCATCTGCAAGAAGCAATGTTACGTTTACTTTCTAATGGCCATAATTGCTTTATGGTAGGAGATGTTAAACAGTCTATCTATGGTTTTAGATTAGCTGATTCTTCACTTTTTATGAGTAAGTATGAGGCCTACCAACAGCCTAATGCCGGTGGTAAATTGATCAGATTGAAGGAAAATTTCCGTTCTTATCCTGAAGTTATTGATTTTACTAATCACATCTTTGAACATTTGATGGATAAACAGATTGGTGAGATGGTCTATGGTCCGCAAGAAAAATTAGTTGTTGGCGATCCCAAGTTAGCCCAAAAAACTTCACCTGAATTAACGGCTGAACTCTTGATTTATAAGGATGAAAAAAACACTAGTTTAGAAACTGATGATGCAGTAACAACAGATGAACTTGTCGTAACTGCCCAAGCCATTCAGCAACTTATCAGTAACGGTACACAGCCAAAAGATATTGTGATATTGGTTAGAAGTAAAACCAATAATGCTGAAATTGAACGTGTCTTGCAGTCGTTTGATATTCCTGTTGTATTGGATGAAGGGAAAATGAATTATTTGCAATCAATGGAAGTCTTAGTCATGTTAGATATACTGAGAGCCATTGATAATCCCTTGTTCGATGTATCATTTGTCGCCCTTCTTAAATCACCTCTATTCAATTTTAGTGAAAATGATTTGGCAATTATCAGTTTACAAGCCTCAAATGATTTTAATTTCTATGACAAATATCAAAAAGCGCATCAAAAAAATGGTCTGAAAGCAGACTTGATTGACAGTAATCTATTAGCTAAACTTCAACATTTTAATGACCTATTTAGTAAATGGTGTCAACTAGCACATCAGGAAAGTTTACATAGTTTGATTTGGGAAATCTATCGAGATACTCATTATTATGACTATGTTGGTGGCATGAAAAATGGTCGATTACGCCAAGCTAATTTAGCAGCTTTAGCTGATAGAGCCGCTTCTTATGAATCATCCGGATATAAAGGTCTCTTCCAATTCATCAAAATGATTGACAGTTTCATGTCAAGTCAAAATGATTTAGCTGCTGTCAATGTTTCTTTACCAAGTGATGCAGTTCGTGTGATGACCATTCATAAATCAAAAGGGCTAGAGTTTCCATATGTCTTTCTTTTGAATGTCAATAAAAAATTCAATACAAAAGATTTAACGAGCGATTTAATTCTATCCAGAAAAAATGGTGCGGGGATTAGTTTTTTAGCTGATTTTAAAAAAGAAATCGACACTGAGTTTCCATATGCCATGGTCAAGATGACGACTTTACCCCAGATGGCAAACGCCCTAGAAAAAGAGTACCAGGCTTTAGCTGAAGAGATGCGGATGCTTTATGTTGCATTTACACGAGCTGTCAAGAAGATTTACATGGTCGGGAAGGTAGAGGCCTCAAAACTGGATGAAGATAATCAGTTCATCGCTTATCAAACAGCTGCTTTTGATGGAAATGGTATATTAGAAGACACGATTAGAAAATCTAGTCAAGGTTATCTTAATTGGATTTTAGGGATTTATCAAGCTACAACGGTAAAAGCTGCATTAGGTCTTAAAGTTCGTGTGATTGAAGATATTGACTTACAAGAGATGGTACCTGTCAATCAAAAAAATCAATTGTCTTTTGAAACTTTATTAGAGGAATCAAAACACTATGATGGCGCAATGGCAACAATTGAGGATGTAAAATTAGCGAAACAAATTTTAGATTCTTCTCAAATCCTAAATGACAAATATGCAGCCGGTATCCAGTTGCCGACCATTCAAACACCTAGTCAAATCAAGAAACGTTACGAGCATTTGATTACAGAACAGGATGTAGTCGTAAGTAATCTTCCAAAATACTCCCAGTTTGAATTTTTAAAAACTGATAAAAAAGTATCACCGACAGAATTAGGATCAGCTGTGCATGAATTAATGCAGTCACTTGATTTTTCAAATGTTACACGTGAAACATTAAGTCATACCATTCAAACATTATCTGTTCGAGATGAAGTCAAGCAAAAAATTAAGAAGGCACAGATTTTAAGTTTATTTGAGACGGATTTTGGTCAAATGATGGTTGAATATCATAAACAAATGACGCGTGAAGCACCGTTTTCAATGCTGAAAACTGATCAAGCCTCAGGTGAACAATACGTGATTCGGGGAATTATTGATGGTTTTATTAAGTTATCGGATAAAATAATTCTATTTGACTATAAGACAGATCATTTTACAAGTTTAGAGGATATTCCTCAAATTAAAGCACGTTATCAGATGCAAATGGACCTATATGCAGAAAGTCTTTCTACTGCGTTTAAGGCAGATAAGATTGAGCAATATTTAATTTTATTAGGGGGACCAGATAAGGTTTACATTGAGCAACTTTAAAAAGCACAAGAACACTTCATTAATTGAAGTCATCTTGTGCTTTTTTAATTTAAGAACTCTCTTGGACTCACATTGAACACTTTGAAAAAGGTTGCAGCACCTAACCCACTTAGAATCGTCAGTTTGAAAAGCGCTAACCAACGTTCACTAATCGTAAGAATATGATTACCTAATATAACGACAGCTCCCATCATCAAAATGGCGAACCAAAAATGAAAGTTAAATAATTGTCGAGGTAATTTTCTGCTGTATAGACTGTAAAAAATGAGGACTAAGAGTAAACTGATGAGACTGGATAAGGCAGCACCGTTTAAACCATATAAGACTGTTAATGGATAAACACTCACTAATTTTAATACTAGCCCACTTAATAAAATCAAACCTGACATTTTATTTTTTCCCACCAAGAATAGGTCATGATGATAAAGTTGGATCATTGAAATGATAGGGATTTGACACACAAAAATCTGTAAACTTAGCACATGTGCATGACTTTTAAAAAGAACGTCGTTCATTTCTGGTAGTAAAATGACAAGGCCGACTGTTAAAGCGATTGCTAAGTAAGTGACATTATCCCAGATTTTTTTAGAAATTTGCTTAGCTCTTGTCAACTTTGGAAGACTATCAGTCAAAATTGATGTGGTAAAGACTAAACCTAATTGTAAGAAAGGTTGACCACGATCATAAATACCTTTTAAAATTTCTGCCTGATTTGATGTTTTGATTTGGGGCAGATGCATCAAAGCATTTTTTACAAAGAAAACATCAATCATCTGTAAAATGAGCATATAAACCATAAAAAAGGTAAAGACAAGTGAGGATAAACCAAATTTTTGAATGATTTTACCTTTAGGTTGTAAAGCAGTAAAGTTTGTAAATAAACCTTGAAGTTTAAAGGGACTAAAAAACATCAGATAGACAAGCGCAACAAGCCCACCAATAAAAGAACCTAGCATGGCTAAGAAAGAAATCGTATAGACATTAGTTGACAATCTTGTAAACATTAGTGCAGCACAAATAATTAAGACAACGCGTATAGATTGCTCAATAACTTGAGAGACAGCAGTTGTCACCATATCTTGTTTTGCTTGCGCACGACCTCGATATAAAGATAGAAAAGGTACTAATAAAAGTGGTAAAATGGCCATCACAAATGGTCCCGCTAATTTTTCTTGTCCCATCAATTTTGCAATAGGTTGACTCAAAAGTGTCAAGACAACAAAACTTAAAACGGATAGTATAAGAGAAAGTTGGAAAAATTGATGTGTTTCTTCTTTTGGCTGATTAGAAGAATGAATCAAGCTAGACAAAAAATTAGGCAAGGCAATTAATGATAGAGTGGTAATGATGGCGTAAAAAGGATAGACCTGTTGAAAGGCATAAAAGCCCTGATCGCCAACTAAATTTTGATAAGGAAAACGGTAAAGTGCAGCGAGGATCTTAGATAAAAATCCTGCGAGTGCTAGAACACTTGCCCCTTTAATTGCCAGTTTTTTCATTGGTTTTCTCATCTCTAATCGCACTCAAACGTTCAGTAAAGGACATTATTTCTGAAAGATATGTGGCTGCTGATAAGTTTCTGATATCAAATCTAATAACCATTTGCCCAGATGTTTCACCAATTTTGGCTTTTAGTTGTGTTTTCGATAGGGCATCAAAATAATCTTGTGGCATAAAAGTATGAGTTGCAGCTTTACTCATCGTGTAAACAATAGTTGCCAATTGCTTGTCAATCTTATCAACAAGAGCTTGGTCAGCAAAATATTTTAGTAAGCCAATTTCAAGGAGATATGCTACAGTGTCAGGGTATTCACCAAATCTGTCAATCAACTCATCTTGTAAATCTTGATAGTAAGTTCGACTCTCAATTTCCCGAATTCGTTTATAAATTTCAATTTTTTGACGTTGATCCGAGATATAATCTGAAGGAAGAAAAGCATCAATTTCTAGATTTATTTCAGTATTGGATTTTCGTGTTTTTCTTGATTTACCTAAACGTTTGTTGACTGCTTCTTCTAACAATTGTGAATATAAATCAAAGCCAATAGAATCAATAAAGCCAGATTGTTCAGCACCTAAAAGATTACCAGCTCCACGAATTGACAAATCTCGCATGGCAATTTTAAAACCAGAGCCTAATTCAGTAAAACCTTTTATGGCATCAAGACGTTTTTCGGAGACGTCAGATAATGATTTTTCTGGCTGATAGGTAAAATAAGCATAGGCTACTCGGTTAGAGCGTCCAACCCGTCCACGGAGTTGATAAAGCTGGGATAAGCCCATATGGTCTGCATTTTCAACAAATAGTGTATTGGCATTAGGAATATCTACACCAGTTTCAATAATTGTTGTTGCAACTAAAACATCATATTCACCATTGATAAAGTCAAGTAGCGTATTTTCAAGTTGTACTTCACTGAGTTGACCATGAATGAAACCAACGCGTGCTTCAGGGATTAGTTCTGAAATTTGTGATACTTTTTGCTCAATCGTGTCAACACGATTGTAAATGTAGAACACTTGCCCCCCACGAGACATTTCTCTTAAGACAGCATCTCGAAGCACACTATAATTAGTTTCCATGACATAGGTTTGAACTGGGTAACGGTTAGTTGGCGGTGTTTCAATCACTGATAAATCACGAATTCCCATCATAGACATATGTAATGTTCTAGGAATTGGAGTTGCTGTCAAAGTTAAGACATCCACTTGTGTTTTTAGCTCTTTCAAACGTTCTTTGTGCTTGACACCGAAACGTTGTTCTTCATCTATAATCATCAAACCAAGATCGAAAAATATGACATCTTTTGAAAGTAAACGATGTGTTCCAATTACTAAATCAATTCGATCCTTTTTAAGTTTATCTAAAATATCGGCTTGTTCTTTTTTAGTTTGAAAACGGGACATGACAGCGATATTGACACCAAAATCATTAAAGCGTTCACGGAAATTATTATAGTGTTGTTCAGCTAAAACAGTTGTCGGTACTAAAATGGCTACTTGTTTATGATCGTTGATTGCCTTAAAAGCCGCACGCATAGCTACTTCTGTTTTACCAAATCCAACGTCACCGACTAGCAATCGGTCCATCGGACGCTCACGTTCCATGTCTTTTTTGATTTCGACTACAGAGCGAAGTTGATCATCTGTTTCGGTATAGGCAAATGCTTCATCAAACTCACGTTGATTATCATCATCTGGTGAAAAAGCAAAACCACGTTGACTTTCTCGAGCAGCATACAGTTTAATCAAATCTTCTGAAATATCTTCGATTTGTTTCGTGACAGACTTGACAGTTCGTTTCCAACGGCCATCATTTAACTTATTGATTTTAGGTGGTTTACCTTCACCTGCTGTATATTTGGTGAGCAATTCAACCTGGTCAACAGGAATCGAAATGGTGTCATTGTTTTGATATTGAATTGTTAAGTAATCACGATGAATTCCTGAAATTTCAATCGTTTCTAATCCAAGGTATTTACCAATACCATGTGTTTGATGAACAACATAATCGCCTACTTCTAATTCATTATAGTCTTGTAAACGTTCGGCATTGGTAATGTTTAATCGTTTGGTACGACGTTTTTTAGTTTTGCCAAAGATCTCAGTTTCAGTAATGACGGCTATTTTTTCATCAAGTAGATTGAAACCATTTGTCAAGTTTAGACTGACAATATTGACAACTTTCGTTTGAAGTTTATCAACCCGTGTCAACGTAAAGGGGACGTCAACATCATGTAAACCTCTTGTTAATTTTGTTTCTTTTTCTTTTGATACAGCAAGGATAACTGTGTAATCTGTTTTAATGAAATGCGCTAACTCAACTTGTAGTAAAGGCATCTGACCAAAAAACGACTGCATACTATGTTGATTAAAGTTATGTAGAAGATCAAATTTGAGGTTACCTAAACCTTTTTGAAAATTTGAGAAAAAAGTTGCAGGTTTATAGTTTCGAAGTTGATGGCTGTTATCTGCTAGATAATGCATGCCATCAATAGATCGATTGAGTAATTTTTCTGACAGGATAAATTCTGCAGTTTCCTGTGTGATCTTATGATCCATTTCATTAATTTTTTGAAAGTCATCAATAAAAATTGGCGCATGTTTTGGTAGATAGTCGAGTAATGTCCATTGTTGTTCATAGAAAAACTCACTAAATTTTCTCAAATCAGCATGATAATTTTGGTGTTTTGCTGCAGCAATAATTTCAGCCAAGTAAGAACTTTGTTTCTCATCTAAGTTAGTTAAACTTGACAAGTGATTTACACCACGTTCAAAATCAGCAGAACTCAAAATAAAATCTGATGATGGTTTAATATTGATTGTGTCAAGTTCCTGTAAAGAGCGTTGGTTCTCAACATCAAAATATCTGATACCATCAATCTCATCTCCAAAAAACTCAATCCGAACAGGATTTTCAGCATCTAAAGGATAGATATCTAGGATATCACCTCGTTTAGAGAATTCACCTGGACTCATGACTCGTTGTGTTTTTTCAAAACCGATAGTTGAAAACTGATTGATAAGGCCATCACTATCGATTTCTTGACCTACTGAAAACAGAAGATTGAATGATTTAAAACTAGCAGGGTCTGGCAGTAAATTACGTAAAGCAAAAATCGGTATGATTAAAAAGCCATCCGCTTGTTTGTTTTGTAAAAAAGAAAGCGCATCTAACCTATAGGCTAGACGCTCTTTACTAGCAACGGCGTATTCAGCAAAAATGTTATCATCAGAAAAATATTGAAAGACCTTTTCTTCACCAACGAATTCCGATAAGTCATTATAAAGCTCACTAGCATGATATTGATTGTCTGTAATAATAATATATTTATCAGGTTGATTATCGAAAGCAGTCGCCATCAAAAGTGTTTTGATGGTTCCTTGAATGCCAGTGAATAAAGTACGTGTGCTTTTATTTAGTTCACGTTGCCATTGCATTAATGCACGATTATTAGCTAATAAATCTGTAAGTTTCATCCGTTAAATTGGTTTCCTGTTTGATTAAAATCATTATTTTCAATGAAGGCTTCTACCGCATCAGCAGCTCGTAAAATACCAAGCTCAGCATCTGCTTTATCTTCTTGATCAAATCGACCTAAGACATGATTAACAACAGACATACCGTGCTTAGGTCTACCAATGCCAACTTTAATTCGCTTAAACTCTTGGCTACCAAGGTGCGCAATAATTGATTTAATACCATTATGACCGCCAGCAGAGCCTTTCTGACGAAGTCTAAGTTTACCAACCATCATATCAAGATCATCATAAATAACAACTAAATCGTCTGCAGTAAGGCCATTATAAGCTAAAAGAGGTTTAACCGCCTTACCTGATTCATTCATGAAAGTTACTGGTTTAACTAATATGAGTTTTTCGCCGCGGATAAATGTAGAGGCAACATCTGCTACAAAGGTTTTATCTCGGTTAAAAGTTAGGTTTAAACGATTTGCCATGACGTCTAAAACATCAAATCCTATATTATGTTTGGTGTGGGCGTATTTATCACCAGGATTTCCTAGCCCCACAATCATTTTTGTCATGTTGACATTCCTTTCTTTGATTTCACTTTATGAAATCTTGAAACTTGGTCTATACGGAAGTTTCATTTAAACAGTATAAGTCAGTATAAGTGTGATGAAACTCCTGTATAGGTCCTTTACAATAAATTGACAGTTAGTTGACTAATAGTTTACGATGTTGTAAACGTCAAAAAAGACTGAAATCAATATTTCAGCTTCTTGATTATTTAAATTAGACATTAAAGCGAAATTCTAGAATATCACCATCTTGAACAACATATTCCTTACCTTCTTCACGAAGGCGTCCTGCTTCTTTTACTGCTTTTTCAGATCCGTATTTGATTAAATCATCATAAGACATAGTAACTGCACGGATGAATCCTTTTTCAAAATCTGAATGTATAATTCCTGCTGCTCCAGGTGCTTTGATACCACGTTTGAAAGTCCAAGCTCGTACTTCTTTTTCACCTGCTGTAAAGTAAGTGCCAAGTCCGAGTAAATGATAAGCAGCTTGTGTCAACTTATCAACACCTGATTCAGTTAAGCCAATTGCTTCAAGAAATTCTGCTTTTTCATCTTCTTCAAGTTCAGCGATTTCTTCCTCAACACGTGCTGAGATAACTACTGTATCAGCGTTTTCCGTTGCTGCAAAGTCACGGATTTGTTTGACATAATCGATATTGTCAGGGTCACCCACTTCATCTTCTGAAACATTGGCCACATATAAGACGGGTTTAGTTGTTAATAAGAAGAGTGACTTGACAACTTTTAGTTCGTCTTCTTCAAAGTCAACTGTTCTAGCAGATTTGCCAGCTTCAAGTACAGGCTTGATTTTTTCTAAAACCTTAAATTCAAGTACGGCATCTTTATCTTTTTGAGTACGCGCAATTTTTTCAACACGTGCGTAACGTTTGTTAACAGACTCTAAATCAGCTAAAATCAATTCCAGGTTAATTGTATCAATATCCGCTATCGGGTCAACAAAGTCACTTTCGCGACCTTGTTCACGCATGACATTCTCATCATCAAAAGCACGAACCACATGAACAATGGCGTCTACTTCACGAATGTTGGCCAAAAATTTGTTACCGAGGCCTTCGCCCTTAGAGGCACCTTTGACAATACCTGCGATATCTGTAAATTCAAATGTTGTTGGTATTGTTTTTTTAGGTTTGATGAGTTCAGTAATCTTATTGAGACGCTCATCAGGAACTTCTACCGTCCCGACATTAGGGTCAATCGTTGCAAAAGGATAGTTGGCTGCTTCTGCTCCTGCTTGTGTAATTGCATTAAAAAGAGTTGATTTCCCAACGTTTGGTAAACCAACGATGCCTGCTGTTAAAGCCATAATTTAGATGTTGAGCTGTCAGTGATGAAAATAACAGCCCAATCTCCTTTCTTAGTCCAGTATTTTTTTTATTTTTTTATTAAAATCATTGCGTGGCATCAAGACGATGTGGTCACAATTGGTACAACGAATCTTAATGTCAGCGCCCAATCTCACAATTTCCCAGTGATTAGCTTTTTTTCCTGTTGATTTGACGACACAAGCGTGTGGTTTTTTCATTTCAACAAAATCACCTAACTCGTACATTGACACCTCCATCACGATGAAACATTTTCACTACATTCTAACAAAATAACCGCAAAAAAACAACCATCTGGTGCCAATGGTTGTGGTGATGATGCGTCGTATATTATATCCGATTGTGCTTTTGAATAAAACGAAATTGGAAGATGATTGTCAGGATTAGTAAGACAAATAAAACACTCACATAGTAAAAGGTTTTTGAATGTTTTCCTTTATGGATAGGCTGCTCTTTACCATTCAGCAAATTAATCTTTGAAGTTGAGAGTTTAAACTGACTTTTGAGCTGCCATGTCCGACTTGCAGTTTGTACGGAAGTCATGGTTAAGTATGTTCCTGCTTTAAACTTCTCAGAAATAGGAATCAAAATTTCAATTTTACTATTAGGAGCAATGCGACTAAATTGATGAGACTCAGATTGCTTAGTTGCTTGGTCTAAAATATGACTATCAATTAAAACATTATTTAACCAAGCATTGCTATCATTTTTAAGTAGAATTCGAATAAAGCTTTTTTGGTTAAGTGTTGTGGCCTCGGATTTTTCAACGATGATGTTCTCAGTATCTTTATTATCGTTTTTTCGAACATTTACGATGTAGTTAACACTTTTATCACCCTGACAAAAAAGAACGGCATTTGCAATCTCACCATCAAAATCTTTTTTGAAGGCTTCGGGTTTATAATCAATCGTAATGTCTTGACTACCTCTTGGGGGCAACGTAATTGTTTCAGGTGCCTTTAAAAAAGTATTGCAATCAGAAAAAATTTGATTGCCCTTACTATCAAGGTCTGGAATTGCAGTTTTGATGTTAATGTTAATCGTATCGTCGGTGTCATTTTGTAGGTTAAAACCTAATGATTGCTGTGCATGATATTTTGCAGAAATGATTTGGTTTACCACCGTCTGATTACCCTCTAGAATGGGTGTGACAGTGAAGTCGACTTCGTCAGCAGCGGTTTTAGTGGCAAAAAAACTTACCATTACAATAAATAGTGTGAGTATATTTTTCATATTTCCCTTTTTTTTGAGGTGTAATATTTAGATGATAAGTTATTTTAAAATGATATCAAAAGGCAGTTTAATTAATATTCTAGCTAAAAAATACCAATTTCAATTGTTATTAAAATTACATCTTGTGTTTAATTATATCACATTTGAACACTTTTAAGAAATCTTATACAAAAAAATGAGACATAATTATAAAATCGAAAAAAGCGAAATTATTACTTTTTAAAAGTAAAATGTCAGTCATTGACTATTCAAGATATGTACAAGAATACTGGTTTTATGATATAATAAGTGCTATGAGATTAGACAAATATTTAAAAGTTTCACGAATTATTAAACGTCGAACAGTGGCTAAAGAAGTTGCCGATAAAGGGCGGATTAAATTAAATGGTATTCTGGCTAAAAGTTCATCAGATGTAAAATATCAAGATGTCTTGACTATTACTTTTGGTAATAAAATTTTAGAGGTCAGAGTTCTTGATATAAAAGATTCAACTAAAAAAGAAGATGCGGATAAGATGTATGAAATCTTGTCAGAAACCCGTGTAAATCCTTAAATTTTTAGGTTTAAGTGTAGAACATCAGGAAGTTTAAAACAATCAAAGTGTGTGACTACAGGCTAACTAGACGATGTAAAAGTTATCTGTAGGATAGAGGTATATCATGGCAAAACAAAAGAAAATTGTCCGGTTAAATAATGAGTTTACAACGCAACAATTAAATCAAATGCAACAAACAAATAAACAGGTACCAAAACGCCGTTATTTAGGTTTAATTTTGGTAGCTGTCATTTTAGTTATGGTTTTGCCGACAATTAATCTTGTTAAATCATATCAAACATTACAAAGTCGATTAGAATTAAAAGCAAAATATGAAGAAAAATCAGTAGTTTTGGACAAACAGTTAGCGATTGAAAAAGCTGATATTGCTAAACTTAAAGATCCTATCTTCATTGAAAAATATGCACGTTTGAGATATTATTCAAAAGATGGTGAAAAAGTATTTTTAATTCCAGAATTATCAGATGGTGGGGTTACAAAAATAAAATGATTGGTCGAGTTAAATCTATTTCTCGTTTCGGTATATTCATCACATTTTTGGCCTCGGAATTATCGTCAGAGGAACGTACGTTTTTTGAAGATGTGTCTGACACACTTTTTTTGACAGGCTTATTAAGATGGTCTGATGTTCCCAAAGGTGAAAGAATTCAAAAAAATGATGCCGTAACAATCGCTGTAAAAGAGATTCAAAACGACGGTAAAATTGATTTAACATTAACACAAGAAGATTTCAGAGAAAAATATGACAAAATACTTGCTAGAACTGGGAAAATGCTACAAGTATTGCGACTTCAAAATCAAAGGGGGATCAATCAATGACGACTAAAAATGGGCAACTCAATGATGGACGTGAGGTTTATCTTAATGGTCATCGTGTTATTGATATGGCAAGTGAGCCTGTATTTTCAAGAACATTAGAAGTTATTCAGCGTTATTATGATTTGCAAAAGGAAAATAAAAACCACACTTTTTTTAACAATGGTATTGAATCTTCATTGATGTTTTTAGCTCCTAAATCGGTTAAAGATTTAGCTAAGAAACGTCAAATTTATGAAGAGGTTGCAAGAGAATCATATGGTATGTTGGGTCGGACGCCAGATTTCATTAACGCTGGTGTTGCTGTTTTAGGCAACTATGCGGACGATTTAGGAACGCAAGGTAAAATAGACTTTGCGTTCAATGCGAAAAATTGGGCCAATCATGTCAAATATGATGATATCTTTGTCAGCCATGCTATTCAAAATCCACAACTAAATCGTCAAAAAACTTTATCACAACTCTTGAATGAAGGACAGGAATTTGCTGGTGTTTGGATTAAAGAAACACGAGAAGATGGCGTAATCATTCGGGGAGCTAAACAAGTTAATACCTTAGCACCGCTAGCGGATGAACTACTCATTTTCAACCTTCCAGATTTAAAGCCTGAAGACAAAAAATTTGCTTTAGCATTTGCACTTCCTATCGCAACATCTGGTGTTAAAGTCATCTGCCGAAAACCAACGTTGAAATCAGATCAATCACTAGCTGATTATCCATTGTCTCAAGCTTTTGATGAGATGGATGCCTTCCTTCTTTTTGATGATGTTTTTGTACCCAATGATGCCTTATTCGTTTGTGGCGACGTTGAACAATCTAACGCTTTCTTTGAAGTAAGTGGTTTATTTAATCATACAGCACATCAAGATGAGGTACGTGGGTTTATTAAGTTAGAGTTTGTGACAGGGATTGCTGTTCGACTTGCGCATCAGCTAGGCTTATTTGACTTTCAGCGTGTTCAAGAAAAATTGGGAGAATTATCTGTTAACTTAGAGATGATTCGGTCTTGTATCATTGCAAGTGAGGTTACAGGTAAAATGCAAAATGGTGTATTTACACCTAATATGCAAACCCTCTTGGCAGTTCGTGCTAAGTTGACAACTTATTATGATGAGGCTTTGCGAGTGATTGCTGAGTTTTCTGCGGGTTCGGCAGTCGGTGTTCCTGATTTTCGTAGTTTTAGCAATCCAGACATAGCAAAGATGCTAAAATCTGCTTTAACTAGTGATTTAATGATTGCAGAGGAGCGGATGCTTTTGCTAAATCTTGCTTGGGATATTACGAGTGAGAGTTTTGGTCAGCGACAACGTGTGTATGAATTTCTACATGGAGGTAATCCAATGTTTATTCATTTACAACATCTCAGACACACGGATTTAACACAGGCTAATCAGATGATTGATAAGGTTTTAGACAATGCAAGAAATGGTAAAAAATAAAAAAAATTATCTTCCGTTACAATGGCTGGTTTTTGCGGCAATGGTCCTACCAGCCTTTTTAACGTTTCCAGAGAAAACTGATATTGTTAGCTCGCAAACTTATACGCCAAGACTACTATCGGATAATGCTAAGTCATCTAAATGGTCAGAGTTGCCTAAAAGAGCTGTCACCTTGACAGAAGTACAGAGCTATACAGATGCAGAGTTACACACTAAGGCTAAGAAAATACCCGCTAAAACACAGCTGGTATTGAGTGGTTTAGAGGGGCAATCAATTAAATTATCAGATGGTACTTTTGTTTCGAATAATAAAAACGAGATTGGCTCTGATATTGTTCTAACGACAGAAGAGATCAGTCAAGCATTTTATGTGATACAAGATGCAGATATTCTTTACACACCCTTGACAACTTTCGACAATCAGATTTACAGCAAGTTGACGAAAGGGAGCAAAGTCTATGCGACCAAAAAGGCAACGACGAATTGGGGAACATATTACCAAGTAACTTTTGAAGGTGGTAAAACTGGTTGGATAGATAGTAAAATAGGAACTTTTAAAAATCCAAAGCTGGATAGGGTTCAGAGTTTATTAAATGAAAAATATCAGCAAAGTGGCTATTCGATTTACGTCAAGCAACTTGACAGTGATTTTACAGTAGGTGTCAATCAAACAAAAAAAATGTACTCAGCTAGTTTGAGTAAAATTCCAATTCTTTATTGGACACAAAAACAGATTAATGCAGGTAATGCTAGCCTTGGAGATAGTCTAGCCTATAATGAATTAGTCAATGGTTGGCAAGGTGCCTTTAAAACAGAGGGAACTGGATTTCTACCTAAGACACATGATTATCAATCCTATAGTGTATTGGACTTGATTAACCGTACTGCTAAAGATTCCGATAATGTGGCAAGTAATATGCTAGCCTACTATGAAACTGGTAGATTTTCAGAAAGCTACCAGTCTGAGATTGCAAAAATAGCAGGCGAACCATGGAATCCAATAGAGCGCGAAGCATCGTCTGAAATGGTTGGTCGAGTGCTTGAAGCACTTTATCACGAAGGTGGGGCGGGCTATAACGCTATGATTGGTACTGATTATGATGCAGAACGAATTCCTGCTAAACTACCCAAATCGATTCAAGTAGCTCACAAAATTGGTACAGCGGACGAATTTAATCATGATGCTGCTTTGATTTTTACGTCAGAGCCATATATCTTAGTGATAGAAACAAACAACGATGCTGATAATGAAGAGCTTGCAAATATTTCCCAAGCCATATATGAGGTAATGAAATGACCCCTTACGAGAAATTTATAAAAATAGTTGATGAGGCGCATTATTTTGATCAACATCAAGAAGTTTTAGTTGCCTTATCAGGTGGCTTAGATTCAATGACACTTTTTAATTGGCTTTACGAAGCTAGAGACTTACTTAACATATCTTTATCTGTTGCGCATATTAATCATCAACAACGAGCAGTCTCTGATTATGAAGCAAAAGCCTTACAGGAAAAAATGACTGATTTGGGGATTCCTTTTTATATAGCAAATTATGTGGGGTCTTTTTCTGAAGAAAAGGCACGTGATTTCCGTTATGATTTTTTTGAGAAGATCATGGAAAAACACCATTTGACGGCATTAGTGACAGCGCATCATAAGGATGATTTGACGGAAAATTTCTTAATTCGTCAAATAAGAGGTTCTAGACTACGTCACTTAACAGGTATGGAGGCGGTTCAAACATTTGGAGAAGAACGACAAGGTTTATCTCTGATTCGGCCTCTGTTAGATTTTGAGAAGTCTGAATTCGATGCTACCGATTATTTTGAAGATGCCTCTAATGCAGAGAATGATTATTTGAGAAATCGGGTGCGTAATCTTTATTTACCAGCATTTGAAAAAGAAAATCCACGGTTTTCAGAAAATTTAGCTGGTTTAACAGACGAGATTCAAAAGGCGATGGCAATTGTTGCTTATAGCGCTCGCGCTTATGCAGCTGCTGAAAAAATAGATTTGATTGAGTTTTCACGAGAAATTGAAAATTTACAATACTTTATTTTACAGGACTATATTGCTAAATTTCCAGCTTTGGAGGTTTCAAAAGCTCAGTTTGATGAATTGTTACATATTATCAGGCGTGAAGGGCAATATTTCCATGCCATTTCGAATGATTACAACTTTATCAAAGATCGCTACCATTTTTATATTGAAGAAAGATCAAAGGCAACAGAGTTTGAGACGGCTTTAACACCATATCCTACTGGAGATTTTCAACAGATTGATTTGCCAGCTACGGGACAGATTGTGATTAGAAAGCGTCAGCCAGGTGACCGCATTCAGGTTAATGGTATTGATAAAAAACTTCGTCGTTATTTCATTGACAATAAAGTTGCGCTTAAAAAACGCGGAAATCCTTTAATCGTCGTAGGGGATGTCGTTTATGGCGTGTTAGATGTTGTGATTGCAGATTTGAGTAAATCATTGAAACATGATAAAATGAAAAGAACACTTTATTATAGGGAAAAGAGATAAGAAGATAGAATGTTAGAAAAAACGATTGAAAAAGTTTTAGTGACCGAAGAAGAAATTTGTGCAAAATCACAGGAATTGGGTCAAATTTTAACAACAGTATATGCAGATAAAAATCCATTGATGGTAGCAATTTTAAAAGGTTCAGTACCCTTTTTCGCGGAATTAACAAAACGAATTGATGCACATATTGAGATGGATTTCATGGTTGTATCAAGCTATCATGGTGGTACGTCATCATCTGGTGAAGTGAAGATGATCAAAGATCTGGATACATCAGTTGAAGGTCGTGACATCGTGATTGTTGAAGATATTATTGACACTGGACGGACACTTTTATATTTAAAAGAGTTGTTGTTATATCGTAAAGCGAATTCGGTTAAAATCGTCACATTGGTGGATAAACCTGAAGGACGTGTTGTTGATATTGAAGCAGATTATGTTGGCTTTACTCTACCCAATGAGTTTTTGGTTGGTTTTGGTCTAGATTATGATGAACACTATCGTAATCTTCCTTACATTGGTATTCTTAAAGAAGAGATTTATAAAAACTGAGGGATAAAATAAAGCATTTAGTGGGATAGCTATTTCAAAAAAAGTTTATATCAGCCTTAAGGCTGATATTGACCAAACCTGACGTTAATAATAGACATTTTTGGAAAAATTTGTCATAATATCTGATATAAAACAAAATTTAGACAAGGATTCTATGAATAATAAAAATAAAAACAGTGGTTTCATAAAAAACTCTTTCTTATGGGTAATTATGGTAATCGTTGCGGTTGTCGGTTTCCAATATTTCGTCAAGGGTGTTGGTACTGAAACGGTTGACAAAATTAGTTACACAACACTAGTTAAAAAACTAGAAGCTGGTGATATAAAAGAATTTTCTTATCAGCCTTCTGCATCATTGATTTCAGTGAGTGGGGAATATAAAAAAGCTGAAAAAGTAAAGGCAAAAACAAACTTTTCTTTGATTGCTAATAAGCCTATTGAAGTTAAGAAATTTACAAGTTTAATTTTACCTACAGACACTACCATTAGTGAACTGCAAAAAATTGCAGACAAAGAAAAAGTTAAAGTTTCTGTCAAACCAGAAGCGTCTAATGGTGTTTGGTTAACTCTTCTAGGGTCTTGGTTACCTCTTCTACTCATGATTGGTTTCCTTTACATGATGATGGGCGGCATGCGAGGTGGCGGTGCTAATGGCGGTGGTAATCCGATGAGTTTCGGTAAATCACGTGCTAAAGAGCAAGACAAGAAAACGGTTAAAGTCCGTTTCGCTGACGTTGCAGGTGCTGATGAAGAAAAACAAGAACTTGTCGAAGTTGTTGATTTCCTGAAAAATCCTAAAAAATATCATGATTTAGGCGCGCGTATTCCAGCTGGTGTCCTTCTTGAAGGCCCTCCAGGAACTGGTAAAACTTTGCTTGCCAAAGCTGTTGCTGGTGAAGCTGCGGTACCGTTTTTCTCAATATCTGGTTCAGACTTTGTGGAAATGTTTGTCGGTGTCGGTGCCTCACGTGTCCGTGACCTTTTTGAAAATGCTAAAAAGAACGCCCCAGCTATCGTCTTTATCGATGAGATTGATGCTGTCGGTCGCCAACGTGGTGCCGGCATGGGCGGTGGTAATGATGAACGGGAACAAACCCTTAACCAACTCCTAGTCGAAATGGATGGGTTTAACGAAAGTAACGATGCTGTAATTGTCATTGCAGCAACTAACCGTTCTGATGTGCTCGATCCAGCCTTGTTACGTCCAGGTCGTTTTGACCGTAAAGTGCTCGTTGGAGCACCAGATGTTAAAGGTCGTGAAGCGGTACTGAAAGTCCATGCTAAAAATAAACCTTTGGCTGCTGACGTTGATTTAAAAGTTGTTGCCCAACAAACACCAGGTTTCGTTGGTGCGGATTTGGAAAATGTTCTTAATGAAGCAGCGCTCGTTGCTGCAAGACGTAACAAGTCTGTGATTGATGCCTCTGATATTGATGAGGCAGAAGACCGCGTGATTGCAGGCCCAGCTAAGAAAGACAAACGAATTTCTGAGCGTGAACGTGAAATGGTGGCTTACCACGAAGCGGGACACACAATTGTTGGTCTTGTTCTTTCAAATGCTAGTTTCGTTCATAAGGTAACTATCGTACCACGTGGTCGTGCTGGTGGTTATATGATTTCTTTACCAAAAGAAGACCAATTCTTACTTTCTAAAGAAGATATGCAAGAACGTCTGGCAGGTCTTATGGGTGGTCGAACTGCAGAAGAAATCATTTTCAATGCCATTACAACTGGTGCCTCAAATGACTTTGAACAAGCTACTCAACTTGCGCGTGGTATGGTCACACAGTATGGTATGTCTGAACGACTCGGTACTGTGACACTTGAAGGTAATTCTCAAGCTGTCTTTATTGGTCGTGATTATGGTCAAACTAAAGGCTACAGTGAATATACGGCACAAGCGATTGATGAAGAAGTGCGTAGCATCATTAATGAAGCGCATGAAACTGCTCGTCAAATCATTGAAAGTCATCGTGAACAACACAAGGCAATTGCACTTGCCCTGCTTGAACATGAAACTTTGGATGCACGTCAAATTAAATCTTTATTTGAAACAGGTCAAATGCCTGCTGATAATGTTACAGAGTCTGAAAGTGTTGAACCAGCAGATTTTGAACAAACTTTAAAAGCAGTTAATGAACCAAAAGTTGATAATTTGGATGATGATTTAAACAAAATTGAAAATCAAGATAATTAATGAAAATCAGGCCTAGTCGCCTGATTTTTTGTGATTTATGATATAATATTAGTTAATAAACTGAGGGAAGAAGCATAAATTGGCTCAAACATTCAAGGAAAAATTGGCAGAACTTGAAGCCAAACGTCGTTTTGAGCAAGAAGAGACGCTGAAGGTTGATTCAGTCACTTCTGACACTGACACTTCTGGATTCTCCGAAGAGTCTTTGACACAAAATGATGTTGAGGCAGCAATACCGACTCAAACAACACCTAAAATTAAAATAAAAAAATTAACGCTGGCAATATTTGTCAGCCTTTTCGTCATTGTCATTGCTCAAATTTATGCTCTAGGAGATTTTAGTCTAACGCGTCAAGTGTCTGAAAAGTCATTGGACCAAAAATTTACCTATCAAGGTGGGATGAAGAATGGTCGTTTCTTTGGTGATGCGACGATTACTGATAGTTCAGGTAACGCATTGAAAGCACAATTTAAGGCAGGTAGAATGATTGGATCTTTGACCTATACTAAAAACAATGCTTATACTGTGACTGAAAAAGATGGCAAAGTAACGATTACCTTAGCGGACAAGTCAGTCGTTCATCAAGCAGCAGGTCAATATTCTTTTAATGGTAGCATTTTTTCCTTTGAAGGAGCTTGGCGGTTTGCTGGCATTTGGCAAGGCAAGATGCATTTTGCCAATGGTGCGAGCTATGAAGGGTCGTGGAAAAATGGTTTACCGGATGGTAAAGGAACCTATACACCAATTGTAGGTACGCCTATTACAGGTGATTTTAAGATGGGAGAGCTTGTTAAATGAAAATTAAATGGTTTTCCCTAATTCGAATTTTGGGTCTGGTGACTGTTCTAGGCTATCATTTTTTCGTTAAGTCTTTCCCAGGTGGCTTTATCGGTGTTGATATTTTCTTTGTATTTTCGGGATATCTGATTACCTCTCTCTTTTTTATCGAGCTTGAAAAGTCTGGTAGTTTTACATTATTGACCTACTATAAACGTCGTTTTATCAGAATTTTTCCACCATTGGTCATCATGATTGTAACGACATTACCTTTTACGTTATTATTGCCGTCTGATTTTCGGGCTAACCTAGCTAAGCAAGTGGCTGCTGCCATTGGTTTTGTGACGAATCGGTTTGAAATACAGTCAGGTTTATCATATGAAGCACAGCAAACACCACAGTTATATATCCATACCTGGACGCTATCTTTGGAATTTCTTTTTTATCTGATTTGGGGTGCTTTGCTGTTTATTTTGGTTTTTTGGTTAAAAAAACAAGGCTATACAGGTAAAAAGTTATTAGGGCAAACGCGTTTTATTGTGTTTGTACTTGCTGTACTAGCGAGTATAGCATCTATTATTTACCTTGAAGTGACTTTTGACCCTAAATATTTAAGCTATAGCTATTTTGCTTTTGCGAGTCATGCTTATCCCTTTTTTATCGGGGCAATTATTGCTACAATAGTTGGTGTTCGGATTAGCGATAAACAGAGAGCACAGTTTTCGAACTATCCGGTTAAAAAAATATTGCTTTGGTCTGGTGTCCCAATCCTGATTTTATTACTATTAAGTATATTTGGGAAATTTGAAAGTATCTGGACAATTCGAACCAATT
The DNA here is from genome assembly GCF_013449735.1 of Pseudolactococcus laudensis. Lineage (GTDB taxonomy): Bacteria > Bacillota > Bacilli > Lactobacillales > Streptococcaceae > Pseudolactococcus > Pseudolactococcus laudensis. The sequence goes on from NZ_JACBNY010000010.1 coordinate 62,968, forward strand.
TGATTTTAACGAGCGTTTTAACTGCAATTTTGATTGTTCAATTTAGAATTTTGCATGAACGTACAACTAGTCCAGAACCTAAAATTTTGACGGTACTTGCGGATACTTCATATAGTATTTATCTTTTTCATTGGCCGGTTTGGCTAGTCATTTCTCATTTTGTATCACAAGTTTTCTTGGCGGGTGTCTTGAGTTTTATCGTTTCATTTACAGCCTCAGCTGCAGTCTATTATGGTGTTGAACCTTATTTCCATGGTAAACAACCAGCGAAATGGATGATGAGTAAGCCGTTTTATGGTGGCTTGGGTGTGGTAGTTTTGGTGGGGGTTGGTGTGATGCTGACTGCGCCTACGCTTTCCAAAACTGAGAGAAGTCTTCATGAGGCAGCGATTAGCGAAGCGATGGTATCTTTGGACCAAAAAGGACAATTGGGACAGAATTTATATGATGTAGGTAATAATATAAACGCGAATACGAGTTGGTATAACCCTGATGCTGGATTTAATACTAGTACAGATATGCGATTGAAACAAAGCACATCTATCTCAGATAAAATTCTAAACAGTTCTCAAACTGTTTTGGGTGATTCAGTGATGGTTGGTGTGGTACCTTATTTAGCGACTATTTTACCTGATGCGGATGTGGATGCACAGGTTGGTTTGAACTATGATAGTATTCTTAATTCCTTTGAAAAACGTGTAAAAGCTGGGACAATAGGAAAATATGTGATTATTTCAGCTGGTGCAAATGTAACGAGTGACATGACTGCTGATGTTCAAAAAATTATTGATAATGCACCTAAAGGGACGAGATTAGTCTTTGTCACGCCTTATAATGGAAAAAATAAAGTAGTTTTAAATGAGTTTAATACTTATTTAAAATCACTTCCAAATAAATATAAATGGATAGTAGTGGCAGATTGGGCAAGCTATATTGAGCCTCAAGAAAATCTTCTTTGGGCAGATAAGATTCACTTTGCTGGTAAACAAGATGTTGCGATTGACTATCTCAATCTATTGGCCCAGAGTTTGAATGAAGTTGCGAAATCAAAAGGTAAACCGTAAAGTTACAAAAGTATGACAAATAGATAAAAAGTCTGTGACAAGGCTTTTTTTATTTAAGTATTGTGTTAAAATTAAGTAATATGCGAAAATATAAAAAAAATGGGTTTAAAACGTCACATAAAATAATTTTTACAATTTTAAGTCTTATTGGGATGCTAGGATTAACATTTGGCATTTCTGTTTTTCTTGTATTAGGAAATGAGAGTAGTACTCAGGCTGATACAACGAATTCTGAAACAGAGAAAATAACACAAAATAATATTGCAGCTGTGACAACTCAGGTTAGTCATAAACCAGCAGTGTCCAGTTTAGACCATGCTGAGCAAGTTGCGCCGGTAAAGCCGGATGAAACAGGTGATCTAATTAGCTATACTGTTAAAGCAGGGGATTCACTAAGTGCGATTGCTAGTCAATTCCAAGTTAGCATGGCATCTATTATGCAGCAAAATGATTTAACTTCTTCAGAAGCGATTTCTGTCGGTCAAGTATTAGCATTTTCAAAATCTTATGTTGTTAAAGAAGAAACAAAAGAACTTTTAGATACTGAGAATGATGTTGAAGCACAAGGTGTTTCTGTTAATAACGGAAATAAAGTTGCTGCTGGTGGGTTATCGGATGAAGAACGTACCTATGTATTAACGCAACTTCAAACGCGTACAGGTGTGGATGCTAGTCAATGGGATTATATTATTTCAAGAGAAAGCGGTTGGATTGCCACAATTAAAAATTCTCTTGGTTACTATGGTTTGTTCCAATTAGCCCCTACTTATCCAGGATATGATGGCGATTTGAACGCGCAAATTGAGGGAGCAATCTATCTTTTTAACAATGGTGGTATGACTCACTGGGCTTTATAAAAAGGGTACTTGACGTCAAGTTTTAAAATCAATTATAAAATTTTTCAATTTTTTTTGAAAAAAAGCTTGACGGAATAGAATTAATACGATATAATTATTTTTGTTGCTGATTGAGACATCTCAAACAGTTCAAACCCTGGTCCGTTGGTCAAGGGGTTAAGACACCGCCTTTTCACGGCGGTATCACGGGTTCGAATCCCGTACGGACTATTTTTTATGGAGGATTACCCAAGTCTGGCTGAAGGGAACGGTCTTGAAAACCGTCAGGCGTGTAAAAGCGTGCTAGGGTTCGAATCCCTAATCCTCCTTTAGGAACGATGAGTTCCTAATATAAAATTATCGCGGGATGGAGCAGCTCGGTAGCTCGTCGGGCTCATAACCCGAAGGTCGTAGGTTCAAATCCTGCTCCCGCAATTTTAAAATCAGTAGGTCCCGTAGTGTAGCGGTTATCACGTCGCCCTGTCACGGCGAAGATCGCGGGTTCAATTCCCGTCGGGACCGTATAAAATACTTATTCAGTATTTTATAACTAACTTAAAAAGTATTTGGCTCGGTAGCTCAGTTGGTAGAGCAATGGATTGAAGCTCCATGTGTCGGCGGTTCGATTCCGTCTCGCGCCATATTATGGTTAACCATAATGAATCTCTGCGGGTGTAGTTTAATGGTAGAACCTTAGCCTTCCAAGCTAACTACGCGAGTTCGATTCTCGTCACCCGCTTTACCATTTTTTTATTGCAAAAAATGGATCCTAATATATACAGATTAGGGCGCATAGCTCAGCTGGTTAGAGCGCACGCCTGATAAGCGTGAGGTCGGTGGTTCGAGTCCACTTGTGCCCATTTGAAAATTTATTTTTTCAAAAAATGTTTGGTGCTTATTGCATGAGAGATACACCTGTTCCCATGTCGAACACAGCAGTTAAGTCTCATTACGCCGGAAGTAGTTGGGGGTTGCCCCCTGTGAGATATGGTCGGTGCCAAGCATATTCCGCT
>NZ_JACBNY010000011.1 GCF_013449735.1 Pseudolactococcus laudensis
TTATAATTCAAAACGAATCCATCAAAGTTTAGGGTATCTTACACCTAATCAATTTGAAAAGGTAAGTGCTTAAAATAAATAGATTAAAATTCTACGTTTGTTACTCTAAAAAATTGACTTAACGTCACTTTGTCTAGGTGGATCTGAGCTTTTGACTTGACCACTTGACTCTAAAATAAATGTTGATGCAGTGTCTGCAGATACAGACAATAAACTAATCTGACTACAAAACAAGATTGCGACTATCAACATCGTGAATTTTTTAATCAATCACGTCACTCCTTCCTATCCAGAGTTGTCTGTTTTAGAATAAGGCACCTCTATTTACATTACTTAGAGATGCCTTATTTTTGAATTTTTGCTAGCGATTCTTAGTCATCAGCCATCGCTAGTAATTGTTCTAACATTCTCTTTTGTATTAAAAGTTCTGCTGCTACTTCCTTTTGTCGCTTCTTGCGTTTCAATAGAAGGAAAAAGAAAATTATGATGATTAATAAGATAAAGATACTAGATAAAATCAACCACAAAGTCCAATTTGACTTCGCTGTTGCATCATTGATTGCTTGCTGATTAAATTTCTTAGCATCATCTGCCTTGACTGTAAAATCTTTAGTCCATTCCCAAGTTTTTTTCTCCCACTTAGGATCAGTCGTCGTTGCTTTCAAATGATAGGTGTAGTTGCCTGCTTTGAATTCCCCGTCCTTTAGAAAAACTGGAAATTGGTAAGATGACTGAGGAGCCATTTTACGTTTTTGGAGTTCGTTTTGATAAAGAGCCTTTGTTTCCCCTTGCTTCGTTACATAACCTTCGTAGTCGATGTTTGTCATCAATGCTGGTAGTGGATTTTGTAAGTGCGCAAAGAATGCTTTTCGGTAATTTGAAAGACCAATAGATGCACTCGTCAGTGTCATTTCGGGTTTAGCCACTTCTTGATTTACCGTTATTTTTAAAGCAATGGCATAATTAATCTTATTTTTGATGCTCGTGCCTTTGCTACTTGCATTTTCATCAACTTGACCTTCTTTATCAAAGTACCAAGACCCCAGTAAAGCGCCATCACCAATATCTTGTGGTAACTCAATATCAGCTAACACAATTTTTTGTGACTTTCCGGGCACTTCAACTTTAAGATCACTTGCACGAACCTTGGCAATATCGCTTAGCTTGATTTGCATACTCTCATCGTAATGCTCAGCTTGTGAGGTATATTCAACTTCACCGTTAGCATTGGTATAGGTCGTGAAAATATCATCGCTTACAGTGATCGGTTGATCACTATCATTTCTAACTGCAACTTTAATCGTCCGTTTTTCACCTGGTGTCATTAGCAAATTAAAGATTGAAGATTCCTCTACCTCTTTACCTGCTTCCAACTTAGCAATGGAATACCCTTGAGAAGGTACTGACTCAGCCTCGACCGGCACATAGGGGCAAAGTAAAGTAAGTACAATACCCCAAAAAATCATCATTTTTTTCATTTTATTTAGCATTAGTTCCCTCTTAACTAATCATCAAGTATCAGCAGTTTATTTGTAAGCAGCGTCTGTTAAAGTCCAAGTAACGATAGATTCAAATGTACCAACTTTAGCTTGGCTACCCGCCATTTCAAGCTCAACATCTTCTGCTTTCCAAGTCAAATCGCTATGCTCTTTTGCTTGTTTACCTTGTACAACACCAAATACAGTTGAAGTTGTTATATTATCAGTTACAATATCAAGATTTGGAGCAACTGTTAAGTCGGCAGCTTTATCACGGGTATAAGTACCAGCACCTTTGATATGAATTGTTGCACCGTCTAAAGTTTTTTTAGATGTAGCATCTGTAAACGTTGTTGCTTTGACGGCAACTTGCCAGTTATCAAGATTTGAACCTGCAGGACGTCCATCATACACTTGCAGGGTTTGAATACCACCTGAAAATGGCGTTTTGGCTGCATCAATATCTTGATTAAGTGCTTTCACAGTATAAGTTTTCTGTGCTTGAATTTTAGCTGAAACATCTTGTGTACCAAAGTTGAAAACTTTTGGATTCTTTGTGAATGCCAAAACACCTTCTTTTACAACGTGATTCGCATCTGGATCGCCTGGTAATGGTACCGGGTCTGGATAGTCTTTTGGATCAATTTTTGTATCGTCCTCTTTACCTGGATCTTTTGGTAAAATATCAGCATCACCACCTGGTTTCATCTTGATGATGCCATCTGTTGTTTGCGAGCCACCAACTTGTGCCGCATTTACATTCGATGCACTTGCTAAAGCAATCGTCCCTAACGCCACTACACACAATAAAGTTACTTTTTTCATTTTTTCTCCTTACTCAGGTTGATACCGCGTATAACGCTGCACACCCTATTTCTCCGATTTTGCAGTTAAAGTCCAGATGATCGTCGTGTTGTATTCCCTAGCCTGTCCTATCCCACCAGGAACACCGATTTTAACGTCTTCTGTACGCCAAACCAACGTACTAACTCCCTTACCACGCAAGACCTCCTTACCAGTCGTTTCGGCAATGGTTGCTGAAACATTTGGCAACAGCTCTGCTTCATAAGCCGAATAGTTTGAAGTATCTACTTTTTGAGGTTCCAGATTTAAACTATTTCTCATCTCCGGCTTCGACATATGAATGGTTGCCCCTCGCAACTTATCAAACGCTTCTTCCTTTGCAGTGAAATGGTCACTCAATTGAGCAGTCAATGTCCAACCTATCTGTTCTCCATCACGATTATCCGTAAGTTGCACATGATAGAGTTCTTGTTCATAGAACTTCTTTTTTCCGACTCCCGAATAAAACTGATGACCATCAGTTAGCTTACCATGTTCAAAACCAAAATGTGTCGGTATGTGATCAAGTGATAGCGGCCCTTGACTCCCTGTACCAACGAGTACAGGCTGATCATCTGTCGCCTGGTTAATGACAACTTCATCCATCGTAAATGGAATTTTTTTACCCTCATCTGTAAAGGGTAGAGATGGATTCTTAGGCATCACTGGACCGGCTGTTTAGCGATTTTCAGCAAAACTCATGACAGCATCTGTTTCTTCAGCTTGCGCATTTACATTCAGTAAATTTGTGGCAAATAGGGATAAGAACAAAAGACCAACTTTCTTCTTCACAACACGCCTCCTTTCAAAAATAATCCGTTGAAATCTTTAAGGAGGATCGCTAGCTATCTCTCTTGCTAATTTCAATGTGACATAACTTCCAAAGTAAGTTATATAGATTACACTAAGTGCCCTCAAAAATAAACTTTTTGAAGGCACTCAACATTACATCAGATCCTCTTGAAACAAAATAGAGGGGAAGAAATCAGTTTGTCTCAATCAAACATGACGTAGATTAATAGCAATAGGTGCTATCAACAATTTTCATTCTATCTTTTTTTATTTATGTTGTAAGGTATAAATTTAGAAACTAAAATAAAAATAACACCCTTTTCTTAATGGTGTTATTTTATGATTATTTTTGATGATAAAATTAGTTATTTATTCGTGGCATACTCTATTCAGAAGTACGCCATTTAATAATCGTGTTCTCTATGTTCTTCCAATCTCTACGATCAAACGGCGAATTAACAAAGCAGAGATAATCAGGTGAAATTTCTCGATTTGGTAAATCTAATTCACTGATCACAATGTCAGCTTTTTCAATTGTATTGACAAATTCAATCCTAATCGTCAATTGCCTATTTTTCAAATTCTCCATTGCAATTGATTGCGTAATAGGTGAATAACACAACAGGAAAACTTTACAAGGAACCTCTCTTGAAAATGAAATAGCGTTAAAAATGCGTTGAAAAAAGAAAGGCATATTAGGATGTTTTTTAAATGCTTCACGATAAATTGGCACCTCTTGTAAGGTTAATGCCATTTGGTGCCAAAGCAACATATAATTACTGTTTCTCTTCGTAAAGCGTTCCTGTTCAGTCAGCAAATGATGGAAACAAAACGAGACATGAAACATTTGGTGCCAAACAATGCATTGTTTATGCGCGTAGCAAATGTAGCGTTTTTCTTTTGCTGTGAGCGTTATGCCACCGATTGTTTCAATCGTATTAATAAATATTGGACAATCGCTGGCTTGGCAGTCTATATCTTCCAAAGTATAAGCCGGTTGGTAAATCAAGGTACAAAATAGAAAATATAAAAATTCAATTTCTGTTTTTTTCTGTTGCGCTGTTAAATCTAAGTCCAGAAATAACATCTCTACCTTTTGTGTAAATATCTCTAATGATAAGACAGGACATTCAAAATAGCTCGGAAACGTCATATCTTCTGGTAATAGATGTCCTTTTTTAATCCGATCTAAAGCAATGCGATAAAATATTTTTGTTTTTAATTTAGAAGATTGAAAAATAAAAGGAAAGGCTTTAACTATATTATCCAGAAAGAGATTTAATTGTGTATTTTCTGATTCAAAAAAGTTGATGAATTTACACTGAAATTGAGAAAGTATAATACAGAAAAACATAAACCTAATTTGTCTTTCTTCTCCACAAATCATATTTTCAACTTTCTTTTTAGTGCAAAGTTGAAGAGAAAAATGTTTCATATACTCCCTACATTTGACAAGCTCTTTCTTTCCCGTCTCATAGCTCATAAATTTAGCATCAGTTTCTTTCATCAAGCCAGAAAAACGCTCATGATATACCTCTTGGAAAAAATGTAGAAAAAAGCTATCTGAAATATAAGCATTTTTCAACATCTGAAACGAAAGTGACTGATAGATTTCGAGATACAACTTATCAGTTGTTTTATAAAGTAAGTACTCATCTTCTCCAATAACTAGATTTAACACATGTCTAAGTTTTAAAATAGCATAATTGATTGTCGTTTTAGATAACCCTATTTCTTTGACGATTTTTTCAAAGCTCATACCGTCACTATCTTTGTTCAGTAAACAACTGCATAGCTTAAAAACTTGCTGTTCTTTTTCAGTTAAAATGAAACGTTCCATTTTGTATCTCCTTAGTAGATAATCTATTAGCCAGGCTAATATCTTCACACAAGCCATTATTATACCATCTTTACCAAATATTTCAAGACAAATTTTATAAAACGATAGATATATAAATATAAAAAACACTAAAAAATTAATTTACTTAAATAATAAAAAATCTTAACCTTATATATTACATATATATGTTGTGTTACATAAGGTATAGAAAAATAACATTAAAAAAACTTATACAAAAAAAGGTCAATTCTTCAGAATTGACCAATATTAAGCATAAATTTATCAAAAAAAGATACTCCGAAGAGTATCTCTTTACAATCAAAAGATTATTTAAGACCTGCTGAACCGCCAGCAGCGCCGATAGCTTCAACGATTGCTTCAGCTTCAGCTTTTGGAAGACCTTCTTTGATAACAACTGGAGCGCTGTCAACAAGATCTTTAGCTTCTTTAAGTCCAAGACCAGTAGCTTCGCGAACTGCTTTGATTGTAGCAACTTTTTTGTCGCCTGCTGAAGTCAACTCAACGTCAAATTCAGTTTTTTCTTCTGCTGCAGCTGCACCAGGACCTGCTACAGCTACGGGAGCTGCTGCAGATACGTCAAATTTTTCTTCGATTGCTTTTACAAGCTCAGAAAGTTCAAGAATAGTTGCTGTTTCAAGTTCAGCAACGATGTTTTCAATGTTCAATGCCATTGTTGGAATCTCCTTAGAATTTTTATTTTAATATGCAAGGATAGGATGCGACTTGCGCGCATTTAAATCAGCAAGGATAAATTTGCAAAAGTACGAGGCAAAGCATCACGAGTAGAACTTTTGTTCACGACTGATACTTTAACAAAGTCATTTTGAAAATTAAGCTGCTTCTTCTGCTTTGTCTGCAACTGCTTTGACAGCGTATGCGACATTGCGTACTGGTGCTTGAAGTACTGAAAGGAGCATAGAAAGCAACCCTTCGCGGCTTGGTAGTGATGCGATAGCAGCGATTTCTTCTTTTGAAGATACTTTGCCTTCGATAACACCAGCCTTAACTTCGAGTGCATCAGCTGTTTTAGCGAAATCTGATAAGATTTTCGCTGGAGCAATTGCGTCTTCGTTTGAAAATGCGATGGCAGATGGTCCTACGAATTGATCCGTAAGGTCAGCATAGCCAGCTTTTTCAGCAGCACGACGCAAGATTGAGTTTTTGATGACTTTGAACTCAACACCAGCTTCACGTAATTGTTTACGCAATTCAGTATCTTGTCCAACTGTAAGTCCACGAGAATCTGCAACGACGATACCAGATGCGTCTGCAAATTTTTGGGCAACAACGTCAACTAACTCAGCTTTTTTAGCGATTGTAGCTTCACTCATTGTTTGTTTTTCCTCCTCTATTATTTGATGACGTAAAAAAACTCCACGTCAACCATAGACATAGAGAGTACAAAAATTCATTATCAACTAATAAATAAATGTCCTCGGTTGGATTTACGACGAATGTCACCAACTGTCTTCGGTCATGTTGTTTTCACAACTATTTAATTATAGCAGAGTTTTTTCACTTTGACAAGTATTTTTATTTAAGTTTTTTTATTTAATGACTTACTTTTATTTTTTTAGACATATTTTCTAAAATAGATTTGATAGCAACAAAGATAATCGCAAAACTAACAGAGAAGATAGCACCTTCTAATAAATTGAAAGGAACTACCATAGCCATTAGATATTTACTGGCACCAAAAATTTTATTGATGTCAAAATGTGCGAACTTAGCATACAGTGGTATCGCATAAACGAAGTTTGCAACAACCATAGCTGCTGTCATGACAAGTGTTGCTAAAACGCTCCCTGTAACATAAGCTCTTGTTCCGCTATCTTTCTTAAAGAAGATGGCAAAGATCAAGAGAAATGACCCAACTGCCACGATATTAAGCGGTAAACCAATCCAAGTATTAATCCCTTCATTATTCAATAATAATTTAAGCACAGAGCGTAAAATTAAAATCAAGAAGGCAGCAGGTAAATCAAAAAGATAGAGACCCACTAAGATTGGAATAATTGAAAATTCAACTTTGAGAAAGTCTGCAGCCGGAATTAACGGGAATTGCGGAAAAATCATCAAGATGAAAGAAATAGCGGCAAGCATGGCGATTAATACCAGTTTGCGTGTGCGAGTTGTGTTTGTCATTTGGGGCACCTCCTAAATTTTATTTAGAAGACTTGAAAACGACACAGGTGGTACCTTTAAAAACTGCTTTTAACATCTTTTGAGTTAAACTTTTTCTAGCACTAGTCTTTGCGACAAGGCATACAACTGTGATAACTCATCACAGCTACAAGATGCTAAACAATAACAATGTGACAGGGAGATTTAGCTAAAAGAAAGAAATCTGAGTCCTTAAAGATACCTTTAACCATGTAAATTTTCTTGTCTCCTCTTTATCCTGACTTTAACAGTTGGTATCGGAATTTCACCGATTCGGGCCTGAGTTCTATACTCAAGCTTCATGGACTTTACCACCAGTGGGGAAACGACCCCCGCCCTGAAGACACCTTAACTATATCAAAAGACTTGCAGTTTAGCAAGCCTTTTGATTAAATTTTTATGAAATAGTTGTTCAAAAGTTCGTTTTACATAACTTTAAATATGTAAAACATTATCCGCGAGCAGCATTGACCAACTGACTCACTTCTTTTTTAGACAGACGACGGAATTCCCCTGGCTGTAAACCAGTTAAGTCAAGCGTACCATATTGCACACGTGATAGTTTTTGAACTGGTAGACCAACTGCTTCAAACATTTTCTTAACTTGATGATTACGACCTTCATGAATCGTTAACTGAACAACCGATTTTTTAGTTGAAATATCTTGTTTGATAATTTGATAAACAGCAGGCTTTGTTTTACGACCATCAATTTTAACCCCTTGGGTCAATGGACGAAGATTTTCTTTATTGGCTTGTCCCTCTACTTTTGCAATGTAGACTTTTTCAATTTCATGACGAGGGTGAGTCATCAAATTAGCAAATTCACCATCATTTGTCATTAGAATTAAACCACTTGTATCCCAGTCAAGACGACCAACAGGATAAATCCGCTCTGGAATATGGCGGAAAAAGTCCATAACAGTCTTGCGATCTTTCTCATCTGATACAGACGAAATCACACCACGAGGCTTATTCAATACATAATAAACAGGTTCTTCTTTATAGATTTGCGTTTGTTTGACTTCAACTGTATCGCCAGACTTAACTTGATATGCCAAGTCTGTCATGACCTCACCATTGACGGTCACATCACCTGCTTTAATCAATTCTTCTGCTTTACGACGGCTAGCAACACCTGCGTGTGCCAAGTATTTATTAATTCTCATTTGTAGTGATTTCCTTTTCGTTGAAAATATCGACATCATCAATATTCATAAGTGATTCTTCGTTTATTTCGGGCAATTCTTCTAGCGTATTAATGCCGATATAATCCAAGAAATGGTTAGTTGTTGCATAAAGGTTAGGATTACCAATCACTTCTTTTTTACCAATCACTTCAATTAAGTCAAAGGCTTGAAGTGTTGCCATTGTCCCTGACGAATTGACACCACGAATCGCATCGACTTCTATCCGCGTCAGTGGTTGTTTATAAGCAATAATCGCTAACACTTCCAGTGCTGCTTTAGAGAGTGATTGATTCATAGGCGTTTTCGCATAGTGTTGCAATAAAGCATTAAGCGCAGCTTTTGTTGCCAAGCGATACTTACCAGCTGTTTCAATAATGGTAAAAGCAGACTCATCATCCGATTGATATTTCTGGGATAGCTTTTCAATTTGTTGGGTGATAGCGCTTGGCGTGATATTTAACAAGCCAGATAAGTCCCTGAGACTTAATCCCTCTTCGCCAGTTACAAAAAGCAAGGCTTCAAGTTCAGCAGTTTTATTCAATTAAGGCCTCGCTTTCTGTTTTTGTTAGGATAATATCGCCAAATGTGTCATCTTGTTGAAAATTAAGGGCGTGATTTTTTATCAATTCTAGCATGGCTAAGAAGACAGTTACCACTTCATCCAAAGAATGAGAGGGCTCGAAAAATTGTGTAAAGCTAACCGTCTTTTCATGTTGAAAAAGGGATAAAATATCTTTTATTTTATCTTCAACTGAAAATTCATCTGAATTAATCGTATGGTGATGATCCCGAAATTCAGCTTGCTTGCGTTGGATAACAGCAGAAAAGGCAAAGTATAAGTCTAATACATTTTTATCATGAGCTAGTGCAATCTCTTCTGCGGCAATCTCAGTTTTACTTTTCGAATAAAATTGACCACGATCATCATGCTTATCAGCTAATGCTAAACTTAGCGCCTTATATTTTCGATATTCATCAATTTGTGACAAAATTTCTTGCTCCAAATCAACTGTTTCTTCTTCAAATGCTTCAGAAACAGTTGGTAAAAGTCGACGTGACTTAATCAAGACCAACTGACTCGCAATGACAAGATATTCTGATGCTAAATCTAGCGCCTTTTCTTTCATAGCATCGAGATAGGCTAAGTACTGTGTAATGACTTCGACTAAAGGGACTTCATAGATATCAACCTTGTATTGATTGACCAGATGTAATAATAAATCTAGTGGTCCTTCGAAATCGTGGATTTTAATATTGATTTCTTTTTTCACATAATTCATTTTATGTAAACTCTCTTATCTATAATATTTATCAAGGGAGTGAATGGATTTCAATCCTAGATTTTTGGCTAAATCATAGATAGAGACCCTTTCTGCAACACGCTGTAGAATATACTGTTCTCGCAGTTCTGCCGAGGTTAAAGTACTTGTTTTTTTGAGCTCATAGTGTAGAAATTGTCGAGATTTAGAAAATAATTCATCAGCATTCTTTATCGGACGTACCAATCTGGCAAATTTATCTCGAATAGGCAAAATACGCTTGATACCACCCGTAGCGACGGTTAAAATTTTAAAATCCCAATTAAATTCTGACCACTTTAAACTTTGAATTTCTGATGGTTTCAAACCAAACTCTAAAATAAGTAAAGCAATTAAATCACCTGGTTTTTTAACTTGTAGGTAGTACTGACTGACATCCAATAGTTTTGGCTGTCTTTGGTCATTGTCTTGTAATTCCTGATGTTGATAGGGCACAATATGCATTTCAAAAAAATGAGCCAGTTTACCATTTTGATAAAGATACTTCATAAAAGTATTGATATTCGTGATTTTTCGATGTTGAGAAGATTTCGCAAGACTTTGTAACTCAAGCTGATAAAGGTTTAACTGAGTTTGAGTTAGTTCATTGCCTTCTAAAAACGTCACAAAAGCTCGTAAATCGTAGAAATAAGCAAGTTTTGTGTTCTCAGATGCCTTTTGTCGACTATCGATGAAGGCTTTAATCGTTTGTTCGTTCAATAATCTGGTAATCCTTCGTAAAAGTATGGGCAAATGCATTAACGGCTTTGAGAATTTCTTGGCGTGGAATAATGCCGTAGAATTCTGTGCCTTTCAAAACTGGTAAAAATGGTTCGCCAACTAATAAATGTAGGATATCTTCCAATTCATAGTCTTTTTGAACCGTATCAATATCTTTATTGACGATTTCTGAAATAGGAGTTCTATCTGATTTTTCGTAGAAAAAATCATGTTGCATTTCAAAGTTAATAATATCTGTCCAGCCTAGGATGCCAACAAATTCATGTTCTTCATTGACAACGGGTACTTTAGAATACTTGTATTGGCTCAACAAAATTTTAGCATGTGAGATGTTGTGCTCGTCCAATAAAACGGCAACTTCACTTGCTGGTTTTAAAAAGGTGTCACTTTGTTTCATAAAGAAACATTCGATGTTTTTGTCAATCATTTGTTTGACCTCGGTAATTCAAACTGTAAATCAGGTATAAGCTGATGTTCTCTATCTAGGTAACTGATACGGAAAGTATCTTGTGTAGGCTCGATGATAGCATACATTTTAATATTATATCGTCCACGCGGTTGTAACACACTGCCTGGATTTAAGCAGAGGATACCCTCTTCAATAGTTGCAATCGGTGTATGGAGATGACCAAATAACGCTATCTCACAATTGTGCTCACGAGCTGCATCTGTCAAGCGTTGCAACCCAAAATTAACACCAAATAAATGACCGTGAGTCACAAAGATAGCTTCATTATCTGCATTTAATACGGCTGTTTCAGGGAATCCGTCATCAAAATCGCAATTGCCTCTGACAACGGTTATTCCTTCCCAAATGCTATCAGTAGCATCCAATTCAGAGTCACCACAATGGATAATAGCACTTGCTTTATCTTGGTATTTAGTCTTTATTTCTTGAACAATTTTTGATTCACCATGGGAATCACTCATAACAATTATCATAAAAACCTCATTGTCTTAGCCATTCAGGCCATTCTTTCAGCAAATTTTGCAGAGCGCGGGCGCGATGAGACACTTTGTTTTTTTGCTCAAGTGTCATCTGAGCGGCAGTTCTACCAGTCTCTTCATCAACAAACAAGGGGTCGTAACCAAACCCGTCATCTCCTCTAGGAATTGTCGCAATTGAACCAGGCCACTCACCTTCTACGACAAGAGATGATTTTCCTGGTGCTGCAACGACTAAAGTCGTATGGAATTTTGCCTTCCGTTTCTCGGGTGAGACAGCTGTACTTGCAAGTTCATGCAAGAGTTTGGCATTATTAGCTGCATCTGTTGCATGCTCTCCAGCAAATCTAGCAGACCAGACACCTGGCAGACCACCTAATACATCAACCATCAAACCACTATCATCAGCCAAAACCATTTCACCTGTCAATTCAGAAATCGTTTCAGCTTTTAATCTCGCATTCTCTTCAAAGGTCATACCAGTTTCAGCTACCTCGGGTAGCTCAGGAAAATCATTGAGGTTTTTAATATCATAACCTAATTGGCTAAACATTGCCTTAAATTCTCTTGTTTTCCCCTCATTACGTGTAGCAATAAGTAGCGTTTTTCTCGTCTTGCTTTGAAGGCTCACCGTCTCTGTATGTAAGACTTGCCCCTCTAACTCAACTGTTAAAACCTGACCAATACTGTACTGATATGCAAGACCAGTCACATCTCTCAAAACTTGGAAAAATAAGTCAATGACATCAGCAGGTGTTTCATCTACTGCGACGATTTTCAAGCCTTTTTCAGCTGGAAAATATTTGAAAAATACTGAGTAAAGAGGAATTTCTAGCTGTTCACCAAAAATATTTTCAATGACGAGTGCCCTTTGTTCCTCTAATACATAGGCAAAAATATCTGTCGTCTGGTGCTTATAAAGTTTTTTCATAATTTCAATGTCCTTGATTCAATAGGAATTTGTAACCAATTTTCGGCAATTTCATCAAAAGATTGACTACTTGCTGTCGTATAAAATTGATGTAATTTGCTTGCAATTGTACGCTCTCGATTAATCTCAAAGTAATTAAGCAAAACGGAAATGTCTCGTACACACTCTGCGCCACTATCGATTAATTTGACCCCATCACCCATCACATTTTGAATGATAGGCCTTAACAAGGGATAATGTGTACAGCCTAGAATAAGTGTATCGACACGTCCAACTAATGGTTGCAAAGTCTCATAGACAATTTTCTTAGCAACACTTGATGTCGTTTCATTTGACTCAACGATTGGTACAAACTTAGGACAAGCCAAGGATGTTACGGTCAAACTTGGCGACAAGAGCTGGACTTTTTTTCTATAAATATCCGATGCGACCGTCATAGCTGTACCAATCACACCAATACGACCAGTTGTTGTTGCTTTAATCGCAGCACTAGCGCCAGGCAAAATAACACCTAGAACTGGAATATCGAGCTGATTCTTGACTTCTTCCCAGGCGACAGCTGTCGCCGTATTACAGGCAAAGACAATCATCTTAACGTCCTTTGATAAAAGAAAATTAACCAACTCCCAAGTAAACTGTCTAATTTGGTCCGCTGGTCTTGGACCATAAGGGGCACGTCTTGAATCTCCGATATAGATGACTTCTTCATCGGGTAATTGGCGCATTAATTCTTTGACCACCGTCAGACCGCCAACACCTGAGTCTAAAAAACCTATCGGTCGATTATCCATCTTACTTACCTCACAAAAACAAAAGCCGAGAAAATCTCAGCTTTTACGGGAATCTCTAAAAAGTATGTCTCAGTTATTTGAGGGAAAGATGCAAGAACGACAAATCGTGCTAGTCTATCTCTTACAATGAAACCCAAAAACTGAGTTTTTAGAGAGTCCCTTAAACCTTATTTTTTCTTATCAGCTTGTTTCGCAGCTGCACGAATTTGACGCAAAACTTGTTGTACTTGTGTTTCGCTTGGTTTGCGACCCATTGAGCTCATCATCGTCCGAACAGCATCTTCATTCAATGGCGGGTTCTCCATCAACATCTGTTTCACTTGACGACGGCTTAAAAACAAGCCTAAAGCAAAGCCGCCAAGAGCGGTAACGATCATTAATAAAATAGCAAGTAAAATTGGCATTTTTATCTCTCTTCTTTTTTGTTATTCGGTTAATTATATCAAATTTTACATAATCTGTCTATTTTCAATCGAAATCAAAACCATATAAAGTCGCAAAATAATCTTCCGCTGTCTCTGCTCTTCGAATTTGGCGCGTAGTGCCATCTTCTTGCAGCAAAATTTCTGCGGAACGGAGTTTGGCGTTATACTGGTACCCCATCGAAAAGCCGTGCGCGCCGGTATCATGGATAACTAGTGTGTCACCGACATGGACCTCAGGCAACAGTCTTTGTTTAGCGAATTTATCGTTATTTTCGCAGAGTGAGCCAACGACATCATAGGTGTGCGTTTGAGGCGCTGTTTCCTTTCCTGCGACGCTGATATGATGGTATGAGCCATACATGGCCGGTCTTAAAAGGTTGACAGCGCTGGCGTCGACACCCACGTAATCACGATAAGTCTGTTTTTTGTGGATGACCTTGGTGATGAGGTGACCGTGAGGGGCGAGCATAAAACGCCCGAGTTCCGTGAAGATTTTGACTTGACCGAGACCATTAGGCGTCAGGACTGCTTCATAGGCTTGACGCACACCGTCACCGATTTTAGCGATGTCGTTTTCAACTTCGTCAGGCTTGTAGTTAACGCCAATACCACCAGATAAGTTGATGAAATCAAGGTCAACATCCGTCGCTTGGACCACTTCTACCGCTAGTTCAAACAATTCTTTAGCCAAAACTGGATAGTAGTCATTTCTCAACGTATTAGAGGCTAAGAAAGAATGAATCCCAAATTTTTTCACGCCAAGTGATTTCAAGTCTTTAAAAGCTTGAATGAGCTGATCTTTAGTCATGCCAAATTTTGATTCTTCCGGATTATCCATGATATCCGTGCCTAGGGCAAAGACACCACCAGGATTATACCGGCAAGAAATTATCTCTGGTATGGTCGTGACATTTTTTAGGAATTCAACGTGTTCATAAGCATCCAGATTGATTGTGGCATCTAGCTTTCTAGCGTATTGGAATTCTTGAGCAGGCGTATCATTAGACGAAAACATGATATCTTGCTTTTCAAATCCAAGTTTGTGAGACATCAGTAATTCTATTTCTGACGCACAATCAACGCCGCAATTTTCTTCTTGAAGAATTTTCAAAATAGCAGGTGTTGGTGTGGCTTTGACTGCAAAGTATTCCTTAAATCCAGGATTCCAACTGAAGGCTTGATTGACTGCACGTGCTTTTTCTCGGATAGCTTTTTCATCGTACAAATGAAAAGGTGTCGGGTATTCTGCGGTGATTTGGTCAAGTTGTGATACCGTAACGAAGGGTGTTTTCATGGTTGCTCCTCATATTCTCTCTAACTCACATCTGGTGCTAGTCAATCAATAAATAACGTTTTTACATAATTATAAATCTGTAAAATCAAACATCTAGGTAATCTGTTAAGTCTTTCAAGGCACGTTCTGCAATAGCAGTATAACGTTCTTTTTTATCGCGAATGCGTTCGCCTTCAAGCTCCTTAATAATGCCAAAGTTGACATTCATCGGTTGGAAGTTTTTACTGTTAGCGTGGATCACATAGTAGGGCAGGGCACCAATAGCAGTCGTTTCAGGGAAAACAACTGGTGCTGCTTCTTCGAACAATTTAGCCGCATTAATCCCAGCCACTAAACCTGAGGCAGCTGACTCAACATAGCCTTCTACACCTGTCATTTGACCCGCAAAGAAGAGATTGTCTTTATTCTTAGATTGGAAAGTTTGGGTCAAAAGATTTGGCGAATCCATATAAGAGTTACGGTGCATCACGCCATATCTGACAAACTCAGCATTTTCAAGACCTGGAATCATGCGGAAAATCCGCTTTTGTTCTCCCCACTTCAGATGCGTTTGGAAACCAACGATATTATAGAGACTCGCTGCTGCATCATCTTGACGAAGTTGTACCACAGCGTAAGGAACACTTGTTTCATAAGTTGTCCCATCTCGTTTGGTCACTGTATAGGTCTCATTCGGATTTTCAAGACCCACCGGTTTCATCGGGCCAAACAACATGGTCTTAAAGCCACGCGCCGCCATGACCTCAATCGGCATACAGCCTTCGAAATACTTCTCTTTCTCAAAAGATTTGATTTCAGCAACTTCCGCATCGACCAGCGCTTCTTGGAAGGCTTGAAACTCTTCTTTAGTCATTGGGGCATTAAGATAGGCGGCCTCACCCTTGTCATAGCGTGACTTCAGATACACTTTACTCATGTCAATGCTACTGATATCGACAATCGGTGCTGCTGCATCATAGAAATAGAAACCATCCCCATCATTTAAAGCGTGGATTTTAGCCGCTAAATCGTCAGATGTCAAGGGGCCTGAGGCAATGACTGTGATCGCATCATCTGGGATTTCTGTCACCTCTGCTCTGATGACCTCAATCAAAGGATGATTGCTCACCTTTGAAGTCACGAGTTCAGCAAAACCTTCGCGATCAACTGCAAGTGCGCCACCAGCAGGCACGCGCGTTTCGTCTGCTGAGCTGATGATCAGGCTATCAAGCTGACGCATCTCTTCTTTCAATAGACCGACCGCATTGGTGATTGAATCACCACGTAAAGAGTTTGAACACACAAGTTCAGCAAAGTTACTTGTTTTGTGTTGTGGGGTTGGTTTAACACCACGCATTTCGTAGAGTTTAACTGGAATCCCGCGTTTAGCAATTTGATAAGCGGCTTCTGAGCCAGCAAGGCCAGCACCGATAACATTAATATGATTTGACATCTATAATTTCCTTTCTGCGAATTCACTTTCTGTGAATTCTTGAAACTTGACCTGCGCTTGCGCTTCGTCCAAGCAGGGTCATTCGCAAACCTAAGTCTGCTCAAAGTCTTTCTACGAATTCACTTTCTGTGAATTCTTGAAACTTGACCTACGCTTGCGCTTCGTCCAAGCAGGGCCATTCGCAAACCTAAGTCTGCTCAAAGTCTTTCTGCAAATTCACTTTCTGTAAATACTATACGTGAATTCTTAAAACTTGACCTGCGCTTGCACGTCGTCCAAGTAGGGTCATTCGCAAACCTGAGTTTGCTCAAAGTCTTTTTTAGATTGTTACTATCCATTATATCATGTTAAGTCGAAATTTTTGAGTGAATATGACTAAAGCTTGTCACTTCATTTTTTTCTTGTGGATTGTGGTACTATCCTAACCATTATGAACATCATTTTTGCAATACAAAAAGAACTCACATCAATCTTGTGAGTTCTCTATGTGTTTAGTTTAAGCTTCTTTCTTTAGTTTTTTTAAACCTAAGAAAATCAGAGCTGGTATCGCTAAAAGGATAGCGCCGAGAAGACCGTATTGCTCGATTCTCTCACCAAAACTTACGAATTTTTGTCCGTTCACATGTTTGTTAGAACCTTGTTGGTCTTTATCATGTGGGATTGACGGATTTTCTTTGTCTTTATTTTTGGTGTAGACAACAGTGAAGTTTTGTGGCGTAGCATCTAAGCCATTGGTCAAATCATTATGGTCATAGTTTGGAACAGCTTTAAGCGCCTCTGCTAGTGAACCATAACTCTTACCATCTGGAGCGGCTACCTCATAGTCATAGCCAGATTTGTGCAAGTCTTTATCTGTTGCATTAAATGAAATCTTAGAGTCACTGCCACCTGTTACAGTCTCTACCGTTTTGCCCTCAACAATTAGGTTGGCAGTTTGTTGGACTGGTGTATAGCTGACGGTGAAGTTTTGAGGTATTGGGTCAACACCTGTTGCTGTTGGAATTGCATTATGGTCATATGTGACGTTTTGTTTCAAGGCCTCTGCCAAGGTAGGATACTTGTTGCCATCCGGACCCGTAACCTCATAAGTATAGCCACTTCGTTTCAGATTTGAGTCATTTGAATTAAGCGAAATATTTGAATCACTAGGTCCATGTGCAATTTCAATCGTTTGAGCACCTTTAGGGTCACTACTATCACTCACCACATTAACGGTTTGAAGTTGTGCGGCGTAGATGACGCTAAAGAGTTGATTGCTACTTGGGTCATTGTCAAAGACATGAACGGCATTTGTCGCTGCCTCTAAAGTCGGATATTCATTACCATCTGGCGCTTTAACAACATAGGTATATCCGTTTCTAACCAGATTTTGTAAGCCTGATGCTGCTGTTTGCAACTGCGTATCCACAACGTTCAGGTTATAGAAACCTGGGACATTCGGTACCAGTGATAACTGCATGCTAGATTGGTAAAGCTTAGAGTTGCTTGGAATTGGCCGGTCATTATCGTCTAAACCAGTCATACCTGTTGCAGTTGGATAGATCTTGTTACCTGCTGGGTCATTGAGCGTATGGGCAACCATGCTTTCTGGCATTGGTGTATAACTTGCCGTAAAGACTTGTGGCACATCATCTCCTGCAATAACACCCGGTTTACTTGGGTCAATCCTTGGGTTAGTCGGTACAACACTTTTGGCTAAGCCTGACCGAGCGCTCAATTTTAGAGGTTGCGTTGAAGGTATTACCGTATCAACTACATCATTATTGCTTGGTGTTCCGTCATATGAGGCGTTAGCTGCAATTGCATTGGCTAAGGTGTCATACCAAACACCATCTGGCCCATAAATCTTGTAGGTGAATCCTTTTCTTGCTAAGTTTTGTTCACTATCAGCTGTGAAGTGCAAAGAGCCAAAAGAATAGCCATCAGTTGTCGTCGTTATCGGTTTACCACCCGCCGTATCTGGGTCAGTCGCATCCGTCTGAAGGACAGCAACTTGTTTGAGTGAGGCATAATACAAGTTGACGTGCTGATTCACACCGTCTGCCGTGTCATAAGTTTTTGTTTTTGTTTCTTGTGATGCGTCAATCAGCCTATAACCTGGATAAGCGGTTTGCAAGGCTGAATAATCAACTTTATCATCAGAGACACCCGCAAGCGTTGCAGGATTGGCTAAGTTTGTCCATGTTTTACCGCCGTCACGGCTGATTTCGAAATCGACAATGACTTGTTGCGGGTTGGCTTGATAGGTCAGGATAACCTGTTGTACAGACCCTGTATTGGTGTCATAACGTTCGGCAGAATTTCTACCATCAGTTATCAAAGTATAGCCGGGGATATTGGGAACAATTGATGCATAGTCAATGACACCATTTGAAGTACCAGTTAATTCTGTCGGCTGTTTTAAACTATTGCCCTTATTATCTTGATAGATAACTTCAACTTTTTCTTCAAGTGGTTGATAAACCATGTAGACGATTTGATTAACGTTGTCGTTACTATCATATTTTGTCGTACCTGTTCGACCGTTTGTCTTTAAAGTATAACCTGGATAGCTGTCTGTTAAGCCATTATACTGCCTGATGTGCCGGTTAGGGTCACGTCAGGAATGGCAATCCCCTTATCATCGACAATTGGATTACCTGAGGCATCCACAAATTTGACGATTGCTTTTTGAACGTCAGGTGTGTAGAGGTACTCGATTGCTGTCTTAGCGTTTTCTGTTGCATTGGGTGTAAAGACAGACGTTACCGCATTCGCGTCTGCGACTGTTGTTGCCTTTTCAGTAGCATTGACTGTCATGCTCTTGAAGGTGTAACCGGCAATTGGTACAGCGCCACTTACTGGAATCTTCGCATCCGTTTGCCCGTTAATAGTACCTGTTACTGTACCCGTAGGGACTGCAGCGTTTAGGTCATTACCATTTGCACTTGTTGTGTAATTGACCGTTGCTTGGGTCGTTTGTGCTTGATAGTAGAAATAGATGTCTGGGGTTACCAGTTGACCATTCACTGTCGTCCACATGACTGGTTGGCTGTTGGTGTTGTCTAAACCAGCCTTAACTAAGTCATAGCCTTGTGGTGCGTCGACTGCTTTTACAGTTGTAGGCGCTTGATTACTGAAACCATTCAACGTGATTTCACCCGGGGTTAACCCAGGTATTGTTTGACCGCTAAGGCCACCGCCTGCATACAGATAATGAACATTGACGGTTTGTGCATTGGCTTTGTAGACAAATTTGACTTCGTCAGGTTGTGTTGCGCCACCACCAGTAAAGATAAGATTTAACAGGTTGGCAGTTTTATCTATCACACCAGCCGCCGTCGTATATTCGATATGGTCGAATGTATAGCCTGCCATTTCGACCTGGCCACTTGTTGGAATCGGCTGGTCTGTCGTGCCACTTGCATTTAGGGAAACCGGTGTGGCTGCATATTGGGAAATATCCTTACCAGCCTCATCCACGTATTTCATAGTCGCGACATTATTTTGATTAGCGGTGTAAGTAACTGTGATATTTGAATTAATTAATGTACCGTCTGTATTAATCGCAAAGCTTGGATTAACACTTGTCACATTTGGTGTGTAGCCTTGAAGAGTTGGCACTACAATTGGTTTTGCCACATCAATTGGTGTATTATCCAGATTAGTTGTATAGGTTGTCCCGTTGGTCACACCATTGGCTGTTGTCACGACTTGTGAACCAGCTGCAAAGTCAGCGTCTGCGACTGGACCATTTTTAGAGGAGCCATCATTTTGATCATAGACATAATTGATCGCCACGCTTTGCTTAGAAGGTTTGTAGTAGATGTCGAGGTCATCTGCACCTGACGTATAAGGCATAGTTGTGGTTGTTTTTGCGGGTTGTGTTGTTGAATTAGTTGTACCATAAATATAGTTGTTAAACGCATAACCTGGGATATCAAAGGCACCACTGTAAGTAAAATTAGAACCTGTTAAAACGTCAGTTGTTAAGATTGGATTCTTATTATTAGCGTGGATGAGGTCGATTAAATTATCATTAGCAGTCGTCAAATACTGAATTTTAATTTTATTTGTAACTGGTGCTACATAGTAGTAATAATCTGCTTTCGTCAGGTTACCATCAGTACCTGTTGTCCAATCAATCGTTTGAGCTGTGGGGCTGATTTTCCAACCATTTGGAACACTTGGTAATGTATCAAGCGTTCCTGGCGCATTACTGTAACTAGTAACAGTTTTCGCTGGTAAGCCTGGTACATCGTCACCATTATTCGAGTTATTAGGGGCATTGGGGTCATTCTCAATTGGTGTGCCGTTATAAGTACCATTATAACCTGGTGGCAATTGGAAAACATAATGCACTGTAACTTGCTGTTCATCAGGCACATAAATGACTTCTAACTTATCAGGGTTAGCCGTCGCATCGAAAGGAACTAGACTAATGTCAGGAACCTCCACACCGTTAGCCGTCCGAGATTCAATAGAATAGCCTGGGATAATCGGTGCAGAAACACCAAGCGGCTGGTCGGTCACCCCAACAGCAGTCGTCGCTGCGCCACGCGTTTGACTTGATGTTGCTGGCACAAGATGAGTAAAATCAGGATTACCATTACTATCTCGACTTGCAATGAGATAGGAAATTTCAGCATTCTGATTATTAGCTGTGTAAGTCACGTCTATATCCGATGTTACCAATTGTCCATTTGGCGTATTATTTGCTTGAATGGCAAAATCTGGTGTTACTTGTGACACACTAGCTGTGTAACCTGGAATCGTCGGCACATTAATCGACGCACCTATTGTATTAGACTTACCAGTTGCAGAATCTTGCGGTGTTACCCCACCAAAATCAGCTACTGGCACTTCACCATTTTTCGGTGAATCATCATCACTGCTATATAAATAGTGAATTTTCACCTCTTGGTCATTCGGCGCGTAGACAAATTCTATCTTGTCTGTTCCAGTCGTATAAAGTGCCTTGCTCAAATCAGCAAGATCGACATTTGTACTGCCATCGTTATACTTAAACCCTACGAGGGTATAGCCCGACACACTTGGACCAGTCGTCATAATGACACCGTCTGTATAGCCATTCTGACTGGTTGGATTGCTACCGATATAAGGCGTAAGGGTATTGCCTGATTCATCCACATAAGTAATCGTTGCAGAATCAGGACTTGCGCTATACGTCACGGTAATCTCGGGCTCCGTCGGACTACCATTACCATCCACCGTAAATTTCGGCGTGATAGTCGTCACATTTGGCGTATAACCTGGAATCGTTGGTACCGTAATTGGTGTCGTAGTCGCAGCTGAATTGACATCTGTCTTATAAGATGTCCCATTTGTCACACCAACCGCTTTTGTTGGTACAGCTTGACCACTTTCAAAATCACCAGACGGCACCGGACCATTTTTAGGCGCACCATAAACGTAATTAATATTAACCGTTAGAGATTTCGCTGTATAACTAACAATAAAGGTCTGAGGTTCACTATCTGTTGTGCTCGTACCATTTGCCGTCGCGTCATAAACACCGTCAGCAGCCAGCGCATCAGCAAGAGTGTCATAGCTCTTGTTATTCGGCGCTAACACTTGATAACTATAACCAGGTCGTGCAAGATCGCTATCTGTTTTGAGGAAACTAATAGCTTGCGCCGTCACCCTATTTCGAGTATCGACCGTTTGCGCACCCGCTGGGTCCGTCGCATCCGTTTGCAAAATCGCGGTTTGACTACTTGGCGTGTAGCTGACCGTAAAGACCTGCGGATTACTGTCGGCCTGACCACTCGCAATCGTATTGTTGTTGTAAGTCGCATTGGCTGCAAGGGCTAGCGCCAATGTCGGATAACTAGCAGAAACCTTGTCACCATTTGAGTTAGTGTAGCTGACCGTAACATTGTAATTGTAGCCAGCTCTTACCAAATCATCATCGGATTTGGTAAACTGAATCGTACTTGCAGTCGGACCTGTTACCGTTCGATAGGTTAAACCACTCGCATTTGCAGGGTCTGAATTATCAGTTTTCAAAATAGCAGTCTGTGTTTGTGGTGTGTAGGTTACGTTATAAACTTGCGGTGCTGTATCGCCGTCACCATTGTTATAAACTGGACTACTTGCATTTTTATTACTAGTGCTATCGTAGTCACCCTCAATGTTTGTTACCACCTTACCACTTGCATCAGTAATGGTATAGTCATAGCCAGGACGTGCGAAACTATCGGTTGACACACTATAACTTTGGGCTGTTCGACCATCTTGATAAAGGGTTGGTGTATTTTTCGGGTCATGAATAAAGTTAACCTGAACACTTTGGATATCACGCGCCAAATACACGATATAATCCGTTGTACCTGGTACGAAAGTTAAGCGTTTTGCCGTGTCTCCACCATTTAACAAATCATTGTCATTTGTCAAACTAGCTAGGGATGCCCCCATTGGGTCAAGACTCCAACCACTTGGTACATTGATGTTACTTGCCGATACACCGAAGGTTTGGATGCTACCGATTGCACCAGTTACGGTTTGGGTAGCTAGACCTGGGACAGGATTGGCTGTGAAGGTGTACTTGCCAGTCTCATCATAGGTTGCCTCGTTAAAATGGATAGCGTGCGTGGCATTGCTTGCGGCGTAAGTTACAGTATAGGTGATATTAGCACCATCACTTGTAAAGCTAGAAGGCAGGGTGCTACTTGTATAACTCTTGCCATTGCTATCAGTGATAGTCCAAGTGTAGCCTGAAATATCTGGAACAGATAGCGAGTAAGTACCGTCTGTTTTAGTATCAATGGTGACACTCTTTGGTAGACTAGGCGCTGTGTATGCGACCGTGTCTACTGATGTACTAGATGCAACATCAGTATGCGTGTCCGTCGCATAGGTATAGTTAACCAAAACACTAGCATTTCTTGGTGCATAATCAATCGTATAATCTTGCGGCGAGCTATCAGTTGTTGCTGCACCATTATTCGTCTTATCATAGATAATAGTAAATTGACTATTTGAGAGACTGACGACATTACCGTCAGGGCCTGTGACCGTTGCGACATAACCATTAATCTGAGGCACACTAACGACTTGAGTCCCACCTGTTACGCCAGTGTAAGGCGCGTTGTTCATACCCGCTAAGGTATTTTTGCCGTTCGTCACACCCTGACCACTTGGTGCATTTGTAACTGTAATGTCAGCTTGTTGGACATCTTTAGTATATTGGTAGACAATCGCAGCTTGATAATTCGGGACAAGACCACTTGCCATATTCGTCATATCATCCCAATTCCAGTCAATTTGATAAGGAGGTGTTTTGTCTTGGGTTGTTCCATCTGGTCTATCACTCCAATAGTAACCTGACACATGGTAACCAGCTGGAATAACACTAATCGTTTGTAAATCAGAGGTTTGCTTGTCTGTGGTCACGACACCACCGCCTGTATTGCCAAATAAGGCGTAAAAACCAAATCCCTCTTGGGTGGTTTCGTTTCTACCACCTGTTTGACTAGCAAAACTGCCTGGTAGCGCAGTCAAAGCCCCGATTGGGCTACCGCTGCTATCGACTTGTTGAGAATAATAGTTAACTTGTGCTTGCCAACCAGAATAAGTCACATCAATCACAATTGATGTTGCACCAAATGAGCCTGCAGGGACAGTCGTCATGACTTGTGAGGGACCACCATTAATTGACACATTAGAAGAATAGCCAGAAATTTGCGTGATTGGTATGGCATCATAACTACCATCGGTCGTACCTGAAATGGTGTTAAATGATGTAGAACCGTCAGGATTAGTATAGTTGACTGTGATAGTTTGCGCATTTGCGACATAGTTCACGGATACATTTTGTGGGGCGTTGTCAATATTACTTGTACCATTACTTGTATTATCCGCGACAATCCCCGTAATCTTATTACTGGTTTTTTGTTTACCGTCAGGATAAGTAATGACAGCCGTATATCCGTCAATCGTCGGTACAGTGATATCACTAAAAATCGTATCCGTTGTACCAAGACACGTTTTTTCGTCACTAGTCAACTGACTGTTGAGATTATGTCCGCCTGGGAAAATATAGTTGACGTTTAACTGTTGCACATCTGCCGTCGCTGTTAAGCTATAATTTTGCGGCGTTTTATCACTTGTCGCTTGCAAATTATTGGTAGCATCAAAATTACCTGAAATAGAGGCTAACGGTAAAGCTAAGCTAGCGTCACTAGGGTCTTTCGCACTAATTAAATGATAACCTGGCGCAGGTAATCCGAGTAAGTCAAAACTATAACTCTCCCCTGTCAAACCTGTTTGGGTCAAGGTTATCGGTGTCTTAGCGTTGTTATCATAATTCAGCGTGACATTGGCCTCTTGATAGTCTTTAGCGATTTCAAAAAGTAGGGTTGCTTTATCTTTCCCCTTACTTTCACTACTAACATCATTAGCCGAAAGGGCGCCTGTTGGCAGAGGAGTAGTCGTTGCACTACCGTCTTTACTCCAATAAACTTTACCTGTTAAGTGATAACCATCAGGTATGACACTACTTGCTTGTAGTTTAGGCGTTTCCGCATCGGGCGTCGTTGTGACATCTGTTACAAGACTTGACGTCACCGCTTGACCTATCGTTGGTTGGCTAGGCGTCAAACTATCACTTGATTTTAGCTCACTCGCATGCGTCGTATCCACATTACCAGCAGTCGTCACAATCCCATAGTTAATCGCCACATTATCTGCTGTATAAGATACAACAAAAGGTTGAGCTGTCGCATCTGTCGTCACACCATAGCCATTCGCATCATCATTATAATTAGGATTAGCC
Organism: Pseudolactococcus laudensis; assembly: GCF_013449735.1. Lineage (GTDB taxonomy): Bacteria > Bacillota > Bacilli > Lactobacillales > Streptococcaceae > Pseudolactococcus > Pseudolactococcus laudensis. Next base: position 24,960 of record NZ_JACBNY010000011.1, read on the forward strand.
GCAAGTGCATCCGCTAACGTATCATACGACTGATTATCTGGACCCGTTACCGTATAGGTATAGCCAGGTGCAGTCAAGTCTTTGTCTGTTGTCTTGAAAGTAATCGGCTGATTTGTCGCACCAGAATTGGTCATATCCGCACCATCTATGCTAATTGGTACAGGCACACCAGGTGTCTTGGAAACAGCAGTAAGCGGAGCTGACTGATAATCACCTTGATACTGAATGTTCAAGGTATTACCAGGCACCGTTGTCCCATTATTAATCGTATCAGACCCCACTGTAATATCTGTTGTCCCGCTAGGCACAAGCGAATAACCTTGGAAACTTGGTGCCGTAAAAGCATAAGTATCCGTTCCTGCATTAGCAGAGCCACCAGTAATCCCAATCGTATCCGTAGTATTGGCTACAAATTTCGTGGCAGGTCGCAACTGTTTATCGTTTTGGTCAAGATAGTTAACAATCGTCGTCCCAGTCCCTAACTCAAGTGTAAAGTTAGTAATGTGAGTCCCCATTTGGGTATAAGCAAGGTTATAACCTGCCATGACACCAACAGACATTGAGGTATTCGTCAGGTTAATCGTTCTTGTAAAAGTCTGTAGTGAACTTGTGGTGACTTTAACAGTTATCGTTCCAGTATTATCATCATTATAGACATAGTTGACTGCAACTGGTGCAGTAAGGTCAGGAGCACCACCTGAGCCTCCCCATTTATTGGCATCTTTTCCCGAACTTGTTGTGACACCATTCAAGGTACTAATCGCTTGCTGCTGGTCAGTCGTCGAATTGGCGGTATTTAAAAGACCGTTTGCCCCAGTACTACGCCAACCCATGACCTGATTACCCATTTTATAAAGTGCTCCGGGATTAACACCAAGTGACGAGTCACCAAAACCAACAGGTGTATAATTGCCCGAGTTAGAATCTTGAGATGAGCTATTATTATAAAAATCAATCCCCCAGTTTAATGAGTTAGGCAAGCCGTTAAGTCCCAAACCGCCTCCAAATTGTTTGGTACCACCTGCAGTTGCAAGCTGAGTAGGCGCTGTTGGTGATAAGACCAGACCGATAAAATCCCCAACACCATAACCGCTTGCTAATCCACCTGAATTTAGCCGAACAAGGTCGAGAGTGAAATTGAAAGTCCAATCCTTAGTCATGTCAATCTGTTGATTGAAGGCAACGGCACCAGTTTTTTATTGATATCATTTTGGGTTGGGGTCAATATTGTATAATTTGTCCCATTAATCGTTTGGTTATGCGCCAAATCAGCCGTACCAGTACTGCTAACCGTAAAAGCACTCTGATAATTACTATTATCATAAGTCGCCGAATGACTTTCACCCACCTGAGTCGTATCTGTCACATTATCAATCGTTGGTGTTGTTACTGCAGCAAAAGGAACGATACCCAAGGCTGGTTTAGCAGTTTGAGGTGTCGTGAGTGCGTTATTATACAGTGTCGGAAAATTTGACGTTACAAGACTATCATCTGCCGCTACATTTTTTTCAGCAAAAGACAGACCAGGAACAATCGTCGCAAAAATAAGACCAGTCACAACCCATCTTTTTTTGACTTTACGTAGCACAAACCGCTTTTTATAGTCAGCCCCCGCCCTTTTTAATGTTCCTCTCTTCATAATCGATGCCTCTTTCTTCATAACTCTCATTAAACAGAAAAATAAGTTCATATTTATTTTTTTATTTTTAATTATATAGCAACCATTTGGTCACCTTATCACTTTAATTTTAGCACAAAACCTTATTTTTCTCTATTATTCAACCTTATTTTTTATCAATAAATGACATTAATCCCTTATTTTGTCATAAGACAAGAAAACCAACTCTAATTTTTCTAGCAACAATTTATTTTGGCTCACATTTTCTAATTTTACGACAAAAAAAAGAACTCGCAAGATCTCCTCGCTAGTTCTTTTCAATACGGACTTCCGTCCCTTTCTCTACTTGACTAGTAATGCTGACTGTCAACTCCAACTTATCCATAATACCTTTGGTTAGATAGAGCCCAAGTCCTGTTGACTTTTGATTATTGCGCCCATTGTAGCCGGTAAAACCATGCTCAAAGAGTCTGGGTAAATCCTCAGGTAAAATACCAATGCCTGTATCTTTAATTGTCATATTATCATCGAATTGAATCGTGACACCACCTGTTTTGGTATATTTAACCGCATTATTAATGAGCTGCTCAATCGCAACTGATAGCCATTTTCTATCACTTGTCAGCTGCCATGAGCCAGAAATACTGACCGACAGATTTTTCATGATAAACTGATTGGCATATTTTTTAATCATATCACGTGTGATATCTGCGACATCAAAGGTTTCAAATCGAAAATCAGTCGATGTATTTTGCAAGCGCAGATAGCTCAAGAGAATATTAAGATAGTTATCCAGTTCTAGTAATTGATTTTGAACACCCGATTGTGTCAGTTGATTTGTTTGCGCCATCAAGTCGAGCGCTGCCAATGGCACTTTCATCTGATGCGTCCAAAGCTTGGTTAAATCTAATAAATCCTTGTCGAATTTTAACAGTTCTTGATATTTCTCCTGACTCCATTGCTCAAGGTCAGTAATCAGCCGCTGATAATCTTCACCAATCAAAGTCGAATCAGGAAATCTTGGCAAGTTTTCCACGCTAGTTCTGGTTAGAAACTGGTGAAGTTGGATAAAGCGATAACAGGCGAAACTCTGATAAATCACAAAAATCAAAGTCGGCAGTAAAAATGCGACTTTAAAGGCGGTTAAGTCTATTTCTTGTAAAAACAAAACGAGCGCAATCATGCCTTCAGTGAGTAAAAATAGCGCAATTTCACTCGATTTCTCCTGACAAAAACGGGCAATAAGCCGTAAATAAGTCATCATTTAATAACGTACCCCACGCCACGAACGGTATGAATATGGTCGAACTTAACTTGCAGTAATTTTTTGCGGAGGCGACTCATGTTAACGTTGAGGGTATTATCATCGATAAAGTCATCACCTTCCCAGAGTTTTTTGAGCAGGTCGTGTTTATCGACAATATTCCCCGCCTGCTCGAGCAATGCCTTCAAGATGATTGTCTCTGTTTTAGTCAAGCTGACCTTTTCTTGTCCGTCCGAAAAATTACCGTCTAAATCTAGCGTGAAACGCTCAAAACTTAAATGGTTAACTTGTACTTTTGTCCGTCTTAAAAGCGCGTTAATTTTAGCAATTAACACCTCGACAGAAAAAGGTTTACTGACGAAATCATCTGCACCCATATTCATCGCCATCACAGCATTCATCTCATCAGATGCCGAAGAGATGAAAACAATCGGCAAATCATTGGTTTTCCGAATTTCAGTTGTCCAATAAAAACCATTAAAATAAGGCAGTGTGATATCCATCAAGACCAAATCAGGTTGGTATTCAGCAATCTCAGCTGCCACCGCTCGAAAATTCATGACACTCGTGACCTGAAATTCTTCTTGAAGTCTCTGACGCAAGAGCTTAACAATCGTTTCATCATCTTCAACGATAAAGATTTTATTTTTCATACCCTTATTCTACCAAAAATGTGAGAATTGTGGCAGTTTAAACTGAAAGACAAAAAAAACACCCCAAAATCAGGGGTGTCAATGGTAGCAACTTATGGGCACCTCTAAAAACTCAAATTTACCACTTTTGGCTAAATTTACCTATCGCGTCGTTATTGCTCCACACCTTACAGCAGTAAGCTTTGTCGCAATGCCTAGCGCTAGAAAAATTTATCTCAAAAGTTATCAAAAGCAGTTTTTAGAGGTGCCCTTATCTTTCAACGATGCGATAATAAATTTTCGATGTTTTACGATAAATCAGATAATAGATAACTGAGATAACTAGAATCGTAATGAAGCTGACACTAGCAATCATGCCGATGTCAGTGATACCAAAGATATTAATTAATTTAGAAATCATCACAAAGGCTGCTGCAAAGTGGATGATGCTGACAATGATTGGCATGAAGAAGACGATTAAGACTTGTGAATCAATTGATTTTTTAACTTCTTTTTTAGTCAAGCCAACTTCTTGTAGAATACGGAAACTGCGTTTGTCCTCAGCACCTTCTGAAATCTGTTTGTAGTAAATAATCAAGGCGGCACCTAGGATAAAGGTAAGACCAAGCATAAAGCCGATGAAGAGGAAACCACCAGTAAATTCCATGATACCTTCTCTACTTTCCTTCTCAGTTGAAACAATGACTTTATTGGGTTGGTTGACATCATTAGGTGCTTTTTTACTCAATGCCTCACGTTCTTTAATAGGTAAGTTGATGAGGATTTCTGTACTAATAGGTGTTGTGAAGTCAACAACGTTTGGATTGTCTGGATTATTTTTAATCGTATCTTGATTATTGAGGTCGTTTAATTTTGTAAGTTCTTGCTCATCAGAGACAACAAAGACGAACACATCAAAGACACCTGGGAATTTAGGTAGGTTTTTAAGTGACGGTACTTCTTTAACAATCTCTAAATTTTCACCAAACCAGTCAACTGATTTGACATCTCTATCACCAAATGCTTTATAAAGGACAACTTGATTAGGAGCTAACTCTGGTAACTCATTACCCAATTTAACCATATCGTCACGAGTGACAAATCTTATTACCGAATAGTCATTCATTTTTGCATTTTCAGCTGGTAATACTGCTTTTTTATCAGCCCCAACACTAAAGTTTGTCATGACCATAAATGTCGAGTATGGTGCAACTTTTGTATGATCTACGCCATTTTCTTGGATAAAATTGTTTAAAGCTGCTTTATTTTCATCAATATTTTTTCCGGTATAGCTAATATTTGTATTCTTCGGAAATTGTTCTGCTACGACTTTTTGAACACCGACATAGAGCGCAACAGACGTCGCAAGTGTGACAAACGTCATGGTCACGAGAATCGTGATATTGGCAAGGCCAACTGCATTTGTTTTCATGCGGTAAAGCATGCTGCTAGTCGTGATAAAATGTTCAGGTTTGTAATAGTAGTTTTTATTGGCTTTCTGACGTTTCAAGACAAAGATTGTTACGCCAATATAGAGTAGATATGTTCCTATAATAACTAGGATAACCGCGATGAAAAATTTCATCAAGGCCTCAATTGGTCCTTGAACGCTAAGCGCTAGGTAATAAGTAACAGCAAGCATCACGATACTTAGGATAGACATGACTAAACGACCACGAGGTTCGCGCTCGCTGCGTGTATTATCTTTCAGTAAACTGATAGCTGAGTTACGTTTAATAGTCATTATCGCAAAGAGCATGAGTAAGGCAAAAATAGCTGCAAAGACAAGCAATGTTAACAAAATAGCTTGAAATGATACTTTTAAGTTAAAGTAGTTGCCACCGATAAGATGAACAAAAATCAGATAGAGAAACTCTGAAAAAATCAAACCAAAAGCAGTACCCGCAATCGCTGTTACGACAAAGGTCATTAATAATTCCCAGAATGAAATCGTCGCGATATTGCGCTTATTTAGACCTAAAATATTATAAAGGCCAAATTCTCTCGTCCGTTGTTTGAGTAAGAAACGATAACTATAACTAACGATGATGATTGAGAACAAGACAATAATGACAAGGCCAAATTTCATCAATGTTCTGACAGCATCAGCACCTTTTAACTGGTCTAAACTTTTTGAAAAAGCAATGTTTGACAGAATTAGAGTAATCGCAAACATAGAAGTCGTTGCAAGTAAAAATGGTGAAAAATTAGATAAGGACTTCCGAATATTTTGAAAAGCTAGTTTGAGATAGAACATTATTCACCTCCTAACAGGCTCGTAATCGCTGTCGTAATGTCCCGGTTAAACTCATTATTAGATTTACCAGCTCGGTAGAGTTGGTGGAAGATTTGACCATCTTTAATAAATAGAACACGACTAGCGTGACTAGCAGCCAGACTTGAGTGCGTCACCATGAGAATTGTTTGACCTTCAGCGTTGATTTGCTCAAACAATTCAAGCAAGCCATCTGAATTTTTAGAGTCAAGTGCCGCTGTCGGCTCATCCGCTAAAATCAATTTTGGATTTGTAATCAAAGCACGCGCGACAGCAACACGTTGTTTTTGACCACCAGACAACTCAAAAGGTTGTTTATCTAGTAAATCCGAAATGTTGAGCTTAGGTGCTAAAACTTCCAAACGTTTAGCCATTTCATCGTATTTATAACGACCCAAAACAAGTGGTAAGAAAATATTATCACGCACGCTCAGCGTATCAAGCAAGTTGAAATCTTGGAAAACAAATCCCAAATGATCACGACGGAACTCTGCTAATTGTTGCTCCTTAATCGTGCTAATTTTTTTACCTTCTAAAACGACTTCACCACTACTTGGTTTTTCTAATGTGGCTAAAATATTCAACAGTGTTGTTTTACCACTACCACTTTCACCCATGATAGCGATGAACTCACCTTCTTCAGCAATAAAATTCACATCGCGTAAGGCTTGTGTTTTTTCCTTTGAAAAACGAGTTTGGAATGTTTTTTCTAAATGATTGACTTCTAAGAACATTAGTTTATCTCCTTTAAGATACTAGCTTTAATTTTTGATTTTTCGACTTCTTTGTAACCGGTCACGCCTTTGGTTTTGTTAACCGTTAATTCTAAGTAGGCACCTTTTCTAAGATTGTGGTCAGCCGTAAACTTAGTTGCTTTCTTAACGTTACGTTTATTAACAGCAGGTAACTCATAATTATACGTTGTATAAACACGACCACTACTGTCTGAGTCTTGTGTCGTTACACCATCTTGTGTAATCTTCACATAGTAAGCATCGCCCCCATAACTCTTTTTATAAACCATGTAGAGCTCACCGCCGATAAGCGCAAGCACAGCAAGAACCGCTAATAATTTTTTCATTGTAACTCCTTTTATTTAAGTTATTGAAACTCATTTATTTTCCTCTTGACACTCTTATTATCGCACACCACATCATCACCTGTCTTACACCTCACCATTTCTTTCTTACGAAAATGTAAGTCAGAGGAATTTTAGGCGTTGCTATTAAAAAAAACAACAGATAATGAAAGCTCTGTTAGTTTATATGTTTGTTATTACATCTTATAGACCTTATATTTCCCCAAACGCTTAACTGTAATACCAAGTTTTTCAAGCGCATGAATCAAATAAAGATAGTTTTCAGAAAACTGGGCATCGATAAGAAAGAAATACTCCCCTAGGAAAGTTTTTAACGGACGAGACTCTATCTTGGTCAAATTAATTCCAAAGTCCGCAAAAATTTGCAAGGCTTTATAAAGTGCACCGGGTAGATTATCCGAAAGCGTAAGAGCTAATGTCATCTTCTCTGTTTCAACTGGCAGTGGAATTTGTGGTGTTGTATGACCCAATAACCAAAACCGTGTGAAATTTTCATCAATTTCTTGAATGTCTTGAGCTATAATCGTCAACCCATACTCCAAACTACTAGCAACTGGCGCAATTGCCGCATAATTTTTGTCAGGATGTTCCGCGACAAATTTCGCTGCATAAGCCGTACTATCAGTACTTTCTATTTTGGCGTCAGGAAAATATTGCTGCACATATTTCAGCGATTGCGCAATCGCTTGGGGATGAGAAAAAATTTTCTCAATCTTTTTGTCCGCACTCGTCGCCATGAGCTGTTGCTTGATTGGTTGGATGATTTCAGCCTGAGCCCGAGTGTCATCCGCTTGTAAAAAGAGATAGTCGACGGTCTGGTGGACACTACCTTCAATCGAATTTTCAACAGGGACAATCGCAAAGTCAACTAAATCTTGCTCATAACTTCTGATGACCTCAGTAATTGAGTCAAAGGCGATGAGTTGATGACTGCTATCTGGGAATGCCGCACGAGCTGCCGCGTAAGTGAAGGACGCTTTAGGACCCAAAAAACCAATTTTCATCGTCGAATTTCCTTTATAATTTCCTCAGGTGTTTTCCCTGAAATAGTGATAATTTGGGTCGCAATCTCTTCATATAAGGGCGCACGAGTTTCAAAGATTTCTTGGAGTTCCTCTCGTGATTTATCGATAAATAACGGTCTAACATTTGTCGTATCCATAGAGATTTGCTGATAAAGGGTATCAAAATCCGATTTCAGATAAATGATTTCTGCCTCGGCATTACTTAAAATACGGCGATTATCGTCAGATGTGACAATGCCCCCACCCGTTGCAATCACACCTTCGTTTTGTGACAATTCTTCTAAAACTTGCGATTCAATTTCTCGAAAAGCACCTTCGCCTGCCTCAGCAAAAAAAGTCGAAATCGGCATACCGATACGCTCAACGATAACATAATCCATATCAATAAAATCTTCAGCTAATAATTGGGCAATGGTTGTCTTACCAGACCCCATAAAGCCTATCAAAAATGTCGTCATCTATCTCTGTTTCCGTTCTTTTCTGGCGATCATCCTGTTTTATAATCATACGTGTCACATGACAACATCATTTTAGGAGTCACCTTATTTTTTCTTCTTCTTGCCTTTTTTCATTTTCTTCTGAGCACGTTTCATAGCAGCAGTCATGGCCATTTTCCCAACTTTACCTTTGAGACCGCCACCAAACATGGCGTTCATATCAGGCATACCTGCACCGCCCATATCACCAAGAGCACTCATATCTGGCATTCCGCCTGGCAAATTTGGCATTTGACCACCCATACCACCGAGCATGGCGCCCATATCGCCATTCATCAAGCCACTCATCATCTTTTTAGACTCGTTAAATTGCTTGATTAGTTTATTAACTTCTATAAAAGTATTACCTGACCCAGCAGCGATTCTACGACGACGTGACGGTGTTAAAATATCAGGGTTGGCGCGTTCTTCTGGTGTCATGGATAAGACTGCCGCACGTTTTCTGGCAATATCTTTTTCGTCTACCTTGATATTGGCAGCGCCTGGAATCTCAGACATACCTGGAATCATTTTCATGATTTCATCCAAAGGTCCCATTGACTGAACTTGATCTAACTGCTCGATAAAATCGTTAAAATCAAAGGAATTTTCACGCATTTTTTCTGCCATCTTAGCAGATTGCGCCTCATCAAATTGACTTTGTGCTTTCTCGATTAAAGTCAGCATATCACCCATGCCGAGAATACGCGAGCTCATGCGCTCAGGATAGAAAACTTCTAAGTCAGTTAACTTCTCACCCGTTCCGACAAATTTAATTGGCTTACCCGTGATTTCTCGGATAGATAATGCAGCACCGCCACGCGTGTCACCATCCAATTTGGTAATGATAACACCAGTAATTTCCAATGTTTCATTGAATTTCTTAGCGACATCAGCTGCGACTTGACCAGTCATAGCATCAACAACCAATAGAATTTCAGTCGGTTGTGCCAAATCTTTGATTTGTACCAACTCGTTCATCAATTTTTCATCGATTTCAAGTCGACCAGCCGTATCAATTAAGACATAGTCATTGCGCTTTTCAGCCGCCAAAGCCAAACCATGACGAACAATCTCTACTGGATTAACGTCAGTGCCTTCGTCATAAACCGGTACATCGACTTGACTACCCACTGTTTTCAACTGCTCTATTGCCGCAGGCCGGTAAACATCGGCTGCAATCATTAAAGGTCGTGCGTTTTCAGTTTCTTTCAAGCGTTTGGCTAATTTCCCTGCAAAGGTTGTTTTACCTGCACCTTGGAGACCTGCCATCATGATGATTGTTGGGATTTTTGGTGACTTAGCAAGCTCTGCTTCCCCACCACCCAAGATTGCTGTCAATTCTTCATCAACGATTTTGATGACTTGTTGCGCCGGTTGCAGAGCTTCAGAAACTTCGACACCAATTGCACGTGTGCGGATATTTCTGATAAATTTCTTGACAACTGGTAGCGCGACATCGGCCTCTAGCAATGCCAAACGGATTTCTTTGGTAATTTCTAAAACATCATTTTCAGTGATTTTTTTCTTACCGCGTAAGTTTTTAAAAACGCCTTGTAATCGTTCTGTTAAATTTTCAAATGCCATAATTTTTTATGATGAGTTATACTCAATTAAGCAAATAAAGCGAACATTTTTGGCTATTTCTCGTCACTTCTTCGTTGACAAGTCTTGACGTACACCTGTATGCCTACGCCTCGTCGCCTCAAATTGACAAAAAATATCTCAAAAATATTGTACACTTTCTTTACTTAAATGAGTATAAAACTTCCTATCTCCTATTCATTTTCTAAACTTTGTAAAATCGTGATTTTGTCAACCAGATAAGTATCATCCGCATATTTTGCTAAAATTTCCGCAAAAATTTGCTCGCGTACGATATAATCAGAATACATATGTAACTTGGTCTCATATGTTTCCAAGACCTTCTCTGTGCGCTTGATGTTGTCATATACAGCTTGCCGACTGATATTATACTCTTCTGCAATTTCTGCCAGAGAATAATCATCTGCATAATAAAGCTCGACATAGTTCATCTGCTTTTCTGTTAGCAAGGTCGCATAAAATTCAAACAGTGCATTCATCCGATTGGTTTTTTCAATTTCCATTCCTCTATTATACCATATATAATCTCTCTATACTATCTTGTATTACGCTAAACACCCAATACATAAGGTCTTACAGGCAGTTTTTTATGACTATAAATTCCTAAGCACCTGTTGTTATATTGGAAAAACTTTGAAAGAGTCTAATATTTGTGACGAGTCTACTTAAAATCTTCAAGAGTAACCTAGTGATTATCTATATTATATTTAACGCAATCGGATAAACTTTATTAAAAAAATGGTAAAATAAGAACGAAGACATCTATCAATTTATCAACCAAGACACTAATCTCTGAATTAGTCATTAATAGGGAGTATTTATGACAAGCTTAAGAACAAACTTTATGAAAACTTTTAAATTTATCAGTTCCGCAAGGCTCTATTATCGTGATGTCTTATTGATGCACGTATTTTTATTATTCATTTTAACACCGTTATTAACACACCTCACACGTTTTATTCTTAATCAAGGAGAAATCAGTTATATTTCTTATGATAATATAGGCAATATTCTTCAGCATCATGCCTTAATCTTCGTTAGCTTAATTCTTGTTCTGTTTCTACTTTTAGTTTCCGTTTATTTTGAATTTACTTTCTTACTTTTGACTGTTTTTTTTATTGAGCAAAAACAAAAGATTTCACTTAAAGCGTTAATCAAAGGAACATTTCTTCAAATCAAAAAAATAAAAGGCGGAGCTCTTGTTTTTTTCCTCTTCTATTTCTTTTTAGTTATACCTTTTGTTGGCATGAGCTTTAACTCTGCACTCCTTGCAAAATTCAGAATACCTGTTTTTGTTTTGGATGTCATTTTTGAGAATAAATTTTTATATCTCGCACTCTTTATTTTGTTCTACCTGTTATTAATCTATCTGGCTATACGACTTATCTTTACACTGCCCGGAATGATTCTACATGACCAATCCTTCAAACAAGCGTTGAGTTTAAGTTGGAAAAAGACAAAGAAAAATGTTCTCAAAATCCTTTTTCAGTTTCTCATAGTTTCAGGAACAATCACTCTCATTATGGGGCTATCCCAAGCGTTTCTCCTTTTTATCCAACATGGCATCGAGGTTTTTCTCCCCAACATTAGCCTAATCTCTGCTATTATTATTATGACGATACTTCAGCTTCTTTGGCTGATCAATATTGTGCTCACTACAGTCAGTATTTTCTTCATTATTATAAATTATATGAAAGAAAATGATTTTTTACTTGATAGCTTGAGCTGGTTCTCACCAACTTATGACCATGTAAATTCGCTCAATAAAAAAATTCTGAAAGATGTCATTATTGGGTTCCTTGTCCTCTGTGTTGTTGTTTTCATAGGCAAAACAAACGCCGATTTTCTTACCTCCACTTCTTCTTCAACACCTTTAGAAGTTTCTCATCGAGGTGTCGACAATAAAAATGGTGTTCAAAATTCAATTGAATCGCTGAAAAAGACAAGTCAATCCACACATCCTGATTATGTTGAAATGGATATTCAAGAAACTAAAGACCATGAATTTGTTGTTTATCACGATTATAATCTTAAAGCTTTAACTGGAACTAATAAAAAACCTAATCAGCTCACACTTTCGCAGCTTACAAAACTGAATGCTCATGAAAATGGACAGACTGCTAAAGTTGTTTCATTTGACCAATACTTAGAGTGTGCACATCAACTCAATCAAAAACTTATGATTGAAATCAAACCAACAAAAGATGATAGTCCTGAGATGCTTAATAATTTCCTAAAAAAATATCAAGAAAAAATAATTGGTAATGGTCATATCATACAGTCGCTCTCTTATGACATCATTGAAAATATAAAGGAACTTGCCCCTAATATTACTGCAGGATACATTATGCCTTTTAGTATAATTGGTACCCCAAAAGGAAAAATGGACTTCTTTACAATTGAATATACAACTTTAAATTCCAAATTTATAAAATCAGCCCATGCTCAAGGTAAACAAGTTTTCGCATGGACACCTAACGATGCCGATACTATGTCTAGAATGGCGTTCTATGGCGTAGATGGTATTATTACTGACCAAATGCGTATTCTAAATGAAACTTTAAAACATAACGCACCTCTAAATTACTCTGACCAGCTTTTCTTTTTTACAATAGGAATGGGCTAATCTAATTGTAAAATACTTTAAAAAAAAGCTATCAGTTTTTCATGCTGATAGCTTTTTTTCATTTAACTTAATATTTTTTATTGGGTTAGTTCAATACTTTAATATCACAAAAAACGTCTTAAATGGTTGATAACAAGTAAATATTTTAGTGTTGTTCTATTATACCAAAAGTCCAAAAAAACTGAGATAAACTCAGCTTTTTGAAGACAAAATGCACATCAAGATTAGGACAAGTGTCTAATTACTATGACAGCATAGAAACGGTAAATTTAACAATCAGAAAGGCGAAGATAACCAGAATGACAAGATTACTTTGCATTCCTAAAATTTTATGTGTACCACGTTCATAAATTACCCAGGTTTCGTAATAACCATCGCTGTTAACATAATCATTTCTGACATAAACAGATTTACAGTTAAAGCCTTCTTCTTTTGCTTTTTCAAGACTCAAACCTGTCATACAAAGTGTCATTTCTTCATCGAAATTTAGTTTATATGTTCCTTGAGATTTGTTCAATTTAATCTTAGGTTCAAGCAAATTGATAGCAGCAACGTCACCTTCACGAATGGCATCACTCACGTGAGGCACATAAGTTGGATTTTTCATGTTTGTAACATTAGTTGTCGCACAATCTCCTACTGCAAAGACATCTGGATGACTTGTTTGCATGTAATCATCTACAAGAATAGCGCCTTTGTCACCAAGCTCTAACTGCTCAGAAGCTAGGAAAGTATTGGGACGAAAACCAGTCGCATAAATCACGCCATCTGCGACAAATTCTCGACCATCACGTGTGAATACGCGGCTGATAACCTTACCTACATTCCCCTCATGGATATTGGTATTTTCAATCGTTTCTTCTTTAATATCAGTTACAACAGAATTTGTAACAATATCAATACCTCTCAAAGCCAAGGTTTTTTGTACGTCTTCTGCAACCTCTTGGTCCAAATAACGGTTCAAGATATTGTCTGAGGCATGGATGAGGGTTGTTTCAATTTTGGCATTGTTCATTAACTGAGCAATTTCAACGCCAATTGCACCACCACCAATGATAATAACACTACGAGATGTCCGCATAAAACGTTTGATTCTTTCGGCATCAACATAATTTTTAATGATAAATAATTTTTCACGAAATTCGCCTTGTACAAGAGGTAGCGAAGGATACGAACCCATAGCCAAAATTAGTTTATCATAGCGGTCTTCACTTTCACTATTTTCTACTAAATCAACGACCTTGAAGGTTTTATTTGTCATATCAATGTCAGTAACAGAAAATTGTGTTCGAACTAGAATGCCAAGATTTTCAAGCTCAGAAACTGTTGTATAACTTGACATTTTTAAAAAGTTTGTATTACCCGACAAATATAACGGGATACTCTGGGCAATAAAACCAATATTTTTATTTTTTTCGTAAATGACAATCCGAGCATCAGGATATTCTTCACGCGCTCTGGTCGCGCAAGCAATCGCAGCATTTGAACCACCAATAATTCTAATTTCCATACATTTTCCTCTTTTCTGACATCTCAACTCAAAGTGCTAACACTCAACAACAGCTCTTAATTGGAATTATAAGAAAATTTAAGAAAAGAGAGTTTAATCTGAGTTTATAGCGGTAATTTATTATAATTTAATTATATCAAAAAAATATAAAATGGTGTTTCTAAACTCCTCTTTAAATAGGAAGAACTTAAATCTATATTCTAAACACTTATCATGACTCGTTTGGCATAAAATTTCTAAATTTTCATACAGTCACTTTCTGGTTCCGTTAAGTCTCTCATTTTCAATCCCTAAAAATTTGACATAGAGCACAAATAAAAAATGAAAGACTTCTTCAAAGATTCATCAAGTCAATGTCAAAAAAATGCCAATTTTCTGTTATAATTTAGAGTATGAAAACAATTATGATTGCAGATGATGACAGTGCTATTTTAGCACTCCTATCTTATACATTTGAATCTGATGGCTTTAAGGTTTCCTTAGTTAAAAATGGTCAAGAGGCCCTAGACCTTGCAACAAAGCAAAACTTTGATGTCATTTTACTCGATATGATGATGCCTGAGTTGTCCGGTCTAGCGGTGACTGAAGCATTACGCCAACACGCGAATTACACCCCCATTATCATCTTAACGGCACGTGAAGATGATGACCTGAAAATTACTGGGATTAATTCTGGGGTGGATGATTATCTGGATAAGACGACGCCTCAGCGAGAGATTGTGGCGCGCGCTAATGCTTTGATTCGGCGAAATCAGATTTATCAAAAGTCGGGGCATGCTGTCGAGGTGGTGGAACATTATAGTTTTGATGGCCTAGAAGTTGATATTAAGACCAAATCAGCTAGTTTAGACCATGATAAGATTGACCTCTCTAAACGTGAGTTTAATCTCTTGATTTTTTTAATTCAGAATCGAGATAAAATTGTGAGTCGTGAGGCGATTTTAACTGAGTTTTGGGGAGAAACACAGGATTATGAAACACGTGTGGTTGATGTGACGATTAGTAATTTGCGCAAAAAACTACACAACCAATTTATCAAAACTAAAAGAGGGTTCGGGTATCAATTCAGTGAACATCATACCAAAAACATTTAAAAAGAAAAAGAAACGCTCAAAATTAAGATTGGTCTTGATTTTTTCAGGTCTCTATTTTTTAGCAACGATTTTAGTGATTTTTTTACTCAATACACATACGGTCACAATCGATACGAATAATTTAGCTGACCGTGCATATAAAATTTCTGATATTTTAAATAAATCTCCTGAAACAAAATTTGGAGATAAGGTCAAAATTTTACCGAAAAATAGTCAAACTAAGGCTGTTCAAAATATCCAAAAAGGGGCGACCTTTTCGAGAACGTTATCAGCAAAGAATATGACGATTACGATTCCAAATTATGAAAAAGCTGTTTTGAAGAACTACATCCAGGTGTCAACCCAACGTTCTTCTACTCTATTCGAGACAGTTGTCGTGATTATTTTCGCTGGTTTGATTTATGTGATTGCGCTTGGTCAGTTTTACCTTTCTAATAAAAAACGTCTAACCTTTGAGACTGATACCATTGCCAAAATCAAGAATATCAGACGTAGTCCGCTCACTCAGAGTTATTTGATTTCTGAAGATGATAATAAAATCACAACGGAACTGAATCACTTGGGTGAAACGATTCAGCATCAGGCCGAGAGTTCGACGCCTGCCAAGAAAAATCTCTATGCCTTTATTGAATTTTTTGAGTTTCCGATTTTTATCTATGACTTAAAAGGTACGATTCGACGTAGTAATGCTAGCTTTCAAAATGAATTTATGGCGACAAAAAATCTGGATGTTTTCAGTCCTTATAGTGATGTCCTCCAGTTTTTTGTCAATAAAATGTTGAAACCGACACGGCAAGAGCAGACTTTTTATTTTGAGAAAATCAATGCCTACTATACCGTCACAGTTCAACCTATCGAGGCTCTAGAGCGTCGTCTCATGGTGACGATGATTGATGTGACGGCCTACAAAGTCACGACACGTGCGCATAATGACTTCATTGCCAATGTTTCCCACGACCTCAAAACACCACTTGCTGCGATTTCTGGATTCGCCGATATTTTGGTCAATGACTCTGACAAACTGCCACCAGAGCAGATAAAAGGCTTTGCCAAACATATCGTCAAGGAAACAAAACGCCTATCAAGTTTAGTTACTGACACGCTAGAGATGACGCGGCAGCCAATCCACCTTAAAAAGAAAAAACTTAATTTGACAACATTAACGCAGGATGTGCTTGAGAATTTCAAACTGTCAATTCAAGAAAAATCATTGCAAGTCACGACACAATTTGACGATGTCACTGTCAAATCCAATGATAAACACCTCTATGCCGTCCTTAAAAACTTAATAGAAAATGCGATTAACTACACACCAACTGGTGGTAAAATCTATATCTGTGTCACTAAAATCGCAGGTAAAGCGACATTTTCTATCTCTGATAATGGTCCTGGTTTGACTGAAATCGAAAAATCACGTATTTTCGAGCGTTTCTATCGCGCTGACCAAACACGTGATGCTGAAGGAACTGGTCTTGGTCTTGCAATTGTCAAGAAAAACCTGACAGAACTTGGCGGACAGATTGATGTTGTCAGTGTTGTTGGTAAGGGGACTACCTTCACTGTAACTTTGTAGGCAGACGCATTAATCAAGTTATTCACCAAGATAAACAAAAAAATCGTGATTGAATTCACGATTTTTATATTGTCTATTTCATAAAATGGAATAGACCGACTGCTAAGAGACCGCCAACGATAGGTGCGATAATAGGTATCCAACTATAAGCCCAGTCAGAATCGCCTTTATTTTTCATTGGTAAGAAGAAATGCGCAATCCGTGGCCCTAAATCTCTGGCTGGATTGATAGCATAACCTGTTGGCCCGCCAAGTGATAGACCTATCGCTAAGATTAGGCCACCGACTGCAAATACGTTTGTACCATCTGCAAATTTATTAGCACCAAAGGCTAATAGACCTAGGACAAGGACAAATGTACCAATTACTTCGGTAATAAAGTTAGCTGGATAATTACGAATTGCAGGTCCTGTGGCAAATGTGCCAAGGATTGCGCCTTTATCTGTCGTTGCATCAAAATGTAGCAAGTAATCAAGCCAAACAAGTACTGCACCAACGATTGCACCAAGTAATTGTGCGATGATAAACGGTAGGACTAAACTCATCTTAAAGCTGCCATCCACTGCCATTGCAATAGTTACAGCTGGATTTAGATGTGCTGGACCATTCATCCCAGCGATATAAACGGCAATCGTCACTGCAAGTGCCCAACCGAATGCGATGACAATCCAACCTGAATTTTGTGCCTTGCTCTTATTCAGATTAACAGCTGCACAAACGCCTCCGCCTAGGAGAATAAGAATGAGTGTACCGATGAATTCACTAAAAATTTGTACCATATCACCTGACATTAGTTTGCCCCCGCTTTAAAATCTTTCAAGTCCGATGCGTTGATAACTTGGTTTAACTCGACTAATTGCTCTGCTTTTTCGTCTTGAGACCAGTTATAATAATCTGCCATAGCGTCGACAACGGGATGTTTAATCGCATCCAGTCTATCACGTTGGAAAAGAATATGATTGGTTCGACGCATGAGATAATCGCTCGGTGTCAGTGTCATCTCAGCTTGCATTGCATAACGTAGCATCGCTGACTCTGCTAGCGTTAATTTCTCATAAGCTGTCATTTCTTTCGCCATATCGAAGATTGTTAAGGCATTCATACCGTAAAAATCAGCAATGTAGTAGGCCTCTTCTTCTGATAGACCTGCCGCAACACCAATGGCAGCATTGATTTCAACTGTTTCACTTACTTTAGCTGGGTCAAACTCACCACCCGAGACAGCATATTCTTTAGAATTAATGGCATTGTAAGTTTGATTGAATTCATCTGCTAAGATGTTTTTGATTAATTCAAGCGCCCCTTCAGCCATCTTACGATAGTCTGTGATTTTACCGCCGGCTAGGGTCACCAAGTTATCTGATTCACGCTCCAAAGCACTACCACGAGAGATTTGAGACGGTGATAGCTCTTTTTCACCACGAGAATTTTCAAGGTGATTCAAAACATCTTCAACATCGCCACGGCTGGCTTGATCTTGCTTGTAAGCACTGATAATGTTTAAAACTTTATCGAAACTTGTGTCTGATAAACTACCATTATCACCACCATTATAGTCAGAGCCTGAATTACCTAGTAAAAGTGGTCTCAGGCCAGCCCACGAACTTTCGATGTCATCAATCGTTATATTGGCATCTGGATACCGTTTATTAATGACATCCAATAGATAATCGACATTATCTTGTGTGACTTTAGGGTCTGAAAAATCTCCCTGATAATCAGTATCTGTCGTTCCGAAATAAGTTTTATTTTCACGTGGAATAGCAAAGACCATTCGACCATCGTGTTTTTGTGTATCAAAATAAGTGGGTTGTGGTACTGGCAACTTTTTAGCATCAACCACTAAATGCACACCTTTAGTTGGACGCATGTGTGGGATGACCGCACGGGTATAGTTCAAATTACGAATTTTATCCACCCAAGGACCGCTTGTATTAATGACGACTTTAGCATGTACTTCAAAAGTTTGGCCTGTCAGTAAATCACGCGCTTTAACACCGATAATCTTGCCTTCCTCATACAAGAAACCGACTACTTTGACTTTGCTTGCAATATAAGCACCATCTTCTGCCGCTTTTTTGATATTCTCAATTACCAAACGCGCATCATTATTACGGAAGTCAAGATAAACACCCGCACCTTGTAAACCTTCTTTTTTGATATAAGGCTCACGCTCCAACACTTCTTTAGCAGTCAAGGTATAATTTTCATATTTCGTACCTTTGACACCTGCCAGCTGATCATAAAGATCCATAGCAATCTTAACAGAAAACATATCAAAGGTTGTCGGACCTTCATCATCATAAATCGGGAGTAGCATAGGATCTGGATTAGGAATATGTGGAGCAATTTGTTGCACAATCGCACGTTCCTTGACTGTATCAGAGACGACCTCAACATCAAAAGTTTTGAGATAGCGAATACCACCATGTACTAATTTTGTAGATCGTGATGATGTGCCTTCTGCAAAATCTTGCATCTCTAATAGACCTGTTTTGATGCCAGATGCAGCAGCCTGAATGGCAACACCTGCACCTGAAATACCACCACCGATTATAAGCAAATCTAGGGTTTCTGCTTGCATTTGTTCAATACTTTTTTGACGTGTTGTTTTTGAAAAAATTATCATAATTTCTTCCTCGTTTATTTAAATGTACGTGTTGCAATTACTGCTTTTTTCCAGCCTTCGTACAATTTTTCTCGACGTTCTGGCGCCATATTTGCTTCAAATATTTTACCAGCTTCATAAAATTCTCAAATCTCATCTGTATCTTTCCAGAAACCAACAGCTAAACCAGCTAGAAAAGCTGCACCAAGTGCAGTTGTCTCTGCATTTTTAGAGCGTTGAATCGGCGTATTAAGTAAGTCAGATTGAAATTGCATGAGATAGTCATTGGCAGTACCACCACCATCAACTTTAAGTACCGGAATATCAATACCAGTATCCGCATGCATTGTATCAATGATATCTCGCACTTGATAAGCAATCGATTGTAAAGTTGCTTTGATAATATCATTTTTCGTTGTCCCACGTGTCAAACCAAACATGGTACCACGCGCATCTTGATCCCAATAAGACGCACCGAGTCCAACAAAAGCAGGGACAAGATAGACTTCATCGTCATTTTGTGAGGCACGCGCAGCTTCTTCAGAATCACTAGCTTTATCTATGAACTGCAAACCATCACGAATCCATTGAATCGCTGAGCCTGCAACAAAGATACTTCCTTCAAGCGCATAATTGACTTGACCATTGAGGCTATACCCAACTGTCGTCAGCAAATTATTTTTTGAAAAGCTAGGCTTATCACCTGTATTCATAACAATAAAGGAACCTGTGCCATAAGTATTTTTAACCATACCTGCTTCAAATGCCATTTGACCAAATAATGCTGCTTGTTGGTCCCCCGCCATACCTGAGATTGGCACTTCACTCCCATAGAAATGGAAACCTTGAGTTTGACCATAAATTTCTGAGTTTGACACTAGTTTTGGTAACATTTGACGTGGAATATTGAGTAAATCTAAGATTTCTTGATCCCAGTCAAGTGTTGTCAAATTAAAAAGCATGGTCCGACTCGCATTTGACAAGTCTGTTACATGAGATTGACCGTCTGTCAATTTCCAGACTAGCCACGTATCAATCGTTCCAAATAACAACTCTCCTTTTTCTGCTCTTTCCTGTGCCCCCTCAACATGGTCTAGAATCCAACGGATTTTTGTTGCTGAAAAGTAAGCATCAATCACTAGACCAGTTTTCTTATGAATCCACTCGCTCTTGCCATCTTCTTTTAGCTTGTCGGCAATGCTAGAGCTTTGACGCGATTGCCACACAATCGCATGGTAAATAGGTTTCCCAGTATCTTTTTCCCAAATTACAGTCGTCTCACGCTGATTGGTAATCCCAATCCCAGCAACTTGCGAAGGCTTAATCCCTGATTCGATAAAGGCACCAGCAATTACAGATTGAACTGAATTCCAAATTTCATTGGCATCATGTTCTACCCAGCCCTCTTGCGGGAAATATTGCGTGAACTCTTTTTGAGAACTCCCAATTTTCAACCCCATCTTATTAAAAATAATTGCACGAGAACTTGTTGTCCCCTGATCAATCGCCATAATATATTGTTCTTCTACCAAAATCCGTTCCTCCTTTATTTAAGAAAGCGCTTTCTTACTTGCTACATATTTATCTTATCATGCTAAATGAAAAATAGCCTATCAACAATCGGCCATTTTTCACTGATTTATGACAGGTTATTTTCCAAAGCTTGATGACACCCTATTATGCCTGATTTTACCATAATCAATTGTCTTGCAAGACACTATCCTCAAAGTATTGAATATATTTGCGATACTCATCTTCTAGTGTTTCAGGCAAATCTTGATAAGAAAAATACTTAAGATTTAATGTTTCATCGTTACCATCATAAGCCATTTCTCCTGAAACCTGATTAGCAAGAAATAAGGTTGTCACAACATAAATCTCATCTTCATTCTTCAATTTAAATCTAAAAGCGGTACCTGAAAATGTTTGAAGTTGCATTAATGATTCAATAGTCAAGCCTGACTCTTCATACACCTCTCTGATAGCCGTTTCCTCTAAAGATTCACCAACCTCCATTAAACCTCCCATCAGTCCCCAATTGCCATTGGCACGCTGCTGTAAGAGATACTTGTGATGCGTATTATAGATAATAACATTCGCCCCAACTAATACCAGCAAGTCATGACCTATTTTACGCCTAATTGTCTCTACATAATTTTCCATTTAGATACCTATACTCTCCAATTAATGCAAAGGTTATTAATCACTTTTCGTTTATCACCGATTATTTTTCTGATGCTTGATCGCTTTGATTTTGGTCTTGATTTGAACGATATCGTAAGGTGATAAAAGCTCTGATAAATAGTAATAGTTTGCTTTAACAGAGATTGGATGTTCTGCTGTTGTCAGAATTAAATCGTAATATTGGTGCTGCCGATATTTTTCAAAATGGACCTGCGTCATACTAGATAGCTCAGACAACAAGAAATAATAAAGTGAATGACCTAATAACGATAAATTTGATAAATCAATACCAACTGAAATATTTTGATGCAATGATAAATCAATGGCAATAAGGATGCTCGCATAATTCAGCCGTAAAAAGTCAGTATGAGGTGTTTGGAGTGCCAGCTGTTCATGAGTCGTTGCGATTAACTTTGAAATCAACTGGGTGATTTCTGGCGTCAAATGCTGTTGATAGTACTGCATCATACGCTCGGATTCGTAACTTGTGAGCTGCCCCTGAAAATAGAGGGCCTGCGCATGAACTTGCGATAACTGATAAGTCAGTCGTTTCTCATCAGAAATGCTTAATTTTTGATAACCATAATGCATGACAATCATTTCTCGACTGTACGTATCTAACATAGCTGTTGAAATTTTTTTACGACGTGTCAAATCATAGCGTGCAAAATTATCCTCACCCAAGATGTCAAAAGTAATCAAGAAACAATAAAACATGGCTCCTTCATGCTTACCAACAAAATTGACGGATTCTTTAAAATACTCACGCATCACCTCTTGAATCATTCGATAAAGTTTATCTGTTTCAAACTTATCTTGAATTTGAGTCAATCTCGTATTGTCAGTATTAGCGACTTGCAAACGGTGGCGCGTGACAAAAAGCCAACAACTCAGCCGTTTAAGCGCTATTTTCGAAAAACTTTGATGAAACTCTGGCTGTAGCTTGGTTACTAATTTTGTCACGGCCAAATCATCACTTGAAAATCCTGTGTCAACAAGCAAAAATAGCTGGTAATAAAAATAACGAATCTGAAGTTCATCGCCAACTAACTGACCATTTCTGATACCAATACCAAATTTCTTAAGTGATTGATTAATATCTCGAAGTTTCCTAAAAATGGTAGCTTCACTGCTGTTAAATTCTTGCGTTAATTGAAACGTAGAAAACTTTTTATGCTCAAATACAAAACCCAAAATCTGGTAACTGAGGCTATTATTCAGATAAGCCAAAAGGATTTTATCCAAATTGATATCTGACGAAAAGCTTAACTGTACTTCCTTTTGTTCAAGCTCAATCTCGAACTGCTCTCCCAATGGTTGGCACACTTGAACAATGTCCGACACATAGTCTTTCAAGGCATTCTGTGTCAAGCCAACCTCTTTGGCCAATGTTTTCTGTGTCATCTTACCAGCATGAAACAGAAGTTGCCGAATGATGTCAATCTGAGTGCCTTCTTTATTATCTAAAAATACGTCAACTTTCACAATTTGGTTCTTTCATTTCTAATCCTTATCTTTCATTCTCAACTTGAATGAAGTTATTTTATTTTTAAAGGTATAAGCTGTTGCCTTATCTCTTCAAGTGAACTGCCTGCTTGAATCAAAGCCGCCGCTGTATAAGCTGATTCGACAAAGGCAGTATCGTACAAATGGACTGGTCTTTCTAAAAATTCCATAACCATTTCCAAATTCATCTTGGCCGAACCTAAGTCATAGAAGACCAAAAGTTCATCAGCTTGATTGGCTTCAAAAGCGGCTTGAATCCGCTCAAAACTTGTTCCAATTTCACCGCCATCAAGACCTGCACCAACTGTGATGTCAACATCTTTTGCGACCTCTCGCAATAATTTAACCAAGCCTTCGGAAACATCCGCAACATGCGTTACTAAAACAATTCCTAAACTTGTCATCAAATTACCTCCATGAGACTTTCAAATAAATAGCCAGAAGATTGACTACCTGGGTCAATATGACCAATTGAGCGGTCGCCAACATAAGATGCACGACCTTTTTTAGCTAATAAATCTGCAGTAGCCATGACAAATTCTTCAATTTCAATTTTTGTCAATGTTCTCTTTTGAATTTCAGTTACAATTGGCGTCCAAACGTCGACCATCGTTTTATCACCTACTTGTGCGCCACCAGGTTTGATGATACCTGCCAATCCAGCTGATAGTAAGTCTGATAACTGGTCAGAAGTTGCCGCAGCTTTCGCCATTTCCATAAAAGCAGTACCATATAAAGGACCACTTGCGCCCCCTACTTCAGAAATTAAAGCCATTGCGGTTGCTTTGAATACCTCTTGCAAAGTTTGAGTATCATTAAGGACAGAAACAACTGCCGTCATCCCACGCGCCATGTTGTGACCATGGTCACCATCACCAATTGGTGTATCTAACTCACTCAAATAGTCCTGCTTAGCTTGAATTTTTTCGTTAAATAAAATGAGCCATTTTCTTGCCATTTTAGCTGTTAAATTCATTTTTGTTACCCCCATGCAATCGTTTTAACATCAGCGTTTAGCCCTTCAAGCCAATCAGCATTTGAAAGTCTCAATAGCGTCAAAGAAATCCCTGCCATATCAATTGATGTCATCAAATTTCCGACTTTCGAGTAAGCGACCTTGACTCCTTTATCGTCTAATAAATCCATGACGTCGTTAGTAAAGATAAATTGCTCCATCAAAGGTGTTGCGCCCATACCATTAACTAAAATAGCATAGTGACTTGTTGTATCCCCATCAAAAGACAGAACAAGTTTATCTACCAACTCTTTTGCTAAGTCTTTTGAAGGTAACATTTTTTCACGACGATAGCCAGGCTCGCCATGTATGCCGACACCATACTCAATCTCATCTTCTGGTAATTCAAAACCAGGTTTGCCGACTTCTGGTACCGTCGCACCAGAAAGTGCAACAGCTATTGTATGAATTTCTGGCACTAATACTTCGGCAGCTTTCTTAATTTCGACTAATCTAGCACCCGAGCGTGCTAGATTACCGAGAATTTTATGCACGAGAACTGTTCCTGCAACGCCACGTTTACCTTGCGTATATGTTGAATTTTCAACTGCGATATCATCATCAACAATCACAAAATCTACTTGTATATCAGCCATTTCAGCCATGTCTTTTGCCATGTCTTTTGCCATATCAAAATTCATAACATCACCTGAATAATTTTTTATGATAAAGAAAACACCAGCCCCAGTATCAACTGCCTTAGCTGCCTCATAAATTTGGTCTGGTGTTGGGCTAGTAAATACCTCACCGCAGACAGCTGCTGAAAGCATTCCTTCTCCGACAAAACCAGCATGACTTGGCTCATGACCGCTACCACCGCCTGAAATCAGCTGAACTTGTGACGCTTGTTCAGTTTTAACAATGACATTGGTACCATCCAATCTTTTGATAAAATCGGGATAGGCGCGTGTTAAACCTGATACCATTTCAGTCACAATATCTGCCGGTTGATTGATAATTTTTTTCATCTCTTGTCCCTCATCTTCTATCTTTATTTTAGAATTTAAAAGCGTTTTCAATGTTATTTTAATCCTATTTACTGAATTTGTCCAACTTTTAGTCCATCAACTCTCTCCTTTCTTTAGTAATGCTTATATGAATCAAAAAACTCTCGCTCTAAAAAAGAGGCGAGAGTTTTGGATAACTATTCTTCAAGTAATTGTTGTATTTCTTGTTCTTCGTCTTCATAGAGACGTGAAATTTTACGATACCATTTGTAAAAATAAACTACGATAACTTTAGCAGAGGCATAAACAGGAATCCCAATTAGGACGCCCCAGAAACCGAAAATTTTACCGGATGTCAAGAGAACAAATAAAATTGTAATCGGATGAATATTCAATTTGCTACCTAATACAAGCGGACTAACAAAACGCCCCTCAATTGTTTGCTCAATAACAAAGACAATGGCAACTTTGAGGACCATAAGCGGTCCTGCTACCAAGGCAATGATAAAGGCTGGAATCATTGCTAGGAAAGACCCTAAATAAGGAATTAAGTTTAAGAAACCAGCTGCAATCCCAATAACAACCGCATACTTGAGACCAATAATTGAGAACATGATTGAAAACATAATCGCAACTGTTGCTGCAACAATCAATTGACCACGAACATAACTTGACAACTGTAAATTAACTTGTGTCAAGACAGTTGATGTATCGTTACGCCAAGCATTCGGTAACATATTCGTGATATATTTATTGAGTGATTTTCCATCGCGTAAGAGGTAAAACAAAATAAAAGGAAAAATCATCAATGAGATAATTACACTAGTTGCTGTTGATAAAAATGAACTTGTACTATTGACCAAGGTCGTTGAAAGATTTTTAGAAATTTCAATCAAATTATCTGAAAAACTCGTGACGGCTTTTTCAATTTGTGGTCTAAATTGTTTAAACCGTTCATCGCCAAGGAGACTAGTAATATGTTTTTCACCTGATTCGACATAATCAGGAAAATTAGCCGCAAATTTTTCGCCTTGTGTCACCATATTTGGAATCGCAACTGCTAACCCCCAGATAATCAAAGCTAGAATTATCGCAAATAAAACCGAAATTGATACCACACGATTTACTTTACGTGCCTCAAAATAATCGACAATCGGATTCAATAGATAGTAAAAAACGGCAGCTAAAATAATTGGCAACATAATGACACCGAGAAAATCGGCAATCGGTTGAAACATAAAGCTCAATTTCGTCAAAAGCAAAACATTTAACAAAAAAAGCAAAACAACTGCGAAACCAGTCGCCACTTTATTATCTAATAGCCATTTGAAAAACCAAGTCGTTTTAAAACTATTTTTATCGTTCATTATCCTTCACCTATCTAATCAACCTATTGCTTTCAATTTATGTAAAATTTGAAACAACTTTATAATTAATATTATAGCATACCTGATGCTATTAGCAGACTTCAAACTATTTTGTAGAGCTTACACGTCTTTCCAAAATAGTCAGCCCAGTCCATTAAATCTGCGACAACACCCAACCTTTAAAGCGCATACATCCTCTTTTCAGGCATATTTCAAAAGTTATGCTATAATAAATATATCTATTTGAAAGGGATTACATTCATGACAGAAGCACTTTATTTTGGTACTTATACGAAAAAAACGTCTGAAGGCATTTACAAAGCGACCTTAGACACAACAACAGGTCTACTTAGCAACCTTCAGTTAGTGGCGAAAGAACCTAATCCCACTTATCTCACGCTTGACCAAGCAGGGCATCTTTACAGCGTAGGAGCTGAGAACGGCGACGGGGGCATTGCGGCTTATGATAATGGCGGCAAACTCATTAATCACGTTGTTGACGCTGGCGCGCCACTTTGTTATGTGGCTGTGGATGAGACCCGTGATTTAGTATATGGTGCTAACTATCATAAAGGGGAAGTTTTAGTTTACAAGCGTGCTGCCGACGGTAGTCTATCACTTGCTGATAAGGACGTTCACACTGGTTCTGGTCCTCACGAGAATCAGGCTAGTCCTCATGTTCATTTCACTGATTTGACACCTGATAAATATCTCGTGACCTGTGATTTAGGAACTGATGAAGTCGTGACTTATGATGTTTCTGAGCAAGGTCAATTAACAAAAATCAACACTTACAAATCTGCACCAGGTGCTGGTCCTCGTCATATCGCCTTCCATCCAACTCAAAAAATCGCTTACCTCATGAACGAATTAAACAGCACGATTGAAGTCTTGATTTATGACGGTGTAGGTCAGTTTACCCTATTACAAAC
This sequence comes from Pseudolactococcus laudensis, assembly GCF_013449735.1. Lineage (GTDB taxonomy): Bacteria > Bacillota > Bacilli > Lactobacillales > Streptococcaceae > Pseudolactococcus > Pseudolactococcus laudensis. The sequence continues at coordinate 52,315 of NZ_JACBNY010000011.1, forward strand.
ACTTTCAACCTTGCCAGAAGATTGGATTGCCTTTAACGGTACCGCTGCTATCCGCGTATCATCAGAAGGCAAATTCCTTTACGGCTCAAACCGTGGACATGATTCCATTGCTGTTTACAAAATTTTAGCTGACGGTACTTTAGAATTGATTCAAATCGCTGCAACTCATGGCAAAATGCCTCGCGACTTCAACCTATCATCTGATGAAAGAGTGATTATCGCAGCACATCAAGATTCTGATAATGTCACAACCTTCTTCCGCGATAGCACAACAGGTCTCTTAACTGAGGTGCAACATGACTTTATCGTCCCAGAGGCTGTCTGTGTTTATGTAAAAGCCTAATCAAAAAGCCTGTTCAGGCTTTTTTGTGTGCTTCAAAATATTGAATCTGTAAATGCTTTCTACCTTTTATCAAGACAAAACCTGCGCTTTCAAGAAAATTCATTAATTCATCAAAAGTATAAACCTTGACATCACCTTCCTTTGAAAAACGATGAATATATTGATTGTAAAGACCATGAAAAATAGGAATCCGAATCTCAGCAATGACAAGTTTGCCACCGGGTTTTAAAACCCGTTTCCCTTCTCTAAGAAATGTTTCAGGACTCGGAAAGTGGTGAAAAGAGGCTGAACAGATTAGCACATCAAAACTCTGATCTTCAAAAGGGAGTTTCATCGCCGAGCCAGTTACAAATGAAAAATCTGGGTACTTGGCCTGTGCAATCTCTGTCATCTGAGATGAAATATCTAAGCCTACACCTTCAAACTGATACTTGCTTGCAAGCATCTTAAGAAGACGACCTGTCGCTGATCCGACATCTAATACGTTAGCGTGTTCTGGCAGTTCTAAATTTTTGAGAATATAACGCTTAAAAAAGCCAGATAAAAAACCATCAAATGACCGGTCAAATTTTTTGGCATGACGATTATAATAGATTTCAGATAGCTTTTCATAATTTTTATACACGTCGATCACTCCTCTTTTTTTGCTTAATTGATTTCATTATAGCATTTAAAACTAACGGCATCAAAAAAAGTCAGATTTCATTCGGAAACTGACTTTTTGTAATGACTAACTTTTTACTAACTTTAATGTGCAATCATTTCTTGTGCAATTTGACTTGGTGTTAAATCTGACGGATAATAAGTTGGCCAGTTTTCAAGTTCTGCTGTTAAAGCTGCCTGACTGTCATTACCATAATAAATATGGAAATGCTCTGCTTGAGCTGGTGCAATCCCATGGTCGCTAAACTGGACATACTTGAAGGCACCATTTGTATCACCTACTGCCTCAAAAAGATAGCGGACACCACGGTTACCCTTAGTATAGTTCAGTATCTCTTTACCGACATATTTATAAGTTGCTTTGTGTGAAACACCATTGACATCAAAGGTGATGGTGTCTTTTTTGATCGTGATTTTATCGACATCTGACTTGTAACCAGCTGTATAATAAGCCTTGTATGCTTCTTCATTCTTGTCTTTATTCAGTAGAGATTTATAGCGCATGACCTGATCCAGGTCACCCTTTTGAAGTAATGGATAAACGGACTGCCAAGTGCCTGACCAGTCTGATAGTTTACGGTCTTTGACTTGGTCATCCTTAAAATAACCTGCGACAGCTGTTTTTTCTGGCGTTTTTTCTGGTTCAATTGCTGTAACTTTTGATGCTGCATCTGTTGTTTTTTGTAGATTTTGTAGATTTTGCGTCATGACTGAAATATAATCTTCACCCGCTTTTTCCTGTTCTTGCGTGAGTGATTCTAATGGATTCAGCGGTAACGTCTTGACACCTGCCTCTTCTGCTAAAGTTTTTGCTACTTTATCTGATGCATTTTCTTCAAAATAGATATAGTGAATGTCATTTTTGTCAACATAGGCTTTTAGTTCCTTCAAGCGAGATGCTGATGGTTCCGTTTCAGGATTAATTCCCGAAACTGAGACTTGATTCAAGCCATATTCAAGCGCTAGATAAGCGAAAGCCGCATGCTGTGTCACAAAGTTTTTTTGCTTAGCATTTGATAAACCATCTTTGTAGGCTTGATCTAAGGCTTTTAACTTGGTTAGATAGCTTTCCGAATTTTTTGTGAAACTTTCTTTTTTCTGAGGGAATTTTTTAATCAGTTGATCTCGGATGGTTTCAACTTCTTTGATGGCAAGACTTGGCGCTAACCAGACGTGGGGATCATAGACGTGAGAATGACCTTCATGTCCCGCCTCATCATCGCCTTCATCTGTGCCACCAAGTAATAAGATACCTTCTGATGCTTTAATCACGTCAACGTTTTTCATATCTTTAGTTGTTTTATCAACCCATGTCTCTAAATTTTCATTATTGTAAACGAAAGCGTCCGAATTTTGGATAGCAGCAACATCCTTGGCTGATGGCTCAAAATCATGTGGTTCGACACCTGGTTTAACTAAGACTGTCACGTCTGCTTCTTTACCCACAACTTGTTCAGTGAATTCCTTCATCGGATAAAACGTCGTCACAATTTGCAATTTATCCGATTTTTTACTAGACTCATTGCTACAAGCAAAGAGTGTTAACGCAGTTGTTGCGGCCAATACACCTAATAATAAATGCTTTTTCTTCTTCATTTTTCTCTTTCTTAATTCCCTTTACCAGTTAAGTATCTGCTCAAAAAATAAGTGTAAGCTAACTGATAACCTCTATGATGATACCTCAGGTATCCGTTAAATTAGTTTACTGGTTAAGTATATCACGACAAAAAAATAATGTCAACTGGTAAACATTATTTTTTTGAATTTTATTTTATTTAATTTGATTTATTTGAAGTCAATAGAAACTCACGAACTTGACTCATAAAGTAGAGAGAGCCAGTCAAGAGATAAATGTCATCTGCATGTCTAGGTGCCGTCACAAACTCTCGCCAGTCTTCTAACCAAGTGACATCAGAAATATCAGCCACATCAGCTGCTACAATCGTTTTAGGATAATCAAATGTCGTTAAAGTTAAGCTAACATTTGAAATCGTTTGTAACAAGGTAATCATCTCATGAAAATCTTTACGTTGCAAGGCTGAAAAAAGGATGTGGACTTTTTTCGAGCCATTAAACTCTGCTACCAATCGTTTAATGGCAGGTAGATTATGTGCGCCATCTAAGATAAAACCATTCAAGTCTTCCATTCTGGCAGGCCAGAAGGCTTGTTTGAGCCCTTTTTTGATTTTTTCAGGTTCAATTATCAAACCTAATTTTTCTGCTAAAATCTCAAATATTTTGAGCGCTAATGCTGCATTGTCTTGCTGATATTGACCATGAAGATTCAAATCAAAAGTTCTACCCGTTTCAGGGTGATAAATCGGTGCATTTTTCTCATGCGCTACTGCTACGATCACTTCATAGGCTTCCTCAGGAACACCCATGATATTCCCTACGACAACTGGTACATTGTGTTTAATAATACCAGCTTTTTCGCTAGCAATTTTAGCCAAGGTGTCTCCTAAAATATCTTGATGATCATAGCCAATCGTTGTGATTGCAGAAACTAATGGCGTGATAACGTTTGTTGAATCATAAAGTCCACCTAGGCCAACTTCAATCAGCGCAATGTCAACAGCTTGGTCAGCAAAGTAATAAAAACCGATAGCCGTTAGGATTTCAAACTCTGTGATATTCACAAGGTCTGGATGCTCATCCATCTTCAAAACCAGTGGCTTGATGACAGCGACGATACGATTTAAATCCTCGTCAGAAATATAGCGACCATTAACCGCAATACGCTCATTAAAAATTTCAATAAAGGGTGAGGTAAAAGTACCGACTTGGAGCCCATATTGCTGGAGGACATTGGACAAAAAAGTGACGGTTGAGCCTTTTCCGTTGGTTCCTGCGACATGAACGGTCTTGATTTTGTTTTGGGGATTGTCTAGCTGCTCGAGCAAATAGATGATCCGTGAGAGACCGGGCTTAATGCCAAATTTCAGGCGCGAATGGATCCAATCAATGCTTGCATTACTCACTTTTCTCAATGTCCTCTTTCAATTCCTCTAGGTTTAGCTTGGCAAATAAATATTTACGGTCTTGGACTGGAAAACGTTGGTCCAACTGATCGACAGCGCCAACTTCAACAATCCCTTCAGAAATCACATAATCTATAACGTGACCACCAAAGGTATGATCATCTGTGATAAAATGCAAATGATAGCCAGCGACACTCACGCCATGAAACATTTCTGGTGTCCAAATCCCAACAATTGTCCCTGTTACATTTTCGACGGTGTATTCTGGCTGTCTTGTCGCAATATCTGCAAATCTTGCACCTTCTTTAGCTTTAGGAATCATGCGAACGTGCATTTTTGCAAAAGTCCCGTGAATCTTGATAGAGCGAAATAAATTAGCGCCATCGTAATAGGTTTCAATACGCGTTTGGAGTTCTTCATTACTTGCTTCAAAACGTTGTTTAAAAATGACTTCTGCTTGGTGGAAAACAACCGCCGCATAAGGTACTTTTACATCAGGGCCTACTTCTGTAATTGTTTTATCACCACGCGCTTGGTAGGCTTTGCCATCCAGCACGATTAACTCGCCATCGATTTCGTCTAGCGTGCCAATTCCTAAATCACCTTGTTCTAGCAATTCGCCAATCGTCATACTCCCCTCGAAAAGACCGCTCATCAAAGCGGATAGGGTGTTATATTGAAAAAGTTTTATCGGTTCAGACATATCTCTTGTTTTCCTTAGTAAGAACTTTTAGCTAACTTCTTAGTAATGCTTAGAAGTTTACGACTGTCGTCGCAATGCTTATCAGTATCATGTTTATTTACGAAAAACTTGTGAATGCTCACAAGTTTCAGACTTATTTTACCATATTTATCAATAAAATTCATCAGGCAATATCGTTTCGCCTAATTTAATATTATCTTTATAATCAATAGGTACATCAATCACGACTGGACCTGTTGTACTATCTATTTCTGACAATGCTTTAGCCAAATCTTCTTTGTTAGTCACGCGAATTCCTTTTGCCCCAAATGCTTCAGCATATTTGACAAAATCAACTGGGCCAAAGTCCACGCCCGATGCACGACCATATTTCATCACTTCCTGGAACTCAACCATGTTATAATGACCGTCGTTCCAGATAATATGAATCAGTGGCAAGTTCAAGCGTACTGCTGTTTCAAGCTCTTGTGCTGAAAATAGGAAACCGCCATCACCTGAAATCGAGTAAACTTTCTTACCAGGACGTAAAAGCGCTGCAGAGATGCCCCATGGTAGTGCGACACCAAGCGTTTGCATCCCATTTGAAAAGAGCAAATGACGCGGCTCATAAGATTTGAAGTTCCGTGCCATCCAGATATAGTGACTACCGACATCGACAGTGACTGTTTCATCATCTTTAACAGTGTCTTGTAGCACATCTATAAAATCAAGTGGATGCACAAGATTGGGGTCAGAATTACGGTCAAACTCATTTTTAGACAGAAGATGATGTAACCCATCTAAATAGGCAAGACTCCCTTCTGGAATTTTATAGCCACGAATCGCAGGGATCAGATTTTCAAGCGTTTGTGCAATATCACCAATCAACTCGCGCTCAGGTTGATAATAAGTATCAATCTCAGCCAAAGCTTTATCGATAACAATCACACGACTATCAATTTCAGCATTCCAGTTACGTGCCTCATATTCAATCGGATCGTAACCAATCGCAATAATCAAATCAGATTTTTTAAGGAGCATATCCCCTGGTTGATTCCGAAAAAGACCGACACGACCGAAGAAATTATGAACCAAATCACGCGAAATCACACCTGCCCCTTGGAAAGTTTCAACAACTGGAATGTTCACATATTGTAACAATTCACGAATGGCGTGTGTCACACTAGCAGATGACGAACCACTACCCAGAAGAAAGACAGGCAAGACGGCATTTTTAATCGCCTGAGCCAGATAATTAATATCATCAATTGACGCATTCCCAAGTTTTGGCTCGTGCAAAGGCTTAATCGCCTTAACCTTCACCTTACTGTCAACAACATCTTGGGGAATGGAGATGAAACTTGCGCCTGGTTTGCCAGATTTTGATAAACGATAGGCATTAGCTACAATTTCTGATAGGGTGTCTGCATCTTGGACTTCTGCCGAGTATTTGGTAATCGGTTCAAAAAGCGCCGCATTATTCATAGACTGGTGCGTCCGTTTCAGGAGATCGCCACGTTTCACTTGACCTCCAAGCGCAAGTACCGCATCACCTTCTGCTGTCGCTGTTACAAGACCAGTAGCTAAGTTTGATGCCCCAGGGCCTGAAGTCGCAATCACAACACCCGGCTCACCTGTAATTCGACCAACAGCCTGCGCCATAAAAGCGGCATTTTGTTCGTGACGCGCGACAATCAACTCAGGGCCTTTATCGACTAAAGTATCAAAAACCTTATCGATTTTAGCACCCGGAATCCCAAAAATGTATTTCACATCATGGTTAATGAGTGAGTCTACAATTAAATCTGCACCAAATTTTTCTTCTGTCATTTTTTAAATACGTTCCTTCTTGAAAGTTTAACTTCACAATGGTTATTGTAGCAAAAAAGGCGTTTAAACGCCATTATCATAGCTCATTAAATAAAGCTTGTGAATTATCATCATCTGGTACAAGTGATAAATATTTGCTTAGACTTGCCTTGGCATCGTCTGTTCGACCATTTCGAATTAACATTTGGGCATAATCCAATAAAAATTCAGGATTATCAGCCAAGACGCTTTGACTAATCTCGTCATAAATCGTCAACGATTTTTCGTCTTGATCAAGCTCACGATAAGCTTTAGCGATATTCCATTGCGCTAAGACATGTTCTTCATCAAGCAGACTTTCAAGCGCGATAACCGCTTCAAAATCTTCTTGCTCCATGTAAAGATTGCTCAAAAGAAAGACCGTCTCATCATGTAAATCTGGTAAATCAAGTGCTTGCGTTAAATACTTTTCTGAGTTCTCTAAATCATGTAAAGCATAGGCGATTCGGCTAGTTAAATGAATCAAAGGCACATCAGTTGGGTTTTTACTCAAGCCGTCTTTAGCTACCGCAAAAGCAGCTTCAAAGTCATTATCTTCAATCAAGGCCTGCGCATAAGGATAGGCATAGCCATCAAAGTCGGGTGCTAAAGCATCCAATTGTTTGAAATAGTCAATAGCACGTGTAACTTCGCCAGTTGCAAAATTAATTTGCGCCAATTCAAACAAGACGTTATCATCATGATCGATTTCGAGTGACTTCTCTAGGAATTTTGTGGCATTTTCAAACTCTCCTAATGAGGCATAGGCCGTCCCAATCCGCTGGTAGGTTGATATTTTGGTGAGTTCTAAAATCTGACGTTGACTGAGTTTCGCGAAATGCGCAATCGCCTCACGCCATTTTCCTTGGTTATAGTAAAGTTCGCTAATGGCAAATGTTACCAAAGGAGAATCTGTCAGGCTTGCCGCTTCCAGTAATTTCTCAAGCGCTGCTTCCCAGACACCGTCTGCCTGGTAAAGGTCAGCAATCATGACAAGCGCTGCGACATAGTTATCATCTGTTGCCTCTATTTTGTAGAGCAATTCGAGTGCACCATCCAAATCGCCATCATCGAATTTCATTTCAGCGAGGTTGAGCAAAATATCTGTATTGTCAGCATCTTTAGCTGCAATTTTTTCATAAACCTGACGGCTTTCATCTATAAAGCCCATCATTGACAAATATTCGGCCAAATCCGTTAGCAAATCGAGACCATCTGTCTCAATCGCTTTCGCTAGCTCCGTCGCCATGTCATCAAATTGACCTGCATGTAGTAAATCAACAACTTTTTCAGAATGCGTCATTATTTTTTATCTTTCTAAGTAAAATTCAAATCGTTCGCCGACATATTGAGATAATACGTACTCAAAAGGCGTTTCATCGCTGTTGGCGAAATAAGAAACCTGCGTCAATGCCAAAATTGCTGAACTCTGTTTGATTGACAAAAAGTTAGCAATTTCTTTATTAACAATCTTGGCTGAAATAATTTGCTCACTTCGACCAATTTTTTTGCCAGCATTGGCTAAGGTCTCATAAAAATGATTGGCAATATCATTTTTAGCAAAATCTTCAATTAAACGATAAGGGATACTCGCCACTTCATAACAAATCGGCAACTCATCTGCATAACGAATCCGCTCCATTCGGATAATTTGAGCGCCTTTTTTAAGCTGCAACTTATCACACTCGACTTCATTTGCCTTCGTTTTTTGATAGCTCAAAACCTTTGAACTCGGTGTCTTACCTAAATTTTGAATAATCTCAGTGAAACTGGTCGTCCCACGCATTTTCTCACGAACACGGTCACTCGCAACAAAAGTACCAGAGCCAACATAACGAGTTAAAATACCTTCTTCAACCAGACTAGTCACGGCTTGACGCAAAGTCATCCGAGACACACCAAATTGCTCCGCCATCACACGTTCGCTCGGCAAACGTTGTCCAACTTCAAAAACCCCTGTCTCAATTTGATGCTTAATTTCATCATGTATACGTATATAAATTGCTGTCACTTCGTATTCTCCTTTTTAACCGTAGCGGTTTTAGCTTTGCTATCAACTTGCTTGTTTTTATTAACCTTGTCTCGACTGATTTTTTTTATCGTCACCTTAGGCGCGTCATGAATAAAAGCACTATTGACAAGCGTTGCCACTGCCACCCCAAAAAAAGTATCAAAAACCCGACTAATCGCATAACTTACATAAGCATTTTCCGGAATGGTCAAGGCAATAATCAATAAAGTCGCATTCGCGCCTACTAGACCGGGATGAAGATTAAAGCCATCCATGATAACAATGTTGACTAACACAAATAAAGGAATGACGATAATTTGTACGGCAAAGTTTTGATGACTTAGCAAATAAAAAAAGTAGTAAACAATCGCAAGAGTACCACCCAACGTTGCGCCAATAAATCTCGCCTTAGATGCTTTAATCGTTGCAGCATATGAGTCTCTCACAGCAATAATTGCTGAAATCCCCGCCACCATTGCTGCAGACTGACCACGCTGAAACAAATGTGTAAAAACTAATATGATTAAAATAGCAATGGCCGTTTTAATCGTTCTAAGACCCAGGCGAAAACGCCCAAACTGAAATGACATGGTATCCCTTTCACTAGTCAGCAAGTTATAATTGAACGAATACAATACAGCTAGCTTACCTATTTTCTTTACTTATTATAACATAAAACTTGTTTAAAAAATAAAATTTGCGTTATGGTATTGTAAATGATATAATAGTCTGGTATTGTATTTTACGCAGTATAAATAAAAGCATTGAGTAAAGTTGATTCATCAATTTTATATCATTAACAAGGAGAACAAACATGGCTAACATTAAATCTGCCATCAAACGTGCTGAGTTGAATATCATTCAAAATGAACGTAATTCTGCTCAAAAAGCTGCTTTGCGCACTTCAATCAAAAAATTTGAAGCTGCCGTTGCTGCTGGCTCTGATGATGCGCAAGCATTGTATGTCGCTGCATCTGCTGCAATCGACAAAGCTCATTCCAAAGGTTTAATCCATAAAAATAAAGCTAACCGTGATAAATCACGTTTGGCTAAAAAATTGGCGAAATAAGTTTTATTTCCCGATTTTGGATTAAGATTAAAACGGATACTCTTTATGGAGTATCTTTTTTTGTATTATTTTTATGCTAAAATATAAGTTATGGATATCGAAAATTATAGAGACCTTGCCCTCCAAAAACAGAAAGTGCATCGTCAGTTTTTGACGTCACTCAAAAAGAAACCACCTAAAAACCTAAATAAACTAACAAAAGAACTCCACGATGAAGTCTTTACAGAAATCGACTGTACCCAGTGCGCCAACTGTTGCAAATCACTTGGACCACTCTTTACAGAAAGCGACATCGAACGAGTTGCCAAACGACTCCGCATGAAATTAGCTAATTTTGAGTCAGAATACCTCCAAGTCGATGAAGAAGGTGACAAAATCTTCCAATGCATGCCCTGTCCCTTTTTAGGCTCTGACAATCTTTGTGATGTTTATGACGTCAGACCCAAAGCCTGTCGGGAGTTCCCACATACAGATCGTAAAAAGTTTCTTCAGATTAATCATCTGACACTCAAGAATACCTTGATCTGTCCTGCGACTTACCTGTTTGTTGAAAAGTTGCGAGAACGGGTGGGATGAAATAAAAAAATAGACAATGAGTAGTCAATCTTGGTGTTTTTATTTTGGTAAATATTTGAATTAATATCATATAAATGGTACAATGTAAGCACAATGAACAAACAAAGGAGTTCTGCCATGCCTAGTATGACCGAAAAAAATGATCGAATCGCTTTCCGTACCAATAAAGCGCTGAAAGAAAAGGCAACAGCTATCTTAGCTAACAATCAGTTAGATTTATCAACAGCGCTCAATATGTTTTTAGGCAAAATTGTTGCTGAAGAAACCTTGCCACTGGATTTTAGAACAGATCAGATGAAAGCTGCAGAGCTTAACTACATCGAAAAACATTTAGACGCTGCAATTGCAAGACGAAAGAAAGGTATTCGAGGCTATTCTCTTGAATCATTTGAAAAACTTTTTGACGATCATGATCTCATAGTTGCTGAAGCTCCTGCGGATTACACTTTAAATGACTAAAGTGGTAATTGATCCAGAAGTCTATTTTCAAGTCAGAGGATTCCAACGCTATATCGTTCATCATTTTCAAAATCGGAAAGCAGCAAGTAAAATTCCTAAACTTATCAATAACCAAATTAGAATTCTACATAAATTTCCAACCACAGGCAATTTCATCACAAATGTCTATAATAATATCAGACCAACATTTAAAAATTATCGTCGAATGATAGTTAAGCATTATGTTATTCTGTATCTTTATGATTCTAGAAACGACACTTGCTACGTCGACTTCATTTTTGATGATCGTACAAATTATCTTTCCAAAATCTCTGAATAAGTTTGAGGTTGTTTTGATTTGAATAGGTGTTTAAGATGTGCGTAAATTAATAAGTATAAAAATAATGAGGTGACCTGATGCGCAAACAAATTACAATCCAATTTGATGAGACAAGCTATCAAGAAATGATAGATTACACTAACTTAACAGAACAATCCCTCTCTGACTTTGTCAATGAAGCAGTTACTACATATCTTAAACAAAATAATGTGTCACCAGAAGTCAAGCAAAAAATTTACGAACACATGGATCGTTTTTTGCCACTTATGGAGACATTAAAAGATAGATAGAAACAGCCTCTTATACATCATCACTGTATATGCAGACACCTATCTAGAACTGAATTTCAAATAAGATCACACTATATAATAAAGGCGCTACTCCCCTAAGAGATAGCGCCTTTTGTTATTCAATGCCTTGTTTATCCTTACTTTTTTTCATTTTTATCATGACAAAGGTGATAAGAAACGATACGACTATTGTTAGGAGATAGAGAGTAATGATCAGCAGGGGACTATGAGTTGACCTAATAATTGTTAAAAGTATGGATAGAGAAATGCCACCAACAAGCCAAACGCGTCCAGTTATTTCATTAATGACTTGTCTTTCACTTCTATATAACAATGTTTATCTACTGCGATAAAGTCATCTATTGTTATTGGTAATTTTGATGGTCGAGCTGTGACTACGCTTACTATAAAACGAGTTTGATATAATCTGTCCTACGACCTATCTTTTTGTTGAGAAATTACGAGAGAGGTTAAACTGATATTTTAGAAATAGAAAATCGCAAGAAATTTGTCTTAAAGAACATTGATTTCTTACGATTTTTCTATTTTAAATTAACTAAAACAATGATGTTATCCTTAAATCTTAGAGTCACTATTGATGTTATCCTTAAATCTTAGAGTCACTATTGTATAATTTAGACAAAGGACAAAAACATGAAAAAACGCTACTCAAAAGAATTTAAAGAAACCCTTATCGCCTTCTATCATTCTGGTCAATCCGTC
>NZ_JACBNY010000012.1 GCF_013449735.1 Pseudolactococcus laudensis
ACTCACTTCTTTTTCTCGGCGAATATGGTCAATACTTTTTTTAAGATGTCTCGTTCTTCCTTAACTTTAGCCAGTTGTCTTTTTAATTCTAGAAAATCAGCTTTAGAGACGGAGCTTTCATTAGATTTAGAGTAGAGGTCTATCCATTTATAAATTGTTGCAGGGCCACGTCGTATTCTTTAGACAGCTGGGTGACGGATTGACCAGAATGATAGAAGGCGATAAGGGTTTCTTTAAATTCTTTTAAGTAGCGTTTTTTCATGTTTTTGTCCTTTGTCTAAATTATACAATAGTGACTCTAAGAATTAAGGATAACATCAAACCCCTTTTCATATTTATTTTTGACGGCTATTTTGACGGTTTGTAACTTCGTTACTTTTATCTCACGCTGATAAACCAAAATATCTCATACTAGAAAATAAAAATTTGAAATTATATGTTCGTCAAATAAAACATATGACAAAAATAGTGAACTAGAAAAATAGAACATATCCCCAATGATACTATTTTTCTCCCTCTTTTCTTTCTCCTTTACTCTAAATTAATACTTATAATCTTCTTCCTTTCCACATCGTATAAGTTAGTATTTTTTAATTTTTTCGTATTTCACAAGTCACCTGACTGTTTTAAAATTAGATCTAAATAGACAAGTTTCTTTTTCATTAACAACTTAACACTTCCTATATAATTTTGTATTGACCTTTATAGATAATATATAAATTTCAATATCATACTTAGATATCTTAACAGTGAAGATTAAAATTAAATTGGTTATTTTACAACTGGAATCTCCACATTTTAAAATTTTCTATCGTTTATATATTAAAATTGAACTAACTGATTATCTTTTTTGTTAGCGCAAAAGCCTATTTATAGCTACCTCTAGTAGATAGATTTCTATTTCCTAGCATTTTTTAAAAGTGAAAATTTTTTCTAAAAGATTGATCCATTTCTCTACCGTCCAATTTTACCATTTGCTAAGTCTTATTTCACAAAAAAATTGATGCAAAAAATAACAGGCTTGCAAAATTTAAAAAACTTTAGTATAATAATTTTGTTACATAGGTTATCTTTCTTAGAATTAACTATATTTCATAGAATTGATTATTCTAAGAAATACAGTCAATTTTTTTACTTTTTCCAGAAAATCAGTTTATAAATTAGAAAAAGAGTCTTCGAATTGAAGGCTCTTTATAGTGTATACAGACCCTATTTTGAGACTAAAATAGAGTTTTTTGGTCTTTTGGGTTTTTAGATTTGTAAGTAACATCATCCTAAATTTTACGAAATATTTATTTGATATTAGCCAACTTAACGCCACCCTCAATCGCCTCATCAAAGATAAAGGAACCGTTTGATGTCCGGTCGAGCAGATTTAAGTCTGGTAAATTGATTTCAAATAATTTATCAGTTTGTGATAGGACTTGTAGCATTTGTAATTCTTGGTCAGTTTCAGAGAATAAATCGCCTCCATAGACGTTTTTCACTGTACCTGAGGCAAAGACTTTATGTGGTGCTTTTTTGAGGTCACGGAGTACTTGTAAGCCACGACCTGCACGGCTTTTAGCTGGAATTTCATTGAAATTCACACGTTTCAGAGAACCACGCTGCGTCAAAATATAGAATGAATCGGTATCAGCAAAATAACTTGCAACGACAAAATCATCGTCTTTTAAGTTAATAGATTTAACACCTGCTGCTTTTGCACCTACAACTGGCACATCCTGAGATGGAAATCTCAAGGCATAACCATTGTGTGTCACTAGCATCATGTCGGCATTTTTATCGAAGGCAACTGAAACAACACGGTCATCAGCTTGTTTAAATTTCGCATATTGCGCAGATTTAGAGCGGTAAGTCCGCCAAGCCTTAAAGTCAGCGAGTGCTACTTTTTTGATTAAACCAAATTTGGTCGACACCATAAGCTCCCGAGTCTCTGTATCAAAATCGTCTAATATTTGGACGAATAGTATCTCTTCCTCTTGAGAAAAGTTATTGACCAAAGAAGAGCTGTGGGTGCCAATATCTTTCCATTTAACGTCATCCAATTCATGAATTGGTCGATAGATGACATTGCCGAAGGTTGTGAACATCAGCAGATGCTGCGTGGTTAAGGCAGGTTGGTGGAAAATGAGACTATCATCTTCACGTTTACCAATCTCCTCCAGTTTAGAGGCTGAAAAACTACGTGGCGTTGTGCGTTTGACATAGCCGGAACGCGTCACGCTGACAATCGTTTCTTCTTTAACGATGAGTGAGGCAGCTTCAACTTCAACTGCGACCACTTCATCCACCAAAATACTTTTACGAGGTTGACCGAATTTCTTCTTAACTTCTCGAAGTTCACGTTTCATCACGTTAAACATTGTTTTTTCATCATTGATAATGGCTGACAATGTTGTGATGCGCTCTTTGAGCTCTGCTTCTTCACTTTGCAAAGTGACCACATCCGTATTTGTCAATCGATACAGTTGTAAAGTCACGATTGCTTCAGCTTGCGGTTCGCTAAAGTCGTAAGATGCCATCAAGTTCTCTCTGGCATCCGCTTTATTATCGCTGGCACGGATAAGGGCAATGACTTCATCCAAAATGCTCAGGACACGAATCAGACCTTCGACGATATGCAGACGTTTTTCAGCCTTATCGCGGTCAAAGATTGAGCGAGAACGAATAATATCACGTTTATGGCTGATATAGCTTGATAGAATTGGGACAATCCCGACTTGACGTGGTGTTGCATTGTCAATCGCAACCATATTGAAGTTATAATTGACCTGCAAATCCGTGTATTTGAGTAAATAATTCAGAATTAATTCAGCATCTGCATCTTTTCTCAACTCAATGGCAATCCGTAAGCCGTCGCGGTCAGATTCATCGCGAACTTCAGCAATGCCAGCTACTTTGGCATTCACACGAACATCATCAATTTTTTTAACTAGGGTAGCTTTGTTAAGTTCGTAAGGAATTTCAGTGACGACAATTTCCTTTTTTCCACCCTTAAGTTCTTCAATCTTTGTTTGAGAACGAACGACTACTTTACCTTTACCGGTTTCATAAGCTTTTTTAATCTCAGACTTGCCTTGAATAATCGCACCCGTTGGAAAGTCTGGACCAGGTAGGAACTCCATCAGTTTATCAACGCCCGCGTTCGGATGGTCAATCATATAAACTGTGGCATCAATAACTTCACTTAAATTATGCGTCGGAATGTCCGTCGCATACCCTGCTGAAATCCCTGTTGAACCATTGACCAAGAGATTTGGAAAGCTAGCTGGTAAAACGGTCGGTTCTTTTTCGGTATCATCAAAATTCCATGCAAAGGGCACGGTGTTTTTGTCGATATCTTGTAAGAGATAGGCGGAAATTTCAGATAGACGTGCCTCTGTATAACGCATGGCAGCGGGTGGATCACCATCCATTGAGCCATTGTTACCGTGCATTTCGACGAGAACTTGTCCCATTTTCCAGTCCTGAGAGAGACGGACCATGGCATCATAAATCGAACTATCACCATGCGGGTGATAGTTACCCATGATATTTCCGACTGACTTGGCGGACTTCCGGTAGCTCTTGTCAAATGTGTTGCCATCTTTATTCATCGAATAGAGAATCCGCCGTTGAACGGGTTTTAGGCCATCCCGAATATCAGGCAGAGCCCGTTCCTGAATGATGTATTTAGAATAGCGACCAAATCGGTCGCCCATAATCTCTTCGAGAGAGAGTTTTTGTACATTGCTCATAATTTCTTCTTTTTCTTTTTAAATGATTTCAGAGAATTTTTCGATATCTGCTTTGGTACCGACAACATAAAGGACATCGTCTAAAACGATTTTGGTATTATGTTTTCCGATACTGGCAGAGCCATCTGCTTTCTTAACAAAAGCAACATTAACATGATAGTCTTGTGTTAGGTTTGCTTGAAATAGGGTCAGGCCATTAAATTTGATGTTCTTGACGACAATCTTAGCAAATGAATAATCATCCGATAAATCTAGGTATTCGGAGATATCTGGGTGTGCTAAATTATCGGCAACTCGTTCACCAGCATCTTTTTCTGGCTGAATGATTTTATCAGCACCAATTTTCGTCAAGACTTTGATTTGCACATCGGTCGTTGCTTTAGCCACGACGTTTTTAGCGCCAGCCTCAATCACAATCATCGTCGTCAAAATACTAGCTTGCACATTTTTGCCAATTGCGACAACCACACCGTCAAATTTATCAATTTCGACATTTTTAAGCACTCGTTCATCAGTCGCATCAGCAATCATGACGTGTGTCGCAATGTCCTTGTAATCATCAATTTTCTTGGCGTCAGTATCAATCGCCACCACTTCATGACCATTTTTGACTAAACTTAGCACCACACTAGAGCCAAATCGCCCCAAGCCAATCACACAAAAACTTTTCATCTCATATTCTTTCTTTAAAGTCCCAGGTAGGTTAAGTCAATCCCTAACCAACAACAATTTCTTCTTCTGGATATTGAATCAATTCTTCATCTATCTTAGCATGGCTACCAAGAGCATAAATGACTGTCATAATCCCAATTCGCCCAATAAACATTAGTACCATAATTAAGAGTTTACCAATTGCAGTCAAATCTGGTGTCAACCCCAAGGATAGACCAACCGTCGCTAGTGCTGAAATGACTTCAAAAAAGACATATTCAATCCCATTATTTAGCGGTAAGTCCTCCGTTATCAATAAAACAAAAGAGAAGGTAAAGATAATTGCTAAATAAATAAAGATGATTTCATAAACACGTCGAATAATCCGACGCGGAATTTGTCTTTCATGATAAATTGTTTTGAAACGATTACTAAAAATGTAACGAATATTCATCACCAGAACACCAAAAGTCGTCGTCTTAACCCCTCCAGCAGTCGAACCTGACGTCCCACCGATAAACATTAACACCATAGTCAAAACAAGACTGGCATAGCTCGTCGCATTATAATTACTAAAGGTAAAGCCACCAGAACGCGGTGTGATACTCAGGAAAAAGTTTTGAGCCAGGTAAGTAACTGGATGACCGTCAAAGCTTTTTATATTAAGTAAACTATATAAAATCGTACCAGAGACAACTAAAATAGCTGTCATCGTCAATGCCAGGCGAGAATGCAAGGTGATTTTTTTAACTTCGTGAAAATTAATCAAGTCAAACCAGACAATAAAGCCAAAGGAACCTGATAAAATCAGTAAACTCATAATCATCAAGACATAAGGATTGTCCTTAAATTGAAACAGTGACGTCTCAAATAAATCAAACCCCGCATTAGAATGAGCCGAAACCGAATGGAATATACTAAACCAAATCCCCTTCCCCAAACCAAATTTAGGGATAAAATCTACACTCAGCAACACCGCACCGATAAACTGTGTCACCAAGGACAATTTGACAATGGACTTGACCAATTTATCACCGTTGTTGAAACTCGTAAAGTTGTAGGCATCACGAATCAGCATTTTAGATTTGAAAGACGGATGTTGTCCTGTCATGTTCAACAAGAGTACTAAGAAACTCATAAACCCCAGACCGCCCACTTCAACCATGATGAGAATAATCACCTGACCAAAAGTATTCCAGTGGTCGGCAGTATTCACAACAGCTAAACCCGTCACACAAGTTGCTGAAACAGCCATAAAAAGACTGTCCAAGTAAGAAGTCGCTTGGCCATTTTGGTCCGAAATTGGTAAGGCTAGAAAAATCGAGCCAATCAGAATCACAAATAAAAATCCGAAAATAATCATCTGTGGCGGTTTCATATTTTTTATCAATTGGGGTACGTGCATCTTATTGCATCACTTCACTTTTCTCTTCAAGCGTAAATTCAACATTATTTTCAATCCATTTACGACGCGGCTCAACCTTATCACCCATGAGGACAGACACACGCTTTTCAGCTTGTGCCACATCATCCAAGGTCACCTGAATCAAAGTTCTCGATTCAGGATTCATAGTCGTTTCCCAGAGCTGGTCAGCATTCATCTCACCCAGTCCTTTGTAACGCTGTAAAATCGCACCTTTACCAAAATTCTTACGAACCTCGTTTAATTCACCATCAGTCCAAGCATACTCAATCTTCTCATTTTTCCCCTTACCTTGACTCATTTTATAAAGCGGTGGCAGGGCAATGTAGACATGGCCATTTTCAACGAGTGGTTTCATGTAGCGATAAAAGAATGTCAGTAACAAGGTTTGAATATGCGCACCATCGGTATCGGCATCGGTCATGATGATGACTTTATCGTAGTTAATATCCGAAATATCAAAATCCGCACCAACTCCCGCACCAATGGTATAAATCATGGTATTGATTTCTTCATTTTTGAGAATATCTGCCATCTTGGCTTTCTCAGTATTGATGACCTTACCTCGAAGTGGTAAGATAGCCTGAAACTTACGGTCACGACCTTGCTTAGCAGAACCACCGGCTGAGTCTCCTTCGACCAGATAAAGTTCGTTTTTAGCAGGATTTTTACCCTGAGCAGGTGTGAGTTTCCCCGATAAGAGACCTTTATCTTTCTTGCCTTTTTTACCCGTTCTCGCATCATCACGCGCTTTTCGAGCTGCCTCACGCGCATCACGCGCTTTAATGGCTTTACGAATCAAGTTTTGTGATAATTCCGCATTCTCCATTAAGAAGAAAGCTAATTTATCGCTAACAATATTATCAACGATTGGACGTGCTTTTGGACTACCCAATTTATCCTTGGTTTGACCTTCAAACTGGAGATGCTCTTCTGGTACAAGTACAGACAGAATGGCAGTCAGACCTTCACGGTAGTCAGAGCCTTCTAAGTTCTTATCCTTTTCTTTAAGCAGGCCTGTTTTTCTGGCATACTCATTCATGGATTTGGTAATGGCTTGTTTAAGCCCCGCTTCGTGCGTCCCACCGTCTTTTGTTTTAACGTTATTGACGAAACTGAGAATGTTGTCAGAGTAGCCGTCATTGTACTGAATCGCTACTTCGACTTGGAAATTCTCAGCTTCCCCTGCAAAATACATGACAGGCGTTAAAGTATCCTTATCTTCATTGAGGTAAGCGACAAAATCCTGCACACCATTTTCATAGTGAAAACTTGCTGATTCAGGTTGACCATCAATTTCATTGCGCTCATCTGTCAGTGTCAATGTGACATTAGGTAAAAGAAAAGCTGATTCATTAAGACGGTCAAAAATGGTGCTATATTTAAAGTCTGTTGTTGAGAAAATCGTTGCATCTGGCATAAAGTGGACTTTTGTCCCTGTTTTAGACTTTGGTGCTTTACCGATTTTTTCAAGCGTTGTGACTGGTTTGCCACCATTTTCAAAACGTTGGCGATAGACAACACCATCACGCGTGATTTCAACTTCAAGATAACTTGAGAGGGCATTCACGACGGATGATCCGACACCATGAAGACCACCTGAGGTCTTATAGCCACCTTGACCAAACTTACCACCCGCGTGAAGTACTGTGAAGATAACTTCAACTGTTGGAATACCTGTTGCATGAGTACCAACTGGCATTCCACGACCGCTATCAGAAACAGTTAGTGAACCATCTTTATGAATTGTCACATTGATTTGGTCACCGAACCCTGACAAAGCCTCATCAACAGCATTGTCAACAATTTCCCAAACCAAATGGTGGAGACCAATCCCGTCTGTCGAGCCAATATACATCCCTGGACGTTTACGGACCGCATCTAGGCCTTCCAAAACCTGAATGGCATCATCATTGTAATTATTAATATCTATTGTCAATTTACTTTTCCTTTGGACATACAGTCTAGATTTTTCAAATCAAACCAGCGTTTAAACCTCTCTAGGCTTTCCTTCTGACATGATTTTAAAAAAGCTCCATACTCTAGAATACCTTATTTTTTTGATTTTGGCAAAAATCTTCTGATTTAAGTTTACACGACGATTCATTTTGTCAAAAAAACACCTCTTTTGAGATGTTTTCATATGATACAGATTCTAAAGCACTTTCTATTCACGTATTGAATGAAATTAAAAAAAAGCAAAAAACGCTATCAACTGACAGCGTTTTGAATATAACCTAATTTAAATTACTTAATTTTCTCTTCTTCATAATCTCCATTACTACACACGACTTGTTTACCACCACCACGGACTTTCTTCTCAACCAAGAATTGACCACATTTTGGACAATCTCGACCGATTGGTTTATCCCATGAGGTGAATTCACAGTCTGGATAGCGGGCACAGCCGTAGAAAATCCGATTGCGTTTAGACTTGCGTTCAATGACTTGACCTTCATGACAAGTCGGGCAGACGACGCCAATTTCCTTAACAATAGCCATGGTATTGCGACAGTCTGGGAAATTACTGCAGGCGTAAAACTTGCCGTATTTGCCAAGTTTAATCACCATAGGATGACCACAGACATCACAGTCGAAACCGGCAGGCTCATCTTTTATCTGGATCTTTTCGATTTCGGTTTCAGCTTTTTCAAGCTCAACGGCGAAAGGTTTATAGAACTCATCGACGACCTCCACCCATTTGCGCATGCCGTGTTCGACATCGTCCAGTGACTGCTCCATATCGACTGTAAACTCTGTATTGACGATATTGGGGAAGAACTCGACGACCATGTTATTGACGATTTCACCGAGTTCTGTCGGCTCAAAGCGCTTAGCTGAGAGCTTGACATAGTAACGGCGCTGAATCGTTTCAAGCGTTGGCGCATAGGTTGACGGACGACCGACACCGATTTCTTCCAATGTTTTGATTAGCGTAGCCTCACTGAAACGTGCTGGTGGTTGCGTAAAATGTTGCTCTGGCTTGATGTTGTCTTTCTTAACAACATCACCCTCAGCCATTTCCGGCAACATCTTGTTCTTATCCGCGTCATTGTAAACGGCCATATAACCGTCAAATTTGACTTGTGAGCCATTTGACGTAAACATGACACCATTTTGCGAAAGATTGACCTTAACCGTATCAAAAACAGCAGGCGTCATTTGGCTGGCAACGAAACGATTCCAAATCAGACGATAGAGTTTGAGCTGGTCTTTATCAAGATACTTGGCAATGGCCTCAGGCGTATTATAAACGTTGGACGGCCGAATGGCCTCATGAGCATCCTGAGCACCGGCAACATTCTTAACTTTACTGCCGTGTTTACTATATTTTTCGCCAAAGGTATCGACGATATAGCTAGCCGCTGCCGCTTGGGCAACTGGCGAGATACGTGTCGAGTCGGTACGCATATAGGTAATCAAGCCTTGATGACCATTGGGACCTAACGTGATACCCTCATATAGTTGTTGGGCGACAGACATGGTCTTACGCGCTCTAAAGTTAATTTTATTGGCTGAATCTTGTTGGAGAGAAGACGTTGTATAAGGTAGTGGCGCATTGCGACGACGTTCCTTTTTATCAACCTTATCGACTGTAAATTCGTCTGTTGTCAAGCGTTCCATGACTTCAAGCACATCCGAATTTTTGTGTAGTTTCTTCTTCTTGCCGTCAAGACCGTAAAAACTACCTGCAAACTTCTTAGCACCTTTTTTGAAATTACCTTCAATTGACCAGTATTCTTCTGGAATAAAGGCATTGATTTCATTTTCACGGTCAATAATTAGTTTTAGTGCAATAGATTGAACACGACCTGCTGACAAGCCTTTTTTAATCTTCTTCCAAAGAATTGGCGAGATAGAATAGCCGACTAAGCGGTCTAAAATACGGCGTGCTTGTTGCGCATCTACCAAGTCTAAATCAATCGAACGTGGTTCTTTAAAGGCATCTTTGACAGCATCTTTGGTAATCTCATTAAAGACGACACGATTCTTATCATGTACATCAAGACCTAAAATATGCGCTAAATGCCAAGCGATAGCTTCTCCCTCTCTATCCGGGTCACTTGCGAGATAGACGGCTTTAGCATTTTTAGCCTCTTTTTTAAGGGAATTTATTAATGGTCCTTTGCCTCGAATGTTAATATATTGAGGCTCATAGTCGTGTTCAATATCGACAGACATGGTTGACTTTTTCAAATCACGGATATGTCCAACAGACGCAACGACTTTATAATTGCGACCGAGATATTTTTCGATTGTCTTTGCCTTAGCTGGTGATTCGACAATGACCAAATTTTTCTTAATTTTTGTTGCTGCTTTTTTCTTAGTTGTTTTCTTCGTTGTCGGTTTTTTAGCAGCCGTTTTTTTAACGGTTGCTTTCTTTGTTGTCGCTGTTACCATGAGGTTAGCCAACTTTCTATCAGATTACTCAACCTATGATAACGGCTTTTTTTCTGATTGTCAAGGCAAATATGTTTTCTTATAGGAGAAACACGTTTATTTGATGTAAAATAAAAGAATTTTATAGTCAAGCAACACTTTGGCACTAGCGAATTGGTGACTACACCGACTGATTGTCATGATACAAAATAATGAAATGATGATTCTTGCCTTACAGAGCAGTCATAGATGAGATGTTTATTGATAGAAATAGCCACACTGTTCATATCAAAAAAACTTCCACTTTTAAAATGAAAGTTTTTGTTATGGCATCATGCTTAACTATTCTCAGCTAAGAAATCAGCAGCCGCACCAATTAAGTTGGCATCATTTTGAAATTCACACACGGCAATTTTGGGCATCATTGTTGCTATCCCTACTTTGTCATAAACGACTTGCAAGGCTGCTTGTAGTTTTGGAATGAGGAAATCTGCCTGCGAAATACCACCTCCTAAGAGGATGATTTCTGGGTCTAATGCGTACTGTAAATTAAAGATAGCACGCGCCAGACTGTCAAATAAGGTCGCAACACGGTCTTGTGCTGCCTGATCTCCCCCTTCAGCCAGAGCAAAAATCTGCTGACCATTATAGGTTGTATTATGTGCTGTATTATAGTTTTGCGCCATGCGAACAGGGCTTGCATCAACGGATAAAGTGTTATCACCCATGAGCATGAAACCAAATTCTCCGCCCATGAGATGCGCGCCGTGTCGAATTTTTTTATCTAGAACGACCACACCGCCGATGCCTGTTCCAATGACGAAAAATAGCAAGTCTTGATAGTCTTTTCCTGCACCATATGACACTTCAGCCAATGCTGCACAATTGGCGTCATTTTCGACTGAAACAGGTAAGCCAAGCAGTTCCTCAAAAGCTGTCTTGATTGGGAAATTATGGATATATGGCAGAGCTGATGCACCATAGATGACTCCGTCAGCTTTACTAACCGCACCTGGGCAACTAATGGCGATACCTGTCAGATCAGTATGTTGTGAGACTTCTTCTTTAATTTCTGAAAAGACCTGATAAAAGGCGTCTAGAGTTTTAGGTGTTGCCTTTGTGCCTTTGTTTGCAAGTTGTCCCTTGTCAAAGCTTGCGTATTTAATACTTGTCCCACCGACGTCAATTGTTAAAAGTGCCATTTGTGTTATTTCTCCATTTCTGATTCATGTAATTCAAGTCTTGAGGTGTCTGCTAGATCTTTAAAGAAGTAGGCTGATTTTTTCAAGGTTTTAATTTGTCGTCGAATATCGACTGAGATTAAGCCATAGCGATTACGATAAGAATTGCGCCAGCTAAAGCAATCGATTGGCGTCCACAAATGATACCCAAAACAGTTACTACCTTCTGCAATAACCTTATGAACATAATAAAGGTGCTCTTTGATAAATTGGATGCGATAATCGTCCTTGATTTGATTTGTTTCGGAGTCATAGTAACGTTCTTCACGACTAACGCCCATACCATTTTCTGAGACAAACCAAGCAATATTGCCATAATTTTCTTGAATGTTTTTGGCAATGTCGTATAGGGCTTTTGGATAAATTTCCCAGCCTTTATCAATATTCATTCGGACACCGCGTTTATCATAAGCCTCAAAATATTTATTGGGTAGCCAATCTACGGCAAGGGAATCTGATGAATACTTTGGTGCTTGCGCACGATTGGGATGATAAAAATTCACACCTAAATAATCAATCGTATTTTCACGAATAATGGCTAATTCATCCGGTGTTGACTCCCAAAGTACTTCGTCTTTTATTAAAATTTCGACTAGTTCTTCTGGAAATTCCCCCTTAACAGAGGCATCCATAAATAATCGATTTTGCCACAAATCTGCAAAATGTGCTGCAGCTAAATCCGCTGCAGACTTAGTCGCTGGATAATTAGGAGTTAAATTTAGAATAACACCAACCTTACCATTAGGATTTTTGTTCAATCGTCGAAATGCTGCAATCACTTTTGACGATGCCAACTGCAAATTATAAGCCACTTGTACTGCTTTTTTACCATCAACTACATCTGGATAGTGAAATTGGTAGAGATAACCACCTTCAACGACAACCATTGGCTCGTTATGCGTGAACCAATCT
Organism: Pseudolactococcus laudensis; assembly: GCF_013449735.1. Lineage (GTDB taxonomy): Bacteria > Bacillota > Bacilli > Lactobacillales > Streptococcaceae > Pseudolactococcus > Pseudolactococcus laudensis. The sequence continues at coordinate 12,348 of NZ_JACBNY010000012.1, forward strand.
GTTACACGGTCACTAAAAAGCTCAAAACATTTCTCAGCAAACTTGACAAATAAGTCGACAACATGCTTTGATGCCCACCCACCATACTGATGAATCAACTCAACTGGCACGTCAAAATGGTGTAAATTAAGCACTGGTCGAATGCCTTGCGCAAGGAACTCATCAATGACAGCATTATAAAATCTCACCCCATCAGGATTAACCGTAACGTTTTCCAAATCATCAATCAAACGTGTCCATTGAATGGATGTTCTCACGGAATTCAAGCCAGCTGCCTTCATCAATGCAATATCATTTTTATAATCATTGTAAAAATTCGATGCCGTATCAGGACCAATACCATGCCAATACTGCTCAGGTTTAATTTCAAACTCATAGTCAAATATATTGGCATGAGTTTTTTTGAAACGGCCTTCGGTTTGTGGCCCAGATGTCGCAGCTCCCCACCAAAAATCGTCAGGGAAATTTAAAGTCGTCATACTCTGTCTACTTTCTATATAGTTTTAGATACCCTTCATACTTCTTTATCAAACAGTATCTTATATTTATAAGTCGTTCGATGAATGAAAACGCTATCTTTTCTATAAATTCAGTCTAAAGGAAAGCCTTATATTTGTCAAGAAAATAACTAGATATTTTATGGAACTGACCAACATAAAAAAACAGCTATCTCAAAATTAGATAGCTGTTGCCTCAAGTCCAGTTGTTTATTTCAAAATAATAGCAGCAATAATTGGGCTAACAATAACGTAAACAATGCCTGTCACCCCAATAGATAGACCTGCCATCGCGCCTTCAATTTGCCCCAACTGCATAGCTGCACCTGTTCCAATAGCGTGACCCGTGCCACCCAGAGCTACACCTTTCGCCACCTTGTCCTTAATCCCAAATAAATCAAGCAACACAGGCCCAACGACTGAGGTTAAAATCCCAGTCGCCACCACAACAACAAGCGTAATCGTCGTCATCCCCCCCATTTTACTGGTAATTCCTATGGCCATGGCGGTAGTTACGGATTTAGGAAAGAGACTAATAGCAAGGAAAAAATTCATACCAAAGGCTTTGGCGAGGAGTGCTGTTAAAGTCGTGTTAACAATAGCACCAATCACAACACCTGCGATGATGCTGCGCGCATGAAATTTCATGAGTTTAAAAGCTTGAAAGAGTGGGATGCCTAGGGCGACTGTTGAAGGGATAATCAAGGTATTGAGATAAGAACCGCCAACGTAATAATCGCTGTAAGAAATTCCAGTGGCTTTCAAAAAAATAATCACCATCATGACAGCTAATAATAATGGCGTTGTCGCAGGATTTGTCCATTTCCGATGAATTTGTGCCGCAATAAAATAAGCAAAAATGGATAAGGTGAGACCAAATAATGGATTTGCTACAACTTCTTTCATTTTCTGTAATCCCCCTCAAAACGATGTTTGACAAATTGTGTGACAAAGCCAATGACTGCGATATTGACAACAATCGCAAGCACTGTAATCACAATAATTTGCCACCAATACTTGGAAATAGCATCCCAATGGCTCATAATCCCAACGCCAGCTGGAAGAAAAAGAATGGTCATATTTTCAATCATAAATTGACCTGCATCATAAATCTGACGTAATCTGATAAATCGAAATTTAAGGGCAAAAAATAATAAAACCATGCCAATAATCGAGCCTGGTACCGGAAGTTTGAGTACTGTGGATAAGGTTTCTCCAACGATAGAGAATAAGAGGATATACATAAACTGAAAATAAATTTTCATTGCAACATTGTGACCTTTCTGGTAGATAAGCTTATTATAGCGCTTTTTTCTGAAAATTACAGGAAAAAATACTAATTTCTGACAAATAAAAAATCTATTGTTTAACAGATTTTTTTCATGATATTGATTGACTAAAATTTAATATTCAACAAGGCCATCATTTCATGATAAGCCGTTTCAATTCTCTGCTGTTTATCCTCAGAAACCTGATTAAAATACTTGCCGCCTTTAATATAATCTTCTGCTAAATAAACTTGGTAATCATAGGCAGGGTAACCCAAAAATGTCCGATTAATTGGTTCTCTTGATACCCATGTTGGATGAGCTTTAATAGCTGTCAAACTTGTTTTGCCAGCTTTTTTAGCGACTTGAACTTCCATAATCACGCCACGTTCAGTCCAATAATTTTCTAGTGTCTCGAAACGCTGATTTGACAAAAGATTTCCCATAGAATAGATAATAAATTTCTTTTCACCGTCTTTTTCAATGATTTCGGTTGGCTCAGCCACATGAGGATGCCCACCAAAGATAATGTCTGCACCAAAATCAACCATTTGACGGTAGGTCGTCTCTTGCTCAGGTGTTGCCTCTAAACTGTATTCAACACCTGATTGAGGCATAACAACCACCAAATCAGCCATTTCTTTTGCTGCCTTAATTTTCTTCTCAACCTTGGCCATGTTTAGGTCATTTAAGTACTTGTCGTAATCTTCCTGACTAATACTTGCCTCTATACCATTAAAGCCATAGCTAAAGCCTAGAATGGCAATTTTGATGCCATTCACATTTTTAACAAGTATTTTATCATCCGGTACATTGACACCAAAAGTATCTAGTCCTGCTTTTTGAAACGCATTCGCCGTATATTTCAGGCCACTAAGTCCAGTATCTAAAATATGATTATGTGCCAAATCCAAAGCGTCATAACCTGCATTTTTAATTGATGTTATCACAGATTCTGGGGCATTAAAGATAGGATACCCTGCCAATTCATAATCTGGATTAATCGTTCCTTCAAAATCTCCTAAGGCTAAATCAGCAGAAGAAATCAGTGGCGTAATCTGCTCATAATCGTTTGAAAAATCATACTTTTCTCCATCAAAAGCACTACCATAGACAATATCGTGATACAACATATCACCACTCGCCATAATTGTTGCTTTCTGAATTTGTTTAGATTCTTTTGACTGTTTAGACTTTTTCATTCCTGATTTAGACTTAACTTGACTTGTTCCAGATTGCTCTTGTACTGTTTTTGCTGGATTTAAAACATATTCCCCAACAAATAAAATAACTAATAGTACACCTAAAACTAGTAATATCGCATACAAACGCTTTGGTATTTTTTCAGAACTTTGTTTTTTATCATGCCTAGTATCCAATTTTCACCCCTGATATCTCCCCAAGATATCCCCTTTATTTTCACCCTCATCAATCAGTCGTGTACACAAGATACCTTAAATGACTGGATGTTCTACCATTAACACCGGTACAGCATAATTATATCACAGACAATATGTTATTTGTTTATAAATTGAAAGAGATTGAGATAAAAGCCCCCTAAAAAATAGGCTATAAATGATTTCTGATGTAAATCGAAATCATTCATAGCCATTTACTACGTTATTTTTTAAATTTGTAAAACAAGATTATTAATACTACAAAATTGATTAAAAAACATTATTCTTTTTACCAAATTGGTATTCTTTTGCCAAAACAATGCGAAATTAGTAAGAAAAGTGTTGATTTTTTACCAAATCGGTATTCTTTTGCCAACACAATGCGAAATTGGTAAAAATATGTTGATTTCGTTGTAGACTCATATTATTTCTACGAAACAATACAAAAAGAAAAAAACAAACAGGTAGGCTTAATTTGATTACCTAGTTTGCTTTCCTCTTTTTTGTCCGTGAACTTTATCCTTGCCTATATAATAAGACACTTAAAGTCCTTTAAATGTTTGAGATAATTGCTTGAGTAAATTCAGCCGTTGTTAATTGACCGCCTAGATCCCGTGTTGTTTGACCACTTGCAATAGCTTTAGCCAGTGCTGATTTAACAAGCAATGCAGCCTCTCCCCAGCCCATAAAATCAAGCATCATCACACTTGATAAGATCAGACTTGACGGATTGGCAAGGCCTAAGCCGGCGATATCTGGTGCAGTACCATGTGTCGCTTCAAAAATCGCGTGGCCCGTGATGAAATTGATATTAGCACCTGGCGAAATACCAATCCCACCGACCTGTGCAGCTAAAGCATCAGAAATGTAATCACCATTAAGATTAAGTGTTGCGACCACCTGATAGTCTGACGGATTGAGCAAAATTTGTTGTAGAAAATTATCCGCAATTGCATCATCCACATAGATTTTGCCTTCTGCCAAAGCTTGATTTTTAACTTTTTTTGCCGCCTCAATACCTGATGCTGCTTTAATATCATTAAACTCATTCACCGTGAAAGTCGGGTACTCACTTGCGACCTCATAGCCCCATTTCTTAAAGCCACCCTCAGTAAATTTCATGATATTACCTTTATGAACAAGCGTCAACCGCGTATTCCCATTAGCAATTGCATGGTCGAAAGCTGCTCTAACCAAACGTTTCGTACCATCTGGTGAAACAGGTTTGATGCCAATGGCAGAGGTTTTGTCAAAACGGATTTTATTAATGCCAAAGTCAGACTTTAAAATCTCAATTAAACGAAGAGCGTCTGCGCTTTCACTTTCGAATTCAATCCCAGCATAGATATCCTCAGTGTTCTCACGAAAAATCGTCATATTAACATTTTCAGGATGCTTAACTGGAGAGGCAACACCCGTGAAATAAGCAACTGGCCGAACATTCGCAAATAAGTCAAAATTTTGGCGCAAAGTTACATTTAAACTGCGGAAACCTCCACCAATTGGGGTCATCAATGGTCCTTTGATAGCAATGAGATTTTCCGTCAAGCTCGTCAAAGTTGTCTCTGGTAAATAATCACCTGTTGTCTCAAAAGCTTTTTCACCCGCCAGCAATTCCTGCCAAGTAATTTTTTTCTCACCAGCATAGCTTTTAGCGACCGCTGTATCCACCACTTCAATCATAGCAGGAGAGATATCAATCCCCACACCATCGCCATTAATATAAGGAATTTCAGGGTTATTAGGAACACTTAACTTCCCGTCAATCATTTCAATCTTAGCCATTTGTCACCTTTTTCTTAATCACCATTTGCAAGATACCACCATTTTCGTAGTACTCTAAATCAGCTTGTGAATCAAAACGTAGTTTAGCTTGGAACGTTTTGTCATCTGCATGAACTGTAATCAGTTGACCGATTTCTGGTTTTTCAGGGAACTCAAAACTAAAGGTTTCAAATCCTGTCAAACCAAGACTGTCTGCTGTTTCACCTGGTAAAAATTGCAGTGGAATCAAGCCCATCATGGCAAGATTACTGCGGTGAATCCGCTCAAAACTTTCAGCAATGACGACTTTAACACCTAGAAGATTAGTCCCTTTAGCTGCCCAGTCACGTGATGAGCCCATACCATAGTCTTTACCAGCTAATACGACGAGCGATGTGCCGTCAGCCTTGTATTTCATGGCTGCATCGTAAATCGGTAGCACATCTTCACCATATTTAGTCACACCACCTTCAATACCTGGTGTCAATTGATTTTTAATGCGAATATTGGCAAATGTGCCAAGCGTCATGACTTTATCATTCCCACGTCGGCTACCATAGGAGTTGAAATCACGTGGCTCAACGCCAGCAGCAGACAGAAATTCTCCTGCAGGTGATTTCATGGCAATATTACCGGCTGGGCTGATATGATCTGTTGTGACAGAATCGCCAAATTTTGCTAAGACACGTAAGTTCGTGAGTGGTGCATGACTAGCGTTGTCAGCCAAACTCAAATCGTCAAAATAGGGTGGATTGGCTACATATGTTGAGCTTTCATCCCAGTTATAGGTTTCGGATTTTGATGATTTGATGTTATTCCAGGCTTCATTAGCATCAAATACATGTGCATAGTAAGTCTCATAGAGCTCACGTGTAACATATTTATCCACTTCTGCCTTAACGGTTTCATAATCAGGCATGATATCTTTGAGATAAACAGCCTGTCCTTCTTGATCCACGCCAAGTGGCACCGTTGTTAGGTCTTTTTTGACATTGCCTGCAATGGCGTAAGCGACGACAAGCGGTGGGCTCGCCAAATAATTGGCTTTGACAAGTGGATGAATGCGGCCTTCAAAGTTTCGGTTACCGGAAAGAACTGAGGTCACGAGCACATCTTGGTCAAGAATAGCCTCAGACACATCGTCAGCGAGAGGGCCTGAGTTCCCGATACAAGTTGTACAGCCATAGCCAACAACATCAAATCCTAGGCTTGCAAGTGGTGCCATCAAGCCGGCATCTTCGAGGTAGGCGGTAACGACTTTTGAGCCGGGTGCTAATGACGTTTTTACAGTTTTAGGTACTGTCAACCCTTTAGCTACTGCGTTTTTCGCTAAGAGTCCTGCCATCATCATGACATAAGGATTACTGGTATTAGTACAAGAAGTGATTGCGGCAATCGCAATGTCACCTTCTTGCATGAGGCTATCAGCTTTAGGTTGGTTAGTCGCAAGGTCTTTTGAAAAAGTCTCAAATTCAGATGCCATTTGCCCTAAAGCAATCAAATCTTGGGGACGTTTGGGTCCTGACAGATAAGTTTCAACCGTTGCTAAATCAACTTCAATGATTTGGTTATATGCTGCTTCTTTTGTTGCATCGTAAAACAAATGATTGGTTTTGGCGTAGGTTTCAACCAATGATACTAGTTTTTCATCTCGGTTGGTATTGGTTAGATAATTCAGTGTTTCATCATCAATCGGGAAGAAACCACAAGTTGCACCATATTCAGGTGCCATATTGGCAACCGTAGCCCGGTCGGCAAGTGTCAAACTCGCAAGACCTGGCCCGAAATACTCGACAAATTTCCCCACAACATTTTTGTCACGAAGAATTTTTGTCATAGTTAAAGCTAAATCAGTTGCTGTTGCAAGTGGATTGAGCTTACCGACAAAGCGAACACCAATAACTTCAGGCATTGGGAAATAAGAGGCTTCTCCTAAAATAGCAGCCTCCGCCTCAATACCGCCAACACCCCATCCAAGTACGCCTAATCCATTAATCATGGTCGTATGGCTATCTGTACCAAAAACAGTATCAGGAAGTAAGACACCATCTTTCACACTGACAACATCTGAGAGAAATTCGATGTTGACTTGGTGAATAATCCCTGTTGCTGGTGGGACAACTCGGAAGTTCTCAAAAGACTCAGTCGCCCATTTAAGAAATTCATAACGCTCACTATTACGCTCAAACTCACGTTTGGCATTGAATTGCAGTGCTTGCTCAGAACCTGAATAATCGACTTGTAAAGAATGGTCAATGACCAAATCAACGGATACTTCTGGATTAATCAACTCAGGCTGACCACCTAATGCTTTGACTGAATCACGCATGGCGGCAAGGTCAACAACAGCGGGCACACCCGTAAAATCTTGCAAGATGACACGACTAGGCTTGAAAGGAATCTCTTCTGAATCAAGTATTTTACCATCATATTGCTGCAACTTCTCGAGATGTTCTGAGGTAAATTTGACACCATCAAAATTACGAAGAATCCCTTCTGCTAAAATACGTAATGAATAAGGGAAGGTCTCAATATTTGAAATGGCAGATTGAATATCAAAATAGGTATAATCAGTCCCATTAACCGTCAGCATTTTCTTATAATTTTTCGATGTCATGCGTTCCTATCCTCTATTTTTGTATATTTTTTAGTCGTCAACACACTTTCGTAAGCCGGACGAATAATTTTATTCATATTCAGCATTTCTTCCATGCGGTGGGCGCTCCAACCAACAATCCGGGCAATCGCAAATAAAGGCGTGTAAAGCTCCTCAGGCAATCCCAACATTTGGTAAACAAAGCCACTATAATAATCGACATTTGCCGAAACGCCCTTATAAATATTTCTTTCTTGGGCAATAACTTGCGGTGCGAGACGTTCAATTTTTTTATAAAAATTGTACTCATCATGCAAGCCTTTTTCTTCAGCAAGTTCTTTGACATATGATTTAAGCACTTCCGCACGTGGATCAGAGACTGAATAAATAGCATGTCCCATACCGTAAATCAAGCCCTGTTTGTCAAAAGCTTCCTTGTTCAAAATTTTTCGTAAATACTCAGAGATTTCTACTTCATCACTAGGGTCAGAAATATTTTCCCAAATATTATCTAACATTTTTGCAACTTGGATATTAGCGCCACCATGTTTAGCCCCTTTAAGACTAGATAGAGAGGCGACAACTGAGGCGTAAGTATCCGTTCCAGAACTTGTCACAACGTGCGTCGTAAAAGTCGAGTTGTTACCACCACCATGTTCCATATGCAGAATCAAAGCTAAATCTAAAACTTTTGCCTCTATATCCGAAAATTGCTTGTCCGATCTCAAAAGACGCAAAATATTCTGCGCTGTCGTCAAATTTTCATCTGGATAGTGAATATAGAGACTCTTGCCATTTTCATAGTGATTATAAGCCTGATAGGCATAAATCGCAAGCAACGGAAAATTAGCAATCAAACAGAGCGATTGGTCTAATACATTTTCAAGTGTCATTTCACTCGCTTTAGAATCAAAAGTCGCCAAACTCAAAATACTTCGGCTGATAGAATTCATGATATCACAAGACGTCGCTTCCAAAATAATATCTCGCACAAAGTCTTCTGGTAACTGTCGTTTTGCTGCAAGCACCTGGGTAAATGTTGTGAGTTCTTCAAGCGTCGGTAACTCACCAAAAAGGAGAAGATAGGTAATCTCTTCAAAACCAAAACGATTTTCTGCTTTAAGATGCTCTGATATATCTTTAATATTAATCGCACGATACTCTAAGATACCGGGCATCGGGTCCCCTTCTTCATCAAAGGAATGAATGGCTGAAATGTTAGTCAACCCTGCTAATACCCCTTTACCATTGACATCACGGAGCCCCTTTTTAACGTCATATTGCTGGTAAAACTCAAGTGGAATGATAGAATTTTTTTTAATCTTTTCTGTATATTTATTCATGAAATGCGTCAACCTTTCGAATGAATCTTCTGAAAATTTTGATATTGCCTTATTATAATTTATTTTAAAGATATTTACAAGTTTTTAGATGTATTCTATTATTACTTTTATTTTAATAGTTCGTATTTTTGTAAGCGATTGTAATGCTGAACTGGCTTGACTATCAAAAAAACTTCATCAGAGTGTCTGACGAAGTTGGCTGGCTAATTCTTTAATTTTTCTTAGACGGTGGTTAACACCTGATTTACCTAATGGTGTTGCTAATTTTTGTCCTAATTCGACAATCGTTGCATCAGGGTTTGCGATTCTCGCAACTGCTAATTCACGTAAATTATCTGGTAATTTATCATGGCTTTGTAAAAATTTGATGTCTTCAATCGCAGATTGGGCAGCGTTGACTGTTTTACCGATATTGGCTGCTTCAAAATTGGTCTGACGGTTAGCAGTGTTGCGCATTTCGCGGACGATTTTTGCATCTTCATACTTAAATCTTGCGGCATTGGCCCCAATGAGGCTGAGAAAATCTATAATCATCTCAGAATTTGATAGGTAGGTGATAACTCGTGTTTTACGAGCAATGAGTTTACTTGCGATACCAAAGTTTTCAAGTAAATACTGCAAGTCAGACGCATGCTCCTCATAATATGAGGCAATCTCTAAATGATACTTGCCATTTTCAGGATTTGTCACACTTCCACTACTCAAAAAAGCGCCACGTAGGTAGCCAATAGCTTTTTTTTCGTCGAATTTAACGGTATCAGGGACGCCATGGTCGAGTAAAAGGCTATCTGCCAGCTCAAAACGGTCGAGGACCTCTGACACATTGTCTGTTATCATCAGGGTGTAAACGCGATTTTTAGACAGGGTCGTCTTTTGGTGCGTTTTAATAACAGATTTGATGCTATATTCTTCTGATAAGGTCGCATAGATAAAGCGTGCAGTTGTGGCATTTTCCGTCGTAACAGAGAGTGACAAACCGTTTGAGATACCGAGGACACCGTTCATTCGAATTAGTGCAATAATAACCCCATCTGTGACCTTTAACTGGGTCAATTCTTTCTTCACATCAGCTGAAAAACTCATTGACTGCGACGCTCACTGATTCTCATGATTTCTTCAGTGACTGCATCGCCATTATGGAAGGCACCACCGTCTACTAATTTCAAGAAATTTGCGGAAATGACACGCACATTCTCAGTCTGTAATCCTTTAAAATCATGCGTCACTTGGACGAGATATTCGTCGAATTCATTAGAGTTCATGTAGGCATCTGGAACCGCCTCAACGTTTACTAAAACTGTATCAATAAAAGATACACCGACATGTTCATGCAAGATTCTAACATGGTCAGCATCTGTGAAATTTTCTGTTTCACCACGTTGCGTCATAATGTTGCAGACATAGACAACTTGAGCTAAGGTTCTCACAAGTGCCTCTCGAATTTCTGGAATGACAACATTCGGCAAAATTGATGTAAAAAGACTACCTGGCCCCATGACAATCATATCTGCCGTCATAATCGCATTAACAACATGGCGAGATGCCGTAGGCTGATCTTCATTATAGGTATTGGTCACATAAACATGATCAATTGTGCCTGGATAATCCGCAATACGACTCTCACCAACGATTTCTGTCTTATCTTTAAACACGGCATGTAAAGTCAGAGCTGATTCACTTGAAGGCAAGATACGACCTTGCACATGGAAAAATTTAGATAAAATTTTAAGGGCATTGTAAGTCGAACCCTGCATTTCAGAAACGCCCGCAATAACTAAATTGCCAATAGGATGACCACTAAGCGGACCATCCTCAGCTCTAAAACGGTATTGGAAAATCTGCCCATACACGCTAGGCATATCACTCATGGCAACTAGAACATTACGCAAATCACCGGGCGGTGCAATATCAAGTGTGCCTCTTAATTTGCCTGAACTCCCACCATCATCAGCGACCGTCACAATCGCTGTTAACTCGACATCTTCTTTTCGTAAAGAGGCTAGAATAACTGGAATACCTGTACCACCGCCAATGACAACAATTTTTTTCTTTCTCATGAGCGGTTTACCGTTTCCTTTCTTCTGTCTTTATCACGATGACTAAGATTAACTAGCCAGCCGTTAGCAGCTAGTTCTTCAGAGATACGTTTAGCAAAAGCGACACTTCGGTGTTGACCGCCAGTACAGCCAACAGCAATCATGAGCACTGATTTTCCTTCTTTTTCATAACCAGGAATAATCGGATTGAGCATGGTCATCAAGTTTTGGTAAAAAGACTCAGATTCCGGTGCATCCATGACATAATGATAAACGGCATCATCAAGTCCTGTTTGATTACGTAATTCTGGTACATAATGCGGATTAGGCAAGAACCTCACGTCGAATACTAAATCAGCATCTAAAGGCAGGCCATACTTAAAACCAAAACTCATAACCTCAATTCTAAAGGCAGCTTTGGTATTTTCAGTCGCAAATTGTTGGATAATTTGTGAGCGAAGATTTCTAGGTGTTAACTCTGTCGTATCAATCACGTTTTGTGAAAATGATTTTAAGGGTGAAAGCAGTTCGCGTTCACGCATGATACCATCCAAAACACGACCATCTTCTGCAAGAGGATGACTACGGCGCGTTTCTTTATAACGTGCAACCAGTTCTTCATCAGAGCTATCCAAAAAGAGCAGTCTAAAATCAACTTGTGGATTATCTGAAAGGTCATTGACGATGTCAGATAGGGCATCAAAAAAGCTACGACTCCGCATATCCACCACCATTGCGACTTTATCAATATCTGAACTTTCAGAAGTTGTCAATAAACTAATAAATTTTTCAATTAGGTTCGCAGGCATATTATCAATTGTAAAGTAGCCCATGTCCTCAAAAGATTGAATGGCGACCGTTTTACCGGCACCGCTCATCCCAGTGATAATCACTAAATTAATTTTTTTCATTTGAAAAACTCCTTTTCGTTTTGAGCAATAAGTAAGACCAAAATACCATGTAAATCACACCAAAAATCATGAAACATAGCATAAAATAGTTTTCAGGAAGGATATTAATAACTGGATCGGTGGCAGGATCAAAAAGCCAGGTGGCATCTCGGAAGAAAATTTGATGAAAACTGATGAAAATTGAGTCAAAGCCACCAAATAAAGCAATAATTCCGATAAAAACTGAAATGACTAGGCAAATTTTTATGCCCTGATAGAATTGAATGTAACGCTTTTTCTTGATAAACAAAAATGTCGGGACGAGTAATACCACGGTTAACAAAATGGCCAATAGAAAGAGCTGCTTAACATCAGCAAAGTGTTTCAATCCTGCCTGTGAACTCGTGAAATCTGGCATGTTTAACTTTTGGATAGCAGGGTTAAGTAAGTAACGCATCAACTTATCAAAATTATAGCTAATCGTTTTTTCACTCAGATAAGTCAATTCTGGTAACTGAAAGATATTGATTAGGCCATGAAACAAAGGAATAGCAGCTAAAATCGTAAGTGTGGCACTAGCCGAAATTGACCAAATTATCGTCAGCAAAAAATGAGCTTTAGTTTTCATAAGTTGCTACTCACATCACCCAATCATCCAATGTTGCGACAACATGCGTTGGTGCAATCGGTAAGTCTGGTACTTCTTCTGCTCGGGTAAACCCTGTCGTTACAAGCAAAGTATCAATATCATTATCAATACCAGCTCGAATATCTGTCAAATAATTATCACCAACCATCAAGAGGTCACGTCGGGCAATCCCGATTCGCTCAACAGCTTTATTCATGATAATCGCATTGGGCTTGCCGATAAAAATCGGTTTAACTCGTGTGGCAACTTCCAATAATTTATTAATACTACCCGCTCCCGGTAATAAACCACGTTCTGTTGGAATATTCAAGTCAGGGTTAGTCCCAATAAACATAGCACCTTTTGCAATAGCAAGCGTTGCTAGCGTCAATTTTTCATAGGTCAAATCATTGTCCAACCCCACGACCACATAAGCAGGATTTTCAGTATCCCGTTGGTAGCTGCCATAAATCGCAGATTTGAGACCCGACTCACCAATGACATATGCCGTCTTGCCTTTTGCCATATCATCCATATACTCAAGTGTTGCTAGAGTTGCAGTATAGATAGTCGCTTCAGAAGTCGTAATATCGAACTTTTCTTGCAATCTTGCCTGAACTTGTGCCGGTGTTTTTGTTGTATTATTAGTTACAAATAAATGTGGGATATTTTTTTCTTGTAGCCGTTTGACAAATCGCGTTCCCGCCTCAATACGGTCTTCTCCAAGATAAATCGTGCCGTCCAAGTCAATCAAATAACCTTTGTATGTCGTCATCTTATTTTTCTCTCCAAGTCATCTCAGCCTGAGCATGCTTACCTTCCGATACAATTTCGTGAAACGACTGCACCCCCACCAAATCCACACGTGATGTCACGTTAGCGCCGTAAAGCACTTCCTTGCTGTATTTCAAATGAATTCTTGACGGTACATGACTGCTCAAAAAATCATAGCCTAGGACATCTGTCATCCAGTCAAAATACTTACTATTATTGACATGCCCATTTTGGTCAATGTCGTTGAACCTCACGTGATAGCTTTTTTCAAGCGGCGTATCAGACAAGGCCGTGTATTTGTGGCCGCGAACAATCTTCGAGATTTTCTCAGACTGATAAGGGGCGACAATGTCATCCTCGACATGCGCAACTTTCCGACTCGTGGTATCAATTAACACAAAGGTCGAATTAATCGTTAGGAGTGTGTCACCATTTTCAGCATAGAAAACGAAATCTCGGTAGCAGAAAAATTTATTGTAGGATTTAGGAAATGTTGACATCGTAATGATTTCACTAAACCTAGGCAAACGCTGAATGGTTACATCATATTCGACGACAACCCAAGCGTAATTATAGGTCTCTTTTAACCAATCATCACTAATGCCGAGACTATGAGATTGTTCACCGGATAGTTGCAAGGCAATGTTGAAAAGGCTAGGTAATTTCATGTTGCCATTAGCATCAGTTTCATAATAAGGAACAGTATATTTTTTCTTGTAAGTTAGCATACTCTTATTTTACCAAAAAAACGCCGAAATTGGCGTTTTAGTTATTTGATAGGTTGTCCATGATTAAAGAGTTTATTATAGTCTTCAATATTTGTGACGCGATTAAAGTCTAAATCCCCTGCGAAACCATTAAGACGACCTCGACTGGTGTATTGATGCAAATCATATGGAATAGTTGTATCAGGTGATGTATCCCAATACCCTGTATCACCACCGTAATGTGCCAACCAAACACTGCTAAAAGGCTCAACATCTAATTGATTGGCTGTGATAAACCAATCTTGTGTATAAATACCAATATTTTTAGCGCCAAATTTGGCTAATTCATCTCGGAAAGCTTCAATGCCACGATTAAAATCTGTTTTCATTGTCACTTCTTCAACATCTAACCACCAATAGGTTGGTTTATATTTTTCAGCACGCTCATAAAACTTCTGAGCTTCCTTACGCATCTCGCTTTCCGATTTACCATTGACATAGGCGTAGACAGCAACTGGGACGTTTCGTTTTTGAAACTCTTCTATATGCGTATCCATCGCCTTATCTTTGCCATTCTCATAAGCCGCATTATTTTTCTTCTTCATACTAATACCATGCTGCACACGAACAATGACACCATTGACCTGTTGCGACAATGTATCATAATCCATTTCTGACGGCAATTGCCAACCAGAAATATCGATAATCGGTTTTTTAAGGTCGACACCATGATTCAGCGACACCTTAGTTACCGTATCATCTCCAGTATTGTCAATTTTTGTAATATTTAACTTAACAAAGAGCGCAACAAGGGCAAGTGAGAAAAATAGGGCCAGCAAAATCCCTGGCGGCTTCAAATGTTTTCGCATCATATTCATTATCACATTATATCAAAAAAACCTAGTCATCGTCTAGTATAAACGTTTCAAATACATCATTACCAAGCATTAACCCCTGACGCGTCATAAAAATCTGGTCACCTGATTTTTCAAGCAATTGCTTTTCTATCAATTGACTAACTGTTTGTCCGTAAATCGAATCAAAATTTTGGTCAAATTTTTCAGAAAAGTGTCGCATATTCACACCTGATTTTTTGCGTAGCCCCAAAAACAGCTCTTCTTCCATCTGTTCTTTCTGCGTGAGCTTTTCTTTGACAGCTTGCTTATCCGCATGTTCCAGATAATGGTGAATTGGCACATGATTCTTATAACGCACACCATTGAGATATCCACTAGCCCCAGCACCAAAACCATAATATTCCGCATTATCCCAGTACATGAGGTTATGGGCACTCTCATAACCCGCTTTCCCGAAATTCGAGATTTCATAATGCTCATACCCCGCAGCTTGCAAGCTATCAATAATATAATTATACATCTCAAAATCGGTATCTTCACTTGGTAAATCAAGTCGACCACGACGCATTTTATTCATGAAAATGGTGTGGTTTTCAAGAATCAGTGAATATAAAGCAACGTGTGGTAAATTTAAACTCAGAATATTTTCAATGTCTTTTTTGACATCAGCCATGGTCTGACCAGGCAGCGCGTAAATCAAATCAATTGTGATATTATCAAAGCCTGCTGCTCGAAGTTTTGCCACATTATCAAAGACATCTTGCGAGTTATGACTACGTCCAATTTTCTTGAGAAGTTTGTCATTAAAAGTCTGTACCCCAAGAGAAACTCGGTTGACATGATTTTTTTTCAGAACCGCAATTTTATCATCTGACAAATCACCCGGATTGGCCTCCACTGTAAATTCTTGTAACATTGTCAAGTCTAAATTTTGAGTCAAACCAGCTAATAATCTGTCAAGTTGTTCAGCAGTTAAAGCTGTTGGTGTGCCACCACCAATATAAAGGGTCTTAAGTTCAGAGATTTTTTCTGCAGCAACCTCTTCCAAAAGTGCCGTAATATAAGCATCTACTGGTTGATTTTTGATATAAACCTTAGCAAAGTCACAATAGTAACAAATTTGCGTACAAAATGGAATATGGACATAGGCTGAGCTCGGTTTGTAACTAACTTTTTTCATTAATATTCTTTCATTTCTTCTTGATTTCGAACAAGTCTCATTGCTCATTATGCTATTTTTAGCTTGTCATGTCAAGTTTAATCGCTTTGTCTTTATTGTAGGCAATAAAAAACTCAAGTCCTCAGACTTGAGACATGTTTTATCAGCTTGCTTGATAGCCAAAATATCCCCAATTTTAAAACTCACGAGATAATTTTTCATCACTATTCATTTGTGTAATCAAAGCATCAACACCATCAAACTTAATCATACCACGAATCAGTTTTAAGAAATACACTGTTACAGATTCACCATAAATTTCATCATGGAAATCAAAAATATTGACTTCAAGTGTTTTATTCTTACCACCAAAGGTATCATTGTAGCCAATAGAGGCCATGCCACGGTAACGTACACCAGAAACCTCAATATCGACAACATAAACACCAATAGCTGGTAAATATTGGTAATGCTTAGACTCAATATTAGCAGTCGGGTAACCAATGGTGCGCCCTCTTGCCTCACCATGAACGACTATCCCAGAGACCTCATAATCGTAGCCTAAAAGTCGATTGGCAAGACTGACATCACCATCAAGAACCGCTTGACGAATTCTAGTTGATGAAATCTTTTCACCTGCATCTGACACTTGCGCAATTTGGTAAGATTCATACTCAGAAAGCTGACTGAGCTCACCATGGTCTGAACCAAATCGATAGTCAAACCCTACAACAATCGCAGCAATATTCAAGTGACTCACATATTTTTGAATAAAATCATGGCTGGTTAACTTGGCAAAATGACTGGTAAAATCAGTCAAATAAAGGAAATCAACGCCATTCTCTTCAAAAAGCGCTAAGCGTTTATCCGGTGATGTCAGATGTTTAAATAAATCTTCATTAAATTTTTTAAAAACGAGTACAGGACTCTCAGGAAATGTCAGCACCGAAATACTGGCATTTTTTTCAGCCGCCAAATCACGCGCCTTATCAAACAAAGCCTGATGTCCTCGATGCAGACCATCAAAATACCCTAAAACAAGTATTGTTGGGGCTGAATCAAGATCTTCTTCCTTAAATTTAATAACTTTCATTTGATTACTTTCTTAGGTTTGTAAAGTTGACCGTCTCTTTGTTCTAATATCGCAATAAGTTGACCGTTTTGAATACCTGCGACAATTTTGTTCTCAGCCGTAATCTTGACAAAACGCCCAAAGCCAATCTCTGAAACTTGCGCCTCAGTCAATTCAACTTTTTCTAAATCAAAGATACCATATTCAATAGGCAAGAAAGCCTCATCTAACCGATTTTCGGCTTTAAGTTGCTCAATTTCTGATAATTTAAATGCCTTGTCAATCGTCAAGCCAGCTGATGCTGTCCGCTGTAGGTAAGACATATGACTGGCAAATCCAAGTTTTTCACCCAAATCAACAGCCAGAGTTCTGACATACGTTCCCTTACTACAAACAACACGGAAATCAAATCTAACAAGACCATTTGCCGCATCGAAAGTAGGTTCAGACGTTCTTGAAAACTCTGAAATCGTCACCTGTCGCTCCGGTCGATCAACCGTCTCACCAGCGTGCGCATACTCATAAAGTTTGCGACCATTGACTTTAACTGCTGAGTACATCGGTGGAATCTGCGTGATTTCGCCGACAAAGTCGACCATGGCAGCATCAATCTCTGTCGTCGTTGGCATGTTTAGAACGGGAGTAGATGCGACCACTGCACCACTTGCATCCTCTGTTTCCGTCGAATAACCCAGGGTAACTTGCCCCTCATAGACCTTTCCGGCCTCAGTCATGTACTCAATCACGCGCGTCGCTTTACCAACAGCAATCGGTAAAACACCAGTCACGTCAGGATCCAAAGTCCCGCCATGCCCGATTTTTTTCGTCTGTAAAATCTTACGCAATTTGAAAACGACATCATGACTGGTCATGCCTGCTTCTTTATAGATATTTAAAATTCCGTTAACTGTCATTTTTAGTCCTTGTTTAGATTGGCAAATTTCTCAGCCATGGTTTGATTTTTTCTGGTTAATTTCTTAACAGAGACATCCTCTAGTTTATTGTTAGCCAAACGTAATTGATTTTCACTCGTTGAGAGTGCTTTTTTAACTTCTTCCATGCGTTTGATTGATTTATCAATCTCATCAATTGCCTTAGCAAAATTTTTGCTAGCTGAAGTATAATTCTTAGCAAAACCTGTTTTAAAGATATCTAAGTCAGCCTCAAATGTTGTAATATCAATATTTTGCTCACGAATCAAAGCAAGTTCTTGTTTATAATCCAGTGAGTTCATGGCAGCGTTGCGCAACAAACCAATCAATTGAATAAAGAAATTGGGACGTACAACATACATTTTAGCATATTCATGCGAAACATCCACAATCCCAGTATTGAAATAATCATTATCGGCTTCTAGCATGGTCACTAAGACAGCATACTCACAGTTTTTCTCCTTGCGGTCTTTGTCTAATTCCTTATAGAAATCACGGTTTTTATGCTTGGTTGCTGTTTCATCACCTTCATTTTTCATTTCAAACATGATAGAGATGATTTCATTGCCATATTCATCATTTTCACGGTAGATGAAATCGCCCTTACTGCCTGTTCTCGCGTCATTATCTTTTTCAAAATAAGCCTTTGGAAACATGGTCGCACGCACTTTATTGAATTCATTTTCAGCAAAGTTCTCGAGACTTTCGCCAATGGCTTTAGTGGATTGCTGGGCCTTGAAGTTTTTGTAGAAATCCACTTCATCGTTTTTTGCCTTGAGTAAAATCTCGTACTCATTTTTGATAGCATTGGCTTTCAGTTCTTGCTCTTTTTCGGTTAACAGGAGTTCATTTTTAATCGCATCCCGTTCTTTGGCAAGTTCCGCTAGGGCTTTTTCGTTTTCGGACACTGTTTGTTGTAACGTGAGTTGTTTCTCAGATTCAAGCTGCTGTAACTGCGCTTTGAGTTCTGACAGTTCAGTCTGGAGGGCTGATTTGGTTTGTTCTTCAACCAATTTCACTTCAGCATTTTTCGCTTGCTCCAAATTTTCACGTTCAAGCTGCGCTTTTTCGAGAGCTGCTTTTAAATCCGTTAACTCTGTTTGTAAGGCAGACTTTGTCTGTTCTTCAACCAATTTCACTTCAGCATTTTTCGACACTTCCAAGTTTTTGAGCTGGCTTTCAAGCTCAGCTAACTTAGCATCAGACTGAACGGTTAGGATTTCTTTTTCTTTTTCAAGCTGCGCATCGATTTCTTGCTCAAATTCATGCGTCCGAACTTGTGCCAAGATATCCGCAAAACCTGATGCATCAACCGTAAAGACCTCCCCACAATGTGGGCATTTGATTTGATTCATTTTAATTTTCCTTTTTCTCAATCGGTGCCATCTGCGCCAGCAAGCGTTTTAAGCCAACTTCTGGGAAGGCGATTTTCAATTCCATGTTTGAGCCTGTACCTGAAACATCTAAGACCGTGCCATCTCCCCATTTTTTATGGTGGGCGGTGTCGCCGATGCTCCAGTTGCCAACTGGTTTTTCTGTCGCACCTTGTCTTGCTGAAACTGAGCCAGTCGATGACACTGCGGATTTCCGACCTTTAATAGCATCTGCTAAGCTGACACCTGAACCAAATTGACTTCTTGACGATGTGCTGGAAGATTTATAAGTTGCATTAAAGCTCGTATTAGCTTTTCTGGCTTGACCTGTATAAGTCAGCAACTCATCGTCAATTTCACGTAAGAAACGCGACGGTTGATTATAGCTTGAACGACCAAAGAGCATGCGTGAGCTGGCATTTGTCATATACAAAACTTCTTCTGCTCGTGTGATACCGACGTATGCTAGTCGGCGTTCTTCTTCTAATTCGTCTTCATCTTCGGCTTGCCGACTGAGTGGAAAGACGCCTTCCTCCATGCCGACGAGGAATACAACAGGAAACTCTAGGCCTTTAGCCGCGTGCAAGGTCATGAGGGTCACTTGCGATGTTTCGTCGTAACTGTCGGTATCTGCGACCAAGCTAAGGTCATTTAGGAATCGACTAAGTTTATCTAAACCTGTCTCGTCTTCAACTGCGTTTTCAGCTTCCTTGTCATCAAAGCTTTTGGTAACGGTCAAGAATTCTTCGATATTTTCCAGACGATTTTGGGCTTCAAGACTAGTTGTTTGAATTTCTAGCGCTTTTTTGTAAGTCGTTTTATCTAGGACTTTTTCGACTAACTCAGTAATGGTAAACTGGTCCACATCATCGGCGAGATTAAGCAAAATATGCGCTAGATTAAAGAGTTCTGATGCCGCCTTGCCTTTAAGCGAGCTGAGCGTCACATCGCGCGCTGCTTCCAACAAAGAAACATCTTGCTGAGTCGCAAAATCGCGAAGTGTTTCAAGCGCCTTAGGACCGACGCCGCGTTTAGGTTCATTGACAATCCGCTCAAACGAGATGTTATCACGAACATTTGCAATGACGTTGAGATAAGCAACAACGTCCCGAATCTCTTTACGAGAGTAGAATTTAGTGCCTCCGACCATGGTGTAAGGAATGTTAGATTTAAGGAGCGCTTCCTCGATGGCACGAGACTGGGCGTTGGTGCGATACAAAACAGCAAAGTCTGAGTACTGCCGCTTGTTTTCTTGCAGTTCATGGTTAATTTGTCCCGCAACAAAATTGGCCTCTTCACGTTCATCACCAGACCGATGATAAATGATGTTTTCTCCGTCCGCATTTTGCGTCCAGAGTTTTTTAGGGCGACGTTTTTGGTTGTTATTGATAACTTCGTTGGCAGCTTGTAGGATTGTTTTAGTTGAACGATAATTTTCTTCTAACAAAACGACTTTAGCCTCGGGATAGTCCTGCTCAAAATCCAAAATATTTTGCATATCAGCGCCACGCCAGCCATAAATAGATTGGTCTGCATCCCCTACGACGCATAAGTTTTTAAAGCGTTTAGCTAATAGCTGCACCAATTGATACTGGGCATGGTTGGTATCTTGGTACTCATCAACGTGAATGTACTGAAATTTCCCTTGATAATAAGCAAGAACATCTGGATTTTTATCGAAAAGAAGAATCGTGTTCATAATGAGGTCGTCAAAGTCCATAGATTCGCTGCGCTTGAGTTCTGTTTCATAGCATTTATAGGCCTTGGCGACGATTTCAGTGTAGAGGTAGTTGGCGTTTTTAGCATAGCTTTCTGCTGTGACTAAATCATTTTTACTGTTAGAAATTGTCCCTAAAATCGTACGCTCTGTAAACTTTTTCGGGTCAACATTGAGCTCTTTTAAAATACGTTTCATAAGAGTGCGCTGTTCACCTGGGTCAACAATCGTGAAGTTTCGATTATAACCGATATGGTCGGCATCACGACGGAGAATGCGAACACACATACTATGAAAAGTTGCGATAAGAGTGTCTTGTGTGCGAGGATTAAGATCAATCGCCCGTTCGCGCATTTCTCGCGCTGCTTTATTAGTAAAGGTAATCGCAAGGATATTCCAAGGATTGACCATTTTTTCTTCAATCAAATACGCAATTCTATGCGTTAGAACACGTGTTTTACCAGAACCTGCTCCCGCCATGATTAAAAGCGGGCCTTCTGTTGTCTGTACCGCCTCAGCTTGGCGGTCGTTCATACCTTGTAATAATGGATTCATTTTACTCTCTTTTCCTGTTTGACATCTCTATTATTATAACATAAATGACTAAAGGTGTAGAAACAGTGACGTTTGAAAACACCCTCATTTTTGCAACATAAGTATGGTGGAATTACCGCGCAGTTTAGTAAAAAAATGAATACCAAAAATAAAAAATAGACCAGAATTCAAAATTTTCTAGTCTATTTTTTAGAGATCTCTTGTTTTATTGACGTTTAAACTTTTTCATCATAAGAATAATGAGCAAGTAAATCATTACTGGACTCAGTAACCAAAAAAGTGTTACTGGGATACTTTTAAACATGACTAGCATATAACCATGTCGATAAAAATTCACCATACTTATCAAAAATGGCAGAGCTAAAACAAGCATGACAGTCAAATGCACCAAGTTGGGGTGCTGAAACTTTTCTTCAAATTTAAGCATTTCATCTCCTTTAATTAGACAATAATATATTTTTCTTAATTTTACCTTAAACTAAAAAGCCCTGGCATCTTTAATAGATACTCAGGACTTCTCTTATTCCCTTTAAAAATTAGTAAATTGATTATAACTCACTTCAAAAGCTTGTTTAACATCTTTTTTAGCCGTATCGAAAGGAAATTCATTGACGTAATCTGCAAAAACAATAATCCGATTTACAGCTTCAATATCATCACAAGTAACAAGCGTCAATTCTTTCTTACCGGGATGATCGTCAATCACTTCAACATGTTCAGGTGTCATGACTTGGACATCCCGAATTTTATACTGATAAATTTTTTCTTTATCCGTGATATAAATCACCATATCTTTTTTAGCACGTTCAAGTGGTGTAAATAGTAACTGAGGTGCACCAGTCACTCCGCTGACATGGTGGCTTGCCAGGGCATAGTTTCCTTGCCCCATAACAGCATCAGGTTTCATAGTACCAGCACCATAAGTAAGTTCAACGTTGCCAATACCACGAAAAATTGGAAGGTTGATGCCCAGATCAGGGATAGCGATGCCCCCAATTACTGGTAATTTCTGAGCATTTAATTGATTCTTCATGACATCTTCAAAGGAAATTGGATTCACTTTTGAAAAATCAAAATCACCGACGCCATCTTTATCATTATCCTTCAATGTTTTTTTATCAATCTTCGTCACCTGATACTTATTGGCATTCCATGCCATAATCATGTTTCGATAACCCTTGTTAAAAATGAGTAATAAGCCTAGCAATAATAGCAATATCAGAAAGATATTCACTAACCAGCGTCTCAATTTTTTCATTAGGTCTCTCCCTTGCTACACTTGTAACTTATTGCATTATTTTAAATCAGCGATATCACCGAGTTGATACTCAGATTTTTTATCAATTTCAAAGCGTTCTTTCAGATTTTTACTAACGTAGACTTTATTATCTTTATCAACAAAAATGGCTTCGATATTTTTATGCTGCTCGACAAACTCATAACCTTTTTTGGTGCCTAAAGAAAAGATTGTGGTTGAAAGCGCATCACCATCTACCCCTTTTTTACTGACAATCGTGACACTTTGAATATCATTATCAAAAGGATAGCCCGTTTTGGGGTCTAGTAAATGCGGATAGATTTTACCATCTACTTTTAAAAAGCGTTCGTAGATACCAGAGGTTGAAACAGATTCATCTTGCGCCTCTAAGAGACCAACTTGAGTAGAGACCTCTTTATTGGGGTCTTTAATACCAATCGTCCAAGGCTCATTATCTCCTCGATACGAATGACCAATCAGAGATAGACTTGATGAGCCCAAATCAACAATCGCTGTTGTCACCCCATGTTCTTTTAGATAATCAGTCATCCTATCTGATACATAACCTTTGGTAATGGCACCCAAATCAATTTTTGCGCCTTTTTGGGTGATATAAACTGTTTGTTTTTTATCATCGAATTTAATTAAACGATGAGATACCAGTGGTAGGGCTTGATCAATTTCACTTTGACTTGGTTTTCTGGCATCGTCAAATCCAATATGCCAGAGGCTACTAATAGCCCCAATCATCATATCAAAACCTGTCTGTTTATCAGAATAGTCATATGCTTCTTTCAACAGTTTATAAACTGATTTTGAAACTTTGACTGGTTTGATACCGGCTTGGTCATTTACTTCGTCTAGCTCGCTACCAGATTGATTAACTGAGGTTTTCTTATCGTAATCTTTGGCAATTGCAAGCGCTGACGCAACATCTTTTTCGTGACCTTTATCATAGGATGTGATTTTGACATAGGTTCCCATTGTAAAGACTTCTTTGACATAGGGTTTTGAACGTAAATCACGCTTGTGTGTACTGCAAGCTATCAAAACTAGACAGAGGCTTAAAAGCATGGCAAATAAGCCTAGTCCTTTTTTAAACTTCTTCACTTGTCACTTCCTCAGAACCATTTTCAGCTGTTTCAGTTTCCGTCATTTCAGATTCTCGCTCGACTAAGGCAAAAGTTACGATGTGAGCTTCTTTATCCAGACGCATGACTTTCACACCTTGGGCGCTACGGCCGGTTTGGGAAATGTTGTCGACGTTGGTCCGGATGATAACACCTGTATCAGTAATCAGCATGAGGTCTTCGTCACCATTGACGGTCACGAGGCCGGCTAATTTACCAGTTCGCTCGGTCACGTTCATGACTTTAATCCCTTTACCACCACGTCCTTTGGTTGGATACTGTTCAGCGCTTGTCCGTTTACCGAGACCATTTTCACTGACAACGAGGACTTCCTGGCTGTCGTTAATCGTACTTGAACCGACAACAAAGTCACCGTCACGGAGGTTAACCCCTTTAACACCTGTCGCTGCACGACCCATGTCACGGAGAATATTTTCTTTAAAGCGAACAGAATATCCGTCATGTGTGCCAATAATTAATTCTTCCTGACCAGTTGTAAGTAAAACGTTGACTAGCTCATCATCTTCACGAAGGTTGAGAGCTTTCAAACCATTGGTTCTAATGTTGGCAAAGTGATTGGCATTAGTCCGTTTAACGATACCACGCAAGGTAGTAAAGAGTAGGAAACGCTCTTGGTCAGATTTCTCAACATTAATGACTGTTTGAATTGATTCGCCTTCATCTAGTTTAAGCAGATTGACGATCGGCAAACCTTTTGCCTGACGACCATACTCTGGAATTTCGTAAGCTTTCATCCGGTAGACACGGCCACGATTGGTGAAGAATAGGAGATGATCATGTGTTGAGGTTGACACCATGTGTTTGATGAAATCTTCATCTGACACACCAGAGCCTTGTACACCACGGCCACCACGGTTTTGCGCACGGAATTCATCTTGGTTGAGACGTTTGATATAGCCTTTATTTGACAAGGTAATCAAGACATCTTCTTCTTCGATTAAATCTTCGTCTTCTACACTGAGAACTTCACCAACGAGCAGTTCTGTCCGACGCGCATCTGCGAATTTACGCTTAATCTCTTTCATTTCTTCCGTGATAATGGCAACAACGCGCTCAGGTTTCGCTAGAATATCAATCAAATCAGCAATCAAAGCT
This sequence comes from Pseudolactococcus laudensis, assembly GCF_013449735.1. GTDB lineage: Bacteria > Bacillota > Bacilli > Lactobacillales > Streptococcaceae > Pseudolactococcus > Pseudolactococcus laudensis. Next base: position 37,417 of record NZ_JACBNY010000012.1, read on the forward strand.
AATAAATCATCATATTCCTTTTGAATCTTATCACGTTCCAAACCAGTCAAACGACGCAGACGCATGTCTAAAATGGCCTGTGATTGACGTTCAGAGAGTTCAAAGCGTGACATCAATTCAGCTTGGGCAATGGCATCTGTTTCAGACCCACGAATAATTTTGATGATTTCATCAATATTATCAAGGGCAATCAACAAGCCTTCTAAAATATGCGCACGCGCTTCAGCTTTTTCTTTATCAAACTGAGTCCGGCGGGTAATGACTTCTTTTTGGTGCGCAATATAATGTGTCAGGATTTCTTTAACTGACAGGATTTTCGGTGCACCATCAACGATTGCCAGCATATTAAAGCTGAAGTTGGTCTGAACGCTAGTTAATTTGTAAAGGTTATTCAGGATAACATTGGCAGATGCATCACGTCGTACTTCAATAATAAATCGAACGCCATCTCGGTTAGATTCATCACGGACTGCAGTGATGCCTTCAATCCGTTTTTCTTGCGCTAAGCGAACGATATGCTCATGCAATTTAGCCTTGTTAACCATGTAAGGAAATTCAGTAATAACGATGCGTTCCTTACCAGTTTTTGTCACTTCAATCTCTGATTTGGCACGTAAAGTGATGCTACCTTTCCCTGTTTCATAGGCGCGGTGAATGCCACTACGTCCCATGACAAGAGCACCTGTTGGAAAGTCAGGACCAGGCATCACTTCCATAATATCACGAGTTGTCGCCTCAGGATTGGTCATGAGGAGTTTGACGGCATCAATCGTTTCACCAAGATTATGCGGTGGAATATTGGTCGCCATACCAACTGCAATCCCTGTCGTCCCATTAACCAGAAGGTTAGGGAAACGGGCAGGAAGTACAACAGGTTCACGTTCTGTGCCATCATAGTTATCGATAAAATCGACTGTTTTTTTATTAATATCGCGCAACATTTCAAGCGCAATCTTGCTCATCCGCGCCTCTGTATAACGCATGGCAGCGGCGCCGTCACCGTCCATAGAACCGAAGTTACCATGACCGTCGACAAGCATATGGCGATAACTCCACCATTGCGCCATCCGAACCATTGATTCATAAATAGCCGAATCGCCATGTGGGTGATATTTACCCATGACATCACCAGTAATACGGGCAGATTTTTTATGTGCTTTATCAGGGGTCACACCCAGTTCGTTCATCCCATAAAGAATACGGCGATGCACTGGTTTTAGACCGTCACGTACATCGGGTAACGCCCGTGCCACAATGACACTCATAGCATAGTCGATGAAACTTGTTTTCATTTCACTAGCCAGATTGACACTGACCAAATTTTTGTCTTGCATTGATTTACAGCCTTTCAAATACTAATCACGTATTGTTTCTATTGTACCAAAAAAATAGGAAAAAAGCTAGGCATGTCCTAGCTCTACAGTATTTCGTTAGTCTTATAAATAGCAACGATAGACAAGTTTATCGTAACCCATAATATGTCCTTATTTTAAGACGTTAGTTGGTTATATTTTGTCAAATCAAGATTGTCTTTTTTAATTAACGTCCCAAAGCCTTCGCTTGTGAATAATTCAAAAATCAAAGAATTTTTCATACAACCATCTAACAACACTGCCTCGTTTAAACCATTTTGCATGGCGTATTTAATGGCCTCCAGTTTCGGAATCATGCCACCGGAAATTTTACCTGCCGCAATCAAGTGATCAATTTCTGCCAGCGTCGTTTCTGGTAAAAATGACGCTTCATCTGGAAAATTCGAATACAAACCACGAACATCTGATAATAAAATAAAGCGTTCAGCCTGTAATTCTCCTGCAATTCGGCTAGCTGCGGTATCGGCATTGACATTATAAATCTCGCCCGCCGCATCAACACCCGCAGTCGCAATGACAGGAATAGCCGAGGTCTTCGCAATCCGTTCAATGATTTCAGTATTAATCTTGGTGATCTTCCCAACGTAGCCCAAGTCTTCAGACAGTTGCTCGACTTCAATCATCCGCCCATCAATGCCAGAGATGCCAATCGCTTCGCCCCCTAGTCGTTGAATATCCCGAACCAGACTTTTATTCACCATGCCCGACAAGGCCGTCAGTGCAAGCTCAGCGGTCTCCTCGTCGGTGTAGCGCAAGCCGTTGATGAACTTCGATTCTTTGCCGTACTTGACTAGCAATTCATTAATGGCAGGTCCGCCACCGTGCACAAGAACGACATTGATCCCCAGTGTCTTCAGCAGCAAAATATCACTCAGGACTGATTTTTTGATAGCAGCATCTGTCATGGCGTTGCCGCCATACTTGATAACGACCGTCTGCCCCTGATACTTGAGCATGAAAGGCAACGCCGCCGTCAGCGTTTCAGGTACATTCATAAAATTCCCTCCAATATCGCAACGCCGTCCGCCAACTGCGCTTTCGTCATGACTAATGGTGGCAGCAGTCTAACAACGTCTTTACCTGCGGACAAGACTAGGAGACCTTGCGCTCTGGCGTCTGACAAGATTTCTTGCAACTGAGTCCCGTCAGTGAGTTGGATACCGACCATGAGACCCAGATTTCGGATGGCTTTAACAGTTGGTTTGCTTGCTAATTTTTCCTTGAGCTGCGCTTTGAGAAAGTCTGCTTTATCTGCCACTTCAGCTAAAAAACCATCGGAAGTCAGTTCAGTCAAGACAGCCTTAGCACTTGCCATGGCTAAAGGATTCCCACCAAAAGTTGAGCCGTGCTTGCCGGCACTAAAACAGTCAGCGTAGCAATTTTTAACCAACATGGCGCCAACTGGTAGACCATTGCCCAGACCTTTAGCTGTCGTAAAGATATCCGGTTGCAGGTCGAAATGTTCAAAGGCAAATAATTTACCCGTCCGACCATTACCAGTTTGAACTTCATCCACAATCAGCAAAATTCCCTGTTCTTGACAGCTTTTGAGTGCTGCCGCAAATTCTGCTGTGAGTGGGGTCACGCCTCCTTCACCTTGGACGATTTCAAAAAGAATGGCACCCGTTTGAGGTGTGACAGAGGCTTTAAGACTGTCGACATCGTTATAGATGGCTTTTGAGAAGCCTGATACCATGGGCGAGAAGCCATTTTGGATTTTGTCCTGCATGGTGGCTGACATGGCGCCGAAAGTCCGACCGTGAAAGCCGTCTTCGAAGGCCAAGATTTCTTTGCCTGGTCTGATCAAACGGGCTAGCTTTAGTGCTGCTTCATTGGCTTCTGCGCCAGAGTTTGCGAAGAATGCCTTGTAGTCGTCCGCCTGTTCTAGTAAATCCGCCACTTCTTCCTGCAAAGGATTGTTGTAGAGGTTAGAGAGATGGGCGAGGGCATCCACTTGTGTTTTTACAGCAGCTTTGCCCGCTTCAAAAGAATAGCCTAGGTTCATCACGCCTATGCCACTCGTGAAATCTAAGTATTTTTTGCCAGTTTCATCAAATAAATAAACGCCTTCGCCATGCGTAAAGGTCATGGGAATTCTAGTTCCGTAATTTTGGAGTAAATGTGTCATAGGCTTTTTTCTTTCTTAAGAATGGTAAAGGGCATTGATTTCAACGTATTTGTAGGTTAAATCACACCCCCAAGCTGTTCCAGATTGTGTGCCATTGTTGAGATCTGCATCAATAATAACGATTTTTTCTTTGAGTTTTTCAGAGAGTTCTGCTTGATCAAAATCAACAGGTGTTGAATGAAGTAAGACCAAATCACCTTGAATTTCCAACTCAATATCTGGGACGTCAAAAGGTGCGACTTGCCCAATTGCTGAAATCACGCGCCCCCAGTTAGGGTCAGCACCAAAAATCGCTGTTTTAACAAGGCTAGAGCCCACAATCTGTTTGGCAATCAGACGTGCTGACAGCTCATCTGGTGCGCCGGTAACGTTGACTTCGATAAGTTTGGTTGCACCTTCACCGTCTGCTGCGATTTTTTTCGCCAAATCTTGACAGACGATAGCTAGGACAGCTTTGAAAACTTGGTAATCTTCGGTATCGACTAGGATTTCAGCATTGTCAGCTTTACCATTTGCCATGACTAGCACCGTATCATTGGTAGAAGTATCGCCGTCTACCGTGATTTGATTGAAAGTCGTTTCAATTATTTCTGATAGCATGTCCTGCAGCAAGGGTTGGGCGATTTTGGCATCGGTTGTGATGAATCCAAGCATGGTCGCCATATTGGGATGAATCATGCCTGAACCTTTGCAGACACCTGCAACCGTGAACGTTTTGCCTGCAATCTCAACTTCATAAGTCACTTCTTTTGTGACCAGATCAGTTGTCAAAATAGCCTCAGCGAAACCGTTGGTATGCCCATTTTCAGCAGATAGTTTGGAAATGCCCAATGCGATTTTGTCCATGGGAAGTTGTTTGCCGATAACACCTGTTGAGCAAACCGCCACATGACTTGGGTTGAGGTCGAATTTTTCTGCCAACAAACGCTGCGTTTTTTTGGCATTCGTGATCCCTTCATCTCCTGTCACGGCGTTTGCAATGGCTGAGTTGACAATAATAGCTTGCGCCACGCCACCTGCGACCACTGCTTTATCCAGATCAATCGGTGCAGCTGCGACTTTATTTGTCGTAAAGACACCAGCAACTGCTGCGGGAACGTCTGAAAGGATGAGCCCTAAGTCCAGTTTTTGGAATTTAAGCTCCGCATGTGTGGCATCTGCCGTGAACCCCTTAGGTGAGGCGATATTTCCTTTGATTGCTTTAAATTTTGTCATGTTATAAAATCGGCACGAGGTCAAGCCCTGCTTTTTCGTCAAAACCGAAAAAGTGGTTCATATTCTGAATCGCTTGCCCTGCCGCTCCTTTCACGAGATTATCAATAACGGTCACAACCGTCAAGGTATTAGTCAGTTCATTATAGCCAAGGCCAATGTCGGTAAAATTTGTACCAACAACACTATGCAAATCAGGCAAGAGACCATCATTTAAGACTCTGACGAAGTATTTATCGTCATAAGTCTGGTGATAAGCCGCTACCACATCTGAGAAGGTGATTCCCTCAGCTAATTTGGCATAGGTTGAAACAAAAATCCCACGATTGACCGGAATCAGAGACGTTGAAAATTGGATTGGTTTAGCATTGACATTCCAAGAGACTAATTTGTTAAAGATTTCCGGTATGTGTTGGTGCTGATTAAGTTTGTAGAGACTGACATTTTCGTTAGCATTAACGTAATGACTGCTGTCGGTCAATTTCTTACCTGCACCTGACAAACCTGATTTGGCATCGATGATGACACTGTCTAGCTGAATCAGGTTGACTTGATAAAGCGGTGCTAGGCTTAATAGCGTTACAGTCGCATAACAGCCGGGATTAGAGATATAAGCTTGCGTCGGTCGGTCAAAATCAGCTAAGACATAATCCGCTTTTGATAATAAATTTTTATGGACGGCTGTTTTTTTGTACCATTTTTCATATTGCGCAGGAATTTTCAAACGGAAATCGCCTGACAAATCGACGACTGGAAAGTCTGCTGCGATGAAATCTGTTGCTAACTCTGCCGCAATGCCAGCTGGTGTCGCAAAGAATACCAAATCTGCTGTAGCCATGATTTCATCAGACGAAAAGGTCTTGATGGTCAAAGCTGCATATTTTGGAAAATTGAGCAGTTTTGGAAAAAGATCAGCTAATTTGGCGCCGATATTTGACGTGCCATAGACATTGACGATTTCAGCGTCTGGATGACTATGGAGCAGCCTCAGCAATTCTAATCCTGAGTATCCCGAGATACCAATGATGGCTATTTTTTTCATAAGCGTTATCCTTTAATTGAATATATATACAATAATAATGTATATTTTTGCATTTGTCAAGTGGAATGTGGGTTATTTTGCAACTTTATGCAAGATTTTCAGGAATCCTGTCTTGGTATACAAAAAAATCGCATCTCTGCGAATTTTGGATAGATAGTAAAGAACTTTTTATAATTTATTTGCCGTTGATTTGATAAATTTGATCGCCCATAAGACATATAGCGAAAATAAAATAAGACAGATAATTTTAGAAGAAAAGCTAGAAATATAGAGTGCTTGAAAATCCTTCAAAAATCTCTGTCCCCACAAAAATACACTGAGTACGATAAAAATATAACCCCAAAGGATAATAACAGATAATCGCTTACTTTTGACAAGCAAACTGAACCAGAAAACTTTGAACAATAAAAAGACACCTGAACTCAGCAAAATAATTTCAAATAAATAGCAAACCCAAGAAATTGGTGTTGGCTCTATTCCAAACCAAGAAATACTGACTGCATAATTCCAAAATAAACCTATCAATACAGTCCAAATCGTTAAATTTCTTAAACTCTTTGTTTTCTTATCAACTTGCTTCAATAATTTTTTGGACATCTGGATAGCACTAAGACCAAAATATGATTCAGCACCAATGCCGTCAGCTTGTGCATCCAACAAATCTAGCAAAACATCATAAGCTAATTCAGAAACAACTTCTGAATTATAGATTGCACCATTAAGCAACAAAGTATCGTACAGACGATCAAAATATAATCGATTTTTAGGATTTAAGTTTTCCGCTAAAGCTGTAAGCTGCACGCGATATTTTTCACCAGCCATCAATTAATCCCTTTCTTTCAACCAAGTATATGTCAAACAACCATAAGCAACTGCTAAAACAAGTCCTATCACTTTGGATGTTAGTGCAGGTACATAGATTACTTGAAAATCTTTCAAATAAAGTTTAATAAGCACAAAAATACCAAAGCTTATTATACCAGAAATAAAGTTTTATTTGATAAAAATATATACAAAAAAGCACCTGTTAACTGTTTAATAACGACTTTCAGGTGCTTCCTTATTTTAAAATTTCGTTTTGATCCCTTTTCTGTCGTAATGATTGTAGTTAAATATGAAATTAAATCGAAAAAAAACGCATCTCTGCGAATTTTCAATAGTTTGCTAAACCTACTCATCATCCATACTCAAAACGCTCAAGAAAGCTTCTTGTGGCACTTCGACAGAACCGATAGACTTCATGCGTTTCTTACCTTTTTTCTGTTTCTCGAGGAGTTTACGTTTCCGTGAAATATCACCACCGTAACATTTGGCGAGGACGTTTTTACGTAAGGCTTTGATATCGCTACGGGCGACAATTTTTTGCCCAATGGCGGCTTGAATTGGGACTTCGAATTGTTGACGTGGGATGATTTTCTTGAGTTTGTCCACGATAATTTTACCACGTTCGTAGGCAAATTCTTTATGGACGATGAAACTCAAGGCATCGACACGTTCACCGTTAAGCATGATATCCATCTTAACAAGAGAACTCTTACGGTATTCCGAAATTTCATAGTCAAAGCTGGCATAGCCCTTGGTACTTGATTTCAGCTTATCGAAAAAGTCGAACACAATTTCTGACAGTGGCATTTGATAAATCACGTTGACGCGATTTTCATCCAGATAATCCATGGTCACAAAATCCCCACGTTTACGTTGTGCTAACTCCATTACGGCACCAACATAGTCTTGAGGCACCATAATTTGTGCTTTGACAAAAGGTTCTTCAATATTATCAACGCGCGTCGGATCAGGAAATTCAGAGGGATTGGCTACTTCTAATACTTCACCATCTGTCGTATTGATATGATAGACCACACTTGGGGCTGTCATGATCAAATCAATATTGAATTCACGTTCCAAACGTTCCTGAATGACATCCATGTGCAGCAAGCCAAGGAAACCACAACGGAAACCAAAGCCAAGAGCTTGTGATGTTTCAGGCTCAAACTGGAGACTGGCATCGTTAAGCTGCAATTTATCCAAGGCTTCACGCAAATCATTGTATTTATTCGATTCAATCGGATAAATACCCGCGAAGACCATTGGGTTCAACTGTTTGTAGCCATGGAGCGGTTCTTCTGCAGGATTATCCGCCAAGGTAATGGTATCACCAACACGCGTATCAGCAACTGTCTTAATGGCAGCAGCGATATAACCAACGTCACCTGTTGCTAAGAATTCACGACCAACTGTTTTGGGCGTGAAAATACCAACTTCTGTGACATCAAAGGTTTTGCCATTGCTCATGAGTTGAATTTTATCACCCGGTTTGACGATGCCATCCATGACCCGAACTTGAAGAATAACGCCACGATAGGCATCATAAACTGAGTCAAAAATCAAAGCTTTCAAAGGATTATCGACAGAGCCTTGCGGTGCTGGTACCTTTTCAACAATTTGTTCCAAGATTTCTTCAATCCCGATGCCTGCCTTAGCTGATGCCAAGACTGCTTCAGAGGCATCTAAACCAATGACATCTTCAATTTCTGCGCGAACACGCTCAGGGTCTGCTGCTGGCAAGTCAATTTTATTGATAACCGGCAAGATTTCAAGGTCATTGTCCAAGGCCAAATAAACATTGGCAAGGGTTTGAGCTTCGATTCCTTGCGCCGCATCGACAACTAAAATCGCACCCTCACAAGCCGCAAGAGAACGTGACACTTCATAAGTAAAATCGACGTGTCCGGGCGTGTCGATCAAATGGAAGGTATAATCTTCACCATTCTTAGCTGCATAATTCAGCTCAATCGCATTCAGCTTGATTGTAATCCCACGCTCACGCTCCAAATCCATCGAATCTAGAAGTTGTGCTTGCATTTCACGCGCCGTTACCGTTTTGGTTTGCTCCAAAATACGGTCAGCCAGCGTCGACTTCCCGTGGTCAATATGGGCAATAATCGAAAAATTTCGAATATTTTTTTGCCGTGTTTTAATTTCATTTAAGTCTATAGTCATAAGCTTTATTTTACCATATTTTCTCCAAATAAAAAACCTGTCCGAAGACAAGTTATCTTTATTTATAGTTGTTATTTACCAAACCAAAGGGCAATTTCACGTTCAGCTGACTCAAGACAATCTGAACCATGGACGATATTTTCGACACAACCATTATCAGAAGAGTGAGCAAAATCGCCACGAATCGTTCCAGGCAATGCGTCTGCTGGATCTGTCGCGCCCATCATTTTGCGCCAAGAGCTAATGACATTTGACCCCCTCAAAATGCCGATAACTACTGGACCAGTCGTCATGTAAGTCACAATATCAGGATAAAAAGGCCGATCAACCAAATCTGCGTAGTGTTGATCAAGGATTTCTTTTGTGACTTGACGCATCTCCAATTTTTCAATCGTAAACCCACGACGCTCAATACGAGAAAGTACTGAACCAACCAAAGATCTGCGAACACCATCAGGTTTGATGATAAAAAAAGTGTTTTCCATTTGAATTCTCCCTTTTATAATTCCTTATTTTCTTCTCTAGCCATCTTCTTCAATTTATGAAGAAACCAATATTCGAAGAATAAGACCAGCACAATCAACATCGCCCACCCAATCAAAGCCAGCGCTAAAATCAAAAGACTGGTCGCACCTTTTCTGATGTAGATTTTTGTCGGATGATTATGGTTAACATAGACAGGAATCTGCGTCCCCACTTTACCAAAAGTTTTTAGAAAATTAGCTACCGGTACAGCCTGATAGTCCTTTCCCTCAAAAGTATAAGCCACCATTTTGCCATGCTCAGAATTTTTGACTACCTGACCGATAACCAAAGTCTTAACTTCTTTATGCTCCGTCAAGTAACGTTGGAAATTCATCCCCCCGACAAACAGTAGAATCAGAGCGAAAAATCCCAATATCACCCGTGAAATTCTTTGTAGTATCTTATTCATTTAATCAAATATCCTATAGAAATCTTCTAACTTCATCTGTTCTTTCTCCGAAGTTGGCAAATCTTGTACGATTTGACCATCCTTCATGACAATCAAACGATTACCATATTTGAGCGCATCCTCCATGTGATGCGTAATCATTAACGCAGTCAAATCTTTGCTAGTAACCAAATCATCCGTCAACTGCATCAAAGCCACTGACGTTTTCGGATCCAATGCCGCCGTATGCTCATCTAATAAAAGCAAATCTGGTGGCACAATCGTCGCCATCAACAAACTCAGTGCCTGCCTTTGCCCACCAGATAAATTACCTGTTGGCGTATCCAGATGTTTCTCCAAGCCATTACCGATTTGCTCAGCAAGACTAGCAAAACTCTCCTTATACTTGGCGATATTACGTAATCTGAGACTTCTTCTCTGCCCACGTAGCGCAGCAATTGCGATATTCTCCGCAACCGTCATCCTAGGCGCCGTGCCCACTTTTGGGTCTTGAAACACTCGTGAAATGGCAGCAGCACGTTTTTCTGGACTGTGATTTGTCACATCGTTGCCCTTGATGAACACTGAACCTGAAGTTAGTGTTAAAGTACCTGATATCGCATTAAATAAAGTTGATTTTCCAGCACCATTTCCACCTAAAATAGTAATGAAATCTTTGTCGAATATTTTTAATGACACATCATCTAAAATAACTTTACGCTCGTCACCATTTTCAATGACTTTCGTCGCATTTTTGAGTTCAATAATTGGGTTCTTGTCATTTGGCATTGAGCTTCACCCCCTTAAAAAATTTGTCTTTAAAGGTCGGAATCATCAAGCAAATAGCTAAGACAATGGCACTGAAAAGTTTGAGATAATTGGTATTGAAACCAAGTTTAATCACAGCCAAAATCAAAAATTGATAAAAAATCGATCCGATAACAATTGCAAACAAACGTTCAAAAAGTGAGACATTACCAAAGAAAACCTCACCAATAATGATACTGGCAAGTCCTATGACGATGACACCGATTCCTTTAGAAACGTCTGCATACCCATCGTTTTGTGAAATTAAAGCACCCGATAGCGCTATGACACCATTGGACACGACTAAGCCTAAGACTTCCATTCTTCCCGTGTTAATCCCAAATGACTGAGCCATCTCGACATTGTCACCTGTTGCAATGAATGCCTGACCTAGGTTGGTATTGAGAAAATAGAAAATGAGCATTAACACAAGGAGGACGGCAGATACACTAATCCAAGTGCTTTTGAGCTTATCAGCACCAAGTAGACCTAGATTAGCACGCCCCATAATCATGAGCATGACAGAGTTACACGATGTCATGACCAGAATCCCGGCTAAAAGCGTCGGAATTTTACCTTTGGTGTAGAGTAAACCGGTCACGAGACCTGCCACACATCCTGCAAGAAAGGCAACAAACGTTGCAATGACAGGATTAACACCTTGTGTGATGAGTGTCACGGCAACCGCACCACCCAAAGGAAATGACCCTTCTGTCGTCATATCTGGAAAATTTAAAATCCGGAAAGTCATAAAGATGCCCAGACCCAAAATCGCCCATAATAAACCTTGATTAATCGTTGATAATATCATAGTAAATCTAAAGCATCATTTATTTTGACACGATGCTTTATTTTGTCCCCTTCTATTCTGCTGCTTTTGCAGCTTTAGCAACACTTTCAGGAATAGTAATGCCTAAAGTTTTAGCTGCAGTTTCATTAATCACTGGTTTTGTTGTATCGTAAAACTCAACGGGTAGCTCTGAAACTTTTTTACCTTTTAAGACTTGTGCTGCCATTTTCCCTGTTGCCACACCTAAATCATGTTGATTAATAGTAACTGCCGCTAAACCTCCTTGTTCGACCATTGTATCAACTGATGGAAAAACTGGAATTTTGGCTGCATTTGATAGCTCGATAACTGTCGGAAATGCTGAGGCAATTGTATTATCTACAGGTACATAGAGGGCATCTACTTTTGAAAGTGCAACGTTAACTGTTGTCGTGATGTCATTAGTTGATGAAACGGCATATTCAGAAACTTCATAACCTTGCTCGCTCGCAACTTTTTTAAAGTCAGCAACTTGTGATTTAGAGTTATCTTCTGATGAGCTGTACAAAATACCGATTTTTTTAACATTGGGTGTCATTTCTTTAATCAGATCTATTTCTTTCGCAACCGGAAACTTATCTGATACACCCGTTACATTACCCTCTGGTTTTTTTACATTTTTAACGAGTTTAGCCCCTACTGGATCTGATACAGCACCCATGATTACTGGTACGTCTGATGTCGCATTAGCTAAGCCTTGAGCTGTCGGCGTCGCGATACCAATGAGTACATCATTTTTTTGATCTACGAGTTGGCTTGCCATTGTCGTTACTTTTGATTGGTCAGCTTGCGCATTGTAAAAATTGATTTTAGCATCTGAATAGCCTTCATCAGCTAAGCCTTCTTTAATACCACTGTAAATTTCATCCAAGGCAGGATGAGTCACGAATTGTAAGACGCCAATTTTAACATCAGCTGATTTAACCTTGTTTTGTTGTTTGAAAAATTTAGGAATGAAAATTGAGCCCAAACCTAGGATAACAATAATAGCAACAACAAGTATCATTTTTTTATTTTTCATTGGGTAATAACTCCTTTATAAAAGATAGGGGGCAAGAAAACTCGACTTAATTAGCCGAAAGTTTTTTTAGTTGGTCGACTAAACTTTGATCAAAAGCAGTTTTTGATGTAATCGGATAGATGGCTTGTGGCTCTCCACCTTCAAATTGCACGACATTGATGGCTGTCTTGTCGAGATTAAGTTTCGCAAGAACTTTATCATGATAGAGTTCTTGAAAAATATAGATTGTTTGAGATAAACCTAAATTTTGATTTTGATTGATAAACGCATCAAATTTTTTATTAAGTTTTGAATTTTGAACATTCAAAATAATCAAGGTTGCTTTGGGGTGGGATTTAAGCAGTGCATTGATATCATCATTTGGCACGGCCTGAATTTGGTCTGTTACCGTAACCTTGGGAATAATTCGACCTTCCTCACGTCGAACGTGTCGATGAATGTTTGGTGTTATGATAACCAAAAACAAAACAACGACGACGCATATTCCCCAAATTCTATATTTTTTATTCATGTTATCATTATAACTGAAAAATGGGCATTTTACAAAAAATTCTGATAAAATAGTAGAAAAGAGCAAAAGTCTCTATTTATTTTGTGCCAAGATAGGTCAAGTTTCAAGATTTCACAAAGTGAGATCAACAGAAGGGAGTTACCATGTCTTTTGATGGTATTTTTTTACACCACATGACTCAGGAATTAACTGAGCAATTAACAGGTGGTCGCATACAGAAAATTAATCAAGTTTTCGACCATGAATTGGTGCTGCAAGTTCGTAGTAATCAAAAATCACATAAATTATTATTGTCCGCTCATCCAACTTTTGGGCGTATCCAATTAACGCAAACTGTTTTTGAGAGCCCTAAAACACCGACGACGTTTACCATGATTTTAAGGAAATATCTCAGTGGTGCTTTTATTGAAAAGATTTATCAGATTGACAATGACCGTCAAATCATCTTTGAAATTTCATCTAAAAATGAAATCGGCGACCGTATGAAAATTGCCTTGATCGCTGAAATTATGGGGAAACATAGTAATATTATTCTCATGGACCGAGAATCTAATAAGATTCTTGAATCCATTAAGCATGTTGGCTTTTCACAAAACCAATATCGAACAATCCTTCCTGGCTCGACTTATATCGCACCACCTAGTGATGGTAAAGTCAATCCTTTCACGGCATCTGATGAAAAGATATTTGAAGTTTTGCAAACTGGTGACAATTTACAGCAAGTGTTTCAAGGATTGGGGCGTGATAACGCTATGGCTTTAAAAGGTTTGAGTCTAGCTGACTTCAAGTCTATCTTAATGACGGCGACACCCTCCATTTATACGAATGATACGTTTTCTGCGATTCGATTATCTGACGATTACCAATCTTTTGATACCTTATCTGCTATGCTAGACCATTATTACCAAAATAAGGCGGAACGCGATAGGGTTCGTCAAGTTGCAAGCGAGGTGATTCGCAAGGTGGCTGGTGAGCTAGATAAAAATCGTAAGAAATTGAAAAAACAAGAGCGTGAATTGAAAGCGACGGATAATGCTGAAATTTTTCGTCAAAAAGGTGAGCTTTTGACGACTTTCTTGCATGAAGTCCCTAACAATAAACCGTCTGTTACTCTGGATAACTACTATACGAATGAGCCACTTGAGATTGCGCTTAATCCAGCTTTAACGCCTAATCAAAATGCTCAAAAATATTTCCATAAATACTCTAAGCTCAAGCAAGCTGTCAAATTTTTGGGTGAGCAAATTGCCAACACTAAACAGACGATTACCTATTTAGAGTCCGTTGAGAATGCGCTAGAGCAAGCCACTGTAACTGAGATTACAGATATCAAGGAAGAATTGATTCAGACTGGTTTTATCAAGCAGAAACACCGTAATAATAAGAAACAAAAATTATTGCCTCCTGAAAAATATCAAGCATCTGATGGCACGATTATCTTAGTCGGTAAAAATAATCTACAAAATGAACAGGTTAGTTTTAAACTTTCTCGAAAAGGGGATTTATGGTTTCACGCCAAAGATATTCCTGGTTCTCATGTTATTATCACGGGTAATCCAACACCTTCTGATGAAACGATTACTGAGGCTGCTGAACTTGCTGCCTACTTTTCAAAAGCACGTCTATCCAATCTGGTACAGGTTGATATGATTGATGTCAAAAAATTACATAAACCAACGGGGACACCGCCTGGTTTTGTGACTTATGTTGGGCAAAAAACCTTGCGGGTAACAGCTAATGAGGCTAAAATTCGTGAGATGAAATGTGATTAATCTTTAAGCTTATCGTTGATGCAATACAACGGTGAGCTTTTATTTTAATTCTGTCATATGTGCTGAGTTTTGATTTTCTAATTTTCTACAAAATAACACCTATGATTTAATTTTGTCGCATTTTTAGAAAACGTTTGCAGAAATTTTCTTGAAAAAATTTAACATAATACCTGACAAAGCCATTCTAAAATGTTATAATTTAACTGTTTGAAAAACTTGGAAATACCAAGAATTTGAAAGGAATTCATCTCATTATGACTGATGTAAAATTGCACAAAAAAGTAATCCTCGTAGGCGATGGCGCTGTAGGTTCTTCATACGCGTTCGCTCTTGTTAACCAAGGTATCGCTCAAGAACTTGGTATCGTTGATATCTTCAAAGAAAAAACTGAAGGTGATGCAGAAGATTTGAGCCATGCGCTTGCATTTACTTCACCTAAAAACATCTATTCAGCAACTTACGCTGATGCTCATGACGCTGACCTTGTTGTCTTAACAGCTGGTGCGCCACAAAAACCAGGTGAAACTCGTCTTGATTTGGTTCAAAAGAACCTTCGTATCAACAAAGATGTTGTGACTCAAATCGTTGCTTCAGGTTTCAACGGTATCTTCCTTGTTGCCGCTAACCCAGTTGATATCTTGACTTACTCAACTTGGAAATTCTCTGGTTTCCCTAAAGAACGCGTTATCGGTTCAGGTACTTCACTTGACTCAGCTCGTTTCCGTCAAGCGCTTGCTGAAAAAATCGGTATTGACGCACGTTCAGTCCATGCTTATATCATGGGTGAACACGGTGACTCTGAATTTGCAGTTTGGTCACACGCTAACGTTGCCGGTGTTAAACTTGAACAATGGTTGCAAGACAACCGTGACATCGACGAACAAGGTTTAGTTGACTTGTTCATCAACGTTCGTGATGCTGCTTACTCAATCATCAACAAAAAAGGTGCAACTTTCTATGGTATCGCTGCTGCATTGGCACGTATCACAAAAGCTATCTTGGATGATGAAAATGCTGTATTGCCACTTTCAGTTTACCAATCTGGTCAATATGGTATCAACGACGTCTTTATCGGTCAACCAGCTATCGTTGGTGCTCACGGTCTCGTACGTCCAGTAAACATTCCTTTGAATGATGCTGAACAACAAAAAATGGAAGCTTCTGCTAAAGAATTGAAATCAATCATTGATGAAGCATTCTCTCAAGAAGAATTCAGCTCAGCTGTTAAATAATTAAAATTCCTGCAAGCTCTTGTCTTTCAAATTTCGAAGGATGAGAGTTTTTTTGTATTTAAATCATTTATAACTGATCAATCTATATCTATTTAAAGGAACTTTTAGACATCTTCTCCTTATTTTCACACTTTTTATTCTCTTGTACCGCTATATATTCTTTTATAAAAAGAACTTTTTAAAATCCAATACAAATAAAAACTATATAGTTTATTTTTGGATAAAAATGGTATAATATATCTATATAGAATAGATTCAAGGAGCAGTCATGAGAACCAACACCAAGTATATTGATATATATACGCAAATTAAATACGATATTGAGTCCGGTAAATATCCAATCAATGAGAAATTACCTCAAGGACGCATCCTCGCAGACCAGTTTAATGTCAGTGAATTGACAATTACCAAAGCCATCAATTTATTAGTTCAAGAAGGCTATATCGTGCGTCGTAGAGGTTCAGGTAGTTTTGTCAAAAACTTTAGAAATTCGACCATTACTAAATTTTCACCTTTAACTGGTAGTACTGCTTTACATGAAGGAGAAGTCACCTCTACAATTATTGGTTTTTCAACTGAGGCGCCTACTCAGTACATCGCTGATAAATTAAGTGTTGACAAAGAAAGTTTAGTTTACAAAATCATTCGACTTCGGACCATTAAAAATGTCCCTTCTATCATCGAATATACCTGGATGCCACTTGAGATTATCCCAGGCCTGACAACCAAAGAATTAGAAACATCGATTTATCGCTACATCCATAAAATACTTAATCTAACGATTAAAAGTGCACACATTAAAGTTGCTGGTGTTCGACCAAGTATTCTTGAAAAAGCCTATCTCAAATTAAAAGATACGGATTTTCTGATGCAAACAGAACAAATTGGTTACCTAGATGACGGCAGAATCTTCGAATTTTCAATCGCTAGCCATATTCCAAGTGAATTTGCTTTTGAAACTGTTTTAATCGCTAACGAACACGATTAATAAAAAACTCCCTCACATCAGCTTTTAGCTTGTGTGAGGGAGTTTTTATCTATTTATTTTGCCAACATCCGGTCGAGTGCCTTGAGGCTATAGATTTGTGTGGCCTCATCTACTGTTATTTGTTGAATGGTTGAACCTTGCTCTATTTCTTCTAGTGTCCATAAAAGATGCGCTAGGCGAATGCGATTCATGGTGATGCATGAAAAGGCAGAGGCATTAATAGACCTGATGTCATGATTGGGGAAGGTATGAATCATGCGATTCACTAAATTGTTATCCGTGCCAATTGCCCACTTTGTCCCTTCGGGGCTAGCTGCGACCTCATCAATGATTTTTTTAGTTGAACCGTAACTATCTGATGCTTGCACGACCTCAATCGGACATTCAGGGTGAACAATGACCTTCAAGTCTGAAATTTGACTGCGTAAGGTTGCAATTTGTTCAACGGTATATTGTTGATGCACACAACAGCGCCCTTGCCAGAGAATAACTTTGAGATTTTGAAGGTCACACCTTCTGCTTCCAATCTATTTTGCTTAGGATGCCAAACTGCCATTTGCTCAAGTGGAATCCCTAATTGGTAGGCTGTATTACGCCCTAAATGCTGGTCTGGTAAGAAGAGGACACGTTGGTGTTTGTCAAAGACACGTTTTAAAATGGTCTCAGCATTACTAGATGTCACGATGACACCATCGTGGTTACCAACGAATGCTTTAACCGCTGCTGTTGAGTTGATATAAGTAACTGGTATGACAGGCTCAGTATAGGTTGTTTCTAAGACTTGCCATGCTTGTTCCAACTGCTCTAAATTAGCCATATCTGCCATTGAACAGCCTGCTAAAGCATCTGGCAAGTAGACTTTCTGATCAGCTGTTGTGAGCATATCAGCTGTCTCAGCCATAAAATGGACGCCACAAAAAATGATGTGTTTAGCTGACTGATTAGCTGCTGCTTCTTTGGCTAATTGTAATGAATCGCCTACATAATCTGCAAAGGGGATAATTTCATTTTTTTGGTAATGATGTGCTAATATCAATAAATCGTTGCCAAATTGTCTTTTTTCTCATAGATTTTACGAATCATTTCACCGTCTGATAGGTGTAAATAGCGTTCAGGAATGATATGTTTCTTGTCAAATGTCGGGTTAGTTGTCTCTCTAGCTGCCATGGTTTCTCCTCATCTTATCTCGTCTAGGGTCATTTAGTCTCGCTTTTAGTCAGTCAACATGAGGCAAGTTTACTTCACCTTTTTCGCCGTTTTGACTGTTAAAGCTAATATCAAAAGCTAGGACTGAATGTGTTAAGGCACCTAGCGAGAGGTAGTCAGCGCCTGTATGCGCGTAGTCTGCTAAGTTATCGAGTGTGATGCCACCAGAAATTTCAGTCAAAATCGTCTCAGGCACTAGCTTTGTCCAAGCAGCGACTTGTTCTGGTGTTCGGTTATCAAACATGATAATATCAGCTTTGGCATCAATCGCCTCAAGCAATTGCGCCTCAGTTTCGATTTCGACTTCAATTTTAACCATTTGGCCAATCTGCTCGCGAACTTTTTTAACTGCTTTTGAAATGCTACCCGCATAAGCAATATGATTATCTTTGAGCATGACACCGTCGTAGAGTCCAACCCGATGATTAAAGCCACCACCAATTTTAACGGCTAATTTATCAAAATAGCGCAAACCCGGGGCTGTTTTTCGTGTGTCACAAATCTTAATCGTTGAATCATTTAATGTTTGAATCGCTATATCGGTGAAAGTCGCAATACCGCTCATCCGCTGTAAGAGATTCAAAATCACGCGCTCTCCAGTTAGCAGTGTTCTGATGTTACCTGTCGCTCGGCCGATAATCTCACCTTTCTTAACCCTGTCACCATCTGCCACGGTGGGGATAAAAGTCGCATCCTGACTGAGTAAATCATAGACTTGCTGGGCAACTTCTAGTCCTGCAATGATGCCTTCTGCTTTGGCAACAAAGACGCCGCTTGCTTGTTCGTGCGCATCAAAAATTAAATCCGCCGATAAATCGCCAGTGCCAATATCTTCAATCAAGAAAGTTTTTAGTTGTTCTTTTGCTTGTAAATTCATGCGACGGTTATTCCTCCGGTAATAGATAATGTGCACCGAGACTTTGAGTCCGAGCTAGCGCTGCATTGGCAATCGTTTCTGCGACAAGACATAGGTTAGCTGTCTCAATTTGGTGACGATTTGTGCAAGTCTGGTCTAAGATATGATAGTCAAAGGTTGACAGCCAGTCTTGAAACTGACGTATGGTTTCTGGTTTTCGAATAATACCAAGTGCATCTGATGTTCGTTTGACTAAATCTGCGCGATTTGGTAGGCGCATCTTAGTTGAAGATTGTGTGACCTGCTGCACTTGCTCACTTGCAGAACTATTCTCCTTGTCTGACAAAATAGCATCTGCCACACTTCTAGCAAAACTAAGCCCTTCTAGTAAAGAATTACTCGCCAAACGATTAGCTCCATGGACGCCTGTAAAGGCGACTTCTCCTACTGCATATAAGTTGCCAAGCTTTGTATGACCTGAAAAGTCTGTTTTAACGCCACCCATCAGGAAATGCATGCCTGGTTTAATAGGGATGCGCTGACTGGTTTCAAAATCAATATTATTCTGTTTCAAATAGCTTGCAATGGCTGGAAATTGTTGAGAAAAATTCGTGACACGAGAGATATCCAAATAAATCTGATGCCCCGCTTGTATCTGTTCATTGACGACCCGACTGACGACATCTCGTGGTGCTAGGTCGAGCTTACTGGAGCGTCCAACCATAATCGGACAATCATTTTCATCAACTAAAATTGCACCAGCACCTCTGACAGCCTCTGAAATCAGAATCGGATGCACTTTTTTTCCACCGTCTAAAAGACTAGGATGAAATTGTAAAAATTCCATATCCGACAAATCGCATCCTGCACGTATGGCCATGGCGATACCATCTCCAGTAATCGTCTGATCATTACTTGTATCCTGAAACAAATGCCCAATGCCACCACTTGCTAAGACAACCTCATCTGCATCTATCGTTTGTCTTTGATTATTGGTATCAAGATAGCTTACACCACGAACTTTGCCTTCTTCTACCACAAAATCTAAAGCAAAAGTGTGGGACAACCAGTTAACCTTGCTCAACTGTTCATGAACAAAACTCGTCAACTGAAGACCTGTTTGGTCTCCACCAGCATGTAAGATTCGTTTATGCGAATGCGCACCCTCAAGCCCCATATTTAATTGACCATCAATTGTTGTATCAAAAGTCATGCCCAAATCAATCAAATCTTGAATCACTTGAGGACCTTCATGTACCATTTTCTCAACTGCTTTTTTCTGATTATGAAAAACACCAGCAGACAGTGTATCCGCAACATGAGATGCTTCATTATCGGGCTCTTGCTCCTTTTCGAGACGCTTGGCTTGCATGACAGCTGCAACCCCTCCCTGAGCTAGCATCGAATTACTATCTTCTTGGTTTCCCTTACAGATTATCGTGACATCTGCTTGCCCCTCCAGATATAACGCAACTGTTGCACCTGCAATCCCTGAGCCAACAATCACAACTTTTTTCATCGTTTCTTCTTTCAATTACATACCGTTCATTTACGACTAACTTTAAGTTTGTTAATTTACAAACTAATAATATTGTTACTATTCTACCACAAAATACGTGTGATGAACTAGAAAACTTAAAAAAATAGCAAAAAAAGAGCAAATATATGCTCTTTTAATGTTTCGTATTTAAATTTTAAGGAATCGTCTCATTGAGATAATTGAACCAAGTGAACCAATCGCCACACCGACAACAATCATCAAGACAATCAATTGTGGGACAAATGTATTAGGATTCAAAAGATATAGCCCTTGTTGTGATAATGGTTTTTGTAAGCCGACATAACCAATGCGGTAAACAAAACTAATTAAGACACTAGGTAGGATAGCACCGAGCAATCCAACCCACGCTCCTTCAAGGAAGAAAGGCCAACGGATATAACCATTCTTAGCACCAACCAGACGCATGATTTGAATTTCTCGTTGACGAGACAAAATCGTAATCCGAATGGTATTAGAAATCAGAAAGACTGCAACAAACAGAAGTAGAATTGCTGCGCCAGCTCCCCAAGTTCTGATAACTTTTGATAGACCAAAGATTTTCTTGGTATTGGTACCACCGTAGTCCGCTCGGTCAACGCCATCAATTTTACTGATGTTTTTAGCAACTGCAGTTACATTCTCAGGTTTATCTGCCTCAACGATGTAAACATCATAAAGAGGATTACTGTCGCCTTTAAACATTTTCCAAGTATTACCAAGTGATTTTGTGAGTTTTTCTAACTCATTTTCTTTGCTCGAATAAGTCACCTTGGTCACGTGCGGTACTTTTTCAATCGCTTTTTCTATCTTATGATAGTCTGGATTAGTAATCATTTTTGATTTATCATTGGGGTCTGCAATTTCTTTTTCACCGTCATGAACATTTAGTTTCAAGAAAGTTGAAATCCGGACATTATTTTCTAAATCCGATGCTAATTTCGTTGTATTGAGGATAACGGCTAGGAACACGCCGACTAATACAAGGGTAATGGTAACAGATGAAACAGCAGCAACTGTCATCCAACCATTTCTGCGGAGATTTTTAATAGACTGCCACAGGTGTTTAAAAAATGTTCTAATCATCGTAGCCATATTCTCCTTCTATTTGGTCTCGGACAATTCGACCATTCTCAATCGCAATAACACGATGACGCAAGGTGTTAACGATTTGTGAATTGTGGGTCGCCATTAAAATTGTTGTTCCTTGGATATTAATTTTTTCCAGAAGGTTCATAATTTCCCATGAGTTTTCAGGGTCTAAGTTACCTGTCGGTTCATCGGCAATTAGTACTTTTGGGGCATTAGCAATTGAGCGCGCAATCGCCACACGTTGCTGCTCACCACCTGATAATTCATTCGGGAATGAGCGAACTTTGTGTTTAAGACCAACAAGGTCTAGTACTTCCATGACACGTTTTTTAATTTCGCGTGGGCGTTTTCCGATAACTTCCATAGCATAAGCGATGTTTTCATAGACTGTTTTATTTTGTAGCAATTTGTAGTCCTGGAAAACGACACCGATAGAGCGACGCAGCATCGGCACGTCACGTTTTTTAATTTTTTCAAGATTGTAGCCAGCGACGACGCCCTGACCTTTATCCAACTTCACTTCACGATACAATAATCTGATGAACGTTGATTTACCAGCGCCTGAAGGTCCTACGACGTAAGCAAATTCTCCGGCCTCAATATCAACTGAGATATTTCGCAAGGCGGTCGTTCCGTTATTATATTTTTTGGTTGCATTACTTAATTTGATAATACTACTCATATTTTTAGTTTCTTTCTGTTTTTTGTCAACATATACATATTATAACAAATTACTATTTCTAAAATATTACAGCCTTACAACATTTTCCATTTGAGATAAGCGTCAATAAAGCCATCTAAATCGCCATCCATAACATTATCAATCTGACTTGTTTCATAACCAGAACGTGTATCCTTAACCAGTTGATAAGGCATGAAAACGTAAGAACGAATTTGTGAGCCCCATGAAATATCGGCTTGGTCGCCTTTCAATTCATCGACTTCTGCTTGCTTTTTATCAACTTCGAGTTGGTAGAGTTTAGATTTAAGCATCTTCATCGCCAAATCTCTGTTACCATACTGCGTTCTATCCATAGTAGATGAGACCACGATACCAGTTGGGATATGCGTCAAGCGAACCCCTGTTGATACCTTGTTGACATTCTGTCCACCCGCACCACCAGAACGGAAAGTATCCATTTTGATATCAGCATCTCGGACATCAACTTCAATCGAATCATCTAATTCAGGCATGACATCAACCGAAGTAAATGAGGTGTGACGACGGTTTTGTGAATCAAAAGGTGAAACACGTACCAGACGGTGCACACCTTTTTCAGAACGCAGAAAGCCGTAAGCGTTGTTACCAGTAAATTTCAGGGTTGCGGATTTAAGACCAGCGACATCACCGTCTTGGTAATCGACAACTTCAACCTTGAAATTATGCGCATTTCCCCAACGCTCATACATCCGCATGAGCATACTCCCCCAGTCTTGAGACTCGGTGCCACCTGATCCGGGATGAATCTCTAAAAGGGCATTCATGTGATCGTAAGGTTGATTTAAAAGCATTTCAAGCTCATAGGCCTGCATTTTAGCACCTAATTTATCAAGCTCTGTTGCCAATTCCGCCTGCATTTCCTCATCAGCATCTTCTTCCAACATCTCCAACATAACTTCTTGGTCATCAAGCATAGCTTGCATGGTCATGAAAGTCTCATATTTGGCTTTGAGTTGGTTTGATTGCTCAACGACTTTTTGTGCGGCAATGTTATCATCCCAAAAACTAGGGTCAGACATATCATTGTCAAGAAGCGCAATTTCTTCTTCAAGGCGGTCTAAATCGAGATTATCTCGAAATGACGCCATCTTATCTCTATTTTGGGTAATTTGATTGCGAATTTCACTAATTTCCATATTATATTATTCTACCACGTTCTCATCTATTTTTCAAAGATTGATGATGATTCGCCTTTGATTTAATCTTATCTAGTGCCCATTGTGCCGCCTCTTGGTGGACGGCATTGCTAGGATTTGCTGCTATTTCTTCTAATAAAGGAATAGCCGTTTTGTCATTAACATTAGCTAAAACGTAAATCGCATTACGCTGCAAAACATTTTTGCCTCGCCATGAGCCTGCAATTTCACTGAATTTAGCCTTGAACTCCTGATTACTCAGCTGAATAAAAGGTTGTAACTCAGGATAAGCGAGCTCCGGGTCAATCGTCGTCTGAGCCTCATTCCTTATCCCTTTATTATAAGGACAAGCGATTTGACAAATATCACACCCATAAATCAAAGTCTTCATTTTGACACGAAACTCTTCATCTAGCGGCCCTTTTTTCTGCGTCTGGAAACTCAGGCAACGCTTGGCATTCATGGTTGAATCGCCATTTAGTGCATCAGTCGGACACGACGTGATGCAATGGTCGCAGTCGCCACAGCCATAGTCAACCGGACTGTCCGGTTCAATATCGAGATTAGTGATGAGTTCTCCCAAGAACATATATGAACCAAATTCTTTAGAAATGACGAGACCATTTTTACCGATGAAACCAATCCCCGCACGTCTGGCAACAGCAGTATCCACTAACGCGCCTGTATCGACCATGGCCTTGTGATCAAAATCATCTGTTAATTCAGCAATTCTCTCTGATAAACGAGCCATTTTTTCAGTTAAAATAGTATGATAATCCACACCCCAACTTGAAGAAGAGAACTTACCACGTTTATAAGGTGATTTCCCTGGTAATTGCGGAAGTTTATTCGGATAGGCAACGGCAATCGAAATAATCGTTTTAGCATTGTCAAGTAAGAGCTTAGGCTTGATTCGTTCTTCAATATTTTGATGTTCAAAACCAGAGTTTGTCCCTTTTTCTTGAGCCAGTCTTAGGGATTTTTCCAAGTAGTCAAAATTATCAGCTGTCGTAAAGCCGATTTTAGAAATGCCAATTTCCTTGGAAATGGCAATAATTTGTTCTTTCAAGTTCGTCATATTTTTATTATACCTTAAATTACTGGACCGGTAGGTGATTTTTGAATGCGTTTTAAATGTATCTCGGATAACTGACCTATTTTGTCAACTGCGACTAATTCAAAACGTTTTAAAACTGGTTCGGTTTCTTCAAACAAGCGTTTACCAGTTCCCAATACAACGGGTGCGATTTGAATCCAGAGCTCATCAATCAAGTCATGCTTTAAAAGTGTCGTCACGATTTCACCGCCACCAACAACCCAAATCGCTTGACCAGCCTCAGCTTTTAAGCGATTAATAACAGCTACTGGGTCACCTAAAACATAATTTCCTTCTATTATATTGCCTTTTTCACTGCGTGAGAAAACAATCTTTTCCTTATTAGGAAAAATGCGTTCTGCTCCCGAAAGCCGTTGCGTTTCACGGTAAGTCGTATTTCCCATGACCACTGTATCAATGCGGTCTTCAAAGGCACTAATATCAAACTCCTTATCTAGAGACGTGTCAAACAACCACTGTAAATCATCAGTAGCGGTTGATAAAAAGCCATCCAAACTAATGGCGCCGTAAAAAAATACTTGTCGCATTGTTTTCTCCTTTAAAATAAAAGATACGCATTTATTATAACACATTCTAACAAGTCTACTCACCCTTGCAAAATTGAAAAATCCCCCAATAGTCACTGAGGAAATTTTTATTAACCTACCCGAATTGCTAGTTAATTTCATTGGAAAATAAATAAGTCGTGCTATCCTAATCTTAAACCACTACGCATTAGAAAGCGCACGACTTATATGACTTATAATAGCACACTTCCAAAAGTTTTTGTT
>NZ_JACBNY010000013.1 GCF_013449735.1 Pseudolactococcus laudensis
AAAATTCACACCATTCAGTTGAAACTGATTGAAATCAGTGGAAATGATTAACGTTGAAAACTCAAGAAAACCATGATATTAAAGCTTATTGAAACTTACATAAAAGTATGTTTTTGAAAGCTGGTCTTAAAAAAGCCCGTAAAGCAAGTCAATTTTCTAAACGTTAATATTTACCGATATTTACAATTTGGACATCTCGCACATTTTGCGGGGTGTTTTTTTGAAAAATTTACACCAGTCATGTTTAGAATGACTTTAGATAAGTGTTGCGTCTGTCTGTCTTTTGACACGAATAGCACGTCAGACACAATACAATAGAAGTGAGATGCTTATGACCTACCGGACATTTTTAGAATTGGTCGAAATTAGAACCAAGTTAGCCAGTTTATTTCCATTTATCATAGGCGTTTTATTTGCCATGACTTATTTTGGTGAGGTTCAGTGGTTAAATACCTTTATCTTTTTCATCGGGATGACGATTTTTGATATGGTAACAACGATGATTAACAACTATATGGACTTCAAAAAAGCTAAATCCAAAACCTATCAAATGACAGAAAACATCATTGGGCAATCAGGCATCCCACTCAAGCTTGTGCGTCATCTCATTTTTATCATGCTCTTGATGACGATGGGCATTGGCATTTATTTAACCAGTCAAAATGGCTGGGTATTCATGTTAATAGGAGGGATTTGCTGTTTAGTTGGTGTTTTCTATACTTGGGGGCCTATTCCACTCTCAAGAATGCCTTTAGGTGAGATATTTAGCGGGCTGTCAATGGGACTAGGTATTTTTATCTTAACGATTTTGACCAATGTCACGCATCACCCACCGATCTATCTACAGCTTAATTTTAGCAGTGGACTATTTCAGCTTGAGGGCAACATTTACGCGCTTGTGGCGATCGTTTTAGCGTCATTGCCCCTGATCAGCTCAATTTCTAATATCATGTTGGCTAACAATTTAAGAGATTTAACGATGGATATCGAAAATCACCGTTATACCCTAATCTACTATATCGGACGTCCAACGGGTGTAATCCTCTTTGAATTTCTTGCTTTGCTTGGTTATGGGAGTATTATTATTGGCTTACTGGCGGGTATTTATCATTGGCCAATTTTAGTAACCTTGGTTTCATTTCCGATTGTTTTGAAAAATACGCAAGCATTTGAGCAGACATTGCCGCATCCCAAATGCTTTCAATATGCGATTAAAAATTTAGTGACTTTTAATACGCTATATGCGCTGGGATTGGCTCTTAGTCTGCACGTTACTGATGTGAACTTCTAATATTCGTACGCCCAAGTCGGTTTTTACTAAAAATACTTGACATCTTTAACTTGCTTTGGTTTAATGACTTAATAAGTAGGAAAATTGTATTTTGTAGTGAGAATCCACAGGATAACTGGAATAGAGGATAACAATGCTTACATCTCGAAAAAAAATGAATGCTGTTGAACTAGAATTTCTGAATATGCTGTATGATTACTGTCTTAATCCTCATTTAACAGAACGTGAAAGAAAGATTGGACTTATGGCTAAACAGGATTTGGAAAAGGGAAGATACTCTGTAGCTGTCCTTAATCAAGTTGTTTCAAGTTTGCAGCAAGAGGCGATCATGCATCATTTAACAGCTGATGCGTCTATTTTTTATAAAAAATTAAATCCAATCATGGATAAACTCGTCCCTATTGGGACAAATCGAGGTTCTATGATGCTTAATCGTAGTTATTTAGACTAGATATCAAGTCATAGAGAAGTGATGAGAACTCATCGTAGGAGTTAACTCGAGTTATATATTTTTAGGCTAGCAATTTTACAACAAAAAAGAGGATGGGATAAAAGTCCTCAAAAAATTAGGCTATAAGCAATCTTCAATATTAATTGAAATTGCCGATAGCCTATTTTTGTATAGCTTTTTATACATTGTCAAGCAGCATAATCATGTTGTAATAAACAGTACGAAATTGGTGAAAAAATTGCTGATTATTTACCAAATCGGCATTCTTTTGCCAAAACAATGCGAAATCGGTAAATTATTTGCTAATTCTATATCAAATTGGTATTCCTTCTGCAAAACCATAAGAAAAAAGAGAAAAGCAAACTGGCAGTTTTGACATCATTGTCTAGTTTGCTTTTCTCTTATAGTGACTGAGGATTTTTGTCCCAGCCTCATTTTTTTGTGTTAAGCACGATAAAACTCAGGCAAGATAAACTTATCCTGATCTTCAAATTGTAACGCGAGTTGGAGCATCAAAATTTCGGAGTTTTTTCTGCCCCAAAGTTGAATGCCTTGTGGTAGATTGGTTTCAGTTTCTAGGTAAACTGGAAGTGAGAGTGCAGGTTGTCCGGTTAGATTGCTGATGAAAGTATAGGGTGAAAAAGTTAGGAAGGTTTCAAAAGCTTGTTCGATGATGTCAATCTGTTCTGGAAAGTCATATCGGCTAATGTCTGTCATTTTCTCTAATAGCTCAGGGGTGATGAAAGTTTCCCCAATTTTAGGTGCTGTCTTTGCTGTTGTAGGTGTCAATAAAAAATCATAGTGTTTAAAAACCTTGTCGTCAAAAGTCGCGCAAGTAGCATCCCACGCGTTCAAGACTTGAACATAAGAGGCGGCATCTGCTTTTCTGCCAGCCTCTAGGAGGGCATAGGTTAAGGGTTCGACGTCTTCCAGACTGATTTTTCTGCCTTGCGCTGTCTCCCAGGGTTTGAGCATGGTGTAGGTTTCAGCTGCGTTCATCTGGTAGTAGGTTTGAATCAGGGGGCGGGCATCTAGCGGGAAGGCGATTTCCGTGAGCTGATGGCCTTGTGCTTTCAGGAAGTCGACGGTTTTTTGGAGGGCTGCTTTCGCCGTGTCGGAGATGTCAATGCCGGCGATTGGCGAGGCTGTCGAAAATGCGATGTTTAGTGGCTTGTCGCTTGCGGTCAAATGATGCAGGGTGTTTTGGTCTAGCAAGGGTGCTTGATAGGGGTCGGTTTCTTGTTGTCGCTGCATTTCCGCTAAAAAGCTAGCTGTATCACGAACGGAGATTGTCAAAGCGCCTGAGGTGGATGCGCCTTGCCAACTTCGGTAGTTGTTGGGTCCTTGCGGCATGAGGCCTCGTGTCATTTTTAAGCCGATGAGTCCAGAAAATGAGGCGGGGATTCGGATAGAACCGCCACCGTCTGATGCTCCTGCCATGGGGAAAATACCTGAGGCTACAGCAGTGGCTGCGCCACCAGAAGAACCGCCAGAGTAGTAGGCGCTGTTCCAAACGTTGCGTGTGTTGCCATAAAGTTCGGCATCTGAGATGTTTTTAAAGCCAAATTCAGGTGCATTTGTTTGACCAAAGGGGGTTAAGCCAGCTGCTAGCAAGGCTTTGACGTAGTTATCGTCTGAGTGGGCTATGTTGTCTTTGAAAAGTTTAGAGCAAGCAGTTGCAGGGAGATTTGCGTGGTCTTGTCCCAACATTTTTAGAGGGAAAGGGAGACCTGAAAAGTAACCATTTTGGGTTTGGGGGAGGTCTTTTTTGGCTTGATTTATATCATAAGCGACGAGGGCATTGTATTGTGGATTGAGGTTTTCGATTTTTTTCTCGGCTAATATTAATAACTCAATTGGGGTGGTTTCGCCTTTACGAATTTGTTCTGCCCAATAGGTCGCATCTTTAATTTTCGTCATCTTTCATCTCTTTCTCCTTGGGTGTAAAATCACCACCTAAGTATTTTTCTGAAAGTTTGCTCATGGTGCCGTCTTTTTTGAGTTTGATTAAGATGGTATCAACTTTTTTCTGTAAGGCTTTATCTTTTGTATCTTTGCCAAAAATGAAGTAATTAAAACCAGTATGCTTGTCTGTTTCTCCTAAATCAATAGGCGTTACTTTGAGTTGATAACCATTTTGCTGAATGATTTGAGTCAATGAAATTTGGTCATAAATGACAAAATCACTCTTGCCAGATGCTACATCCGCAACATAAGATGTCAAAGGATAGCTGGCATCCATATAGTTTAGGGTCATGGCTTGGTCAGGATGTGCTTTGTTCCATGTTTCGAGCATGGTTGCGACTTGAACACCAGGCAAGACTTCGGTTGTTTTACCTGCTAAGTCAGACAAGGTTTTGACTTTTAAGTCAGGCTTAACCGCGACGGATGTTGCTGATTTTGAAAGTGGTAGTGAGTAATTATATTTTTCCGCGCGTTCAGGTGTCCAAGATAAGGCATTGGCAGCCATTTGAAAACGGCCATTATCAACGCCAGATAAAACAGAGTTGAAGTCGATTACTTGAAATTTTATCTTGTACTCGGGAAGTTGTTTAAAAACTGCGCGTGCTAATTCAATGTCAAAGCCAGTTAATTTATCATCAACCATATAAGTGTTGGGCTTGGAATTCGCATTTGTTGCGATGGTAATTTCTTTTTGTTCAGATTTGAGGCTTTCTTTTTTGCCGCAGGCGGTTAAAACCCCAAAAGAAGTGAGAGAAAATAAAGCTAGTCCTAAAAATATTTTTTTATTCATGTCTATATCACGGGTTTTGTAAACCCTTCCTTTCTGTATAGTTTAATTTTAGCAAAAATTAAAAAACTACCAGCATGTCTTGTTTATAAATTTTGGATGTCTTTAAAATCATCAGATTATATTTGAGGCTATCACACTAATTTTATCAACCAGATGTCGAAATGCTTGTAGCAGATGAATTAAGCATCCTACGATTATGGGATGTTTTTTTGCCATAAATTGATGGCAAATTCTGTTACCATATAAGATGTGGATAAAATATTTTTAAACATGTGTATAGATTCGGCGAAGTTATTCGTTATATTTATGAAACCGATGAAAAACCGCAAACAACGACGCTCGGACAGAGCGCTAGTGTAGGTTAACTTTCAAGATTTCATGAAATAAAATCGTAGAAAGGAGGTAGCAAAACTTGAAATTAGATGGATTTGAGCAAATGTTAGTAGAACTTGCGCGCGAAGTTTCCTACAATCTGCGCAAAAATGGCGCCAGTTATGAAGATGCGGAATATATTGCGCAAGATGCTCTGGTTAAAATTATCGAAACGAGTCATGTGCTACCACCGGACACGATGAGAGCTTGGCTTTATAAGGTGGCGATTAATCAGTTTCGAGATTTATATCGGCGAAAACAACGCTATGCTGAGATTCTAGAAGTTCAGTTTGCGACCTTTGATGCACATGTTACAGCATTTGAGATGGAAAATCTGGAAGATGTTTACGTGAGTCGAGCCTTGCATTTACTCAAACCGAGATATACGGAGCTGTTACTCTTGCGATATGATGAGACATTGAGCCATGAGGAGATTGGTTTCCTCTTGGATATGAAATTAGACACGGTCAATACGACACTATACCGTGCTAGAAAAGCGTTTAAGAAAATTTATTTGGAGGTAAAAGAAAATGACGAAATTTGATGCGGATAAATTTGAAGAAGTGGTGAAAAAAAGTAAGCAGAAAAATCGGAAGAAAAGTATTTTGATGGTGGTGATTTCTGTTGTTTTGTCAATTATCTTTGTTTTGGGGATATTGTTCGGTATTTTTTGGATGAACGATCGTCATGGTTATGAAAATGCTAAATATCTTGAGGTGAAAACACGATTCATGACACCAAATGTGCAGACACGTAACTTGCCTCAATCAGATATTGGGTTATTTAACGGTAAAAATACAGCAGAAGTCCAAAAAGATGTTGATGGTTATCCATTAGAGTGGGGAGATATAACAGGGACTTATAATATTTTAAGTAAGTTAGGAAAGGTAGACATTTATAGTATGGGTGGTAAATCCTATCCAGAAGGTCGAAGAATGAACTTTTTCAATCCGAATATCACTTACAAATATATTACGGCTGATATTCAGGATAAAGCCATTAAAGAAAAAAATTATACAAAGAAAAAAGGAAAGAACGGGTCATCATGGACGAGATTTCCAGAAGATTTGTATGAAAAAATCACTTACCCGAATGATTTAGAAAATATTGTCAAAACAGAAAATCGTGTGGTTGAAGTCGGTATCTCTTTTGACAAACCCTATACTTATGAAGAAGTCCAAAAGATGTTACCTGATAATCTGACACAAGCATGGTATTGGGTGAGTGAAGGCGAGCAAGCGAGTAAGAAAACAGAACATATCCATTTGAATGATGCAGATGAGGATATATTTACCCCGACAGTGACCTTTGGCTACTCAAATAGTAGTGATTTTAAATATGGAGATCTTCAATTAGGCGACTACTGGAAAGGTGACAATGGTCTTAATACAGTTATTGAAATGCTGAAAACGGATTGTTCACTCAAAATGGAGAAGGATGAACAGAAAATTTTGGACGGTATTTTGAAGAATAACAGATTAGAGAATAAAAAAGATATGTTACTCAATGGGATTGTTTTAACAGGCAGAAGTGAAAACTTTAAACAATTAGAAGGTAAATCTTGGATACAAGCCGCCTCAGCTGGTGCGAGTGCGGAGATAGTCCCTTATATCAAACCAACGAAATAATAGCAATAGTATCTTTAATTGATAGAAATGTCCCACTTTACAAAATGAAACAGGAAAACTATTTTTGAAAAGCATCCTTTTAAAAATAGTTTTTTTATTCCCTTGACCCTAACGCAAGGTCATAGTTTATAATAGAGCTATAGTCAGGAGGAACACATGAACATCAAAGAAGTAGCCAAACTAGCTGGCATCAGTGTCCGCACCTTACACCATTACGATAAGATTGGTCTTCTGGTACCAACTCGAAATGTGTGGAATGACTACCGCGATTACTCAGACGATGATTTGGATAAACTCCAGCAAATTTGTTTTTTCAAGGCTTGTGGTTTTCCCTTGACCGAAATCCAGCACCTACTTGAAAGCTCAAATTTTGATAAAAATCAGGCATTTGAGTTGCAACGAACCTATTTATTGCACGAAAAAGACCGCATCACAACGCTTTTAGACACACTAGAGCGCTCAATGCAAGACATGAAAGGAAGTCTAAACATGACACAAGCAGAAAAATTTAAAGGTTTTGACTTTACAAAAGAAAATCCCTATGAAAAAGAAGCGATAAAACGCTTTGGAACAAAGGCTGTCGCGCAAACCAAGGAAAAAATCGACAACCTCTCTAATGATGGCAAGCAAAAAATATCTGATCAAATGAATCAGTTATTTCACGATTTGGTAAAGTTAAAGGACGAAAAACCAGCGGCTACCATTGCACAAGCAGCCATTGCCAACATGTATCATACTTTCAACGACACCTTGGGCTATCACTATACCTTAGAAGCCTTTGGAGGCCTAGGGCAAATGTATCTGCAAGACGAGCGTTTTACTGAAAACTTGAGACAGTATGGTGAGGGATTCCCAGAATTTTTAGCGGCAGCGATGACATATTACGCCCAAAAGGCTTAGCGCTAGTCTTTGCAAATTCTCCCTAGATACGCTATACTTTGAATTAAGAAAGCGTATTCAAATAGAGGGAGAAAGACAAAATGTCAATCAAATTAATCGCTACAGATATGGACGGGACTTTTTTAAATAGTCAAAAAGACTATAATCGCGAGCGTTTTGCTGACTTATATGCTGAGATGAAAAAACGCGACATCAAATTTGTCGTTGCCAGTGGCAATCAATCTTTTCAACTCAAGTCCTTTTTTCCAGACATTTCAGATGAACTGACTTTTGCAGCTGAAAATGGGGCACATATCATTAGCAGAGGAAAAGAATTATTTTCAGCAGACATGCCACGTCCTGCTTTTGAAAAGCCTTGGCTATTTTAGCAGCTGATCATCAAGGAGAAGGTATTATTTGTGGGAAAAAATCAGCCTATATTTTAGAAACAGCACCCGAAACATTTTACAACTATACCCACCAATATTATCATCGGTTGGCAATAGTGCCAGACTTATCAGCCATGTTTGAAAAAGATACGATTGTCAAAATGGCTTTCAACTTTCCAGAACATCTTGTCGATGAAAAAATAGCGCAATTAACTGGAGCCTTACAAGGTGTGTTATTCCCAGTCTCTACTGGCGAGGGTGACATTGACATTTTAGTACCAGGTGTGACTAAAGCGAGTGCCCTAGCAGATCTTGGCAATTTGTGGGACATTCAACCAGAAGAAATGGTTGCTTTTGGTGATGGCGGTAATGATCTTGAAATGTTACAATTTGTCGGTCACGGTTATGCCATGAGCAATGCCATACCAAGTATCAAAGCCATAGCAGACCAAGTCATCGACAGCAATGAAGAAGAAAGTGTCCTCACGCAAATCGAGAAAATACTTGCTACAAATTCATATCAAAAACTCTCATCCAAAAAGATGAGAGTTTTATTTGCTTATTTTTACGCTTAATCCTGTTGCTGATAAACCTGCTCGCAAACCCAAGCGGTGCGTAAGGCAGATTCGATGGTAGACGGACAGCTCCCTTGACCGTTTAATTCATCCACAATCGTCTGAATCAAATTTTGGTGCACATGTTCAATCGTGCCTACTGGAATGGCTGTTTCTTGTTCTGCTGTTTTAAGCTGAATAGGGTCGTTGGTAAAACAGCCAAAGTTAATTTCACCTTTTGAGCCTACGATTTGGATATTATCCGTAGCAGTATTTGTTATGAAACACCAATTCCCTGTACCGATGATACGATTGCCAAAAGCAAAGGATAGGGCAACATTATCTTCTGGCTCATAATAGCCTGCTTGATTCACGCTAAAGGCTGCCACTTTTTCAATGGCGCCAAAGAAAAAGTCCAGAATATCAAGTGTATGCACAGCCATATCCATAAAAATGCCACCACCAGAAATCTCAGGTTGGACGTGCCAATGCGTGCCATTGATCTCATCTTTAGCAGCCGGCCGGTAGTAGGCAACATTGACAAACCGCACATCACCGATAGTGCCAGCGTCTAATAGCGATTTGACCTCAGTAAAGCGTGGTAAAGTCCGGCGATAGTAGGCGACAAAGGCCTTAACATTTGCTTTTTTAAAGGCATCTGAAATGTCTAATGCCTCGTCATAAGTGAGTGCAATCGGCTTTTCAATATAGCAGACTTTGCCAGCAGCAGCACAACGAAGGGCATATTCCTTGTGAGAGCCAGGAGGTGTCGCGATATAGACAGCGTCCACTTTAGGGTCTGCTAGCAAATCATCGACTGAGGCGAAGACCTTCTCGACCTTGTGGCGTTTGGCGTAATCCTCTGCTTTAGCTATCGTTCGATTGGTAACGCCATATAAAACAGAATTTTTCGCCTTGTAAAAGCCAGGCCCGCTTTTCTTTTCTGTGACATCACCCGTACCAATCATGCCCCAATGTATTGTTTTCATATTAATCTTCCTTTCGGCAATTTCACGTTATGAAATCTTGAAACTGAACTTTGTAAGTGTTTTCATGTTTCATTATACCATGACAACTAAAAAAGAAAGGACCAAAAGTCATTTCTTTTTGAAGGTTTTGTAAGTATCGTAGCGTTTTCGCAAACTTTCCAAGGCACTCTTTTCAGTCTGATGTTTCGCATTTGGAAAGGCCTTGAGAATCCGTGCCCGTATCCTCTTTTGATGCGCCATGAGGGTCTCAATCTCTGTCGACAGAGTTTCAGTCAGCTCATCTTTATGAGTATCAAATTTCTCAGATGCATCTACAGCGAAATTGCCGAGATTCTCGGCCAAGGTATCACTGCCACGGCGGATCATGCGTGAGAGTTCATGCACCTGCTGTAAATCGCGGTTGAGGTGAGCGATGGCAACTACTGTGATGATGACATCAGTGAGCAAAATGAGGTAAAAAATGCTGATGATAATGGTGACCGGCAGGGTCGGCAAGTGTTCCAAAATCTTAGCGATAATCGGCTGGATGATTTTAATCAGAAAGACCCCCGCAAGGCCCCACATCAAAGAAAATTTCAGGCAAATAAAGCCACCGATATTAAAAGGTTCTTGGGAGTAATCCCACCACCTCATGTGGAACAATTTTTCTAAGACATAGCCACCGACAAGCTCTAGCAAGCTTGCGATGATGACTGATGCCAAGAAAAGTAGGGGGAGATTGTCCGCAATCGGGTTTAAAAATAGAATAAAGAGTACTGCACCAAAACCATAAATGGGACAAACTGCACCGTTTAGAAAGCCTCGATTGACAAATTTTCCAGTATTGACTGAGGCATAAACGACTTCGAGGCACCAGCCAAGAAAGGCATAGGCAGGGAAGTAGGTTAGAAAAGTTAGCACGATATGTTCAGATAACATGACTACTCCTTTATTTTTTTATTTAGCTGAATCATTAGATAATTTATAGGCTTTATCTTTATCTTAGCACATTGTCTAGAAAATTGTGTGCTAGAAAAAGTTTATGGTAAACTAAGGATAAAACCAAAACTATCTTTAGGGTCACCTGAAGGTCAAAGGAAGAAGTGAAATACGATGAAAATAAGACGTGCCCAATCAGCAGATGCCAACTCAGTTGTTGCACTCTATCAATCTTTAGTAGGAACACCCGGTTGTCCCTGGCACGAAGACTATCCAACACTTGAAAATGCCCAATCAGATATTAGTAGCAGCTCGCTCTACCTCATAGAAGATGAAACAGACAAGATTTTAGCGGTCGCATCAGCAGTAGAAGAGACAGATTTAGATGCTTTTGAGTGTTGGAATAAGCAAGTGACTAATTGGCGTAGTCTTTCGAGAGTTGCTGTGTGTCAAGCTGCCCAAGGTCGAGGGCTTGCCCAAACGCTGATTTCAGCTATTATTGATGCGTTGAGTGAAAGAGACAGTGCGGGATTACGCCTACTTGTCTCTCAGGATAATTTGTCTGCTCTAGCTTTATATAAAAAATTAGGCTTTAAACAGGTCGGTCAATGCTTTGCCTATGGTGCAGACTGGGACTGCTATGAGCTGATTTTATCGAAATAATTTAAAAAATAATAGGCTGGGAAGAAAATACTCAGTCCACCCAAAGACAAAAAATGCTTTCTTTACCAATTTGGAATTGTTTTGCCAAAAGAATTCCAAATTGGTAAAGAAATTAGCTTTTTTTTAACCAAATTCGTATTGTTTTGCCAAAACAATACGAATTTCGCATAAAGATTGAAAAGAGTCATAGCTTATTTTTAAAAGTTCTTTGTCTTAGTTTCATCTTTCTGAGCATATCGGTGCATTAATTTTGGAATTTCAGCAGAGATTTGTGTTGGTACCACGACATAGCGTTCCCGCGCCAAGTCGTCTGCAATCGCTGAATGGGCATAGACGGCAGCTAAGACCGCTTGTTCAAGAGAGACATGAAATTGACCAGCGAACCCAGCGATCATACCAGCAAGGGTATCACCCATACCGCCAGTTGCTTGATACGGGCCGCCAATGGTGAGTTGGAAAATTTGATCAGCAGTGTAAATTTCTGTCTGGAATTTTTTCAAAACAAGAATGGGGTTCGGAGTGAAGGTAGCAAGTGCTGCCAAATTTTTAGCCGGCGTCTGTTCAGCAATCTCAATCTGGCTCAAACGCTGCCATTCCATCTCGTGTGGTGTCAAAACAATCCGCGCATTTGGCAAGTCGAGCTGGTGTTCAGCCAGTAAAGTCAAGGCTGAACCATCTAGAATTAAAATCTGTTCAGTTTTGACCTTGCTTAATGTCGCAGTCAAAATCGCCAATTCCTCCCCCAGACCTGATCCGATGAGGATGACATCAGCTGACGTGATGAAAGGTGTCAAATCTTTCGCGTAGTCTGTAACCATGGCCTCGGGAAGGTGGCTGTGGAGGGCTGTAAAATTACTGGGGTGGGTCGCGACGGTGACGAGACCAGCACCGCTATTGACGGCAGCGAGGGCGTTCATGATGACGGCGCCGCCGTACTGCTCAGTGCCACCAATGATTAGAATCCGACCATAGTCGCCTTTATGTGTGGCATTAGCACGCTTGGTAATCGTTTGCTTGAGAATCTCCTGTGTCAATTTGTGCATCATCGCTTTATTCACAATTTTCACGGAACCAGGCCTTATCGCTGCCTTCGTTTTCGGTTAAAATCTTATGCATAGTCCGT
Source organism: Pseudolactococcus laudensis (assembly GCF_013449735.1). Lineage (GTDB taxonomy): Bacteria > Bacillota > Bacilli > Lactobacillales > Streptococcaceae > Pseudolactococcus > Pseudolactococcus laudensis. The sequence continues at coordinate 12,013 of NZ_JACBNY010000013.1, forward strand.
TGCGCCTGTGGCACAAACATTTGAGGCTCTGGTGAGACGGGTAGCCATTTGACTTCAAGGGTTTCATCACCATCTGCCTGAATGCGCCCACCTACTAATTGCACTTCAAAGCCAATCGCGATATTTTCCTGCGCGTCACCCCAAGTATTTTTATCTGTGATATGCGTGGAAAGCCCTAAAACTCGAACGACTTCGACATCAAGACCTGTTTCTTCCTTAAATTCACGCACGACCGCCTGCATGGGCGATTCCCCGTAATCCAAGAAACCGCCAGGAAATCCCCAGCCACTATCAGGTGAATCTGCCCGACGCTCCAGTAAAATCTCCGTCCGGTCAGCGCTCCAAAGCACACCAAAAGCTGTCACGAAAATCATCCCTTGATGCCCTACCAGCGCCCGCATATCTGCAATGTAATTTTTTTCTGTCATGTCTAACGTCCTTTAAGGTTTTGAACTTCAAGCTAACTTCTTATCAACGCCTAAGTGATAAATCACTAAGGCACGTTGCCTTTGGCTTTTCCGTACGCCGCTAAAGCGACAACTGCAATGCCATAGGAAAATAGATAATTTGTGAACCTGCGCAAGCGCAGAAGTTTCACCAGCGACGAGTAATCGCAGGAGTACACCCAAATTCGTAATTTTCTACAGAAGTTTATGTCTGCGGTTACTCGCCACAGAAAAACCATGTGTGACATAGTCGCACCGCTTTCAGTATCATGTTATTGATAACATAAATCTTATCATAATTTTCGGCGATTTTGTTATAATAAAAGGATGAACTCAGAATCTTTACTCAAACCCAACGAAAGAATCGACCAGCTGGCGACGAATGACGTGAAAATCATCCAGTCTCGGGATGTTTTTTCCTATTCAGTCGATGCCGTGCTCCTCAGCCGTTTCCCCAACATCCCCAAGCGAGGGCAAATCGTTGATTTGTGCGCGGGAAATGGTGCAGTCGGCCTGTTTGCAAGCAGCAGTACAAATGCAAGCATCGTTGCAATTGAAATCCAAGAACGCTTGGCAGACATGGCCATGAGAAGTGTGCAGTTGAACGGGCTAGAGCAGCAAGTGCGCGTGATTCAGGATGATTTAGCTAATACCTTAGACCATCTCAATCCTTCCAGTACAGACTTGATTTTCTGCAATCCGCCATATTTTAAGCTAGATGAAAACTCACGAATCAATGAGAGTGAGCATTATCTGTTAGCCCGACATGAACTCGCAACCAATCTCGATGACATCTGTCGCATCAGTCAACAATTGCTCAAAACTAATGGTCATCTGGCCATGGTCCACCGACCAGATCGCTTTTTTGAAATTATTCAAACCATGACGCAATACAATCTAGTCCCGAAACGCATTCAGTTTGTCTATCCAAAAGCAGACCGAGATGCTAACATTCTACTGATTGATGCTATCAAAGACGGCAAAGCTGGTGGCGAGAAATTCCTACCACCCTTGGTTTTGCACAAGCCAGACGGCAGCTATACAGACGAGGTACATCACATCTACTATGGCTAACTATTATTTTTATGTGCTCCTGTGTGCCGACCAGTCGCTCTATGCGGGTTATACCAATGACTTAGAAAAACGAATCAAGACCCACAATGCCGGTCAAGGTGCCAAATACACCAAAGCCAGACGACCAGTCAAGCTAATTTATTCTGAAACTTTCCCAGATAAATCACAAGCCTTGAAACGGGAGTACTGGTTTAAGAAAACCTTGAGAACACGTCCAAAAAAAAATGCCTTTCTCCGTGAAAAAGGCATTGTGATAACAGAAGGATAAGTGACATCTCTATAAAATGTTATAATCAAAAACCAGCCCAAGTCACAAATGACTTGGGCTGGTTTTAAAATATTAGTAAATCAAGTCAAAGATTTCCATCGCCACAAGGTCGATGCTATCGAAATCAGAAGTTTCCTTGATTTTAGGATATTTTACGATGAAGACTTGGTTTTCACCATCAAAGCTGACAGTGATTTGAACTTCTTCGTCTTTTTCAAAGTTAAACGTGTCTTTTGGATCACCTGATGCGACAAGTTTTTCCAATCGGTTGAGAATAGCAGAGAGATGAGATTTCATTTTATACAGATTCCTTTATTATGTAAGATATTAAAACGATTCAATGAATCGTCCTAACTTTTATTATTTTAACTTTATTTTACCATATTTATTGAGAATTTTGGCGTGTTTAATCGCTTTTTTCGCAAAATAGGCGACTTTTTTAGGTGTTCTAACAACGGTTTTAACCGTTTTAGCTGGTGCTTGGCGAACGATTCGAGCTGTTCTTCGAGGGATAGATTCACCTTTTTGAGCTAGAAACTGGTCATTTGAGATGATTTTATCCAGATAGAACTCGTAGACGCGTAAAGCAAAGTTTTCTGCTGAAATTTCGTAGAGTTTTTGATCATAGCGGACTTGATCAAAGTCAGGTGTTTCTGTAATCGCGGCTAAAATAGTCGCTGCAATGGCATCATCACTAGAAAAAAGACGACCAAAGACAGGTTCGGTGATCAGACTTTTGAGATAGGCATTATCTGTCGCTAAGACTGGCGTGCCAGATGCCAACGACTCAATATAAGTCAAGCCTTGTGTCTCACTAGTTGAGGCTGAGATGAAGAAGTCCGCTGCTTTATAGTAATAAGCTGTTTGATTATTATCAACAAGACCAGTGAAAATGACGATGTCATCAAGTGCTAAGTCCTTGACCAGCTTTTTGAGTTTATCTTCATAAGGACCACTCCCGACAATCACAAGTTTGACCTTGATTTGCTCTCGTACTGTTACTAAGCTCTTGATAATTGACTGGATATTTTTTTCTTCAGCAATGCGGGATAATGACAGTAACATCGTTTCATCAGGTAGAATGCCAAGGCTTGTCCGCAATTCAGCACAATCAGCCGCTGAAATTTCAGGACGTACAAACTTATTGAGCTCAATCCCAGTTGGAATCACACGTTTTTCAAGGTTGACACCATATCGATTAACAATATCTAAGACGATTGCGCTAGGAACAATAATGCCATCCACCCCGAATAAATAACTCTTGATGATGTACTTGACCATACCTGGTCGAAGAATTTTTCCCTTAGCAATATAATGAACATAGTCTTCATACTTGGTGTGCAAGGTATGAATGACAGGAATTTTGAGTTGCCGTGCGACAAGTTTTCCTAATATGCCGACACCAAATTCGGTTTGTGTATGAATAATATCAAGATGATAGGTTTGGGCAACCTGATAGGCTGCCACGACACCTTTTAGCACAATTCGACGCTCAGCCAGTGAAATCAAAGGAATACTGCTCAACCTGATGACATTGTTCTGATCATTTTCAGGATCAGCATGCGGGTCCGTTGTCGTAAAAATAAAAACCTGATGCCCCATTTTGGTGAGCTGATTGGATAAGGTTTCGATTGATGTGGCAACGCCCGAAACCTGAGGTAAATAAGAGTCAGTAAAAAGACCAATTCTCATAAGAACTCCTTCAGAGATTGAAAACGACACATGACCCGCAGTCATGACAGTCATGGCTGAGAAGTGTTTGTCGTTAGCAGATGCCTCAAAGGCACATTAATTGTCTAAAACATATTGGTAGGCAGCGACGAGTTGCGTTGAGATGCTCTCAATTGAACGGCTCTCAGCAACACGATGTCCTGCCTCACGCTTGTCTATCTTGCCGTCTAACACATCCCTAAGGGCAGAGACAAATTCCTTATTCGTTGATACAAGAGTTGCTGCGCTATTATCAAGCCAGCCACCATAGACAGGAATATCGCGCGCGACAACATTCTGACCTGATGCGAGAGCCTCTAAGACGACGATTCCCTCAGTTTCCTCATGCGACGGGAAGAAAAAGACATCACTAGCAGTCATTGCCCCCTCATAAATATCGCCCTTGATATAGCCAGGAAACTCGACATTGGCAGGGTGGTTTTTCTTGACCAGACGTCGTACCCAACCAGGAACGGTCCAAAGGTTGGTCTCACCAAACCAAATAAAGCGCACATCAGGCATCATTTCAGCTACCTTGACGAAATCATCGATACCCTTGCGTTTAAAGTAAAGTGCCGCACACATGACGATCTTTTGCTCGGGTAATACTTGAAAATGATTTTTAAAAGCCTGCTCTTTTTCGGGAGACTGGCAATATTTGCTCAGGTCAATGCCGTTTGAGATGGCAATAACAGGGACATCCACACCATAAGAAATGATGAGCTGTTTTGAATATTCTGTTGGTGTGATAACCAAGTCAGCATGTCGATATAAAAAAGTCAGGTATTTTTTGACAAACGGTGCCAATAAATTTGAACCGATAAATGAATTTCTGAAATCTTCCTTTGTCGAATGACCGTGGTAGACAACTTTTTTGCCCATTCGTTTCGCACGAAAAAGCAGCATGATACTTTTAATGCCGTAAGTATTGATATGTGCGATGTCAAAATCCTCGTGGGGATTTGTCGTATAGTCAATGCCAGCAATGTCTAATGCTCGCTTTTGATGGTAGATGGCGCGGCCAATGCCAGATTTTCGTAAAAACTTTTCGGCTTCTAAATAGAGTAAAATTTTCATAACTTATTTCTATTATATCAGAAAATCAACGGGAAACATCATTCTTATGGCGTAAAATCAATAAAAAGCAAATATTGATGAAAAAAATGTGTTTTTTTTCAAAAAAAGGGTTGACCGATTTTCAATTTTACGATATAATTATTTATGTTGCTGAGGAAATCAGTAACAATTAATCACCTAGGTCCGTTGGTCAAGGGGTTAAGACACCGCCTTTTCACGGCGGTATCACGGGTTCGAATCCCGTACGGACTATCCCAAACTTTCGTCAGAATGGACGGAAGTTTTTTTTGTAACTTTTTATGAAAATAAGTGTATAATCATTTTCATAAAGGAGAAATGATATGTTTGGACAAAAAGAAAAAGACAAAAATGACATATTAATTGAAAATTTTGCTTGTTTATTGTCGCAAGCAATCAATGCCAAGGATGTGACACCTGAGATTAAAGAGATTTTGGTGAGACATTATATGCGTTTCCAAAAATCACATAATATCGATAGAGAGTGGGCGCAGATTTCATCAGAGCTTAGACCTTATGCCTTAAAAATGACTTTGCCGCGCTCGACAGGTGAACTTTATCTGGCTCTTAACAATCGACATTTAACTTTAAATGAAATTGTGGGCGGTCAAGCACTATTAACTGGTCTTTTGATGAAAATTTGAACAATCAAAAAAATCACGCCAAAAGCGTGATTTTTGATTGCTTATTTACTTTCGTCTGTTTTAGCAGAATCTGCTGATTCAGTATCTTTAAAATCTAACTTGTCAGAGGATGCAGCGAGCTTAATGGTCGCTGTTTTTTCTTTACCGTCGCGATAATAAGTGACTTTCATATCGTCGCCAATATTATATTTGTAAAGCGCGCTTTGAAGTTCTGTACTTGTTGTCACTTTTGTATCACCGATTTTCGTAATCACATCGTATTTTTTAAGACCTGCAGAGTTAGCTGGAAGGCCTTTTTGGACTGCAGCAATCACGACACCTGCTGTAACAGAGTCAGGAAGTTTGAGCTTATCAATATAGCGTGAGTTGATACCAGTGAGATCGACCATTTGTACCCCAAGGGCTGGGCGTTTGATTTCACCGTCTTTTTCGAGTTTGTTGATAATTTCTACAACGTCATTAGATGGAATCGCAAAGCCCATACCTTCGACAGAAACATCTTGAGAAGATGAGCCAGTTGCAGAGATTTTGCTTGAGTTGATACCGATGACTTGCCCTTCAACATTAATCAAGGCGCCGCCTGAGTTACCAGGGTTAATTGCTGCATCTGTTTGGATGGCATTAATATTGACTGTTTCATTATTATCATTTCGCATGATAACCTTGCGTGATAGGCTAGAGATGATACCTTCAGTGGCAGAGTTGGCATATTCGCTACCTAGAGGAGAACCGATAGCAATCGCAGGTTCACCGACGGTGAGTTTAGACGAGTCTCCAAATTCAGCGACTTTTGTGACTTCTTTTGATGGAATTTTAATGACCGCTAAATCACTGTAAGCATCTTTCCCGACTAGGGTGCCTTTGACTTTATCGCCATTTGAAAGCATAACTTCGAGTGAAGTTGCGCCGTCAACGACGTGGTTATTGGTCACGACATATGCGTCGTCACCGTCTTTTTTATAGATGACGCCAGAGCCTTCGCCTGCAGGTTGCTCAGTAGCGCTATCTTTGCTGTCAGATGCGCTGTCGCCAAAAAGGTCGTCTAATGAACTATTTGAGGATGCTTTTTGATAGTTAATAACAGAGACAACAGCATCTGAGACTTTGGAGATTGCTTTGGTTGTACCACTTGATACTTTATAAGACACGTTAGACACTTTGCTTGTGCCTGTTTGATTGGTAGCGGTAGGTGTAACACCAGTAAAATGGTCATAGGCGATATTCCCACCTAGCGAAACAGCACCGCCGATAATGCCAGCAGCTACTAATTTTGCAACAGTTTTCTTATTATTTTTCATATGTCACTTCCTTTATTTAATTTAGTCACTTTTAAGTTTAGTACTTACCACTTAATCATACCTTAAAATCAAGTATTTGTTAAATATTAAGTCGGTGTGTGGCGTGGGTTTGGGAAGTTATACACATTTTTGTGGAAAAACCAATAAATTTGTGAACAAGTGTGTAAAAAACCATGAGTTTTCCACAAAAATGTGGAAACTTTTGTGAAAATGTGGATAAATAAAGTTTTCACAGCCTTACATTTCTTTTCTGTTGTGGAAAAAATGATTTTGATTTTTTGGTATAATAAAACCATGAGAATTAAAATCATTAGTGTCGGAAAATTAAAAGAAAAGTATCTCACAGCTGGGATTGCAGAGTATGTCAAGCGTTTATCGCGTTTTGGTCAGGTGGAAATTGTTGAATTAGCAGATGAAAAAACGCCTGACAAAGCCTCGGAAAAGGAAAATGCACAAATTTTATCCAAAGAAGGCGACCGAATTTTGGCAAAACTCACAGACCGTGATTTTGTTTTTTCAATGGCAATTGAAGGGAAACTCATCTCATCAGAAGAGTTATCCACAAGTCTTGAGCAAGCCATGCAACAGGCCTCAACCCTTGTCTTTATCATCGGCGGCAGTCTTGGCTTGGACCCACGTGTTAAAAAACGAGCCAATGCTCTGATCAGCTTTGGCCGCATCACCTTACCTCATCAATTAATGCGGCTCGTTCTAACTGAACAAATCTACCGTGCCTTCATGATTCGAGAGGGGAGTCCTTACCATAAATGACAGACTCATTTCATACAGCCTAGCTCTCAATTGAATGGTCAAGCGATGATCTTGCGCTTATTACGACGAGTGGTAGGGACAATCAAACTTATCAGTATGAATTTAATGCTAGTAAAAAACAATTTGAGCAGGTAAAAAATGACAATCATTGAGACGTTTCTAACCCACGAAAATCCGGAAAATGCGTCAGGCATGAAGCGATACATGAAAAATCACTTTGAATTTCTGGGGATTAAAACACCCGAACGCAGAGCATTATCTAAGGATTTTTTGCGGGAAAAAGCCAAGGAAGGGTGTGTTGACTGGTCCCTTGTGGATAAGTTGTGGGCCCAAGACTATCGCGAATTTCAATATCTAGCTGGAGACTATCTAAAAAAAGTTCAAAAGTGGCTAACTTTAGCCGATTTGGATAAGCTTTATGCCTTGGCTATTCAAAAATCTTGGTGGGATTCGATTGATTTTCTGGATGAACACGTGGGCAGTATTGTGAGACGTTTTCCACAGGCTAAGGCGACCATGCTAGTCTGGTCACAAGATGATAATTTTTGGATTCGCAGACTTGCGATTGATCATCAACTAGGCTTTAAACTTGAAACGGATGCTGACTTATTAGCGACAATCATCAAAAATAACTTAGGCTCAGACGAGTTCTTCATTAATAAAGCGATTGGTTGGAGTTTGCGTGAGTATTCTAAAGTTGCACCAGACTGGGTGCGTGAGTTTATTGCCAAACATGATGCTGACCTTAGCAATTTATCGATTAGAGAAGGCTTGAAAGTTTTAAACCGTAGCCACGCTTAACCAGAGTTGAGGTGCGTTATCGGTTAAATAAGTGTAAAGTTTGATAGGATAAACTAGATTGGAGTGATGATTTGTGAAAAAGAAAGATTATCGAATTTTTGAGCGCGTGCGTGTAGCAGTGCTAATTACATTTATTAGTGGATTTTTGGATGCTTATACTTTTGTGACACAGGGCAAACGGTTTGCTGGGTTGCAAACAGGAAATTTCATCTATCTAATGAAGAATTTGGCTGAAGGCAATCTTGCAGAGGTGGCTAATTACCTACTCCCGATTTTTGCTTTTATGTTAGGTGCTATATTTACATATTTTGCGCGGAAATTTGCTGTATCGCATCAGCATTTGCGTTGGCATGCTTTGGCTGCCTTGATTATTTTTATAGGGGTCTTAATCACTGCAGTTATGGCCCAGTTTGTTGCCTCAAAATGGACGGTGCTGTCGCTTTCTTTTATTGCTGCGGTTCAGTTGGAATCTTTCAAACGAATGCGTGGGGTGCCTTATACCAATACCATGATGACCGGTAATCTGAAAAATATGTCTGTCTTCATCGTACAGGGCTTAGTTGAGCGAAAACCAGAGATTTTAAAACGTGGTGGCTATACTTTTTTAATCATCACAGGATTTTGCTTAGGCGTTTTTATCTCGACTGTTTTAGCACATCAATTTGATGAAAATGCCCTCTATGCTCTTCTGCCTATTATCTTTGGTTTTAATCTGGTGTTGTATTTTGAGAAAGTTAATGGTTTTGATTAAGAAAAAATAAGGTGATGCAATATAATGAAGTAACATCAACTGAAAAAAAAGGCATGACTTATCGAGTTGTGCCTATTTTTGAACGTTCAATCATATTTCAAACATCAGTTAATGCAAATGTATTGACAAAGTCAGATAGCGTGATAAAATAGTAACAATATCTAAACACAAAGCAAGTATTTGCTTACTTATAAATAAGAAAGAAGGAACTATTTCAATGTCAAATTGGGACACTAAATTTCTGAAAAAAGGCTACACATTCGATGACGTATTGCTCATTCCTGCTGAAAGTCATGTACTACCAAACGAGGTAAACATGAGGACACAGCTTGCCCCCAACTTGATTTTGAATATTCCCGTTATTTCAGCGGCCATGGATACAGTCACTGACAGTGCGATGGCTATTTCGATGGCGCGTCAAGGTGGTATGGGTGTAGTCCACAAAAACATGAGTGTTGCTGAGCAAGCTGATGAAGTGCGTAAAGTTAAACGCTCAGAGTCTGGTGTTATCACTGACCCGTTTTTCTTGACACCGACACACACAATTCAAGAAGCAGAAGACTTGATGTCAATGTACCGTATTTCTGGTGTGCCAATCGTTGAAACACTAGAAAACCGCAAATTGGTCGGTATTTTGACTAACCGTGATTTACGTTTTGTCGAAGATTACAACCAAGAAATCAAAAATGTCATGACATCTGAAGATTTAGTGACAGCGCAAGTCGGTACAACTTTGAAAGAGGCTGAGTCTCTTCTTCAAAAGCATAAAATTGAAAAATTACCACTTGTAGATGGTGAAGGTCGTTTGTCAGGCTTGATTACGATTAAAGACATCGAGCGTGTGATTGAGTTTCCAAATGCTGCTAAAGATGCACAAGGTCGCTTAATTGTAGCCGGTGCTGTTGGTGTCAGCTCTGATACATTTGAACGTGCTGAGGCTTTGTTCGAAGCTGGTGCTGATGCTATTGTTATCGATACAGCTCACGGTCATTCAGCAGGTGTTTTACGTAAAATCGCTGAAATCCGTGAACATTTCCCAGACCGTACTTTGATTGCTGGTAACATTGCGACATCTGAAGGTGCGCGTGCCCTTTATGAAGCAGGCGTTGACGTGGTCAAAGTCGGAATTGGACCAGGTTCAATCTGTACGACACGTGTTGTGGCAGGTGTTGGTGTGCCACAAATCACAGCTATTTATGATGCAGCAGCTGTTGCGCGTGAATATGGTAAAACAATCATCGCTGATGGTGGGATTAAGTATTCAGGCGACATCGTTAAAGCCCTTGCAGCAGGTGGTAATGCTGTCATGCTTGGCTCAATGTTAGCCGGAACAGATGAATCACCAGGCGAATTTGAAATTTACCAAGGCCGTAAATATAAAACTTACCGTGGTATGGGTAGCTTGTCAGCCATGAAAAAAGGCTCATCAGACCGTTACTTCCAAGGTGGTGTCAATGAGGCCAATAAACTTGTACCAGAAGGTATTGAAGGGCGTGTTGCTTATAAAGGCTCTGCCACAGATATCGTTTTCCAAATGATTGGTGGCTTGAAAGCCGGTATGGGTTATACAGGTGCTGCGACAATTGATGCCTTGCATGAAAATGCACAGTTTATCGAAATGTCAGGCGCTGGTTTGAAAGAAAGCCACCCACATGATGTCCAAATTACTAAAGAAGCACCTAACTATTCAGTACATTAAGCTTGTATTTGACTAAAAAACTTCTAATCCTTTCGGGTTAGAAGTTTTTTTGAGGTAAAATTCTTTATAATGTAATAAAAAAATAACATTTTTAGCATTTAAGTGTTGATAGCGCTTTCAGCAAGTGATAAGATAGAGGTAAGCAGAATAAGGGTAGTTATTATTAAGTTAAGCTAGACCAAAAATGGATGGGTGATGCTATCGTTTTTGGTCTATTTTTTTATCCGTTTAAAAAAGATGGAGTTGGGTTATGCAAATCAGTAAAATTCTGAATAATAATGTCGTTATCACTGAAAAAGACCAAGCAGAAGTTGTTGCTATGGGACGTGGACTGGCATTTGGCAAGAAGATTGGCGATAAAATTGCAGTTGAAAAGATTGAAAAATGTTATACACTGCAAGGTGATGAAAGTAGTCGCATTGACGAACTACTCGCCGAAATTCCGGATGAAATTTTTGTGATTACAGATAAAGTCATTACTTTAGCCAAGGATAAAATTCCTGGCAAGATTAATGATTCCCTTTTCTTGTCGCTAGCTGACCATATTAATGCAACCCAACTCAGAGCTAAGGAGGGTTTTGTAGTTAAGAATTTCTTGCTTTGGGACATTAAGCGTTTTTTTCCAACAGAATTTACCATTGGAAAAAAAGCAGTTGCTGATATTGCAAAGAAGTTTGGCTTACCCGACTTACTAGATACAGATGATGAGGCGGGTTTCATTGCCATGCATATCGTTAATAGCGAGCTTGGTCGAGGAGACTCTAGTGCATCAGAATTGACCAAATTAATGGAAGAGATGTTGACGATTGTCAAGTATAGTTTGCAAGTCGCGATTAATGAAGAAGATATTTTCTTTCAACGCTTTGTAACGCATCTTAAATTTTTCAGTGAACGAGTCTTGCTTGATGATGCTACGACCTTACCTAGCAGTGATGATAGTCTCTTTCAGATGATCATTGAGCGCTTTCCTGAAAGTTATGAAACGACACTCAAAATTGTCGGTTTCCTATCCAAGACGCGTGGTTATCAGGTTTCAAAAGATGAACAGACCTATATCACGATTCATCTGGCACGGATTGTGCAAAAAAATGTGTAAATATGTTAATTCAAGGCTTTGCCCTTGAAAATATAGATTGACTTGCTTGATAGTGGTTAATCGCCTAATACAGACAGAAAGAGGTCAAAATTGTCGTGTCTGAGGAAGAGACACAAGTGCTTGGGTCGTTACATTAAGTTGGCGAAACCTCCAGTATAAAATTTAAATATTTTTTGGAGGAAAAATCATGGGTAAATACGAAGAACTGGCGGAAAAAATCGTCAAAGAAGTGGGTGGCAAGGAAAATGTCAACTCGTTAACCAACTGTATCACGAGACTGCGTTTTAAATTGAAAGACGAGTCTAAGGCAAACACGGAAACTTTAAAAAACATGGATGGCGTCGTAACTGTTATGCAAGCAGGCGGGCAATATCAGGTGGTTATTGGTAACCACGTGCCTGATGTGCGTAAAGATGTGGATGCTGTCTTGGGTGTTTTAGACCCTGTAACTGATGATGGACCAAAAGGTAATCTATTTGACCGGTTTGTCGACATGGTTTCGGGTATTTTCCAACCTATCTTACCAACACTAGCAGCAGCAGCAGGTATGCTAAAAGGTGTCACGGCGATTTTGAGTTTTTCTATGGGGCCAAGCTTTGCAGCAGGCTCGACTTATGCGATTTTTAATGCCATGGGAGATGGGCTCTTTCTATTCTTACCAATCTTCCTTGGCTATACGGCTATGAAAAAATTTGGTGGCTCACCATTCTTAGGAATGATGATTGCAGCCGCTTTAGTCTATAAAGGTTTTATTGACGGCTCGGCTGCCAAACAATTCGCAGAAACGGGTGGCATGCACTTCTTCGGCATTCCATTCTCAATTCCATTAGCGGGTTATGGCTCAACAGTTATGCCAATTATCGGGTCAACGGCATTCGCTGCTTTTGTTGAAAAAACACTTAGAAAAGTCATTCCAGATGTTGTTAAGCTTTTCCTAGTACCATTTTTTACAACTTTAATCGTTGTACCATTGACTTTCTTAGTTATTGGTCCAGTCATGAATTTAGCTGCAGATTTATTAGGAAATGGTTTGCTTGCTGTTCAAAACTTTAACCCAATTATTTTTGGTGCGATTATCGGTTTCGGTTGGCAAGTTTTGGTTATGTTTGGGATGCACTGGGCGCTTATTCCGTTTGTTCTTATTGCACTTGCATCAGGTCAACCAACTTCTCTCTTGGTTGGTAGCGGTAGCGTTTCCTTTGCACAAACAGGTGCAGTGCTTGCCGTATTGTTGAAAACCAAAAACATGAAATTAAAAGAATTGTCTATCCCAGCCTTTATCTCAGGTATCTTTGGGGTGACAGAACCAGCAATTTACGGGATTACCTTACCTAAGAAAAAACCATTCTGGGCATCATGTATTGTTGGTGCTGTCACAGGTGCCATTGCTATGGGCTTAGGTATTGAAGTCTATAATAATGGTGGTTTAGGTATTTTCAGATATACGACAATGATTGCCCCAGACGGCTCAATGAAATTTGTGATTTATAGTGTTATCTTGGATGCGGCAGCTTTAGTTGCAGGTTTTGCTTTAGCATATGCTTTAGGATTTGATGATGATACAGAGACAGTAGCACTCACAAAAGAAGAGGCTAAAAAAGCAGCAACAGGTCTAAAAAATAGTAAATTAACCAAAGAAATTTTAGTGACACCTGTAGCGGGAGACGTATTACCACTCAGTGAGGCAGGAGATGCTGCTTTTGCAGAAGGCATCATGGGACATGGTGTGGTTGTCTTGCCAAGTAAAGGTGAAGTAGTAGCGCCTGCTGATGGTGTCGTGATGACTTTATTCCCTACAAAACACGCCATTGGTATATTGACAGATGCGGGTGCAGAAGTTTTAATCCATGTTGGTATTGATACCGTTCAGCTTGACGGAAAATATTTTGAGGCATTTGTCGAACAAGGTGATGTTGTGAAAAAAGGTCAGAAACTATTAGCCTTTGATATTGACGCAATTGAGGCAGCTGGTTATAGCACACAAACACCAGTCATTGTGATGAATACACCAAGTTACGAGCAAATCAATGTCACGGACCAACAAACGGTTTCAGGACAAGATATGTTGCTAGTGACAGTTTAATTGATTAGACGACTTGAGCTTTCATCTATTCGACTCTTTTACTAAACATGATGTAAATGCTTGATGAGTAGATGAGTAAAGGGGTATAGATGAAGAAATTATGTTTGAAACTAGCGATGATGGCGGTTGCCTTGACGATTATAACTGGCTGTAAAGAAAATGTATCCAGCAAAACCTCGAAAGTTGATAAAAATGCTGAGGTCACAATTTACTTGACGCGACACGGTAAAACGATGTTGAATACGACTGACCGCTCACAGGGATGGATTGATGCGCCGTTGACACCAGCTGGTGTTGAAATCGCAGAATATCTCGGTAAAGGTTTGAAAGCTGAAAAAGTGACCTTTGATGCCGTTTATTCGAGTGATAGTGGTCGTGCTGTTGAAACAGCCAACATTGCTCTTAAAAACAGTGGTCAAGAAGACTTACTGAAAAATTTAAAAACGGATAAACGGTTGCGCGAGGTTAATTTTGGTACCTATGAAGGGATGCCAAATGAAGAAATGTGGACGGCCATTGCTGAGAAACAAGGCAAGACACTCGATGCCTTTCAAGCAGGTATGGCTAAAGACGGGTTTGTTAATACGATTAAAGGTTTTGCTGACACATTGCATGAGCTAGACAAGTCTAAACTTGAGGAACTCGCTCAGAAAAATAAAGTTCCAGCAGCAGATGTCAGCTGGCAAGCAGAAGATTATCAAACAGTCATTGCGCGTTCGAAATCAGCGCTTGATGATATTGTCAAAGATGCGCAAAAAAATGGTCAGAAAAATATTCTTGTGACATCACACGGTATGACCATTGCAGCCTTGGTCTCATCACTTGATGAAAAAGCACCGGTTCCTGCTACAGGCCTTAAAAATGCAAGTGTTTCAAAAATCACTTATAAAGATGGTCAATACAAAGTAGCGACGGTCAATGACTTAACCTATGTCGAAAAAGGCAAATAACATGACAAGTAGATAGTACGCTTAGGCGTACTATTTGCACAAGTAGGTGTAAATAATCTATTAAATTAAATACAAGATAGGAGTAATATGACATTTCCAAAAGATTTTCTATGGGGCGGTGCCACGGCTGCCAATCAATTTGAAGGTGGGTACGACCAGGGCGGTAAAGGTCTGGCAGTTCCGGATTTAAAAACAGTCGGTGGTGTTAAACTTGCGCGTCGCTTTACACCAACAGTTGAACCAGGGGTTTATTATCCTAGCCACAAAGCGATTGATTTTTATCATCACTACAAAGAGGACATTAAACTTTTTGGTGAGATGAACTTTAATATCTTCCGCATGAGTATTTCATGGTCGCGTATTTTCCCTATGGGTGATGAGTTAGAACCCAATGAGGCAGGTTTAGCATTTTATGATGATGTCATTGATGAACTGATTAAAAATGGCATGACACCATTAATTACCCTATCACATTTTGAATTGCCAATGGGCATTGTAGAAAAATATAATGGCTTTTCAGATAGGCGCGTGATTGACCTATTTGTCCGCTATGCTGAAACCGTCATGACACGCTACAAATCCAAAGTTAAATACTGGATTACCTTTAATGAAATGAATTTTGGTGCCATGGACCATGGCGAGTTAACCGTTTTAGGCATGAATCCAAACGATGAAACGATCTATCCAAACGGTGCTAAAACTAACGAAAAAGTCCGTTTCCAAGCCTTACACAATGCTTTAGTTGCTAGTGCAAAAGTGGTAGAATTAGGCCATAACATTAATCCAGACTTCATGATTGGCTGTATGATTTGTCATATTACCAGCTATCCATTGACACCAAAACCAGAAGATGTCCTCAAGCGCAAAGAGTTTGACCTCTTATTTGCCAAGTTTGTCGGTGACGTGCAAACTCGTGGTGTTTATCCGGCTTACATGACAACTTACCTGAAAAACAAAGACATTTTCCCAGTTTTTGAGGCTGGCGATGCCGAAATTCTCAAAGCTGGCACAGTCGATATGTACACTTTTTCTTACTACATGACGATTTGTATCACGACAGATGAAAATGCCGATGAAACCGGCGGTAACCTCATGGGCGGCAAAGCTAACCCCTATCTCAAAGCAAGCGAGTGGGGCTGGCAAGTTGACCCAGTCGGTCTGGAATATACCTTGATTGACCTGCAAGACCGTTATAATATGCCACTGATGGTCGTAGAAAATGGTCTAGGCTTTGCAGATGAGTTGCAAGCGGACGGAACGATAGTGGATGATTACCGTATTGATTATATGCGTGACCATATCAAAGCCATGGATTCAGCCATTGAAAAAGGTGCTAATCTGATTGGTTACACGATGTGGGGGCCGATTGACCTTGTTTCAGCTGGCACAGGTGAGATGACCAAACGTTACGGTTTTATCTATGTTGATATGAATAATGACGGTAGCGGCAGCCTCAAACGCTATAAGAAAAAATCCTTCGATTGGTACAAAGAAGTGATTACAAGTAATGGGGAAAAACTTTAAAGTAGAAAAATCAGGCTAAAAAAATAATTTGATATTCAAATCTTGAAGGTTAAATAAGGGGGACAAGATGATATTTCCAAAAGGATTTTTATGGGGTGGCGCAACAGCTGCTAATCAGTTAGAAGGGGCATATAATGTAGACGGTAAAGGTCTTTCAGTTTCAGATGCGATGCCAGGAGGTAAAATTCGATGGGGCATCTTAAACTCAGAAGACTTTGATTGGTCTATTGATGAGACAAAATACACTTATCCCAATCACAAAGGCATTGACCATTATCATCGCTATAAAGAAGATATTGCCTTGTTTGCAGAAATGGGTTTTAAATGTTACCGTTTCTCGATTGCTTGGACACGCATTTTTCCACAAGGAGATGAGCTAGAGCCGAATGAAAAAGGTTTGATGTTTTATGATAATTTGATTGATGAATGTCTTAAATATGGCATTGAACCAGTTATCACGATTTCCCACTATGAGATGCCTTTACATCTCGCTAAAGAATATGGGGGTTGGAAAAATCGCAAACTAGTTGATTTTTATGAAAATTTTGCAAGCGTGGTCTTGACACGTTTTCATCAAAAAGTTAAGTATTGGATGACTTTCAATGAAATCAATAGTGCTTGTGAAATTCCAGCTTTATCTCAAGGAATGGTAGGTGCAACGGGCGGTTCTGACAAGCAAAATGTTTTCCAGGCTTGGCATCATCAATTTGTTGCAAGTTCACTTGCCGTTAAAATTGGGCATGAATTAAATCCCAACTTGAAAATTGGTTGCATGATTGTCTATGCAACAACTTATAGTTTTGATTCAAATCCGATTAACCAACTGGCAGCGATGCAGTATAATCAAGCCTTTAATTATTTTTGTACAGACGTGCAAGTTCGGGGTGAGTATCCAGCTTATACAG
This sequence comes from Pseudolactococcus laudensis, assembly GCF_013449735.1. Taxonomy (GTDB): domain Bacteria; phylum Bacillota; class Bacilli; order Lactobacillales; family Streptococcaceae; genus Pseudolactococcus; species Pseudolactococcus laudensis. The sequence continues at coordinate 29,128 of NZ_JACBNY010000013.1, forward strand.
CACGCTTGTTTAAAGAAAATGGTGTCCAACCTCTTGAAATGGCAGAAGGTGATTTGGCATTACTCAAAGCATATCCTGTAGATTATATCGGCTTTAGCTATTATATGTCTGGCGTGCAAAATATTACATCAGAAGATAGCGAAACAGTTGAAGGTAATATTCTGGGTGGTGTTAAAAATCCATTTCTTGAGGCAAGTGATTGGGGCTGGCAAATTGACCCAATGGGCTTACGCCTTGCTTTGAATGAACTTTATGGTCGTTATCAAGTGCCACTTTTCATTGTTGAAAATGGTTTAGGTGCTTATGACACGGTTGAGGCAGATGGCACAATCAGTGATGATTATCGCATTGACTATTTAGCGAAACATATCACAGCGATGGCAAACGCGATTAAAGATGGTGTTGATTTGATGGGCTACACACCTTGGGGCTGTATTGATTTAGTCTCTGCCTCAACTGGTGAAATGGCGAAACGCTATGGCTTTATCTATGTTGAAAAACATGACGACGGTTCAGGTGACCTTTCAAGACGTCGGAAAAAATCATTTGATTGGTACAAAACAGTCATTGCGACAAATGGTGAGAAACTTTAATTCAGTTTCTCACTTAATAAAAGGAGGAAAGAAAACATGACTAAAATAGCTTTTTTTGATGTGGACGGCACATTGGTAGGAGACTCGAGCGTGCCAACACAAGCCACGATTGATACTGTTCATCGGTTTCAAGAGTTGGGCAACCTAGCATTTATCTGCACAGGACGCTCTAAACCAGAAATATTGCCAGATATTATGGCAATTGGCTTTGATGGGATTATTGGCGCTGGTGGTGGCTACATTTCCTACGTCGATGAAATCCTTCATCACCATACCATGCCAGAAAAAGCTGTTCGAGAAATTATCGATTTTTTCGATGCACACAAAATTGGTTATTATTTGGAGTCCAATAGCGGATTGTTTGGCAGCAAGTACTATAAAGATACCATTCAGGAAACGATTGAGGCGTATTGTCAGGGAGATGAAGAAAAAATAGCCCAGCTTACTACCGCGAATCAATGGTTTTATGACCTGATTGATAGTTTTGCTGCAAGCGAAATTGATTACGCTGATGTCAACAAAATTTCCTTTATTAATCGTGAAGTGGCCTATCAAGAAATCGCTGATAAATTTGGTCAACAGTTTGAAATGTTCCACATGACCGTACCATTTTTCGGCAAAGAAAGTGGTGAAATTGCGGTCAAAGGCAATGATAAGCAAACCGCAATTGAGCTTGTTCTTAACAAACTCAACATGACAAAAGCAGATACCATTTCAATTGGCGATGCCAATAACGACCTCGCCATGTTCCGCGCTTGCGGCTACAACATCGCCATGGGCAATGGCACAGACGAACTAAAAGCAGCAGCAAATGAAATCACAACAGACGTCGACCACGACGGCATTGCAGAAAGCTTTAAAAAGAATCATTATTTTGCCTAAAAGGTGTAAACGAGCGTTCAGCACCATTTGAAAATAGGCAAATACACGGTTCGACGCTTGCGTCGGTTCTGTATTTTATCTTTTTCACAAGGTGTTGCTCGTTATAAACCGGATTGCCTAAAAGGTGTAAGCGAGCGTTCAGCACCATTTGAAAATAGGAAAATACACGGTTCGACGCTCGCGTCGGTTCTGTATTTTATCTTTTTCATAAGGTGTTGCTCGTTATAAACCGGATTGCCTAAAAGGTGTAAACGAGCGCTCAGCACCATTTGAAAATAGGCATGCCTATGATAAACAATTAAAATAAATAATAAGGAGAAATAAAAAATGGGTTTTCCAAAAGGATTTTTATGGGGTGGCGCTACTGCCGCTAACCAATGTGAAGGTGGCTATGATGCAGATGGCCGTGGACTAGCTAATGTTGATGTCGTGCCACTCGGTAAGGACCGTTTTCCGATTATTACAGGGGAAATGAAACATTTAGCATTTGATGATGCGCATTTTTATCCAGCAAAAGAGGCGATTGATATGTATCATCATTTCAAAGAAGACATCAAATTGTTTGGCGAAATGGGTTTTAAAACTTACCGTTTATCAATCGCTTGGTCACGTATTTTTCCAAAGGGTGATGAAACTGAGCCAAATGAGGCGGGTCTTAAATTCTATGAAGATTTATTCAAAGAATGTCATAAATATGGGATTGAGCCATTAGTAACCATTACGCATTTTGATTGTCCGATTCATTTGATTACAGAATATGGTGGTTGGAAAAATCGCAAGCTCGTGGACTTCTACGAAAACTTGGTTCGTGTACTTTTCACACGTTACAAAGGCTTGGTTAAGTATTGGTTGACCTTTAATGAAATCAATATGATTCTTCATGCACCATTTATGGGGGCTGGCCTGACTTTTGAAGACGGTGAAGACAAAGACCTTGCTAAGTACACAGCAGCACACCATGAGTTGCTAGCCAGCGCTAAAGCGACGCAAATCGCCCACGAAATTGATCCTGAAAACAAGGTCGGCTGTATGATGGCAGGCGCGGTCTACTATCCGTATTCTTGCCGTCCGGGTGATGTCTGGGCAGCCTATGAAGATGCGCGTGACGAGTACTACTTGATTGACGTGCAGGCGCGTGGCGAATATCCGAACTACTTCTTGAAACGTTTGGCGCGTAAAGGCATCCAATTGCCGATTGAGGACGGCGATCTTGAATTCCTCAAAGCCAACACGGTCGACTTCGTATCCTTTAGTTACTACGCAACGCGCGTGTCTATCGGCGCTGATAATGATGAGGTCGAATTCACAGCATCCAACATTTTCGACTCTGTCAAAAATCCTTACCTCGAATCAAGCGAGTGGGGCTGGCAGATTGACCCTCTCGGATTCCGGACAACCTTGAATAGTCTTTATGACCGTTATCAAAAACCGCTTTTCGTGGTTGAAAATGGTCTAGGCGCAGTTGATGTGCCGGATGAAAATGGTTATGTGGCAGATGACTACCGCATTGACTATATGGCACAGCATGTGGATGCCATGCGTGATGCTATTGAGCTTGACGGTGTGGACGTGCTTGGCTATACGTCTTGGGGCTGTATTGATTTGGTGTCTGCGGGAACGGGTGAGATGAAAAAACGCTACGGTTTCATTTATGTCGACCGCGATAATGAAGGCAACGGCACGCTCAAACGGACGCCTAAGAAGTCTTTCAACTGGTACAAGCAAGTCATTGCAAGCAATGGTGCTGACACGAGTTGGGAAAAAGAATAAATCATATGGGCACCTCTAAAAACTGCTTTTGATAACTTTTGAGATAAATTTTTCTAGCGCTAGGCATTGCGACAAAGCATACTACTGTAAGGTGCGGAGCAATAACGACGCGATAGGTAAATTTAGCCAAAAGTGGCAAATCTGAGTTTTTAGAGGTGCTCATACAGCAGAAAAGTCGACCTCGGTTGGCTTTTTTGATGCAGTCAAAAGGGGGTGGGACAAAAGATCTCTAAAAAATAGGCTATGAACGATTTCCGTGTTAATCGAAAGTGGTCATAGTCTATTTTGTGCTGCTTTTTGAAAAATTGTCAAGCTACATGATGAATCACTAAAGAGAATACGAAAATGATAAAAAAGTGGAGGTTGCGTGGTTGAGCAATTCTTGAACTTATTTTTCGGTAATTTCCTACTTTTTCAGCAGCCTCAAGAAAAGAGCTGATTTTGTGTGAAATCGGTCATCTTTCTAGGAAAGATGTCGAAATTAGCAAGAAAAGAGCTGTTTTTGTGTGAAATTGGTCATCTTTCTGGGAAAGATGTCGAAATTAGCAAGGAAAGAGCTGTTTTTGTGTGAAATCGGTCATCTTTCTGGGAAAGATGTCGAAATTAGCAATAAAAGAGCTGTTTTTGTGTGAAATCGGTCATCTTTCTAGGAAAGATGTCGAAATTAGCAATAAAAGAGCTGTTTTTGTGTAAAATTGGTCATCTTTCTAGGAAAGATGTCGAAATTAGCAAGGAAAGAGCTGATTTTGTGTGAAATTGGTAAAATAATGAAACTGGACATTTCAAATTGAGTCGTTATCTCAAACCATTCAAAAAAATCGAGGTTAAATCATCGGTCATGCTAAAAAGTTTGTCTGGGGTATCGCTAAAGATTTTCATGCCTTCGTTGTAGATGCGGAAGATGCTTAGAATCGTTTCATCATTATAGCGTGGATTGATAAAGTTATCTGCACGCCCTTTTTTGACCAAGGCTAGAATGAGTTGGTCGGATTTATCTTGGGCAACTTGGTCATAAAAATTAGGGTCAGAGGCGTAGAGGGTCATGATATTTTGGTTGAGCGTGCCTGAATTTTTTTGCATCTCGGTCAACTCAAACTGGGTCAAGCGACGATAGGCAGCCTCGAAAGATAAATCTGACTGGACAATCGCCTCATACTGGTCATAAATCGTTTGAAAATGATCAAAAATGACTTTTTTAATCAAGGCTTGCTTAGTCTCATAATAATTAAAAATCGTGACTTTGGAAACGCCAGCAGTTTTTGAAATATCAGTCACAGCAATCTTTTTAATCGGCAAAGTACTGAGCAGGTCAAAAGTCACCTGCTCGATTTTCGCCATTTTATCTAATTTGTTTTTGGTATAGCCATTCATAGTTTTATCATAGAACTTTTGAACTCATTTGTCAATGAAAGTACAAAATCAGTTGACAATTAACAGTAAAAGCGTAAAATATGAACTATACAGCATAGGAGAGTTCAAAATGTCAGAAATTATTAAAATTGAAAATCTAAAGAAATCCTTTGGCAAGTTTCAGGCTCTGAAAGATGTTACCTTTACCGTTAATGCCGGTGAAGTCGTTGGTTTTCTTGGGCCTAATGGTGCAGGAAAGTCAACGACAATCAGAACCCTACTTGGTTTACTGAAAAGAGATGGCGGTACCGTCACAATTTTTAATCAAGATGTGTTCACCGCAGCTGATACTATTCACGAAAAAATCGCCTACGTCCCAGGTGAAACCAATGTCTGGGATAATATGCGAGGCGGCGATATTTTAGCTCTTTTTGCCAAACTTCGCAAAAATGTCAACCTTGATAAACAGGCTGAGCTCATCAAAGCCTTTCATTTTGATGTTAACAAAAAAGCCAAAGCCTATTCTAAAGGTAACAAGCAGAAAATCGCTCTGATTTCTGCGCTTGCGACCGAGGCAGACCTCTATATCTTTGATGAACCCACGAGCGGGCTTGACCCGCTCATGGAAAATGTCTTTCAAAATGAAGTCAAACGCTTGAAAAAAGCCGGTAAGGCGATTCTACTCTCCTCGCATATCTTATCAGAAGTTGAAAAACTGGCTGATACCATTGTCATCATTAAAAATGGCGAAATTATCGAGCGCGGCAGTTTGCAAGAGTTGAAGTCGATTACTCAGTCTAAAATGTCGGTGACAACAAAGTCTGAACTTACGGGCTTACGTGAGTTTTCAAGCGTGAGTCAACTTCAAATCTCTGGCAATACGGCGACGTTCCTACTTGATGATGCAGGAGTTGCAGCGGTCATGAGCTATCTAGCTACGCAAGAAATTATCAAAATCGCCACCCAAAAACCGACGCTTGATGAATTGTTCATGGATAAGTATGAAGGCGGTGAGCAGGCATGACAAATTTTGCGCTCATTTTCAGAAATTTAATCAAAAAAGACTGGAAAAAACTGAGTGTTACCCTGCTTGGTCTAGTCTATTTTGCTATTTTTTATGCGCCAATGATGACAAATATTTATAGCACCAAGACCGAACTCCTGGCAATATTTGAGACCTTGAAAAATCCAGCCATGATTGCCCTCGTTGGCCCAACCGAGGCGACGACACAAACCGTGACCCTCGCCAGTTTTTATTTTCAGGAAATGACCCTATTTACAGCGCTAATTTTTATCATCGTAGGCATTCTGCACGTCCTATCCAGAACGCGGGCAGAGGAAGAAGAAGGCCTGAGCGAACTCGTCCTCAGCTTTCCAGTCGGCAAATTGACACAGCCAGTCGCCGTCTTGTTAGAAATGACAGGCTTTTATCTGACAAGCGCCCTACTCATCACAGCAGGCTTAACCATTCTGACCCAAAAAATCGCAGGCTTTTCCCTTGCGACAAACGCAGTTTACGGCTTTTCCCTCGCCCTGAGCGGCCTACTCTTTTCAGCCTTAGCCTTGCTCGCAGCCCAACTCTTTGCCACAGCCAGCGCCGCCAGAAACGCAACATTCAGCCTAGTTTACGCCCTCTACATCGCCCGCGCCTTCACCGATTTATCCAACCACACACTGTCTCGCCTCAACCCCCTCGCCTGGGTTTATCTAAGCAGCCCTTCCGTTGGGAACCATTGGCTTTATCTGCTAGCAACGCTGCTTTTGGTAGGGTGTCTAAGCCTCATCACTCTGAATTTACAGACCCGTCGTGACATATCAGGTAGCATTTTCAGCGAGAAGGAAAAACCCCACCGCGCCAGTCGATTTTACAGCAGCACACTAGGATTCGTTGCCAAAAATGCGCAAGGCCAGCTGATGATTTGGGGGCTAGGTCTGCTGCTGATGGGCGCGACCTACGGCTCGATTTTTGGTGATATTGATAAGTTCGTCGAGACCAATGCGACGATTAAGGCCATGTTTGTCGAGAATCCCAAGTTTAATCTGGCGGCGCAGTTCATGGGCACGATTTTGATGATTCTCGTCGTTTTAGCCACCGTGACGGTTATCAGTTTGATTGGTCGCCTCGGCAAAGATGAACGCCTAGGTCGCTTGGACTTGCTGTTGCTGAAAACCTCGCGCACCAAGCTCCTTTGGTCGACTTGGTGCCTCGCCGTTTTAGTCGGCATTATCGTCGCAGAACTTGGTGGCATAGGCCTTTATCTGGCATCCGCCGCCGTCATGGCGCACCCAATCGCAGTCACCACCGTCATGAGCGCCACCACAGCCTACCTGCCCACCCTCCTCGTTTTCGCAAGCCTCACCACACTTCTCATCGCCGTCAACCGCAAACTCCTCGACCTAGCCTGGCTCTATCTCATCGCAAGCTTTATCGCTGACTACCTCGGCAGCCTTCTGAACCTCAGCAAAATCTACCACCAACTCACCCCCTTTTACTGGGTACCAAGGTTGCCAGTCGATCAGATGGACTGGCGCTATGTATGTGTCATGGGGATAATATCTCTGGCTTTGCTGGGGATGAGCAGCTTGATCTATCAAAAAAGAGATATTTAGAGTCTGAACGTGATAGATAAGAGACAAAAATACTATAATCGACGATAGATTATAGTATTTTTGTACTTTATGAAGGTGGGGTGTGTTACCGATTTCGCACAAAATCGTCACTTTTGTTACCAATTTCGCATTGTTTTGGCAAAAGAATACCGATTTCGCACAAAATCGTCACTTGTGTTACCAATTTCGCATTGTTTTGGCAAAAGAATACCGATTTCGCACAAAATCGTCACTTGTGTTACCAATTTCGCATTGTTTTGGCAAAAGAATGCCGATTTCGCACAAAATCGTTACTTTTGTTACCGATTTCGTATTGTTTTGGCAAAAGAATGCCGATTTCGCACAAAATCATCACTTTTGTTACCAATTTCGCATTTAAACATCATGTTTTCAGTTTGTATATCCGTAAAGAATGACTTCTCCTGACACATATTCCCCTAAATAAATATCTTTCAAGCTATTATACCCTTGAGAGGTTACTTGATATTCTAACCACTCAATATCGTTGTCAATTATTTCTAACACATCATAGTTTGGTTGTCCGTCGTTAATGAGAGGATATTTAATATTATCCTCGCCAAATTCGATTAGGGTCAGCTGACCATTTTGTTCTAAAATCGCACGTTTTACTTTTTTGATTTCATAGATACCATTTGCTCTTAGTTTCATCATTAAGTCGCTGGCAGAAATACCGTTTTTCAAACACTCATCAACAATCACTTTGCCGTTATGTATTAAAGTTAACGGTTTGCCGTCAATGACTAATTTTATATAGCGATTATGCTCTTTTAAAAATTTTAAAACGAGTACTAGGAGAGTCCAAATAATTAAGACCAAAACAAACTGTAAGACAGTGATTGAACTAGTATAGATAACACCACCAATAATGCCACCTAAAACATAATTTTGAACTTGGTCCATTGCTGATGAAGGCGCTAAATTTCCTTTTCCCATAATGTTGATTTGGGCAATTAAGCATATAATACCTAAAGCTAATTTAATGATGATAGGGCTGTAAATCTGCATGACATCTCCTTTATTTATTTATGATATTGACTTTGTTGTCAAAGATATAAGCATCCGTTAAAGTATATGATTTTTGGTCAGGGTTTATCGTAACTTTGTAATACTTATCATCTATCAGAACAATAATACCGTCACTATACTGAGTTGAATTAACGTAAATATTATTGATGCTAGTCTCCTTTGATTGCGCTAAGGATTGCATAAATAAAACCATTTGAGATGATTGAGATTGTCTTGATTGATACATCTTGTAATTAGAGTATTGAATCCCTAGCGAAAACATCAATAGTAGCAAGACAATAAGACTCAACTCCCTATATTTTGTTTTCATACGATGTTTAAGCGCCAACCCAAAAACGAATAATAAAATAATCAATAACCCAAAAATGAGAATATACCAGATATAGTCTATTAAGCCTGAGTGTTCCTTCAAAAATTCTATGCCAAAAAAGTCCATGGTTTCCTCTTTCTTAATTTGTGTTCATAAGAAAAGATTATATCACAAAATACAGAATTTTTTAGAAATGAGGCTCTAAAGGCGCACAAGTTGCAAGAATACCTACAAGCCATATTCCTGAGTTCTATTGACTTGCCTTACCGTAATGTATTAGAATAAGAACATGATACAAGCCTATTTCAACATATTCGCGATATTCGCCATGATGTTTGTCGGGTATTTCCTATCCTACAAAAAATGGTTCGACCGCCATACAGCTGACACTTTCTCAAAAATGGTACTCGGACTCGCCCTACCATTCGAAATGTTCATCACCATTACGCAAAAATTCTCGCGCACCGAATTCCTCCAACTCATCGGCGGCATCATCGTGCCAATTTTGTCCATGGTACTAGCCTATTTTGCCTCGAAAGTGCTAGCGCAACTTTTAAACGTTGACACACAGCGCCGAGGGACTTTTTCGACCATGTTTACCTGCAGTAATACCATATTTATTGGTCTGCCGATTAACATGGCTATTTTTGGTAGTCGCGCAGTACCTTATGTCCTCATCTACTATATCGCTAACACAACCTTTTTCTGGACCTGGGGAGTCTATAAGATTTCCCAAGATTCCCAAACTTTTGTAGGACTCGATGATATCCCCCAAAAATTTGGTGTCATGGACGGTCTTAAAAAAGTACTCAATCCAGCCATGCTAGGCTTTATCGTAGGGATTTGCTGGCTATTGACAGGGGTGAAAGTACCTCTCGCCCTCGTCAATTTCTCAACTTACATCGGTAGTCTAACCACCCCTCTATCCATGTTTATCATCGGCATCACTGTCTATTTCCTTGGGCTACGGACGCTCAAGTTAAACAAGGCCATTGTCGGCGTGTTAATGGGGCGGTTTATCATCTCGCCTTTGATTATCATCTTGATAACGCGCGTGATTACGATTCCGGATATCATGGTCAAGGTTTTTTTCATTCAGTCGTCTATGCCGATTCAGAATTCGGTGCCGATTTTGGCTCGGATGTACCATGCGGATGTTGAGTTTTCGACGGCGACGCTGGGCTATACCGTGCTGTCCTATCTGGCTGTTGTGCCGGTTTTGCTCGCTGTCATGCAGCTGATTTAAGTGTTAACTAGTTATCAAAAAAAACGCCTGAAATGTCGATGTGACATCTCGGGCGTTTTTGATTTATAGTTTGTCATTCACGAATCGAACGAAGTGGTTCCACATCACCTTGACGGCATTGCTGCGCGGGACAGCCTTGGTTGCGGTCAGGTAGAAGGTGTTACCGTCAGAGCCTGGCAGGTAGCCGAGCTTATCCTTGATTTGAAAGCTCACTTTTACCAGTTTCTGGTTTTTCTCGATTGCTGCAGTGACTGGTGCGTCTTGCTTTTTGTCGAAAGTAATTGTCGTTTTTGTATCGTTGTCGACCATTGGCACGACAGCTGAGAAGTCGTCGTTTGGCAGGACTTTGACGCTGTTTTGCTTGCCGTCAATTACTGTCATCTTAGTCGGTGCATCGGGATTTTCCATTTTGATGCCTTTAGTCGCGATAGTTTTGGCTTGCCAGTTGCCGTAGACTTCGTTCATCAGTCCACCGGTAGCGGTAAAGCGCGCATAGTCGTCGGTTTCGGCATTGTCTGCATGAAGGATAACCGTGATGATTCGGAAGTTATTCTGCACGGTTGTGCCGACAAAACAAGCTCCAGCAAACTCAGTCGTACCAGTCTTTAAACCGTCCACGCCATTACGAACAGCGGGCAGTCCTTGGAGCATATAGTTATAAGTCGCAAGCGTCTGCTCAGACGCACCGCCTTTATCAAAAGTCGCGATGGTCTGCTTGGTCACATCCAAAACTTCTGGAAAATCACGAATCAAATGCTGAGAAATAATCGCCAAATCTTTAGCAGACAGCATATTCTCATCCGTCTCAGATGAGCCGGGATAGATGTTCTTGCCTAGCACGCTATTATTCAGCCCAGACGCATTTACGAGCTTGCCGTCTGTAATGCCCCAATAAGCCAGCTGCGTTTTCATCATATCCACAAACTTAGGCTCAGAACCACCAATCTTTTCAGCAAGCGTAATCGCCGCCGAGTTCGCCGATTGAATCATCGCCGCATTAAACAAATCACGAATCGAAAACGCCTCAGTTGGGTCCTTAACCGCGATATTAGACGCCTGCGGATCCTGTGTTAAGGCATAGGCGTACTCACTCATCTCGACCTTATCATCCCAATGCAGCGTCCCTTTCTTAATTGCATCTAGGGTCATGTAGGCAGTGATTAATTTCGTCGTAGAGGCGATGCCAAGAGGTTCGTCAGCATTCTTAGCATAGAGGATTTTACCACTGTCCGGATCAATTGCAATAGCAGCCTTTGCAGGGGCGTCATAGGGATCATCAGCCATAACCTGCAAGGGTTGTATCACAGGTAAAAGCAAGACCAGTCCTAGCATCACACGCGATACAACCTGTTTTATTTTCTTCGTCATTGTCATATTCTTCATAAGTCAAATTATATCAAAATTTCAAATATTCTCAACTCTGTTAGAGAAAAGTAAAGCCTTTGAGCATGAACGAGGGCCAAATACACCAAAAGTTTATATTTTAGGGTTTACATCAGTTTTTGTGTGATATTGGACATCTTTCTGGGAAAGATGACGAAAATGGTAAACAATGTGCATTTTTTGTGTCTATTTGGTAATCTTTCTGGGAAAGATGACGAAAATGGTAAACAATGTACATTTTTTGTGTGATATTGGACATCTTTCTGGGAAAGATGACGAAAATGGTGCACAATGTACATTTTTCGTGTGAATTTGGACATCTTTCTGGGAAAGATGACGAAAATGGTGAGTAAACGTTTAAGACGGTAACATTCTTAATTCTCAAATACCAGAGTAATTGAAATAGTTAGTAGACAAGTTAATTATCATGATAATTTTCATCAAAATCATGTACTTTTTTCTGATGATGTGCTATCATTAAGGTATAAAAAAGAACGTGCGCTAACACGTTCCCTGTAGACCCGTTTAAGACGGTAGCAAAGTTTTAAATTAAATTATAATTGTCCCCTTGCTAAAGAAAAGACAATTATTTTTTTTTGTCATTATTAAGCAACTTAACAATTAAGCCAATTAAACCAATGGTAAACATACCAAAGCCTAAAATAACTTGAATTGTCTCATACGCTGACAAATAGGCATCCCCTTTCTATAGATTTTGATGTTTACTTTCATAAGCATCACCACCTTTCAAAGATAGCCACCGTCTTAACTTTTCTACTAGTTTATTATAACATAATAATGTCGTAAAACACGTGTTGTATCATTGGATAAGTTATCAAATGACATGGCTGGGTGTGAGGCGCAATGCGAAATTCGAATTCTTTTGGCAAAACAATGCGAAAATGGTCAGAAAAGTGCTGATTTTGTGCGAAATTGGTATTGTTTTACCAAAACAATGCCAAATCGGTAAATTCTTCTGATTTTCGCTAGGGTTATCTGTATTTAAAAAACGATTAGATAAAATATCTAATCGTTTTTTTGTGCGCTCGCTGATTGTCAGTCACTTACTTAGGGCTATTTATTTTCGTGTTTTATTTTGGTCTAAAGCGCGTTATTAAGATGTTAATGAGTATAAAATGAGCTAACGATTACAAAACTTTTAAAAAAGGTTTATTTATTGTTTTGTTTTAACAAAAAATGGTGGTATAATAATATTGTGATAAATATATTAAAAGAAAGTTTAGCAAATTTCTTGACAAGGAGTTGGTAGTATGATAAATAAAAGTTTCACCGCACATGAGGTGCACCAGAAACACAGTAAAAGTGGGCGTTTTCAGTCCATAGAAAGGAGAGGGGGTAAAAAGAATGATTAGATTAAAAAATAAGCGTGACATGAGAAAAGACGTAGGTCGTCTTTTTCGTAGTGTCATGGTGGGAGCGCTACTGCTGAATTATACCCAATCGTCAGCCTGACGGGCACTCAGCAGATTCAGGTTGCCGACAGCACGCCAGCGGCAGCGCCAGATATTCAAAAGGACATGGCCCACACCAGTCGTTACATTCAGAGTGGCGGCACGTATTCCCGTGGTCTGCGCGAGTACGTCACGGCAGCCAGTACAGACGGTGGCGTGCTGAGCTATGCGTGGTTTATTAACACGGAAGATAAATACCTCGACGACTCGGATGATGCCAGCAGCGCGATAGCGACGGATGCCAAGTTCGGCGCTCATACGTTTGGGGACGGAAACTATGACTATAAGGGGAGCTTTGGGACGCAGTCGTCGACTAGTAATATCCTCATCGCAACAACCCCAGAAACCGTCGGTACCTACTATACCTTTGTCGAAATCACCAACACGAAACAGGACGGAACACCGACAACGATACGCTCAAAACGTGCTAAACTAGACATTCGAAATGAGAATAAATTAGATAAACCCGCTGCGGCTGCCAATGTCAAAATCGCGCCTCAATTCAATTTTTCAACAGGTGCAGTAAGTAATTCTCTCGTTGGTTCAAGGAACCATTTGTGGTTTGGCGCATTTGATTCAACCTTGTTTTACTCTCAACGCTCCCTACGGTCAACTGGACAATTTGGTAATACTCTCAACTGGAATATGGAAAGCACTTTCAACGCACAACTTGAAGGACCAGGGATTTCAATGGAGTTTCAGAAAAGTTCCTATACGAATAATGAGATTGTTATAGATACGTTTTGTGTTGGACAATCATCTACTTATCAGGATATCTCGACTGTACCTGGTGCAATTTATGAAACTAGCTTTAATCATTATAGTATCGGTGATGCCGCAAGTGACGGTGATGTCTTAGCTATGACGATTGCTCCTGCTAAAATGTCTGCTGCTGATTATCCGACAGATATTCCTAATCGTTATTGGGACGGCTCATTAGGTATTAAGGAGGCGCAAGGTCTAAACAATAACCAAACTAATTTTTACTTTAATGTTAACAATGATATTGGTGATAAATTTAAAGGGACTAAAGATTTATCAACAGTTAATGCAGGGAAATATCCTTACGGTCTTAATCCAGCCTCTGAGGGGCTAGGCAATAATAGTGATTATGTCGTTCAAAATGGCATTGCTGGTAATAACTATGGGACGGATTATTTCTTTGATTTGGCAAGGTATTCTCTGTTAGGCCTCTACAAAGGAGATAGTAATCAGGTTTATCAGTATGATAAGGCCAACGCTGTTAATGAGTTGTATAATAAAACTGCTATTGTAACGAAAGCTAAGTTAACAGATAATGCCAATACTAAAAAAGTATTTACCTATGGTGGTGAAGATATCATTCAGTTCTATTCTCGTGATAATCTCAACCAAGCAGGACAAACAAGTCCTAATAAAAAACAGTTCTATTACACCGTTCCCGAAGGACAAGGGATGACTGTAGAGGCTTTCACATCCTTAGCGGTTACTAACCAAGCGAATGATAACGGGATTAACAATGTTCAGTTTAAAAAGATTGATAAACCGAATATTAGTACTGAGCAAGCATATGATGGTGGAAATACAATTACAGTCAATTCAGCTAAGGCTGACTATGCTTATGCTTTAGTTGATGTGTCTCAAGGTTATGTGGTTATCGCAAAACCGGAAATGTTTTTCAACTTCGACTATGAAGATGCAACCTATTCACCAACGGAAGTCTATAAGACGGGTGATACGCGTCCAGATGGATTTAATGTCGGTGACCCCGTCATGGTCGGCACGCCCGTGACGATTAAGAACGTAGATAACTTCCTGTCTCTAGGTGTGACTGAAGTCGCTCGAGAGCCTCACCCTACTGACCCTACTCTGGATAACATTACGATTACTTATAAATCGGATTATCGGGGTGGTGGTACGCAATTCCCAGATAATACTACTGCGATTGCTTATGATAAGGCACAGGGGACATCGGCAGGTCTTGCTAATACCGGTGGTGCAGACGGTAAAGCTGACCTGAGTGATAAAGCTACAGCAACCTTTACAGTGCCGGCTGGGACTGACTATGAAGTGGTACTACAGGTTGACACGAGTTTTGGTCTGTCAATCTCAGCTCTGGCTGCACCTGAACTTCTTAAAGTTGATTATGAGAATGAAGGTGTACTGGCTGATACTGATGATAGCTATGCTAGGCTTAACGCTATCGACTATAACTTGATGAGTGGCGGTCACTACTATGTTGGTGGTTTGAAGACGTTGGTTCAGGCGTCCAATACGCAGGCGATTAGTTTAACATCGGCTTTGGATGATACATCTTACCCTTATAATGTCGATGGTAAGCTCACCTATACCAAACACCTTGCGGATGCAACACGTATGGTCGGTGTGTCACGGACATTAGACATCAAGAAACGTCGTGACGCTTTGACGCATGGTACGACGACTGGAGATGTTCAGGTCGACTATCTTACTGAAGTTGTGAATAATGCGAGTGGTGGTAAGATTTTACTGACGACGGCTAGCGGCACTGTGGCTGTTGAGGCTAGTAATCCTATTACCTCTACTACCTTTGCTAGTCTAGGCTGGACGGGTAATGCGGATTTGGCTTTGTCTAGTCGACTTGCTGCGACAAGTGGTGATTTCAAGGGTAAAGTCAGGACGACGACGCTTGTTAAGCGTCCGGCTGCGCCGGTTCGTGCCGAGAATGAGGGTGTGAGTGTTAAGATTTCAGGTGCGGACGCTAAGTTTTCGAATAATTATAGCACAGGAACGCTTATCGTTACTGGTAAGAATGATTCCGGTCAAGCTTTGACATTATCTGAAGAAATTACTGCTAGAAGTGATTTCGATTTTAATAGTCATGCTGATGGTAATATTTATAGCTTTGTTTTTAAGGCAACGACTGATGCACCGCGCTCTCAAGTATTAGAATATGCGACACCGCTTGTCGTGTCTAAAGTTGACTTTGGTGATGTGCCTTATGGTGAGTTGGGTCCTAAGACTGCTCAGACGGGCGATACTGGTACGACAAAAAAAGCGCTGAGACTAGAAAATACAGGTGAGAATACTTATTACTTTGATGCCGTTTATGATAATAATAAGATGAAGTTTAATAACCTTGGTCTCTTTGGTTTCACGAATAAAGATTCATTTATTGGCTATGGTGGTCTTTTAGAGAAATCTTCGAGTAATGAATTTAACACTTTAGCTGGTAAGACTTCTATTGCCAAGGAAGAGGTAAATGAAAACTTTACTATCGTCTTAGGGGATGTCCTAGATTCGTCAGGGAATTGGACACCGGTGCTAACTGAAGATAATAATGATGATGTAACACCCGGGAAGTCAAATTTATCGGGTAATATTAATAAAGCGCCCGTTGGGACTTATACTTCTCGACTTAATCTTGCTTATAGTACAAGTAATGACTTGTCAGGCGCTACGACGATTTCATCTGAAGTCAAGATTAATATCGTTAAAGCCAAGTGGGCTACGCCGGTCGTTGCGACACAAGATCCGACAGTAGCGATTGGTAGTGATGCTGATAGTTATAACTATACAGTGACTAAAAATAGTTTGTCGTTTGATGTCTTGCTTGATGAAGAAGTGAGTGCGTCAACGCTAGAAGTATCAACTAATGGCACCGCTTGGGTGAAACCAACTTTGGAAAATGGTACAGGTAGCGTTTCAGTCCCTGCAGGAAAAGTGCTGAAACGTATCACTTTGACACAGGGTAGTGACGGTGCAGATATTCAGCCTGGGACGACTTATAATGTGCAGTTCCGTGTGGTTGGGGATTCAAACCATAACCAGAGTGACGTTGTGGCTAAGACTTTCTATACACGGATGGCTGAGCCGACGACTCTAAATGCTTTTGTCAATTATACGCTAGAAACACTAGTAGTCGATACTGCACATAGTGTGAAGATTGGGTCAGATACCGCAGTCTCACCAACTGGTACAAGTGTTACAGCTGCCTTTGAGCCACAAGCACTTGCGACACCAAAACTGACCTTGCATGTGACAACTTTGGCACAAGGAAATTATCCTGCGAGTGTCGCGGCTGACTTCGAGTATAGCCGTCAAGCTAAACCAACGCTATCAGTGACTGATGAGACAGTCTACAATAACCACTCGGGTGCGATTAGTGGCACAGCTACCATTGATGTTAAAAATACAAGCGGTAGTTATGGTACTTACACACCAGGTAACACGATAAACAATCTCTACTCTGGTGAATATCTTGCGAGAACGCCAGCAAGCAGTACTGCATTTGCCTCGGAAGAAGTGAAAGTCTTACTTGTGCCGGATGCTTACAATGTGCGCGTGAAATCGGCGGCTGTTCTGGACGCCTCTATTGGTAATTCGAACTATGCGCGTGAATCTGATAGTAGTCTCTACTTCAAGAAAACTGCCCCACAGGATTATAAACAAGCTTTTACTGATGCAACTTTCTCACGGATTGGCTACAACTCTCAGGCATCTGTCGCAGTTGGTTCACCGACCTTTACAACTGGTGGTGACTCAGTTGTTATGACGGATTCAGCAAGTCCGAGTGCGTACAATACAGCGCTAGATGCTTATAACAAATTCCTAGCGAGTATTGACACGGATGCAAAAGCTT
Organism: Pseudolactococcus laudensis; assembly: GCF_013449735.1. Lineage (GTDB taxonomy): Bacteria > Bacillota > Bacilli > Lactobacillales > Streptococcaceae > Pseudolactococcus > Pseudolactococcus laudensis. The sequence goes on from NZ_JACBNY010000013.1 coordinate 46,391, forward strand.
TGACCCGTAAAATCACTTGGAAAATTCATGAGGCACCGACTTATACGGTTACAATTCCAGCGCTTATCAACGGCACCCTCGAGGGATCTAGCAATGATGTAACGATTAAAGCTTGGAACGGTACTAATCGGACGATTCCACTTAACAGTGTGATTAAGGTGAGTGTAGCAAGTGGTAACAGTACAGTATTAACAAATGCTGGTACGAACATGGCTTACAACTTGAAACTGGGTACTAGTGGTCCGGCACTTACTGGTAATAGTCTCGTGAAATCAATCACGTCATCAGATGCCGATGGCTTGGCAAAGACCACTGATCCTGCTGCGCAAGCATTCACAACAACCGTCACGGGTACACCGCAAGTCGCAGGTAACTATACAGGGGCGATTACATTCGAAGTTGGCTTGACTTTGCCTACGGACGAAGAATAAAGATAAAAAGTCAACTACTAACTCAAATGCAACTTAGAAAAGAAATGAAGGGGGCAGGATTTGGAAAATAAACCTGAAAACACAGACACGCTGGTTGAAACAGCGACACCAACGGGTGACAAGCGCAAGAAAAAACGCGGCTTGTTGCTACTTATCACACTACTCGTTTTACTGATTGCTGGGGGGAGCGCATTTTTCGTGAAACACCCACAGAAGTTACCTCAAACACTACAAAACGCGCTGAATTTAGACAGCGCACAAAGCGACACGAAGAAAGAAAAAGCCAGCACGCCCGGCAAACAGGAGAGCATCCAAATCAGAGGCTATCCGGATGTTCAGCTCAAGGTGAATGAGTTTTGAACACTTGGCGACTGAGAAACAGTATCTGCAAGTGACGGTGGATGCGCTCCTTCAAGAGGATGAGCAAATTCAGCTGTTGGCGATGAATGCCACCCCTGATGGGCTAGTCGGCTTGACAAATGGTAAAGATACTTTAAAGATAGAGCATCGACGTGCTGACGATGATAGTAAAATCACAACATCTAACTCAGTTATCGACATGTTCAGGTCGGGCAAAACAACGCACACTTCGGTGGTGCAGGCGTCTGACTGGGACAGCGTGTTGTCTGGTGGTGCTTTCAAGGGCAATTTCAGCTATGCTGTTAGGCTCGTGAAGGGAGGGTAGGCGATGAAGAAGAAAATCATGACTTTTCTGCTGATTCTCGCGACTTTCCTGGTGGCGGGTTTGGCGTCGGCTGATACGCTCGATGAGGGGAACGCGAACAAGATTGCTGACCTCACGGTTGAGACGGTGGTGCCTGAGAAGGTGACGGTTAAGGTCGTCATGGCAGGTGGTACTTTCAAAATCGGGGATAAGACATATCAGGAGCAAGGTTCGGTCGTTTTGCCCTATGCGAGTGACTTGACGGTAACGCCTGTCAATGAGGAAGTGACGAAAGCGGACTTAGACTTTGCCAAGGTGACACCGGTTTATCAGATAGACGCGGGTGACTTGAAGGTGTCGAAAATCCGGACGGATGGCACAATCACGCTGACTTATAAAAATGTTTTAGCCGATACACAAGAGGCAGGAGCTGCAAAAGCAATGCCTAAGACGTCGGACACAGAGCGTGTCTGGATCAGTTTAGTCGGTCTAGCGCTTGTCGTGAGCTTGTTTATTATCGCAAGCAAACGCCGTCGCTCAGATAAAGACGAGTGATAATAAAATCTGCCCCGCATGGTGTGGGCAGATTTTTTTGTTGGTTGAGTGTGGGTGTGGTGGTGGTGATGTGGTGTGGTGGTGATTGTGCTTGCCCACGTATAAGCAGTGATTTTGATACCAATTTCGCACAAAAATACGATGCGAAAACGGTAATCTTTCTGAGAAACAATACGAGATTGGTAAAAAAAAGCCGTTTGTTGTGTGAAAACGGTAATCTTTCTGAGAAACAATACGAAATTGGTAAAAAAAGCCGTTTGATGTGTGAAATCGGTAATCTTTCTGAGAAACAATACGAGATTCGTATAAAAAAGCCGTTTGATGTGCGAAAACGGTAATCTTTCTGAGAAAGAATACGAAATTGGTAAAAAAAAGCCGTTTGATGTGTGAAAACGGTAATCTTTCTGAGAAACAATACGAACTTGGTAAAAAAAAGCCGTTTGTTGTGTGAAAACGGTAATCTTTCTGAGAAAGAATACGAAATTGGTAAAAAAGCCGTTTGATGTGCGAAATCGGTAATCTTTCTGAGAAACAATACGAAATTGGTAAAAAAATGCTGTTTTTTGTGCGAAAACGGTAATCTTTCTGAGAAACAATACGAATTTCGCACACAGAATTTAAAAGCGTACTTTATGGCTGTCTTGAGTTGACATGGCGATGTATTATGGTACAATAAGGTTATATCTTAGATACAAAATCTAACACAAAGAGCTATGTAGTGGTATACATAGCTCTTTTTTTGCACTTATTTAAAGCGTGTGTCAAGGCAACTGGTCTAGATTAGTCGTCCTTGTTTGTCATCATCCTAATGATGATGCTGAGCAATACACCAGCTATGATGTCTGCTAGTATCTTAGATATAAAATCTAACATTTGAAACACCTCCTTTCTAGACCAAGAGGTGCCAAATGACATTATAACATAATAAAATCATAAAAGTTTTGTGGATATGTCAAGCGCTAAGCGATATAATAACGAAATAAACATTAAACTATATATAAAAACCACTGGAATATTTGTTTCGGTGGTTTTTGGTTTGAAAGGTTGTTTTAAAGGTTTTTTGGTCAATTTGAGGATAGGATTAGGGGTGGAATAATGAGCAAATAGGTGATTGTTGATTATTTAATTAAATGTGCAAAAAAAAGAAAAACAGGAAACAAAGTCCTGAAATTACAAGTATTTGTCCTGTTTATCTATTTTTCAAACTATATGTTTTTGGTAAAGTGGACAAGTAAGAGTTTAGATATTAGTCATAATATCATAATTTGAGTAACTATTATGGGTTATACGAGGAGGAGGTGAGATTAGATGAAAAGGTCAATTTTGGTTTTGTTATCCTCCGTGTTGTTATGCAGTTCATTACTCGTTAATGCTGAAACGACAAGTGAAGGGAAGACTGGAGCGGGTATAGAATTTTCTCAAAAGAAAATAATAAGTACACCGCGCGATCCAAGAGATCCAAGTAAGCCGTTTCCAGGGAAAAAGGGAGCCCTGACTGCTTATGAAGAAGATAATGAGCAAAATTATTCAAAAGCAACTGCAGAGAACCCCAAGCTTTTAAGCATAAATGAGGAAACAGACTTTGGTTTAAGTCATGTCCCTGCAAAGTTGTCTTTTGGACAGATTAGTGATTCAGATGGTGTTTCAGTTTACCATTCACGTGGGGATGCGGCTTTCTACGAAGATGAACTCTATCATTTGCAAATGATGGATAATCGTAGCACAGACGGCGCAAGTTGGCACATTAGTGTTCAACTCAAAGATAAAATTACTTCTGCTAGTGGGGCACACAAAGTAGAAGGCGCCATGCTCTGGATGCCGAAAGGCGAGGCGAGAAATGAGTTGAATCAAGACAGTGCGGCAGTCGACACAACAAATTTTGAAACTTTTGATGGTTATATCACAGATACAACCCCGCTAGAAATTTGGCGGACAAAAGGAAAAGCAGACACACGTGGTAAAGCAATTTCATCTTATAGCTGGGCTGCGAATGGGATGGAGCTACATATTCCCGACTACACAGATTTTTTAAATGAGAGTTATTCATTTAGCGTCATCTGGACAGCAGCAATATCACCAGAAATGTAATCGTTAATCACAATTACACATGCTTTTAAAAAGAAAAGGGAGTCATGACAAAAATAAAATTACTTTCAGCACTGGCATTAGCAGTGTTTGCAGCAAACGCAGCAACTGTTGTTGTTAGCGCAGATCCACTTTTGGATCGCTCAACAGCAGGTAGCATTGAGTTTGACAATGATACAACAACACCTGTAACACCAACAAATCCACAAAAACCAGGAACGCCATTGCCAATTGATCCAAAAGATCCAGACTATCCTAATGAACAAATTACGGGTCCTACTGGGGGGTTGTTCTTGGCTTATGCTCCAAAAAACTTCAGCTTTGGTAAGCATGAAGTAGGCGCAGCAGATATTTTTTCAGGTAAAGTATTGACCATGGAACAAATTGCAACACCATGGAATACAACAGCCTATTCTCAAGCAATAGAAGTTCATGATGGTCGGATTGATAAACATGACTGGACACTTTTAGCACAATTATCAACGTTTGACTCTGGTAAATTGACTGGCACAACAATTACAATTGAAAATGCTAAGACATCATCGGAATTCGCAAATCAAGAACCAAAATTAGTTCAAGGTGCAATAACTACGATTTCGCAAACATCATCTGTTGAATTCTTAACAGCGAATCCTCAATCAAAAGGGGACACGTCAGCTGTGTGGTATAATCCTTCTGATGTAAAAATCCATGTCCCTGCAAAAGAGATTACTAAAGGCACACACAAAGCGACAGTTGACTGGACTTTAGTAGCAGGCGCTAACTAATTTTTAAGACGAAAATATCTATTTAAAGAAAGAGGATAACAATTGTTTTTAATGCAGGACTTGTTCTTGAACTCAGTCAACGTTTGAGTGTTAATAGCCCTCCTATTCAAGTCTCAAGTGGTACGATTCGCTTTATTTCACCAAAAAAATTGCACGCAGAGATTCTAGATGCAAGTGGTAATGTTAAAAATAAAGCAACAGCAGTATTCAATACGTCTGACCAAATGGGTGGGAGAATGCGCTTTACGAACGCTACTATCCGAGGTTGGACGGATACTAATGATTCAAGATATAATCCAAACTTTACCAAAACCTTTAAGGTGCTAGAGATAAGGGAAAATAGTAGTATAGCTGATAACTCTGGTAGACTAGATAAAAATGTCTTTCCTAATACGACACGTGAATTCAAGCTGGAAGGTTCAGGTGTTGGTGAGGTCAAGATTAACTATATCGACCAGAATGGTAACAAGGTAGGCGATACCGATATGACCTTGGTCGACAATGTCAATTTCGTGGGTCAGAGTTTCAACCTTGCGACCAAAGAATTTGCCATTGATAAGATGCCCGCAGGTTATAAATGGGCGATTGATGAGCAGGTTTACTCGGGTGCGCCCCAAGGTAGTAATGGTCAGCCTGATGGCGATAGTGCTACCGACAATGATAATGGGGATAGTTTCGGTCAGGCGAATTACGCCATTGTACCAATGGATAATGAAACCTATACCTATAACATCTATGTCTATACGGATGCCAACCCAAATGTGACTTATACTTATGTTGACCCGTTTACAGGCGCAGAGATTGCATCTGATAAGGCGACGATTGGTAGTGAGCAAGTTGGTAAATTGACCCCAGCACATATTGGGAATACAATTGATTGGACGGATGCATTTTATACCCAAACGAATATCCCAACTGGTTATACTTACGTTCCAAGTAATTTATTGCCGTCAACAGTGACACAGCCTACAAAGACAACGATTACGGATGCAACAACGCCTATCGATGTGCCTATCTACATTTATGACCTGAGTTATAAGGGCGCGGTGGCGCTATCTAGTGTGCCAGACATTAACTTTGGCAGTCAGTTAATTTCGCCTAAAAGTAGAGGGAAGATGTATGCTGCTGCTTTTACAAATGAGTTAGTTGTCAATGATTACCGCCGAGCGACTAAAGATGGCTGGAATTTAACTGTTCAGCAGTCTCAGCCGTTAACTTCAACGGATAAAAAGACGGTATTAAAAGATACGCTTTTCTTCCGTGAAAAGGATGGTGGTGTATTGGCGTCATTGGAAAGTGGCGCGCCACAACTTGTCTATGAGCATCAGTCTCAATCTGGTAAAGGAATGTTGGAAACAGTCAAACCGACCAGTAATTGGTATAAGGCAGTAGACGGTGCAGGGTTCTACCTTCAAGACAATGGTAAACTTAAAGAAGGCGATTATGAAACTGTTTTAACCTGGACGCTAACAGCGGGTCCTAAGATTTAAAAAGGTGTGGGGGTGAAAATCCTCATTAATCAAAAGAGCCAAGTAAACTGGCAAGGTTTACTTGACTCTTTTTTTTCGTATTATTCGCTGCATGAATCCGAGTTTTTTCACATCAGATTTTTTTACCAAATCGGTATTCTTTTGGCAAAACAATGCGAAATTGGTAAGAAAAAGGTCGTTTTTGTGCGAAATTCGTATTGTTTTGCCAAAACAATACGAAATCGGTAAGAATCATAATGTTGTTTTACAATTTTGTGGAGAGATTTTCCTCATGGAGCGTACTCTTGGTAGAACAGTATGAGTTTGTCGGGATATATGATCGTTGTAGTTTGAGATAATACCGAGGAGTGAGCTTGAGATGTTAATCGCTCTATCAATAATATGCTTGTTCAATAGACTTTTTGATATGACAAAAAATAGTATGATTATCAATATTTTAGCACTAAGGATGATTGTTTGACTACTGCACTTGAGTAATTTTCAACTGCAAGTTTAACGCAATGGGGGTGTTTTTGTTTGATTTGAAATTTAACTAGCCCTTAAATATTTACACAAACCATACGGAACCAAAAAACTTGACAGACTATCCTAGATATGATAAACTGATAAACGATACTTTTTCATTTGGTCAAACAAAAGGAGCATGTTTTTGAGTAACTGAACCTCGGACTAACTTTCTATGGAAGTTTGCGCTAGGCGCACCGTCCTCAGTCTCTTAACATGTAGTATCCAAACTTCTTGTCGGAACTTGGCATAAGCGACCATATACCGACACACCCAAAACGAAAAAACGAAAGGAATGCTTTCAAGTTTATTATCGCTTGTTGACGTCAGTCAAAATAAACTTCTGAAAGCAAGCAAGAAATGCCTACTATTAACCAATTGGTTCGCAAACCACGTAAATCAAAAGTTGTTAAATCAACTGCTCCAGCATTGAACGTTGGTTTCAACAGCCGTAAAAAAGTTCAAACGAAAACAAACTCACCACAAAAACGTGGGGTTGCTACTCGTGTTGGTACAATGACACCTAAGAAACCCAACTCAGCTTTGCGTAAATTCGCACGTGTGCGTTTGTCAAACCTGATTGAAGTAACAGCTTATATCCCAGGTATCGGTCACAACTTACAAGAACACAGCGTGGTATTACTTCGTGGTGGACGTGTAAAAGACCTTCCAGGGGTACGTTACCATATCGTTCGTGGTGCACTTGATACTGCAGGTGTAACAGATCGTAAACAAGGCCGTTCTAAATACGGTACTAAAAAACCAAAAGCATAATCTGAAAGGAGATAAGATAAATGCGTAAAAATCGTGCACCAAAACGTGAAGTTTTGGCAGATCCACTTTATAACTCAGTCGTAGTCACTCGCCTTATCAACCGCGTTATGCTTGATGGTAAACGTGGTACTTCAGCGAGCATCGTTTACGGCGCTTTCGAACAAATCAAAGAAGCTACTGGAACAGAAGCTATCGAAGTATTTGAACAAGCAATGGAAAACATCATGCCAGTTCTTGAAGTTCGCGCTCGCCGTGTTGGTGGGTCAAACTACCAAGTCCCAGTTGAAGTACGTCCAGAACGTCGTGTAACACTTGGTTTGCGTTGGTTGGTAACAATCGCTCGCAAACGTGGTGAGCATACAATGCAAGACCGTTTAGCTAAAGAAATCATGGACGCAGCTAACAACACTGGTGCTGCAGTTAAAAAACGTGAAGACACACATAAAATGGCTGAAGCCAACCGTGCCTTCGCTCACTTCCGTTGGTAATTTCGATTTTGCGTCGGCTATGCACTCGCTTTTCTTCACTTGCGTACCTCAGTACGCGGCGATCAGAAAATCAAGCACCTAGCTCTAGCAAAATCAAAATTGCGGTAAACTTTGTCATTTCGTCAGAACAGCAAGGCGCACCAGCAATTTCTCACAAAACATCATTTAACCACGATAACATTGTGAGAACCCAACTGGGAAAAATTAAACAAAGTAACTCAAGAAAAATACTAGGTGGGCGACCTGCCTTCCTAGTATTTTTCACTCAAACATATATATTAGGAGACCTATACAATGGCACGCGAATTTTCACTTGAAAACACTCGTAACATCGGTATCATGGCTCACGTCGACGCTGGTAAAACAACAACGACTGAGCGTGTACTTTACTATACTGGTAAAATCCACAAAATTGGTGAAACCCACGAAGGGGCATCACAAATGGACTGGATGGCCCAAGAGCAAGAACGTGGTATCACAATCACATCAGCTGCAACAACAGCTGCATGGCATGACACACGTATCAACATCATCGACACACCAGGTCACGTGGACTTCACAATCGAAGTACAACGTTCACTCCGTGTTTTGGATGGTGCAGTAACTGTATTGGATGCCCAATCAGGTGTTGAACCACAAACTGAAACAGTTTGGCGTCAAGCAACTGAATATGGTGTACCACGTATCGTATTTGCCAACAAAATGGATAAAATCGGTGCAGACTTCTTCTACTCATTGTCTACACTTCATGACCGTTTGAACGCAAACGCTCACCCAATCCAAATTCCAATCGGAGCTGAAGAAGACTTCGAAGGAATCATTGACTTGGTAACAATGCGTGCCGAAGTTTATACAAATGACCTTGGTACAGATATTCTTGACGAAGAAATTCCAGAAGAATACCGTGAGCAAGCTGAAGAATGGCGTGCTAAATTGATTGAAGCTGTTGCTGATACTGATGAAGACATCATGATGAAATATCTTGAAGGCGAAGAAATCAGCGAAGCTGAATTGAAAGCTGCTATTCGTAAAGCGACAATCAACGTTGAATTCTACCCAATGCTTGCAGGTTCTGCCTTCAAGAACAAAGGTGTTCAAATGATGCTTGATGCGGTTGTTGACTACTTGCCAAGCCCAGTTGACGTGCCAGCTATCAAAGGTGTAACACCTGACGGTGAAGACACAGAACGTCCAGCTGACGATTCTGCACCATTTGCAGCTCTTGCCTTTAAAGTAATGACTGACCCGTTTGTAGGTCGTTTGACATTCTTCCGTGTTTATTCAGGTGTTTTGTCAGCTGGTTCATACGTATTAAATGCCTCAAAAGGCAAACGCGAACGTATCGGACGTATCCTTCAAATGCACGCTAACACACGTAATGAAATCAACGATGTTTACTCAGGTGACATCGCTGCCGCTGTTGGTCTGAAAGACACAACGACTGGTGACTCATTGACAGACGAAAAGAATCCAGTTATTCTTGAATCTATCGAATTCCCAGAACCAGTTATCCAAGTCATGGTTGAGCCTAAATCTAAAGCTGACCAAGATAAAATGGGTGTTGCCCTTCAAAAACTTGCTGAAGAAGATCCGTCATTCCGCGTTGAAACAAACATCGAAACTGGTGAAACACTGATCGCTGGTATGGGTGAACTTCACTTGGATATCCTTGTTGACCGTATGCGTCGTGAGTTCAACGTTGATGCCAACGTTGGTGCGCCACAAGTATCATACCGTGAAACATTCCGTGCGCCTGTCACTCAAGCCGAAGGTAAATTCGTTCGTCAATCAGGTGGTAAAGGTCAATACGGTCACGTTTGGGTTGAGTTCACACCAAATGAAGAAGGTAAAGGTTTCGAATTCGAAAACGCTATCGTTGGTGGTGTGGTACCTCGTGAATACATCCCAGCCGTTGAAAAAGGTTTGGAAGAAGCAATGCAAAATGGTGTCCTTGCTGGTTACCCACTTGTAGACGTTAAAGCAAAACTTTACGATGGTTCATACCATGATGTCGATTCGAATGAAACGGCCTTCCGTGTGGCAGCATCTTACGCTTTGAAAGCTGCAGCACCTAAAGCGAACCCAGTTATCCTTGAACCAATGATGAAAGTAACAGTTACTGTTCCTGAAGAAAATCTTGGGGATATCATGGGCCACGTAACAGCTCGTCGTGGACGTGTTGAAGGTATGGAAGCACATGGTAACAGCCAAATCGTTCATGCATTTGTACCACTTGCTGAGATGTTTGGTTATGCTACAACACTTCGTTCATCTACACAAGGACGTGGTACTTTCATGATGGTATTTGACCACTATGAAGATGTGCCTAAATCAGTACAAGAAGCAATCATCAAGAAAAATCAAGGTTAATTTTAACCAGAAAGCACGAACAATTTTAATTGTTCGTGTTTTTTTGATATAATAGAAGATGTAAGCGATGTAATGCGCAGTAACATACATTACAGATAGCTATCGCGTCAGAATTTGTTAGGAACTAACAGATTAAGTTCGGAAATGTTGGCAAACCAGAAAAACAAATCCAAAAAATGACCTGATAAATTATAGTTAGTGAAAGAGGTTGCAGTATGAAAAGAAGTGAACGATTGGTGGATTTCACCAACTATTTGTTGAATCACCCGAGACAACTCACGACCCTATCTTTTTTTAGTGAGCGATACGGTGCAGCAAAATCATCTATTTCTGAAGATTTAGTCATCATCAAACGCATATTTGATGAAACAGAAGTCGGAACAGTTGAAACATTTGCAGGAGTTTCAGGTGGGGTCATTTTCACACCAGCTATTTCTGATGACAATTCCCGCGTCATCGCAACAGAAATTGCTGACCTCATGACAGAAAGCAATCGCATTTTGCCTGGGGGGTATATCTACCTCTCGGACATCTTAGGCAGCCCAAAAAATCTCGATAAAATCGGCAAAATCATCGCCCACGAATACGTCGGCAAACAAATCGATGCGATAATGACCATTGCCACAAAGGGCATCCCCATTGCACAAGCAGTTAGTAGCATCCTAGATGTCCCGTTCGTCATCGTCAGACGCGACCCTAAAGTCACAGAAGGTGCGACCCTCAACGTCAACTATATGTCAGGCTCAAGCTCTAAAGTAGAGAATATGACCCTTTCTAAGCGCTCTCTTGCCCCAGGGCAACGCGTGCTGATTGTTGATGATTTCATGAAGGGCGGCGGTACATTGAATGGGATGAAGTCTCTGGTCCATGAGTTCGACTGTCTCCTTGCAGGGGTTGCAGTATTTGCAGAAGGACCATTTAAAGGTGAGCGCCTGATTTCTGACTATAAATCAATTTTAAAAATTGAGAGCATAGACGTCGAAAATAGATCGATTTATGTCACATTAGGGAATATTTATACAGAAAAAAACTAAAAGACAGAGCAAAAAGCTCTGTTTTTTGCTATAAATAGACATAAATAAACGTTAAAAACAGGACAAAAAAGTGTAATTTTAAGAAAAAGAGAAAAATAAACAAAAAAGTGTTGACATGTTAAGTCAGATTTGATAAGATAATAAAGTACTCAAAACGACAGGTCACGAACGAAAGAAAAGAAAATAAAAAAACTTTTCAGAAAGGTGTTGACAAGTCAAAAAAGTTTTGGTAGAATTAAATAGTTGTCTCG